>NZ_CP009043.1:600000-1200000 GCF_000736415.1 Campylobacter iguaniorum | reverse complement strand
TAGAGACATTTGTAGGCAAAAGACTTATCTGTGCTCACATCTGTCCGCTTGGTGCATTTTATGCTATCGTGAGTAAATTTAGTCTCATTCGTGTCAAATACAACTACGATAAATGTAGCAAATGCTTTAAATGTAAGGTAGTTTGTCCAGAAGAAAAAGTTTTAGATATAGTTGGAACAAAAAGTGGAATCATCAGTAGCGAATGCATAAGCTGCGGTAAATGCGTAGAAGTTTGCAATGATGATGCCATTAATTTTAGCATATTGAAATTAGGAGTTAATAAATGAAAAATATTGTGCTTTGCTTATCAGCTGCACTGTTACTTGTCGCTTGCGGTTCTAGCAAACAAGTTACCGATACAGAAATAGGACTAAGGACAGTTGATATAGTTGATGAAAACAGTGTCAAGAATCCAGAGATAAAATGGCTTGGAGATGTTCCAGGAACAAATAAGAGATTTGATAGAAGCTTCGAGAATGCTCCACCACTTATCCCACATAGCCTAGAAGGACTTATTCCTATCACAGCTGAGAGCAATATGTGTGTTACTTGCCATATGCCTGAAGTTGCAAAAGATGCAGGAACTTTACCAGTTCCAAAAAGTCACTTAACAGACCTTAGAACTGGTAAAGATTTAGGTGGTCAGCTTAGCGAGTCTAGATTTAACTGTACTCAATGTCACGTTGCTCAAGCAGATGTTAAACCTCTTAAGAAAAATAATTTCAAAGCTGACTTTAGATATAAAGATAGCAATGAGAGTTCAAACTTGCTTGATGTATTAAATCAAGGTATATAATGCCTGACCTTTCCAAAAGAGCTTTATTTGGAAAAATACTTGGGGCAAATGAAAAGCCCCAAGACATAATGCCACCATATTTTGGTGGTAAATTTGATTGTTTAGAGTGTGACTTGCTTTGTATTAAGGCTTGTCATAGAGATGTTTTGATATACGAAGAAGGTAGGGTTAAATTTGACACTTCCAAGCTTGGGTGTGATTTTTGCAAAGAGTGTGCAAATGTCTGTCCAAATGGTGTTTTAAGCTTAGAAAATCCTGCTATTATAAATGCAAAAACCTTTATAAATGTAAATTCGTGTCTTGCGTGGAATGACGTAATTTGCTATAATTGTTACGATGTGTGTAAATTTAAAGCAATTGAGTATTTTGGTGTGTTTCGTCCAGTAATCAACCAAAAGTGCGTTAATTGTGGTGAGTGTCTAAGCTCTTGTTTTAAGAGTGCTATTTTGATGAGCGTAAAAAAGGATTAGAGTATGAAATTTTTTGTAGTTTTAATGGGTCTTTTTGTTTGTTTATTTGCTGATTATAAACTAGATATTCCAGCTAATGCTGTAAGTGCTAAACTATACAAAAACCAGCTGTTTATCGGTACAGATAACAGTCAGCTTCTTAGCTATGATTTAATCAACAAAAACCTAAACAAGGTATTAGAAGTACCAAATATTTCTACGACTATTGAAGAAAATATAGGTTCGAGAATCAGTGCGATTGATATTAGAGATGGCAAAATAGCTATCATCTATGAGACTGATAATAGACAAAGAAGAATCGGTATTTTTGAAAATAATAAACTTAGTTATTTGGACGTCGAAGAGGGTTTAAAAGAGCTATTTTTCATAGATGATAATACTCTTTTGGTAGTTGGTTTGAGTAGTGAGCTTTATTATTTAGATCTTAAAACATTCAAGCTTAGCTTCCAAACAAAGCTTACTTATTCATCTTGGATAGGCGATAGCGAGTACTTAGCAGACCGAAATGTGCTAGTTGCAGTGAGCGAGGGTGGAGTTGTGATTTATTATGATTTAAAAACCAAAAAAATCATAAAAGAGCTTCCTATCCAAAAAGATATTTTATATAGCGTAGGAGCTATTGGTGATAAATTTGTCGCTGGATCAGCTGAGAACTTAGCATATTATTTTGATGGCAAAAAGGCTCATATTTTTGAAAGCAAAGACAAGCACGTTTTAAGAGTAGGGCTTGGTGATAAATTCGGTGCGTATTATAATGAAGACGGAATCGATATCTTTACTTTGGATGGAAAGAAATTTAAACATATAGATTATGATAAAGAGCAAGTTCATTATATGTTATTTTGGAATGATGAGCTAATAACTGTCGCTTATGATAATGCAATTTACTTTTGGAGCATAAAATGAATATTTCAAGCCTTGTTGTAAATGTCGCTGATTTGAGTATGATAGATAACATCAAAGCAAAAATCTGTGAAATTAAAAACTGTGAAGTCGTGGCGTGCGAAAATGATAAAATAGTAGTAACTATTGAAGCAAAAAACTTTGATGAAGAGATCAAATCTTATAAAATCATAGAAAGATTACAAGGTATATCAACTGTGTCAATGGTCTATAGCTATCAAGATTTAGATGAAGAGATAGAAAAATCAAACAACAACAAAATAGGCGAAATCGTGCGTAAGCTAGATAGTGCTGATTCAAAAGATGTTGTTTATCATGGAAACCCTATTATTTAATTTTAAACGCCTTTAAAAGGCGTTTAACTACTTTTTTATGTTATATCTAGGCGACTAGTTTTATAATAATTCGCCGATTTTTTCTCCAAATTTAATCTTTTGATCTGCTTTTATATCGTATCTTATAGCTTCATTTTGACTTATCAAAACTATGGTTGAGCCAAGCTCAAAATTACCCAAGTGTTCGCCTTTTTTTACTTTTAAATTTTCATATTTATAAAAGCAATACTCTAAATTTGAGTTTGTGTTTATACGTGGCTCGAAGTCGAATTTCATCTTGCCAACATTCCAAGCACCGACAAAAACTAGCCAAATGATTTTGTTATTTTCTAGCTTTGCCTTTAGAATAACTCTTTCATTTTTAGGATATAGATTATCTACTTTTTTAAGCCAGTTTTTCGCTACGCTAAAAAGCTCTCCAGGCACGTATTCTAAGCTTAAAATTTGCATATCGCAAGGTGCGTGGTAGTGATGATAATCGCTTGGAGAAAGATAGATATTTAGGTAGTTAAACTCTCCTTCAAGTTCATCATTAGCTAGACTATTTTTTAGCAAATCACCCACTTGATAAGAGTGATTTTTGATGCTGTAAGCCATGAGTTTATCGCCTCTAGCTACTTCTAAACAAAGCCCATCACTTGGGCTTATGAAGCCATCTTCTAGCACTCTTTGCTTTAATAGTTTTCTTGTGAAAAGTGAGTTTAGGCTATCATAATCATCGGCTTTTTTAAACTCACTCATATCTATTTTAAATTTATCAACGTACCAGCAATTTATCTGAGTTTGCAGCCACTTTGGAAATTTATAATGTGCAATTAATCCAAAATAATTAGAAAATTTATTATAATTCATAATTATCCTTTGTTTTTTAAAGTCAGATTTACAATCTCACTTTTGCTAAGCAGTCTTAGTGGTGGCCCCCAAAATCCAACTCCACTACTTACTAGGAGCTGCATTTTTTGTGAAATTTGATAGAGCCCATAGACGTATTTTTGATCCAACCAAACAAAAAACGAAAACGGAAAAATCTGCCCAGCATGAGTGTGTCCGCAGATAGCCAAATCCACATCTTTGGTTAATAAATTTAGCGATTTTGGCTGGTGGGTTAGTAAAATTGTTGGCAAATTTGGATCTAAATTTGAAAGTGCTTTATCAAAATCAGGCTCATACAAGCCAAATTTCAAACCAGCTAAATCATAAACTCCAGCTAAATTTATACCGCCAAATTTAACATTTTCATTTTCTAAAAGTTTTAAATTTAGCGTTTTAAATTTATCTATTAAAGTATCTATGCCATGATAATATTCGTGGTTTCCGATGACCAAATACGTACCAAATTTAGATTTTAATTCATTTAATGGCTCTAAAAAATCACCAAGTTTGTCGCTGCTTAAATCAACTATATCGCCGACTATAAAAACGGCGTCCGCTTGCAAGGTGTTTACCTTATCAACAATGCCTTGCAAGAACTCCTTTTGCAAAAACTCGCCTATGTGAATATCGCTTATGATTGCTATGTTTAGCGGCTCTTTTAGCCCTTTTATCTCTACGTCTCTTTTGGTGATGACGGTATTAAAATTCGCATTAAAAATACCTTTAAAAGCATATACAAAAAACCCAAGTAAAACACTTACGTCAAAGATAAATTTTAACGCCTTTCTCCTGTCTTTGCTAAACTTCCTTGTTCCAAATAAGGCTAGATCAAAAGGCAGTAAAACCATAAATAAAACAAAACTTATGCCAACGCAAAATATGGATATTTTATATAAAAGTCCAGTTAATTCGCCACTTTTTAACGTGATAAAAAACATAAGTTCAAAGAGATATAAAAATATAAAGATAAAAGCTATTAGCTTTTTAAATTTAGATACAAGAGAGTTTTGCTTAATCCTCTTGTAGCAGTAAAAGTTTATAAAAAAAAACAGTATACTTGATACTGTTATAAACAGATATGGATTCAAATCCCGCCTCTTTTTTTGGCTCTAAATATCAAGTAAGAGATACAAAAAGCGATTAAAGTAGGTATGATCCAGCCAAGCCCAGCATCGTAAAATGGTAAGAAATTTAGCACACTAAATTTATAATCTAATAGCCCTGATTCTTGTAAAGAGTGAACCAAACTGATTACTAAAGTAGTATAAATACAGCTTCTGTATACTATTTTTGATGAGTCTATGAAGTGGTCTATCAAAGACAAAATAATAAGCACTATAGAAACTGGATAAAAAGTAGTAAGTATAGGAATGCTATATTTGAGAATTTCATTAAGTCCGATATTTGCCATACAAAAGCTTAAAAAACTCCACGCAAAAACCCAAAATTTATAACCTAATCTGTGGTTAAATTTACTAAAATACTCACTAGCCGAGCTTATAAGTCCAACTGTAGTCGTAAAACAAGCTAGTAAAAATATGGCTCCAAGTATGATCGCCCCATATCCACCAAAGAGATAGTTCGTAGTCAGTGATAATATGTTTGCACCGTTTTTAGTATCAGGGAAAAGTGATGCACTACTAGCTCCTATGTAGGCTAGCATGATATATATGCAAGCTAGTATAATTCCAGCAAAGACGCCTGATTTTATAGTGGTTGATACTATGCTTTGATTGACGCCGATTTGTTTTATCGATGAGACGACGACTATACCAAAGACAAGAGCCGCCATAGCGTCCATTGTTTGGTATCCGTCTAAAAATCCACTAGAGGCTGGTGAGGTAGCATACTTACCAATAGGGGTTGAAAACTCTCCCATATTGCCTACAATGGCAACTATAAAAAATAGACATATTAGCACTAGCATTATAGGTGTCAGCCACCTGCCCATAGTGTCTATCATGGCGGTTTTGTTTATGCAAACTATGTAATTTAAAACAAAATATATTACCATATAAACGACTAGCCAACTATCTGCAAGATAAGGAGATAGACTAATTTCATAAGGCATATTTGCAGCTCTTGGTATGGCAAGAAGCGGGCCGATGATGATATAGACAAGTATGGTAAAAATAGGGGCAAAGTATTTATCCACTCTATAAACTAACTTATCTAAAGTCCCGCTTTTTGCGACAGCGGCTATTCCTAAAACAGGCAATAAAACAGCAGTTATACAAAAAAATAGTATGGCTTCATAAAAGTTTATGCCAGCTTCTTTGCCTACCATAGGTGGAAATATAAAGTTTCCAGCCCCAAAAAACATGGAAAAAAGCATTAAAGATATGATGAGAAAATCTCTGTTTGATATACTGACCTGTCTCAAATTTCTCCTTAGTTTATCAAATCATTGATTTTATGATAGAGTGAGAGTATCTCCTCTCTTTTTACTATAAAGCTATTTTTGTTTGCGATTAAGTGTGCTGAGCTATCCATGATCGCTTCTGCTACTTTGAGTCCATTTTGTTTCATTGTGGTGCCAGTCTCGACTATATCGACGATAGCATCACTTAATCCAACTATCGGAGCTAGCTCAATCGAGCCATAAAGCTTGATGATTTTGACTGCAGTTGCTTTAGTGGCGAAATAATTTCTTGTTATATTTGGCATTTTTGTGGCGATTTTTATCTCTGGTTTTGAGTAGTCAAGCTTATCTTCGTTTTTTATGCCTATGCAGACTTTACATTTACCAAGTTTGAGATCAAGAAGTCTTAGGACATCTGCGTTATGCTCTTCAAGCACGTCAAGCCCAACGACTCCGATATCAGCAGCTCCTTCAGTGACATAAGTAGGAATATCTTGATTTCTTACCATTAAAAACTCAAAATTCCCTTGAGTCATAGTAAGCTTTCTATCTTCAAATTTAAACTCGTTTCCAAAAATTTTAGTAAAAATTTCTAATGTATCTTCGGCAATTCTGCCTTTTGGTAATGCTACTTTTAGCAAATGATCTCCTTATTTTCATCTATGGCTTTTAGCATTCCTCTAAAAATGAGCGCGCGGTCATAGATTGCATTTTTAAAAAATCTTGATAAAAACTCGCCGTCTCCACCTGTGAAGTAGATAGGTTTATCGTTTGATAGCTCTTCTACAAGCAAGATTATGGGCTTTATGATGCCATAGCTTATTGCGTCAGCTGTTTTTTGAGGGATACAGTCAAGATCGATTTGTGAATTTAGTGGTTTATCAAGACGGTTTGATATTTTTTTAAGACTATTTAGTGTCGTTGTGATGCCTGGAAGTATGAAGCCGCCAAGATGGATATTATTTGACATAAGATCCATTGTGATAGCACTACCAGCATCTACTATAAAACCTGTTTTGATAGAGTAGCAAACTGCAGCTCTATCTATGCCAAGACCGAGATAGGTTGTGCTAAATTTGATATATGGCTCAAGATTTACAAATATATCATTGCTTAGAATATCTTCAAGATTGTCATTGACGCTGATATAATAGACTTTTTCATCTGGAGTAAATAGCCTAAATTTATCTATATCTAAACTCCAAATTTTTCTATCTTTGTAAAATGTAGCTGTTGTATTTCCTATGTCACATAAAAGCATAGAATTTCCAATCCTTATTCGCACTTATAACTTTTTGGCAAATTTGTGAATTATAAATCAATATCCTACGCTTTATAAGCGTATCAAATTTATTTTCAATCTCTTTGCAAACAGTGGCTAGATCGCCAATCTCTTTGTTAAACACCTTACTTTTTGCTGTTCTTAAAAAAACTAAAGTATAAAAACTATTTGTATCAATTCCTAAAAAAAGCTGATAATTTCTTTTTTTACTAAATTCTGAGAAATCAAGCGTTTTAAGATTGCGTAAAAGTATCTTATTTTGGCTAAAAATTTCAGAAATTTGGTTATCCATCAGTCTAGTTTTAGGATCTTATCATCATAATAAAATGTATTTTTACTAGCAAAACTTTTATCTTCTATCTCACCATTTAGCTCTATGACCTCTTGGCTGGTTAGATCTAAATTTGTTTTAAGAAGGTACCCGGTTTTTTCTATTATATATAGATAATCGCCTTTTGGAATTATGTTTGAAAATATTGCAAATTTAAACTCAGTTTTTGCTATAGAGTTTAAATTTAGATCCATTGCCTCGATAAATCCGTCTTTTAATAAGACATAAATTCTATTTTTATAAAGAATAACATCTTTGATCTGTCCGCTGTATTCTTTGGTAAGACTAGGACTTATCATCATAACTTTTGTAGCGGTTGCGGCAAACATCTTATCTTCAAAAACATCTAAATATATAATGTTGTTGAAAAATGGCTCACTACTTACTACGGCGTCTCTTATGATATTTCCGCTTGCTTTATCTACTATCATGATTTTTCCATCAAGAGTTGGATAAACTATAAGAGAGCTTAAAAATATCGGAGCAGCAGTTCTAGAATCTTGCGCGTAAGTATCGCCTACGACGTATTCCAAATCCACATTATCTCTATATATATCTACGAGATAAATCGTATTTCTTGAGCTCAGAGCTGCTAGCTTTGATCCGCTAAGTGAAGCAGCGACTATAGCTTGAGGAAATTTTCTCTCATAAACTGTGTTTTGAAGATCTAGGATTTTTAGCGTTCCGTCTAAATTTGATACTATAAATTTACCGTCAAATTCGCCAATAAATCTATCATTTTCTTCTAGTTTTACGGTATTTTTTAGACCTGTTTTAGTTATGATTTGCCCATCTTCTAGCGTCGCTCCATCTCTTGCTGTGTATTTTATAGATGATGGGAGATTTTGGCTATAGCTCATCTCTTTGTCAATATTTTGGGGTTCAAAATACTTTCTTTTTGTCGAACAACCACTAAATATAAGCAACCCAAAAGCAATACAGATAGCTAGTATATATTTCATAAATTTATTTTCCTTGGTAGTGTTGTAAATTTTTAGAGATGCCTTCTAATGGTGAATTTTGTGGTATTTTAGAAAACTCAATCTTGGCTTCTTCTATTTTGTTTTGTTTTAGCAGCTCATATCCACTTATTAATGCTGCGTAGCTTGACATCAGACCGTCAGTGTTTTGGTTTTTTGCACTATTTATAACCTCTTTTAAAAGTGGATCTATTTGCATATTTAAAGCTTCATCAATCAAAGCTGTGCTGTTTGTGTCATTAGCATTTTTTATAGCATATAAGGCAAACAAAGAAGGTGATTTTTCTTTTAAAATACTTTGCGCTGCGCTATCGTTTGGATTTTGGAGCAATGCTTTATAAGCTTGATTTGTAGTTTCTAAGTTTTTTTCGTATGCTATAGTTTTTATGACATAAACAAATATAGTAAGTAATGCTATAACTACTATGGCTATTATAATCTTTTTATTTTTTTTAAGAAATCTTTCACTTCTAATAGCATTTTCTAAAAATTGTTCTTGCGAACTTATCTCATTTTTTATATAATTAATATCTTCTTTGATAGCCAAGGTGGTGTCCTTAAGTGTAAAATTTCCGTAATTCTATCATAAAAAATCTTATAAAAAATAAAATCAAAGCAAAAAACTTTTTTATAGTCAAAATCAACACTATTTTGATAATTTATTTTTGAAAACTTCATTTAATTAAAGCTAAATTGTGTTATAATTGTTAGAAAATTACCCAATTGGAGTTGTGGATATATGCAAATAGATGATAAAATGCTAGATAAACTAGAAAAACTTAGTGCGTTTAAAATACCAGAAGGAAATCGCGAAGAATTCAAAAGTCAGCTTGGAAATATAGTTGATTTTGTCGAGGTTCTAAATGAATTAGATTTGGATAATGTAGAAGCTGCAGTAAGTACTATAAGTGGCGGAACTCCATTTAGAGAGGACACTCCAGTAGCCGGAGATGTTATAGATATAATTTTGCAAAATGCACCTAAAAAAGAAGATAGGTATTTTGAAGTTCCAAAAATCATTGAGTAATTTATGAATATAGAAACACTTTTAAAAACAGTTACTCACAACAAAGCAAGTGATTTGCATCTTGTTGGTAGAAGCGAGCCACAAGTTAGAATAGATGGCGTATTAAGGCCTCTTGCTGATAGGGTTTTAGATGGCGCAGATATAGAAAATTTATGCTATTCCATACTAACTGATTCGCAAAAAAGCGAGCTAGAAGAAAATAAAGAGCTTGATTTTGCCCTAGAGTTACCTGGAATTGGTCGTTTTAGAGGAAACTGCTACTACACTATGAATGGAAGCTTAGCGGCTGCTTTTAGGATTATTCCTTTAGAAATCCCAAGTTTAAAAGATTTGGGTGCTCCTGATATTTTTTCTGAATTAGTAAAAAGAGAAAAAGGACTTATACTTGTCACTGGACCAACTGGAGCTGGCAAATCAACAACCCTTGCTGCATTGCTAAATGAGATAAATTTAACCGAAAGAAAGCATATCATAACTATAGAAGATCCTATAGAATTCGTTCACCAAAATAAAAAATCACTTTTTTCTCATAGAAATGTAGGAACAGATACAAAATCTTTTGCTAGAGCTTTAAAATACGCCCTGCGTGAGGATCCAGATATCATACTTGTGGGCGATCTAAGAGATCCTGAAACTATATCTATAGCCATAGCAGCAGCCGAGACTGGACACCTTGTTTTTGGGACGCTTCATACTAACTCTGCTATCCAAACAATAAATAGAATAGTAGATAGTTTTGACGAAGTTGAGCAAGTCCAAGTAAGAAATATGCTTAGCATATCACTTCACGCTGTGATATCTCAGACTTTAGTTCCTAAAAATGCCGGTGGAAGATTTGCAGTTCATGAGATACTTATAAATAATCCAGCTATTTCAAATTTGATAAGAGAAAATAAAGTACATCAAATTTACTCCCAAATGCAGTTAAATCAGCAAAATACTGGTATGCAAACCCAAACCCAAGCAATGGAAAAGGTGGTAAGATCTGGCATTATAAGTAGAGAAAATGCCATTCGTTACTCAACAAATCAGCAAGAACTTGCAGGAAAGATAGGTACAATATAAATGGATTTGATTACATGGTTTGATATTATAGTTATAGCTCTTGTCGTAATACTTGGTATCAAGGGCATTATAAATGGTCTTGTAAAAGAGGTTTTTGGGCTTATAGGCTTGATTGGTGGCGTTATTATCGCTAGTAGAAATGCAAATTTAGTCGGACAACTAATAAGTGATAACATATATAAACTAAGCGAATCTTCTTCATTTTTCTTTGGATTTTTGGCTACTTTGGTTATATTTTGGCTTTTATGTTTATTGGTTGGAAATTTATTTTCAAAGATGCTTTCTATGAGCGGGCTTGGTTTTATCGATAAGATTCTTGGATTTTTTGTTGGAAGTGCGAAGATATTTTTAGTTTTTTCTATATTCGCTGCGATAGTTTCAAACATAAGCATTTTGAGTCAAAAAGTTGAGCCATATTTTGAAAATAGCAAGGTTTATCCAGTGCTTTTGGCTAGTGGTAAGTTTATCATGAATGTAGATTTAAATAAGACAAAACAAGAAGTAGAGCAAAGACTTGATATACCAACTGATAATAACGAAACAAACAGCACAAAGGATATGCAATGAACGGCATTGATAATATAGAATACGATACTCTTTTGGAAAAATTCAAGAAAGTTTTAAGAGATAATGGCTTAAAATACACAAAACAAAGAGAAATTTTATTAAAAACTCTTTACAATAACAGTGATCATTTTACACCAGAGCAGTTGTATTTGTATATAAAAGAAGGTCATCCTGATCTAAATTTAGGTATAGCTACAGTGTACCGTACTTTAAATTTGCTAGAAGAATCAGGCATGGTGACTTCTATAAGTTTTGGTGCTCAAGGCAAGAAATTTGAGCTTGCTACAAAGCCTCATCATGATCATATGATATGTAGAATGTGTGGAAATATCATAGAGTTTGAAGACCCAACCATAGAAAAAAGACAATCTATCATCGCAAAAGATCATGGATTTAAACTAACGGGTCACATGATGCAACTTTATGGCATATGTCAAAGCTGTAATAAGAAAAAAATTTAAAAAGGTAGTTAAGTGATTTTTGAAAACGAACAAGAAGTAACGAGGCTTGCGAAAGCTGATGAACTTAGAAGTATGGGGGTAAATCCATATCCACATTTTCTAAAAAAAGATATGAGCATAAGCGAGTTTAAAAACAAATTTGCATACATAAAAGATATAGAAGGCGATGAGAAAAAAGCTGATGAAGAAGTAACCATATCTGGTCGTTTGAAGCTAAAAAGAGTTGCTGGCAAATCAACTTTTGCAAATATGGAAGATGAGAATGACAATATTCAAATTTACTATTCTTTAGGTAGCATAGGCGAAGAAGATTATACTAAATTTAAGAAAAATCTTGAAGTCGGAGATGTGATTTTAGTGACTGGATATGCTTTTATCACTAAAACTGGCGAGTTTAGTATACATGCTAGTAAGATAGTTTTAGCCAGCAAAGCTATCAGTCCGCTTCCAGAGAAGTTCCACGGGCTAACTGATGTCGAGATGAGATATCGTCAAAGATACCTTGATATGATTATGGATAGCGATGTAAGAAGTGATTTTGCTAAACGCTCTTTAATAGTTAGTACTATTAGAAGATTTTTTGAAGATAGGGGATTTTTAGAAGTTGAAACTCCTATGATGCACCCGATTGCTGGCGGGGCAAACGCAAAACCATTCATAACTCATCACAATGCTTTGGACGTAGATAGATACCTAAAGATAGCTCCAGAATTATACTTAAAAAGGCTTGTAGTAGGCGGTATGGAAGCTGTCTTTGAGATGAATAGATGCTTTAGAAATGAAGGCATGGATCTTACTCACAATCCTGAGTTTACTAGTATTGAGTTTTACTGGGCTTGGCATGATTATTTTGAAGTAATGGATCTAACTGAAGAGCTATTTGCTACCCTTCTTGATAAGCTAAATTTACCAAAAATAATTGAATTTGATGGTAAAATGATAGATTTCTCAAAACCTTTTGCAAGGGTAAATTATATTGATGCTATTGTTGAAATAGGCGGCATAAGCAGAGATATAGCTACAAACAAAGAAAAAATCTTAGCAAAACTTAAAGAGGATAAATTTGAAGCAAATGACAAGCTAGATCTTGGACATTTACAAGCTGAACTTTTTGATAATTATGTAGAAGACAAGCTGATAAATCCTACATTTATAGTTGATTTTCCTATCTCTATAAGCCCACTTTCAAGACGTAGTGACGCTGATAGTAATGTAGCTGAGAGATTTGAGCTATTTATCGCTGGACGCGAGCTTGCAAACGCATTTAATGAGCTAAATGATCCAATCGATCAATATGGTAGATTTAAAGCTCAAATCGATGCGAAAAACGCAGGAGATGATGAGGCTCATGAGATGGATGAGGACTACTGTCAGGCTTTAGGTTATGCTATGCCACCGACTGCTGGTTGGGGGCTTGGTGTTGATAGGTTAGTAATGTTGCTATTAAATAAAAAATCAATTAGGGATGTTATACTTTTCCCTGCGATGAAACCACTAAAAAACGAAAATTAAGGAGATAAAAATGAGTTTAGAAAATTTCGATAAAGATATATATTCTTTAGTAAATAAAGAGCTACAAAGACAGTGTGATCACCTTGAAATGATCGCTAGTGAAAACTTCACATATCCAGATGTTATGGAAGTAATGGGTTCGGTTCTTACAAATAAATACGCTGAGGGCTATCCTGGCAAAAGATATTATGGTGGTTGCGAATTTGTCGATGAGATCGAGCAAATCGCAATCGACAGATGTAAAAAACTTTTTGGTTGTGAGTTTGCAAATGTCCAACCAAATAGTGGTAGCCAAGCAAATCAAGGCGTTTATGGTGCATTTTTAAAACCAGGTGATAAGATTTTAGGTATGGATCTAAGCCATGGCGGACACCTTACTCATGGCTCAAAAGTTTCAAGCTCTGGAAAAAACTATGAAAGCTTCTTTTATGGCGTTGAACTAGATGGTCGCATAAACTATGATAAAGTTGAAGAAATAGCAAATATCACAAAACCAAAAATGATAGTTTGTGGAGCTAGTGCTTATGCTAGAGAGATTGATTTTAAAAGATTTAGAGAAATAGCTGATAGCGTTGGAGCTTATCTATTTGCAGATGTTGCACATATCGCTGGACTTGTAGTAGCAGGTGAACACAATAGCCCATTCCCGCACTGCCACGTAGTAAGCTCAACTACTCATAAAACATTAAGGGGCCCAAGAGGCGGTATCATCATGACAAATGATGAGGAATTTGCTAAAAAAATCAACAGCTCAATCTTCCCAGGTATCCAAGGTGGACCACTTATGCATGTTATTGCTGGTAAAGCAGTTGGCTTCAAACATAACTTAAGTGATGAGTGGAAAGTTTATGCTAAACAAGTAAAAGCAAATGCCAAAAAACTTGGCGAAGTTCTTATGGCAAGAGGGTATGACCTAGTAAGTGGCGGAACAGATAATCACCTTGTTCTAGTAAGCTTCTTAAATAAAGAATTTAGTGGAAAAGATGCCGATATAGCTCTAGGTAATGCAGGTATCACAGTAAATAAAAATACAGTTCCGGGTGAGACTAGAAGTCCATTTGTTACTAGTGGTATTAGAGTAGGAAGTCCAGCGCTTACTGCAAGAGGTATGAAAGAGGGCGAATTCGAGCTTATAGCTAGTCGCATAGCTGATGTTTTAGATGATATCAATAACACTGATTTGCAAGCTAAAATTAAAGCAGAGCTTAAAGATTTAGCACATCAATTTATTATTTATGATAAGGCAATGTTTTAATGCAAAGTACGGATTTAACGCTTATAAAGATGATCACAAGCCATTATTTTATCAAGCGTGATACTATAGTAAATAAGATAGAATACAAGGGTAGATATTTCTTTGATAAATTTGAAAGAGTTGATGAGCCGCTAAACTATAGTGTTCAAAAAGAGCATGAAGAGGATAAAATAATAGCTGCTCACTCTTTGATAAGCAAAGATGACAAGGTAGAAAATATAGTTTTTGATTACAATGGAAGAACTCCTGAGAGATTTTGGCATAGGGCACAGCTTTTGCTTAGAGAAGAGGGGTTTATAAACTTTACTGCGTATCAAAGCAAGACACCAGGTCATCTTCATCTTTATGTGCATAAGGGTCACACCACACTAAATGAGGGATATCAAATAGCAAATAAGCTATCTATTATGCTGGCTCAAAGATTACCTCAAGAGTGGAGAATGTTTCCTAGTCTTGAGATGCCAAGAGAGTTTAATATATTGGCGTTGCCTTATGAACTATATCAAAAAGAGCGTGGGGCTAGTTGGTCTAAGCATATGTAATGGAGAAGAAAATGGAAGAAAATAATAATTTACAAGATATATTGCTAGATAAAAGTGATGATGAAAAGTCTGGAAAAACTAGAAAAATACTTGTTGGCGTGGCTGGGCTTGTAGTTTTATTTGTTGTTATACTAATAATCATGAAGTTAGTAAATGGTGACTCTAAAGAAAATACTGCCACCAATGAAAATATGAATGATGGCTTAGTACTTCCAGCAGAACCAGAACTGAAAGTAGAAACAAATACTCCAAATAATGAAATTTTTGAGCAAGTTCCTATTATACCAGATACAGCTGGGAAAGATAGTTTTGAAAATATAGTAAATGACTATAAAAACAATCAAGCAATGGACGCTAATCAAAGCGTGACAACCGAGCCAAGCACTCCTATCGTTGCGCCAAAAGAGCAACCTAAAGCTGAGCCAGCTCAAAAAAGTGTCACTCCAAAAGTGGTAAAAAAAGAGCAACCTAAAGCTGAGCCAAAAAAACAAGCTCAAGCAACTTCAAATTTAAGCAAAGGTAGCTATATTCAGCTTGCTTCTTTGTCTAAATTTAACCCAAATGCAACTTTGATTAAAAAGATCAAAGAGCAAGGATATGCATACCATATTTATGAAACTAGCGTAAATGGCAACAAAGTTGTTAAAGTACTAGTAGGACCATTTAATGCTAATGAGCTTACTGTAAATATGGAAAAGATAAAAAAAGATATCTCTGATAAAGCATTCGTTTATAGGGTAAAATAGTGAACTGTTACGCTGTATTTGGTAATCCAATAGCGCACTCAATATCTCCAAGACTGCATAATTTAGCTATTTGTGGTCTTGGGCTAGATGATTTTTATGGTAGAGTTTGTTTACAAGATAGCTCCCAGCTAACTAATGTTTTTAATAAACTTAGTTTAAAAGGGGCAAACATAACCATACCATTTAAAGAAGTTGCATTTGCTAAATGCGATGAGCTTGATCAAAATGCCAAAAAAATCGGCTCTGTAAATACAATAGTAAAAAAAGAAAATAAGCTTTATGGCTTCAACACTGATGCACCCGGATTTATGATGGCTATAAGTGATTTTGGTAAAGTACAAAATGCCCTTGTCATAGGAGCTGGTGGCACGTCTAAAGCCATCAGCTATATTTTGCAATCAAATGGAATAGATGTAGATGTGGTAAATAGAAGCCAAAATAGAGCAGATGAGTTTAAGGACTATAACTTTTTTAGCTTTGATGAGTATGAGCCAAAATCTTACGATCTTGTGGTAAATACCACTCCAGCTGGTCTAGTAAATAATGAATTGCCTATGCAAGAAACCACTCTTAATAGTGTGTTTTCAAACTCTAAATTTGCATTTGATGTTATCTATGGCAGGCAAACACCATTTTTAAATTTAGCCAAGCAAAAAAATCTCCAAGTAAAAGATGGGGCTGATATGCTGCTTTTTCAAGCTGTGTTAGCGTTTAATCTATTTTACGACAATAGCTTTGATTTGGATGTGATAAAAGGGTATATGAAAGAGGCATTTACTCTTTAGATAGTTCGCCTATCTTTTATAGCTTTTGTGAGCGAGAGCATATCGATATTTTCAAGGCTTACTCCAGTTGGTATGCCTTGAGCTATTTTTGTGAAATTTAGATCCAAATTTTTTAGTCTATCTTCTATGTAAAGCATCAGTCCATCGCTATTTATACTTGGGGTTAGTGCAAATATTATCTCTTTTATATCATTATCTATTATGTTTTTTTGTAATATTTCTAATCTATCAGCATTGTTAAAAACAAAGTAGACTCCATTGAATGAATTTGATTGCTCAATAGTCAAGATATCTTTTGGACTTTCAACTATGCAAAGCGTATTTTTATCTCTAGCATTGTCGCTGCATATATCACAAATTTCATTCTCACTTATGCCTCCACATCTTGAGCAATGCTTTAAAAATCTAATGGCATCTTCTATGCTATGAGCTAAATTTAGCCCTAAAAATGAATCTCCTAAAGAAACACTATATGCATATTTCAAGGCTGATTTTTTACCAACTCCTGGTATTTTTTCGAAGCACGATACCAATGCGTCAAATTTTTCTATTTTTGTTGTTTGCATTATTTTGATTTTTTAAATTTGATACAAAAAGTATGATATCCATCTATGTATTTGTAAGTAAATCCAAATTTATGCATAGCACAGATATGTTCTATGATATATAGCCCAAGCCCCATTCCAGCGGTTTTTGAGCTATTGTCTCTGATGAATGCTTGTTTGTAGTGTTCGATTGGTTTTTCAAGAGGTTTACCACTATTTTTGATGCAAATATGCTCCTCATCGCAAACTATGATAGCTTTTTTGTTGTCTGAATATTTCAGTGCATTATCAATTAGATTTTTTAACGCTAGCGAAAATAGTTGGAAATCAACTCTAAGCATCGGATCTGCTTGTATATCCACGCTGATTTTATCATCGAAATCATCTAGTAAAAGTATATCTTTAGTCTGATCAAGAATCAAGCTAAAATGGTAGTTTTCATACTGTAATGCATAGCTTTTGCTTAGTAGTTGTTCTACTTTTGCAAACTCATTTATAAGGATATTTAATCTCTCAAAAATAGCTATAAGTCTGTTTTTTTGAGTTTCATCTTCGCACATTTCGCTGACTATTCTACCTTTTCCGATAGGAGTTTTTAGCTCATGCATAATAGTTCTTAAAAATAGTTGCCTAGACATAATAAGCTCTTTGATCTTGCAAGCTGCATTATTAAACTCATAAGCAACTTCTGCTATCTCATCTTCGCCTTTTGCGATATTTACGTGGCAAACGCTATCCATATTTCCTGCGGCAAATTTCCTTATGTCATCTCTTAGTTTTTTAAGTGGTACTAAGCTTCTAAAAATAGATATATAAAGCGACACAAACAAGGCAATAGTTATCAAAAATCCGATTAAAAGAGAGTCATTTGCCCCTTTTAAAGTATTTTCAAGGATTATGGTCACGCTTTGATTTTTGATACGTAAAAATAGATTTCCATCATAAAATATGGTTTCAACCATGCCAATTGGAGTGTCTACTCTCTCCATTAAATCACCATCATTTAAAATTTGCTCTTCCATTTTTGGATTTTTGACATACGCTAGATTGAAATTTTTGAAGTACTGCTCCCAGTTTTCTGGCATATTTGACTTTTTATATAAAGAAAGTAGCCAGTTTATGGAGTTATACTGATTTTCTTTGATTTTGTCTAGCATATTGTCATGTTGCAACTTTGCAAACATAAAAAACAAGACGCAAATAACAGTAAATCCAATAGCAAATATTACGGTAATTTTGGTGCTTAGAGAGTATCTCATCCTATTAGTTTATATCCTATTCCGCGAACTGAAAATATATGCTTAGGAGATTTTGAGCTATCGCCTATTTTAGTTCTTAGTCGTCCAATGATTACATCTAAACTTTTAGAGTCTTTGTCTTTTAGGCTTTTACAGTGATAGACTAGTTGCTCACGTGATACTGAAAAGCTATGTTGTTTTATGAGATATTCAAGTATTTCATACTCTGCTGGTGTTAGAGTTAGAATATTTCCAGCGTAAGATATCTCATGTCTTTTTTCATCGACTTTAAATGACGTATCTGTTGCTACTTCTTGTATTTCGTTTGTTTTTTTGTAACGTCTGATTAGGCTTATGATTCTAGCGTGCATCTCTTTTGGATCATAAGGTTTTGGCAAGTAATCATCAGCGCCTATTTGAAGACCAACAACGCGGTCATTTACATCGCTTCTAGCTGAGCTTATAATGATAGGAATATCATATTTTTCCCTGATTTCTTTACAGACTTCAAGCCCGTCCATACCAGGCAGAGTTAAATCTAGCACTAGCAAATCATAGTTTTTAATGCCTGCACTTAGTCCAAGATATGGATCTTCATAGTTTGTGACTTTGATATTAAATTTCAGCAAATACTCAGATAAAATTTGTGCAAATTCTGGATCGTCTTCAATCATTAAAACATTTATCATTTTGACTCCTTATATATTTTATTTACTATTATATCCAAAAATAAGTAAAAACTAAATCTAAATTTGGTAAATAAATTATAAATTTGCCATAAAATTAATACAATCATGAAAATAAATTTATGAATAAATTTAGTATTGTTTGGATAAAATATCAGATTAAAAATTTACGATATAAGGAAGCAATTTGGAGTTTGATTACTATGAAATTTTAGAGATTTCAAGAGACGCAGATGGAGATACTATAAAAAAAGCTTATAGAAAATTAGCTCTAAAATACCATCCAGATAGAAATCAGGGCGATAAAGAAGCTGAAGAAAAATTTAAAAAAATAAATGAAGCCTATGAAGTTTTAAGCAATGAAGAAAAACGTGGAATATACGATAGATACGGTAAAGATGGGCTAAATTCATCTGGTGGATTTGGTGGCTTTGAGGCCGATTTTGATCTTGGAGATATCTTTAGCTCATTTTTTGGCGGCGGTTTTAACGGAACAAAATCCAAAAGAAGCGATAAATATAATTTGGATTTGGAAGTTGGAATTAGACTTGAGTTTTATGAGGCTGTTTTTGGCTGCGAAAAAGAGATAAAATACAAATACAAAACACCTTGCAAAACATGTAATGCAACTGGCGCAAAAGATGGCAAAAAAGCTACTTGCTCACATTGCGGTGGTAGGGGCAAGATAAGTCAAAGACAAGGCTTTATGAGTTTTGTTCAAGCTTGTCCGTATTGCTCTGGGACTGGCGAACAGATCAAAGAAAAGTGCAAAGACTGCTATGGCAACGGATATAATGAAATAGAAGCAAATATCACGATAAATATTCCAGAGGGCGTCGATGATGATATGCGTATTAGGGTTGCTGGCAAAGGAAATGTCGGCACAAAAGATGCTGGCGATTTATATGTTAGAATTAGCGTAAAAGAAGATGAAAACTTTGTAAGACATGGTGATGATGTCTATATAGAGATTCCTGTTTTCTTCACTCAAGCTATGCTTGGAGAGAGTATCAAGATACCTACTTTGCGTGGCGACACTGAGCTAAAACTTGGAATTGGCGCAAAAGATAAAGAGCAGTTTGTCTTTGAAAATGAGGGTATAAAGAATACAAGAACTAAGAAAAATGGTAGACTTATAGCTCAAATTTCTATAAATACTCCTAAAAAACTGACAGATGAACAAAAAGAGCTTTTAGAAAAATTACAAAATAGTTTTGGTATAAAAAGTGGTGAAAGTTCAGACGGTGATGGGATATTTGATAAGATAAAAAGTTGGTTTAAATAGGTAAGTTTGGTCTAATATTAGACCAAACTTGAGTTATTATAGACCCTCAAATGGGTTAGTAACTACGCTGTCACGATCTACTATGTATGGTATAAGTGCAACGTGTCTAGCTCTTTTTATAGCTTTTTCTACCATTTCTTGGTATTTTTTGCTTGTGCCAGTAAGACGTCTTGGCATGATTTTGAATCTTTCAGATAGACAATACTTTAAAAGTGTTGTATCTTTGTAATCTATAAATTCAACTTTAGCTTCAGTATATCTGCAATATTTTTTACTATATTTTCTTTTTTCTGCCATAATTTATCCTTTAAAATGGAATAGTTTCTTCATTGTCGTATTTATCGACATCTATTTCTGGGATTTTTTCCTCAGGCTGTTCGTTCATAGCTTTTGGTTGTTGTTTTTGAGCGTATGATGGCTCTACTCTATTGTAGCTTTGTTGGCTATTTTCATTAGAGTATTGGTTGTTGTATCCGCCATTTTGGTATGAACTATTTTGGTAATTATTTTGTGTGCCTTGAGATTGAGATCCGCCTTGAGCGCCCAACATCTCCATATTTTCTACAGTTATGCTATGTTTGGAACGCGCATTTCCGCTTTGGTCTTGCCACTGATCTAGCTTTAATCTACCTTCTACTAAGACTTTGCTGCCTTTGCTTAGGTATTGGTTTGCTATTTCAGCTTGTCTGCCAAAAAAAGTAATGTCAATAAAGCACGTTTCTTCTCTTTTTTCGCCATTTGCACCACTAAATTTACGAGTAACTGCTATAGCTGTATTTCCTATGGCCGAGCCACTTTGGGCGTATCTAAGTTCGATATCTCTTGTTAGATTTCCTACTAAAACGACTTTATTAAACATATTAAACCCTTTAATTATTCAGCGTCAGCTGGTTTTTCTGGAGTTCTCAACTCTTTTTTAGCTGGAACTAGTTTTAGACCTTTGCTTAATTTATCCCAAGCAGCAATCTCTCTTTTGTTCTCATATTTTACAGTTAAAAATCTAATGACATCTTCAGTTATTCTGATGTTTCTTACTAGCTCAGCGATTAGTTGAGTTGGAGCTGTGAAGTATATAACTACGTAAGTTCCTCTTTCGTACTTGTCTATTTTATAAGCAAGTTTGCGAGTTCCCATCTCTACAACGCTAGCGATTTCGCCACCATTTTTTGTGATAACTTCTTTAATGAAGTCAACTTTAACTTTAGCTTCATCTTCAGTCAATGTCGGCTTTAAGATGAATAAAAGCTCGTAATGTTTCATTTGTTCTCCTTATGGATATTTAGCTCTATTTTGTAAGAGCAAGGATTTTTGCTAAAAAGCAATTTAATATAATACCAAAAATTTGCTTAAGCTTTTCTGTTTTTGCTGATGAGGTTTTGTATGGAGAGTAAGCAAGAGAGTAAAAAACTCTCTTTTTCAAGATCTTTTTTAGTCTTTAAATCATACTCTATTAAATTTAATTTAATAAAAATATCTTTGTAAAGCTCTATTGGCATGCTTAAAGCTTGATTTTTTAATGTATTTGCTATGTTTGGTGGTGGCGTGTAACCTATGGCTTCTTTAATGTCAAATTTACCATAAATTTTAACGTATGTTTGGATTTTGAATAGTCGCAAAAAGGCTTTGTAGAGCGAATTTACAAGCATTATTTCACTGAAATTTGAATCATTTGAGTAGCTAAAAAAATCATCTTTGATATTTTGAACCGATATTATTTTGTTAAAAAATGTCTCAAAACTAACTCCATTTAGACTAAAAACCAGCTTTGAAATCATGCTATTATCTACATTTTTGGTTAAATTTGCTATCTTATTTAGTTCGCTGCTGGCTAGATATAAGCTTTCATTTTGCAAGGAATAAATCTGATACAAAGCCTCATCAGATATGCTAAGACCAAGCTTTGAGGCATGGTATGATAGGAGATTAACAGCCTCTCCTAGTGTTGAAGGGGCAAAAAATCTAGCGAAATTTTGCTCGAAAGCTTTTTGCGTATCAAAAAGTAGCTTTGTATCGCCTTCGTGAAGCTCAAAAATGAATATATTATCTTTGCTTTTTTTGCATAATTCAATTAGTATTTTTAGCTCTTTAGCTGGTATTTTTTTGTCACTTTTTACGTGGAGTAAATTTGTATTTGCAAAAAGTGAAGATTCGCTTAAATGTGATTTTGCCACATTAAAATCATACTCATCAAAATATAAGCTAAGCAAATTTTCATCACTAAATTTAGCCAAAACTTCTTTTGTAAATACTTCTATTTGGTATGAATCATTCCCAAATAATAAAAATAAATTTGGAAATGTTGTCAAGTTTAGTAAATTTTGAAGCTCTTTTTTATACATCTAGTTTTTCTATGACTTTTCCAATGATTTTTGCGGATCCTAGATCGACGTCTTTTATCTTGACTATGACTTTTGTCAGAAGTGGACAGTTGTAGTTTTCTAAAAATATTCTAGCGCCTTTTAGCTCGTCGTCAAGCTTGGCTACTGTTTGGTTACCAGTTTCGCTGATGTAGCACTGGAATGTTTTGTCTATATTTTGCATAGCCCAGCGTGCAAATTTACGGTCCATAAAATCCCATGCGACCCTGTCTGCTTCACGCTCTAGCTCATTTAGTTTGGTGCAGGTATTTTCTATGTCTAAAAGAAGATAGTCAAATAATTTTTTGTTGTTTGCTAAATTTGCCTTTAAAAGTCTATGTAATATCAAGTCCGAATAACGGCGAATAGGGCTGGTAAAATGCGTATATAGATCAAATCCAAGTCCAAAGTGTCCGTTTGGCGAGCTGGAGTATTCAGCGCGTTTTTGGGCTTTGATTATGAGTTTATCGACATCTTCTCTGATGCCAATCTCATCAGCTTTTTGCTGAATTTTAGCTATTAAGCTTACTAAATCGCTTTCATAAACCATCTCAATACCAAGCAATGCTAGATCATCAAGAAGCAAATTTATCTTTTTGAGATCGGCTGGTGCGTGGTTTCTAAAAACGCCCCTATTTATGCGTTTTGCGGCTGCTTTATTGGCTAAGAGCATGCAGTCTTCTATAAGAGCGTGTGATGGGGTTTCGTTTTCAAACCTTGTAGCTAAGATATGACCGCCTTCATCGATAGTCATTCTAAGCTCTTTACTGCGAAAATCAAAGCCGTTTTTTAGCCTATTTATTTTAAGCTTTTTAGTGATTTCAAAAAGTGGCAAAATCCAGCTTTGGATCTCTTTGTCTGTTTGTTTTTTGAGAGCTAAAATCTCATCAACTTCGTCATAGCTAAAGCGTTTTTTGGAGTGGATAACAGCTTCAAAAAGCTCCTCATTTACCGCGTTTAGCTCACTATCAAGGCTGATTTTAAACACAAATGCTAGGCGGTCGCAATCTGGATTGAGTGAGCAGATATTTTCACTTAAAGAGCGTGGGAGCATCGGGACTGATTTGTGCGGAAAATATATAGAAAATCCCCTAAATTTAGCCTCTTTATCAAGCGCGCTGTATGCCGCAACGTATTCGCTCACATCAGCGATGGCTACGTAAATAACTCTATTTTCTTTATCAAAATAAATAGCGTCGTCAAAGTCTTTTGCATCTATTGGATCAATGGTGCAAAATGGCAGATGAGTTAAATCCACACGTTCTTTATACATACTTTTATCGACGCTATCGCCAAAACTACTGGCTTCATTTTCGCAGGTTTTGGTAAATTTATCTTTTTTATTATAAATAGCTAGAGAGATTTTTTCATCGACTTGTGGGTCGTCTAGTGTGCCTAAGACTTCTGTTATGTCGTTATCGAGATTATTTATTTTTAAAACAGTTCCAAGAGGCAAGGTTTTGAGCGATTTTTGACTTGCTTTTAAAGGTATCGATAAGCCGTTTGTGATATTTACGCCCATTATAGCCATGCCAAATTTTTTGGTATAAACAACGCTAGTTTCGTTTGCCATAACTAAAACTGCTATAACAGTAGCGTGGAGCCTTGCTTTTTTGGAGTTTGTGAGTTTTGCAAGGATTATATCGCCAAAGTGGGCTCCGTTTATGTTTTTGTTTTCGATGATTATATCTTGTTTAAAACGCCTATCATAAGGCATCAAAAAGCCAGTTCCGCCACTACTTATATCAAGTTTTCCGCAGATATAGCCATCGTTTAGATAGTATTTGTTTTTGTGTTTGCTTACAGCTTTTATAGTTTCTAAAACGCGAAGTATTTCGCGTTCATCAACTTTTATAAATTTATCATCTACGCCAGTTAGTAGAGAGTTTAAAAATTCTTTCACCCTTTTACTTTTTTAACAGCTTCTATAAATGCTGCTTGCTCAAATCCATAAGTATCAAGTAAGGCTAGTGTATTTTGCAAGTTTTCATCTGTTAGCTTACCAAATGTATTTATAGCATTTTTTACTATTTTAAGCGCGATGGCACATGGTTTTATGTGGTCTGGTGCGTCATCTGGATTGTTTGAATAAAAAATCGCATCTATCATCTCAGTTTCAAGATTCCATTGCTCAAATATCTTGGCAGTAACATCTTCATTTGATATACCGACCATATCTACTTCTAGGTCAGATAGATCAGCTGGAGTGTTTATGTGCTTTAGTTTATCTTGAAAAAATGGAGTTTTATCATTTTCGATAAGCTCTTTTGCGATTATTATTTTTCCAACTTCCATCATGAAGCTAGCTGGAGCCAAAATCTTAAGCAGATCCCTATCAACTTTACTATACCAGTTAAAAATCAAAGCATTTTGCATAGAAGCGATTTGCATAAATTCTTCATTTGTGATGCCATAAGGCTTTAAATCCATAGAAAATGTCTTTTTGATAGCTCCACTAAGTGCAAAACCGCGTATTGTAGCTATGCCAAAGAGCATAACTGCTCTATTTACGTCAGTTATCTCTCTGCTGAAGCCATAAAGTGGGCTATTTGCTGAGCGAAGTATGTTTGCTGTTAGCATTGGATCTTTTTGTATGATATTTACTAAATCAGACATTTGACCGTTTGGATCTGAACAAATTTGTTGTATTTTTATGATAGTATCATCAAGCGGGGGTAGCGTTTTTATACTTTTATATATTGCTTGATTCATTGTAACCTCTCTTGGTAATTTTGTGTAATTTTACAATAATGTGCTTTTTATAACTCTTAAATTTAGATATTTTTTTAATTTCAGTGATTTTAAATTTCTATAGTAGTATAATTTCACGATAAATTTTAAACAAAGGAAAGGTTATGGCAATAACTGTTTATTACGACAAGGACTGTGATTTAAGTTTGATCAAATCAAAAAAGGTTGCGATGATTGGTTTTGGTTCTCAAGGTCATGCTCACGCTGAAAATCTAAGAGATAGTGGTGTTGAGGTTGTTGTAGGGCTAAATCCAAAAGGCAAAAGCTGGGCAAAAGCTGAGGCAAAAGGATTTAAAGTAATGAGCGTAGGGGATGCTACAAAATACGCTGATGTCATCATGATACTTACTCCAGACGAGCTTCAAGCTGATATTTTTAAAGCTGAAATCGAGCCAAATTTAAGCGAAGGTAATGCCATAGCTTTCGGACATGGTTTTAATATCCACTATGGTCAAATCACACCTCCAAAAGGCGTAGATTGTATCATGATAGCTCCAAAAGCTCCAGGACACACTGTAAGAGGTGAGTTTGTCAAAGGTGGAGGCATACCTGATCTTATCGCTGTAGCTCAAGATGCAAGCGGCAAAGCAAAAGATATCGCTCTAAGCTATGCAAGTGCTATTGGTGGCGGTAGAACTGGTATCATCGAAACAACATTCAAAGACGAAACAGAGACTGATCTTTTTGGTGAGCAAGCTGTTTTGTGTGGCGGACTTTGCGCTCTTATCAATGCTGGATTTGAGACACTTACTGAAGCTGGATATGAGCCTGAAATGGCGTATTTCGAGTGCTTACATGAGATGAAATTAATAGTAGATCTAATCTATCAAGGCGGAATGAGCGATATGAGATACTCCATCTCAAACACTGCTGAATATGGTGATTATGTAAGTGGCGTAAGAGTAGTAAATGAAAGCAGCAAAGCGGCTATGAAAGAGATCTTAAAAGAGATCCAAAACGGCACATTTGCTAAAAACTTTATCCTAGAAAGAAAAGCTGGATATACAAAAATGAACGCTGAGAGAAAAATCAGTGATGCTAGCTTGTTAAATCAAACTGGCGAAAAACTTCGCGCTATGATGCCTTGGATAAACAACGGTAAATTAGTTAATAAAGATAAAAACTAATTGGCAAAGAGAAAGAAAAAGGCTCCTGCTAAAAAGGCAGGGGCTTTAAAAATTTATTTTGGTATAGCGACATGCTTGATTATCATAGTAGCTATGATATACGCTATATCAGCGTCTTCACCTCAAAAACAAGTAGAAAAAGACGATCAAAAAACAATACAAAAAATAGAAAAATACCTTGATTCCCAAAAAAAGCAAGCCCCAAAAGTAAATTTGGGTGAAACAAACCAAACAAAAGAACAAACCAAACTCATAATACCTAAATTTGATCTAAATTTAACCCAAAAAGATATAAACAAAACAGAGCAAAACAGAACTGAATATTCAGTTTTTGATACGATAAAATCTAGTGAAACAAAAAAAGATACAAACCAAACAGAGCAAAATCAAACCACAAAAATTAGCAAAAACAAGGCAGTGCAACCAGTTTTGCAAAAGCCACATTTTACAAGTAGCAAACCAAAACTTGCCATTATCATTGATGATATTGCTTACGAGCATCAAGCAAGAGAGATTTTGAGTCTTGGATTTAAGATTACGCCATCGCTCTTTCCTCCGACTAGCGCTCATCCTGATACGCCTAAAATTGCTAACAAATTTGATTTTTACATGATTCATTTGCCGCTTGAAGCGATGTTTTTTAAAAAAAATGAGCCAAACACTCTAAATGTTGGCGATTCAGCTCAAAAAATAGATGATAGAATAGCATTTATCAAGAAAAAATTTAGTGGTGCTATCTATATAAATAACCACACTGGAAGTAAATTTACAAGCAACTATAAATCCACTAAAATGCTTCTAGAATCCGTCACAAATCACGGTATGCTCTTTGTCGATAGTCTGACTTCAAATGCCTCAAAAGTAAGAATGCTTAGCAAGGAAATGGGATATAAATATGTCTATAGAGATGTTTTTATCGATAATGATCAAAATGTCAAATCAGCTCTAAATCAGATAGAAACCGCAGTAAAAAAAGCGAAAAAAAATGGCAAAGCAATAGCTATAGGTCATCCATATAAAAGCACTTTTGAAGCACTTAAAATAGCCAAAAATGGAGCTTTAAAAGATGTAGAGCTTGTGTATTTGAAAGATATCTATGGACTTTATAACTAAACTCCCAAGCGAGCTTGACAGGCTCAAAAAACCAGTCCAAAAACTCTATTATAAAGGCAATTTAGAGCTTTTAAATTTACCAAAAGTAGCCATTGTTGGAGCTAGAAAATGCACTCCATATACAAAAAATTTGGTTATCTCTCTTGCTTCAAGCCTTAGAAAACACGGTGTTTGCGTACTTAGTGGCGGAGCTATCGGGGTTGATAACTACGCTCATGAAGGAGCTTTTCCACTTACTATAGGTATCTTTGGAAATGGACTTGATGAAATTTACCCAGTTCAAAATGCAAAAATGATAAATCAAATTTACTCAAATTCTCTTGCTCTAAGTGAGTATGAGCCAGATTTTAAGGCTCATTCTTGGAGCTTTTTGGAGAGAAATCGCATAGTCGTAGCTCTAAGCCAGGCTGTAGTAATCGCTCAAGCCGATTTCAAAAGTGGCTCAATGGCTAGTGCTAGGCTTGCTTTGGATATGGGAATCCCGCTCTTTGTCTTGCCTCAAAGGCTTGAAGATAGCAGGGGTACAAACTCGCTTCTAGCTAAAAATCAAGCAAATTTAATAGATGATTTTGACGCTTTTAGTGCTAAATTTGGAAGTTTATATCAAGAAGATGATGAGATTTTGAGTTTTATCAAAATAAATTCAAGCTTTGATGAATGCTATGCTAAATTTGGCGACAAGCTTTACGAATACGAATTAGAGTCCAAAATCGCCATTGATGGCATTTATGTAAGGGTTGTTTGATGATAGTTGGTATCGATATAGGATTAAAAAGAATAGGCGTGGCTGTGGCTTTGAGCAGCACTTTAGTTGTCCCAAGTGAGCCGATTTTAAGAAAAAACCGCAATCAAGCAGCAGGCGATACTCTAAAAATGCTAAAAGAAAAAGGCGCAAAAACCCTAGTCGTGGGACTGCCAAAAGGCGGGAGCTGCGAAGAGGAAATGGAGCGTAGGATAAAGCATTTTGTAGGATTGATCGGCTTTGATGGTGATATTATCTATCAAGACGAGGCATTTAGCAGTAGTGAAGCTAGCGAGATTTTTAGCGATTCAAGAGACGGCAGATTTGATAGCGTTGCGGCTATGATAATACTAAAAAGATATTTAAAGATTGTGATATGAGTTTTAGAGATGATTTGGCTACTTTGGTGCCAAAAGATAAATTTGATAGCGTTTGGAATAGCTTTTTTGAGCCAAAATTTGTTGGATTTTTTATAAATTTATTAGCGAGCGAGCCTAAAAGTGTGGAGAGTGAGTTAGAAAGTTTAGGCGTTGAATTTAAGCAATTTAACTTGCCAAATTTTTATATTTGTGAGCCTAAATTTAAAGAAATTTTGAGCCATTCATCGCTTTTTAATGAAGGTAAAATTTACATCCAAAATCCAAGCAGTTATCTCTCGCCACTGATGCTAAATCCACTCCCAAGTGATATTACCTTAGATATGTGTGCTAGTCCTGGCGGTAAAAGCATAGTCTTAGCAAACCTAATGGGCGGGGCTAAAAACTTAGCGGTTATGGAGGCAAACAAGGATAGATTTTTTACCTTGAAAATGAACCTAAAAAAATATGGTTGTAATAAGGCAAAGACATTTAACAAAGATGCTAGGAGCGTGTCGCATACTTGCGCTAACAGATTTGATAAGATTTTGCTTGATGCGCCGTGTTCGAGCTATTCGCAATTTGGGGTGAGCTTCAAAGAAAAAAGCTATAAAGAGATAAAATCCATAGCAAAGCTTCAAAAACAGCTTCTAAACTCAGCACTAACTGCTTTAAAAGTCGGTGGAAGCGTTGTTTATAGCACTTGTACATTTTATGAAGAAGAGAACGAAGAGGTAATCCAAAACGCTTTAAACTCTAAATTTGAGCTCAAATTAGAGCCATTAAATCTAGGCTTGAAACAAGCCGTATCAAGCGAATTTGGGGTTAGAATTATCCCAGATGAGACCATGGATGCGTTTTTTGTATCAAAGATAGTTAAGCTCGCTTAATATACCTCATACCCCCCCCATAGCTTGGAGATTGCATTTTTTTGAGTTTTATTTAAAATCGCAAGTAGATAATCGCTAGTATAAGGTTGCTTTAGTTTGTAGACTTCAAAATCCAATGAATTGATGATTTTATCATAGTTTGTATTGTTTGAAATCACTATAATAGATAGAGATTTTCTCTCTTTGGCTTCTTTTAACTCAGTTAATTCTGCTTGTGGAAGTCTTGCTAAAATTTTTGCTTGTATGAATACTAAATTTGGATTGAAAATAGTTGTTATTATGTGTTTTTTGACTATTGCCCATTCATTGATTGGCTCTACTTTTATGCCAAAAAATGTAAGTTGTTTCACAAGTGTATTGTATGAATCCATGTCGTCGCTAGCTATTACGGCTTTAGTAGGATCTGGTGTTTGGATAAATTTAGTTGCTACAAACTGATCTTGTGGTATTAAATTCAGATCGAAGTCAAACTGAAACTCATCATAACCATTTGAATAATTTATATGCGTGCCAAGATTGTTTGCGATTTTGCTTGCTAAAACTAGCTTTTTGTAGTGCAAATAATTGCTTTTTTGGAGCAGGGCGTCTTTTATTTTGTTTTCAATTTCTATAATATTTTGGTTGATTTTTATAGATACATTGTATGTGTGGATATCTTTTTGCAAATTTATAGGATCAAAGCTCACCACTATAGTCGAGTTTTTGACTAAATTTATGCAAAATTCTAAAATAAAATGTATAAGATAAGTGGTAGACTTGTGATCTGCTAAAAAATGCCTATGAAAAGATGGATCAAAGTCAAAAATCACAGTGTTGTTATTTTTGGCACATTTTTTATAAATGACATTAAACGAAAACGAAATCCTATGTGTGATATCTGCTGGTGCCAACTTGCTCGGCGTTGGATCTGTGTTGATTTTTGCCATATAAAGTGGTTTTTTGATGGTTTCTATAACTATGGTTTTTTTATTTCTTATTGCTTTTATTTTTTTTGATAATAAAATCATTAGAGCGATAAAAGCAATCAAGCCAAACAAACACAGCATGATATCGGTTATCATCTGTTCTTTGCCTTTAAAGCCACTAGAAAAAAGAGAGCTAGTCTGGAAGTTTATGGATTTGTCTATATAGGTATAAGCGATATCTGTTTTATTATCTTCTGCGGTGCTTGCAAAAAGCATATTTACAATAAAAGTGACAATAACTAAAGGTATGATCATGACTTTCTCCTAGATTATTAGCATTCCATCGCCGTAAGAGTAGAATTTATATCTGTTTTCTACTGCTATTTTATAAAGTTCCATTGTTTTTTCAAGCCCTATAAAGCTAGCTACTAGCATTATTAGCGTTGATTTCGGTAGGTGAAAATTTGTAAGTAGATAGTTTTGGCGTATTGGTCTGTTATCTGGATTTAAAAACAGATTGCAAAATCCGCTTTTTTGCTTAGTCCTAGCAAAGTATTCAACGCTTCTAGTCACAGTCGTCCCAACGCCTAAAATAGGCTTGTTGCTGCTTATCAAATCTGCTGCCAAGTTAGGGATATCATAAAACTCACTATGCATTTTATGCTCTCTTATATCGCTAGCCTCCACGCCTTTAAACGTCCCAGCGCCAACGTGGAGCGTGATATATGAAATATTATGATTTTGCTTTAGCTCGTTTAGGATCTTTTCATCAAAATGCAAACTAGCAGTTGGAGCGGCGACTGCGCCTTGATTTTTGGCAAATATGCTTTGATACCAGCTTTCATCTTCTTTTTGGTCGGCTCTTTTGATGTATGGTGGCAGTGGAACGTGACCGATATGCTCCAAGATTTCGTAGAGTTCGCTCACGCAAAGCTCTTTTTGATTTTGGCTAAATTTAACTATCCTGCTTCCATCTTCAAAAAGCTCTAAAACCTCTGCTTCTAAATCATCGAAATATAGCCTTGTCTGCTCTCTTACCTTGCCTCTGATATAGCAGCTAAATTTATTATCATTTAATGGCGAGTTTAGAAGTAGCTCTATGCTTGCGCCACTATCTTTTTTACCAAAAATCCTAGCTTTGACAACCTTTGTATCGTTAAATATAATATCGCAAGGTGGCAAAATTTCACTTAGATTTTTAAATTTAAGATGAGAGATTTTATCGTTTTTTCTATCATATACAAGAAGCCTAGCATCTTCTTTTGGCAATGTTGGAGCGTTTGCTATAAGCTCTTTTGGAAGCTCATAATCATAGCTAGAAATATCAAAAATGCTATTCATCTTTGCTCTCTTGGCTCTCTTCTTCGTCGTCTTCATCATCGTCTTTTGGAGCTGGATTTACCATTTTTGCTATGAGTATTGAAAGCCCATAAAGTGCGATCAAAGGAACTGCTAGCATAAACTGACTTAAAATATCTGGAGGCGTCATAATAGCTGCAAAGATAAAAATAGCAACGATTGCGTATCTAAAAAATCCTTTTAACGCCTTATCATCAACCATTCCAAGCTTAGCTAAGAAAAATGTCACAACAGGAAGCTCAAAACTAATACCAAAAGCAACGACAAGCTTAGTAAAAAAACCTACATAATCGCCTATGCTTGGCAGGGCTTGAAACAGCTCTCCACCAAATGTGATAAGAAAGTGAAACCCGACAGGAACGACAAAATAATAACAAAACGCAGCTCCAGCTAAGAACATAACAGTAGCGCTAAGAACAAAAGGTATTACGTATTTTTTCTCATTGTCATAAAGTCCAGGAGCCACAAATAGCCAAAATTGCCAAAAAATAACTGGCAAAGATATCATAAGTCCAGCAAAAAACGCAACTTTCATCGCAGTAAAAAATGGCTCAGCGACTTGTGTAAAGATGATGTTGCTGCCAGATGGCAAAACTGCTTTTAAAGGCGCGGTCATGTAGGCAAGCAATGGATTCCAAAAGTTAAAACAGATGATAAAACACACAATGACGGCTATTACGCTTATGACTAGTCTTTTTCTTAGTTCTATTAAATGCGGTCTTAAATCTTCAAACATTATGCCTCTTTTTTAGTTTCTAAATTTGCATTTGGTTGCGTAGCTGGCGTAGTTTGAGCTATGGTTTGAGCTTGTTTTGGCGTATGGTCAAACTCAACTTCGCTATTTAGAGAATTTAGCGGATCTTTGATGATGTTTAGCTCGTCTTTTAGGCTATTTAAGCTCTCATTAAAGCCATCTTTTGTGCTTGCGACTGTGTTTTTAAGCTCGTCAAGCTCTTCAAAAGTAAGCTTTTTGCGAACGGCTCCAGCAGCTTCGGTGAAATTTTCTTTATATTTTTTCGCATCTTCTTTGAGTTCTGCTATCTTGACTTCTTGCTCAAATGTGCTTTTTGCACTGTTTACGGTCTGTTTGAATACCTTGAAAAATTTAGCTATTTTTACCATGGCATCTGGCAACTTATCTGGACCCAAAAAAATAACAGCAACAACTGCTATAATGATGATTTCTGGAAAACTCATTCCAAACATATATTTTCCTGTCAAAAATTTTGTTCATTTTACAATGATTTTACTAATTACTAGGTTAAAAATAGAGAAATTTCGTCGCTAAGTAAGAAATTTGTGTTAAAAATTCGTCCATTTTTTTGATATATTTTTTTTGATTTTAGCAAAATTTGCACTTTTTCTAGCTGCTCATTGTTTAAATTTGCAAGTTTTACGCCGACTTTGCTTCTAAGTCCTAAAAATATATACTCACAAATTCTATCATTTTTGCTTAGATTTTCTACTCTTTTTTGCAATGGATTTGCGATATATTCATCTAAATTTGATGGTGAGTAAAATCTTTGATTTCCCAGTGTCCCCACGCTATAAGCACCAAATCCAAGATAATCTTTCCCGCTCCAATAGCCAAGATTATGCTTGCATGGCTTGCCAAAATTTGAGATTTCATACTGCTTAAAACCTAAGCTTTCAAGTGAGTTTATAAGGAATTTAGCCAAGCTGGGGCTATCTTTTTTTAGTTCAAATTTAGCCTCAAAAGGCGTGTTATCTTCAAGCATCAACGAATATGCTGAGATGTGATTTATTTTCAAATTTGATATGATTTTTAGCTCACTTTCGAGCAGTTTTTTGGTGTCTAGTTTAGTGCCATACATGATGTCTAAATTTATATTTTTAAATCCAACTTCTTTGGCTAAATTTAGGGCATTTATGGCGGTTTGTTTGGAGTGAATACGCCCAAGCATTTTGAGCTTTTTTTCATCAAAACTTTGCACCCCAAAACTTATTCTATTTACCCCAAATTTACGCATATTTTCAAGCCATTTTTGATTGGCTGAGTTTGGATTTGCTTCGCAGCTTATCTCAGCATTTTTGGCTAGTTTTGAGCTTAAAAGAGCAAAAATCTCTTCATAAAACTCACCCCCAACGCTACTTGGAGTTCCGCCACCGATAAAAACTGTGCTGATTTTTTCTACTTTTTGCAAGCTAGTGGCTATCTCTTTTTGCAAAGCTTGAAAATAGCTTTTTGTCTGTTTAAATTTATCACTATGCGACCCAAACGCGCAATACGGGCATTTTGACTCACAAAATGGAATATGTATATATACTTGCAAAAAAACCTTTCTACAAAATTTCAGGAGCTTTAAATTTGATTTTTAAGACAAAAATTGTATAAAAAAATATCTTAAAAAGCTGTTATTTATTAAACTTTAAACGCTTTTAGGGTAGCATTTTTGCTAAAAATTAGGATTAAAAATGGAGAAAGAAAAAAACTATAGACCAAATGTGGCTGCAGTGATACTCTCTCCTTCTTATCCTCTTGAGTGTAGAATTTTTATAGCTCAACGCTATGATATACACGGAGCTTGGCAGTTTCCACAAGGTGGAATCGACAAAGGAGAGGTTCCTAAACAAGCACTTTTAAGAGAATTAGAAGAAGAGATAGGCACAAATAGCGTAGAGATACTTTGCGAGCATCCAGAATGGCTTAGCTATGATTTTCCTGAAAATATAGCTAAAAAAATGTCGCCATATGACGGGCAAATTCAGAAGTATTTTTTGGTTAGATTAAAGCCAAAAGCTAAGATTAATCTAAATACAAAGCACCCTGAATTTAATGATTATAGGTTTATAAAACAAGAAGAAGTCTTAGCTAGTGTAAATCACTTTAAAAAAGCTGTTTACAATAAAGTTTTGAAATATTTTAAAGAGGAAGGATTTATTTAATGCTTGTAGTTCAAAAATACGGCGGAACAAGCGTGGGAACGCTTGAGAGAATAGAAGAAGTCGCAAAAAGGGTTATAGAAACTAAAAAAGCCGGAAATGACGTTGTCGTCGTAGTTTCAGCTATGAGCGGTGTGACAAATAAACTTATTGAATATGCCGAATATTTCACAAAAGAAGCTCCGTGCAGCAAAGATATGGATATGCTTCTAAGTGCTGGAGAGAGAGTGACAAGCGCACTTTTAGCTATTGCTCTAAATGAAAAAGGCTACCCAGCTATTTCTATGAGCGGAAGAGCTGCTGGCATAGTTACAGATGATTCACACACAAAAGCTAGAATCATAAATATAGATAGCACAAATATGAGAAATGAGCTAGACTCTGGCAAAATCGTAGTTGTAGCTGGTTTTCAAGGCGTGAGCGAAGATGGTTTTGTGACTACTTTGGGGCGTGGTGGAAGCGACCTAAGCGCAGTTGCAGTAGCTGGCGCGCTTAGTGCTGATGTGTGCGAGATTTACACCGATGTGGACGGAGTCTATACAACTGATCCAAGAATCGAGCCAAAAGCTAAAAAACTAGACCGCATAAGCTATGATGAGATGCTAGAGCTTGCGAGTATGGGTGCAAAAGTATTGCAAAACAGAAGCGTTGAGCTTGCAAAAAAATTAAACGTAAATTTAGTAACAAGAAGCAGTTTTAACAATAACGAAGGAACATTGATAACAGGAGAGGCAAATATGGAAAATAATATGGAACAAGCATTAATAAGTGGCATCGCACTAGACAAAAACCAAGCAAGAGTTACATTGCGTGGGGTTGTAGATAGACCAGGTGTTGCGGCTTCTATATTTAAAAAACTTGCTGAAAAAAACATAAACGTAGATATGATTATCCAAAATACAAGCCATGAGGACGGCACTACTAGCCTTGGATTTACAGTCCCACAAAACGAAATGGAAGCAGCTAGAAGCGTAGTAGAGGGCACTGCAAAATCAGTAGAGATAGATAGCGACGTCGTAAAAGTAAGCGTAGTTGGTGTAGGTATGAAAAGCCATAGTGGCGTAGCTAGTTTAGCGTTTTCAACTCTAGCAAATGAGGGCATAAATATCCAAATGATCTCAACTAGCGAGATAAAAATCTCTATGATAGTAGCTGCAAAATACGGCGAACTAGCTGTAAGAGCACTACATAAAGCTTATGAGTTAGATATCTAATGAGCGAACTTATAAAATGGACTTTAGACGCTATCAGAGATGAAGGCTCGCTTATGAGCTGGATGGAAGAAAGAAGAGTGGAGTGGGTTCCGCTTCTTACTTCTAGGATAAAATATCTGCTTGATGGCGTTACTTTTATAGTGATTTGTGACGAAGAAAGGGAGTGGTTCGAGAGCTACTTTTTGCGAAATATAAACCGCAAAGACAATGCCAGACCGATACTTCCTTTTGTATCGCTCAAATCACTTTACCCATCTTTGGGCGAGATAAACTCCAAAGAAGAGATAAGCTTGCTTGAAGATATGCTAAGCATCGCATTTCCAAACGGTTTTGTCTATTTTTATGTTGGAAAATCAAGCTCAAAAATCTCAGCTATAGCAAAAGGCAAAGACGATAGCTATATGTGGCTTTTTGATGAGCAAGCACAAAACAGCTTTTATCTAAGCTCAAATGACGATATGCTCGACATCAAGCTGCTTTCTTTGTTTAGGTTATTTAACAAAAGTATAGATGCAGTACTCTTTGGCAAAGTAAAAATATAAGGCAAATTTTGCATAGTAAGATTATAATCAGCGATGATTTTGAGAGTGTTAAACAAGATATTATAGGCTTTAATGACCCAAATTTCGTCAGGATTTTTGAGTATGAAAGCTTTTTGATTGAAAATGCAAAAGAGGTCATAAATGAAGCTTATATCGCTGAAAGCAGGGAGAAAATCATCGTTGTAATGGCTTTGAAATTTGGCATAGATCCGCAAAATGCCTTGCTAAAAATCCTAGAAGAGCCGCCAAGAAACATTACATTTATTATAGTCGCCAAGTCAAAAAATCTGCTTCTTCCCACCATTCGCTCAAGGCTTATGATTGAAATTAGGAAAAAAGAGACCCCGAGAATGGCTTTGGAGTTAAATTTAAAAAGATTAAATTTAAAAGATATATATAACTTTATAGAAGAGCAATCAAACCTTGAAAAAACCGAAAGCCTAAGCAAAAACGAGCTTTTAAATTTAGTCAAATCCATAGTCTGCGAAGCGATAGAAGTCGGAGTCAAATTCAAAGAAGAAGATTATGAGTATTTTTACAAACTTTACAGACTTGTAGATCTAAACACCAAAGCCGCTCCAGCTTTGACACCACTTTTATTACTCATTATGCAAAGGTCAAAATGAAAATTTTCAAAATAGATGCAAGTAGTGGATTTGACGAAATTTGCTCCACCATAAAGCCGCAAATTGCTGGGCTTAAAATTATGAAAAATAAGTCTAGTTTGCACTTTTTTTACATAAAAGATATCAAAAGAGTTGCTGCAAATATCCTAAAACAAGATGCCTTGAGCTTGGGGGCTGAGCTTGTATGCTCAAAAGATAGCGTTTTTGGTGGCTTGGAGAGCGAAAACGCACTTCTTATTGCAAACCAAAAGCAGATAAATTTGCTGACTAAAAAGGAGCTTTTGCAAGATTTTGGGCTAAAAGATTTGGCTAAATTTATCTCAAAAGATTTCAAAAAACCAGCCAAATCACTTATAATGGGCGTTTTGAACTTCAACACAGATAGCTTCAATCCAGCAAGCAGAACCACTGCTGATGAGTGCGCTTCAAAAATAGAAAAAATGATAAATGACGGTGCTGATTTTATCGATATTGGAATGGTTAGCTCACGTCCTGGAAGCATTTATGTTGGCAGCGAAGTTGAGTTTGAAAGAGTAAAACCAGTCGTTGATATAATAGAGCAAAACGGCTTTACAAAAAGGGTTAAATTTAGCCTTGATAGCTTTGATGAAAAATGCCTTAGATACGCTTTGGAGCGTGGTTTTAGCATGGTTAATGATATAAGCGGGGATTGCTCCTTGGCAACTCTTGCTAAGCAGTACGGCGCAAGCTATTGTCTAATGCATAAAAATGGCGATCCACAAACCATGCAAGTTGGTGTCAAAGATAGTGATATTTTGGGGATTGTCGATGAGTTTTTTGAGCGAAAACTTGAGATTTTGGATACTCTTGGACAAAAAGATATCTGGCTTGATCCTGGAATTGGATTTGGCAAAACTGCTAGGGACAATATGATTTTGATTAAGCATTTGGAGCATTTTTTGCATTTTGGGTATCCGCTTTTTGTGGGTGCGAGTAGAAAAAGCGTGATAAATGCTTATAGTCCAAGCGATGTGAGCGATAGGCTAGCAGGGAGTTTATATCTTCATCTCAAAGCCTTTGAAAATGGAGCAAGTATCATCAGAACGCACGATGTATTGGCGCATAAGCAGATGTTTGATATGGCGCAGGCTTATGCGAATTTGGAGTTTTAATGGATAAAATTGAATATGAAAAAGCTATCACTAGCCTAAATTTATGGGCAAAAGCATACTACACAGACGATAAGCCTATCGCAAGTGACGCTGAATATGATGAGCTTTACAGGCAAGTAGAGCAGTTTGAAGAGCAAAATCCAAGTTTGAAGCTTAGCTATTCTCCTACAAATAGAGTTGGCGGAGCGGTGCTTGATGAGTTCAAAAAATCCACGCATTTAGCCAAAATGTGGTCGATGGAAGATATTTTTAGCGACGATGAGCTTCTAGCATGGATAGGGCACGGAGACAAGAGTGGAGAGTTTTTTGCTGAGCCTAAATTTGACGGGGCGAGCCTAAATTTGCTTTACGAAAATGGCAAACTAATAAAAGCCGCGACAAGAGGCGATGGAAGCATAGGCGAAGATGTGACAAACAACGCTCTAGTCATAAACTCAATCCCGCTTCAAATCTCATATCTAGGCAGAATCGAAATCCGTGGCGAGGTCGTCATAGAAAAAAGTGATTTTGAATCCATAAACGCCATAAGAGCTGCGAGTGGTGAGCCACCACTTGCCAATCCAAGAAATGCAGCAGCGGGGAGCCTTAGACAGCTTGATAATAGCGTGGTAAAACAGCGAAAACTTAAATTCTATCCATGGGGTGTTGGTGAGAACTCACTTGAGTTTGCTAAGCATTCTGAAGTGATGGATTTCGTGCGTAGTCTTGGGTTTTTGAGAGATGAGTTTTGCAAAATTTGCTCTAGCGTTGATGAGCTTAGAAATGCTTATAAAGAGCTTGTAAGCAAAAGAGATGAAAAGCCTATTTTAATAGATGGAATGGTTATTCGGGTAAATGATTTAAGCAGGGCAAACTCGCTTGGATATACTGTGAAGTTTCCTAAATTTATGGTGGCTTATAAATTCCCAGCCATAGAGAAAACTGCTAGATTAATTGATATTGTTTTGCAAGTTGGTCGCACTGGTGTGGTGACTCCTGTGGGCTTGCTTGATGGGGTAAATATCGACGGAGCCTTTGTCAAAAACGTGACTTTGCATAATTTTGATGAGATAAATAGGCTTGGTTTGATGAAGAATGATTTGGTTACAATCATCAGAAGCGGCGATGTGATACCTAAGATTACTGGGGTTTTTGCTGAGCGTAGAGATGGAAGCCAAACTCCTATAAGTCGCCCGACAAACTGCCCGCAGTGTGGTAGTGAGCTACTTGATGAGGGTGTTTTTATCAAGTGTCAAAATCTAAGCTGTAAAGCAAGAGTCGTAAGCTCAATTATCTATTTTACGTCAAAAAAATGTATGAATATAGATGGGCTAGGTGAGGCTATAGTTGAGCTTTTGTATGAGCGTGGAATAGTGCAAAATATCGCTGATATTTACAGGCTTGATGAGCTTAGTTTTATGGGGATTGAAGGGTTTAAAACCAAAAAAATATCAAATTTGCTAAACGCAATCGAGCTATCTAAAACCCCAAATTTGGAGCGTTTCATAACCTCTCTTGGAATAGAGCATATCGGCGAAGTTGCGGCTAAAAAAATAGCCATAGCTTACCCAGATAATTGGCTAGAGCTAAGCTTTGAAGAGTTAATTAGCTTAGACGGATTTGGCGAAGCAATGGCGCTTAGCTATCTTGAGTTTATGAGAGTAAATTTAGACAAAATTAAAGAGCTTCTTGGCTTCATAACTCCAAAAATAGTAGAAATAAAAACCACGCAAAACGCATTTTCTGGCAAAACATTTGTCATCACTGGCACACTTTCTCGCCCAAGAGATGAGATAAAAGCCGAGCTTGAGAGCTTTGGAGCAAAGGTGAGCGGCTCAGTCTCATCTAAGAGCGATTATGTACTGTATGGCGATGAGGCTGGAAGTAAGCTAGAAAAAGCTCTAAGTCTTGGAGTAAAAACCATAAACGAGCAAGAATACGAGGCATTAAAATGAGAGCCGACTTAGCACTTGCAAACTCACTAAATATCAGCAGAAATAAGGCAAGCGAGCTGATAAAAGCAAGAAAGGTAAGCCTAAATGGCGCTATCATAGATAAGCCAAGCCTTGAAGTCGATGAGCCAAATTTTAGCGTCGATGAGACTATTTATGTCAGTAGGGCAGCCTTGAAATTAAAGGGATTTTTGAACGATTTAGAGTATGATTTTAGCGGTTTAAATGCTCTTGATATTGGCTCAAGCACTGGTGGATTTGTGCAAATTTTGCTTGAAAATGGCGTGAAAAGCGTCACAGCGCTTGACGTAGGGACAGCTCAACTCAGCTCAAATTTAAGAGATGATAAACGTATTATAATACAAGAAAACACTGATATTAGGGAGTTTAAGGCTGGCAAATTTGATCTAATAAGCGTCGATGTGAGCTTCATATCTGTGGTGCAAATTTTAGAGCATATAGACAAACTAGCCAAAAAAGATATAATCATACTTTTTAAACCGCAATTCGAAGTTGGCAAAAACGCCAAACGCAATTCAAAAGGCGTCGTCAAAGACACTAAGCAAATCAAACTAGCTATGGCTAAATTTGAATCTGCTTGTACCAGCTTTGGCTGGGAGCTAAAAGCCAGCAAAGAGTCCGTAATACCAGGCAAGGAGGGAAATCTTGAAATCTTCTACTACTACACAAAAAAATGAGATAGAAGCCATCGCCATAGGGCATTTTGATGGTATTCATAAAGGTCACAAAGAGCTGATAAAAAAGCTTGGAAATAACGGAGCTTTGGTCGTAATTGATAGCTCAAAAGCCTGTATCACGCCAGGAGATAGAAGAGAAGAATACGCTGGCGTGCCTTGTTTTTATTATAATCTTAAAGATATTAGTGAGCTTAGAGGCGATGAGTTTTTAGAGCTTTTGACTGGCGAGTTCCCAAACCTAAAACGAATAGTAGTCGGGTATGATTTTAAATTTGGCAAAGATAGAGCTTGGGATAAACACGACTTGAAAAATCTATTTTGTGGGGAAGTTGTGTTTGTCGATGAGTTTAGCTTCGATGGACTTGGCGTGCATAGCTCAGCCATAAGGCGTTTTATCAGAGATGGAGATATTTATAGAGTAAACCGCCTTTTGGGGCGTGAATACAGCATAAAAGGCAAAGTCGTGGAGGGTCAAGGCATAGGTAAAGACAAGATTTATCCTACTTTAAATTTAGTCGTTGATCCGTATTTACTCCCAAAAGACGGCGTTTATGCGACACGGACGAAAATAGGCGACGTGACTTATAGCTCAATTACTTTTATAGGTTGTAGGCTTAGCACGGACGCCAAATTTAGCGTAGAAAGCCATATTTTAGATGCTAAACTTAGTGGCAAATTTGATGATGTTAGGGTCTGTTTTATCGAGCGAATTCGCGATAATATCAAATTTGACTCACTTGAGCTTTTAAAAGAGCAAATCACAAAAGATATGCTTATAGCAAGAAATGTCGCCAAAGTCTGCGATCTAAGCTTGAAAGACGATTTCATACATTCAAGGGATATATTGTGAGAGATGAGGTCTTCAAAGAGCCTGTTAAAAAGCAGTTTGAGTTCGATGAGAGCGTGGTAAGTGTCTTTGATGATATGGTGAGTCGCTCAGTGCCATTTTACGCAGAGGTGCAAGCTTTAGTGTGCGAATATTTGGCACTATCTTTAGGGCAAAATGCAAGAGTTTTTGATCTTGGCTGCTCGACTGCGACCACGCTTTTGAAGCTTTTTTCACTTAGAAATGACCTTGATTTGCACGGTGTTGATAGTAGTGAGCCTATGATAAAAACAGCCAAAAACAAAGCCTTAGCGTATGGTGCAAATCTAAGCTTAGACGTCGCAGATATCCTAAAATGCGATTTTTCTAAGAGCGATTGCGTGCTACTTAATTACACTTTGCAATTCATCAGACCGATAAAAAGAGAAGAGTTCGTAGCAAAAATCTTTGCAAATTTAAATCCAAATGGCGTTTTTGTATTTAGCGAAAAGCTTGTTTTTGAGGACAAAAAGCTCACAAATGAGATGATAAAAATATATGAAAATTACAAATCAAATCAAGGTTATTCTAAATTTGAAATATCTCAAAAGCGTCAAGCTTTAGAAAATGTGCTGATCCCATACACCGAAAACGAAAATAAAGAGCTTTGCTTAAAAGCTGGTTTTAAAAGTGTTGAAACCATCTTTAAATGGGCGAATTTCACTACTTTTGTGGCGTTTAAATAAATCATAAATATAACTTGTAATCGTTTTGTTTCCAAAAAAATTTACAATTTGCCAAATTTTTAAGGAGACAAAATGAGATTATTAAAAACTTTTCTTTGTACGGCTATTTGCTTTAATGCGTTAAACGCAGCTAATATTGATCCAAATTTGATAGAAGCTGCTAAAAAAGAGGGCGTGGTAAATAGCGTCGGAATGCCTGATAGCTGGGCAAACTGGAAAGACACTTGGAACGATCTATCTAGATTATATTCGTTAAAACACAGCGATACTGATATGAGCTCAGCTCAAGAGATAGCTAAATTTAAAGCTGAGAAGAAAAACGCTACTGCAGACATCGGAGATGTAGGACAAAGCTTTGGACCCATAGCTATGAAAGAGGGCGTTAGCGAGCCATTTAAGACTAGCTACTGGGATGAAGTGCCTCAGTGGGCAAAAGACAAAGACGGCCACTGGATGCTTGCATATACTGGAACCATATCTTTTATAATCAACAATCAAACAGTAAAAAATCCGCCTAAAACTTGGAGCGATCTAAAAAATGGAACGTATAAAGTCACAGTCGGCGATGTAAGCGTAGCAGCTCAAGCAGTTAGCGGAGTTTTAGCTGCGAATTACGCTCTTGGCGGAGATGAAAAAGACTTAAAACCAGCTTTAAATTTCTTTGGAGATTTGGCAAAACAAGGACGCCTAGCTATGGTAGATCCTAGCATCGCAAACTTAGAAAAAGGCGAAATCGATGTAGCTGTGATTTGGGATTTTAACGCACTTAACTATAGAGATAAGGTAGGCAAAGATAGATACTCTGTCATCATCCCACAAGATGGCTCAATAATGAGCGGCTATACAACCATCATAAACAAATATGCTAAAAACCCAAATGCAGCAAAGCTTGCTAGAGAGTATATATTTTCTAATGAAGGTCAGATAAATTTAGCAAAAGGCTATGCAAGACCTATAAGAAGTGCTTATATAGATTTTCCACAAGATGTAAAAGACAAGCTCATTCCTGAGAGTGAGTATAAAAATGCTAAACCTATAAAAAATCCACAAGAGTGGGAAAAAACTGCGAAAAAACTTCCAAGACTTTGGCAAGAAAACGTAATTATCAATATGAAATAAGGCAATGGAATGTCAAAGGTAGTTTTGGTCATATTAGATGGTTTGGAATATAGCGTGGCAAAAGAGTGCATGGGAGGACTGGGGGCGCTTTGCGATGAGAATATCGGCAAGGTTTATAAGATAAAATGTGAGCTTCCTTCTATTTCTAGGCCGCTTTATGAGTGTATATTAACAGGTGTCAAACCAGCAATTAGCGGTATTTTAAACAACTATTCAAAGCCTTTTAGTAGTTCTAAAAGCATATTTGAATATGCCAAATCAGCTGGACTCAAGGCTGGTGCGGCTGCGTATTACTGGGTGAGTGAACTGTATAATAAGACTGTATTTGATAGAGTAAAAGATAGAATAATCATAAACGAGCAAGATTTAAATATACCTTATGGCGTGTTTTACTATGAAGATGACTACAATGATAGCCATTTATTTAGTGACGGAGAGTGTTTGAGGGTCAAATTTGATCTTGATTTTACGCTTTTTCACTCCATGAATATCGATGATATTGGTCATAAATTTGGTCACAATAGCAAAGAGTATAGAAATGCAGCTAGGGGAGTTGATATTATTTTGTCATCTCTAGTATTAAAGTGGCTAGAAGAGGGCATTAGCGTGATAATCACAAGCGATCATGGCATGAATGATGATATGACACATGGTGGCAATTTGGATATAGAAAGAGATGTGGCGTTTTTTGTTTTTGGGGATAAATTTAGCCTTAGTAAAGCTAAAGTGGAACAAAGCGAGATTTGTGGTTTGGTTTGCGAGCTTTTAGGTGTAAAACAAGGTAAAAATTTTAACAAAGAGCTTCTAAAATGAATAGAGAAAAGATAATTGCAACTATATTTCTGCTTCCATTTTTTATCATATTTTTTATGTTTATTGTAGCTCCTTTTATTTGGATTTTGATAAATAGTTTTGTTAGTGAAGACGGGGATTTTGGATTTTATAATTATAGAGAGATATTTGAGAGTAGATTTTTTATGCAGAGTTTTTTAAACTCATTTTATATAAGTTTTATTTCTAGTTTTATAGCACTGATTATTTCATTGTTTGGTTCGTATTCGCTTTATAAAATCCAAGCTTCGCATTTTGGAAATATGTTTTTATCGCTCAATACCATGACAAGCAACTTTTCAGGAGTTCCACTAGCTTTTGCATTTATTATTTTAATGGGTGCAAATGGCGCTATAAATTTGCTTTTTAGGGATTTGGGAATAGATTTTATGATAGATATTTATGGTAGCGTTGGGATAAATTTGGTTTATATTTATTTCCAAATTCCACTTGCGATTTTGCTTTTATATCCTGCGTTTCACACGCTAGATCAAGGAAGTAGCGATTCTAGTGATATACTTGGAGCTAGCAGAGCGACTTACTGGTTTAAAGTGGCTTTGCCCATTATGATGCCACCAATCATTGGAGTTTTTATAGTTTTATTTGCAAACGCAATCGGAGCTTACGCCACGATTTACGCTCTTAGTAGTGGAAACTTTAATGTCATTCCAGTGCGTATCGCCTCACTCATCGCAGGAGATATAAGCCTAAATCCATATCTTGCTAGTGCGCTTAGTGTTATGCTATTTTGCTTAATGCTAGTTGTGTCTTTGACACTATTTTGCGTATCAAATTTATTTAATTACAAGAGGCAAAAATGAATAAAATATCCCAAATTTATCATTATAGCGTCGTTTCAGTGCTGTTTTGTATCATAGTTTTGCCTATGGTGGCTACTTTGATCTACTCTTTTTCATCGAGCTGGTCATCAAATATCTTGCCTGATGGCTTTAGCTTAGCTCATTACAAAGAGCTTTTAGGCGATGTTAGATTTTTTGAGGCTCTTTTTAACTCACTTTTAGTCTGTTTTGCTTCAATATTTTTGGCTATTATAGTTATATTTCCAGTGGTATTTTGTGCGAATTTTTACTTTTTAAATTTAAAAAATCTGATGAGTTTCATATCGATTTTGCCATTTGCTATTGCTCCTATTGTGCTTAGCGTCGGGCTTTTGAACCTATATAGTGATACGATAAGCGGGACGCCGTACATCCTTATAGGCTGTTATGTATGTATCGCGACGCCTTTTATATATAGAAGCATTGATAACAATATTGCAGCCCTAAATTTAAAAGAGATAGTATATTCAAACTATATTCTTGGAAATGGAATATTTAGAGCTATTTTTAGAGTGATAATTCCAAATTTAAAAGATGCTTTGCTTATATCTATTTTTTTGTCGTTTTCATTTTTGATAGGTGAGTTTTTGTATGCCAATATACTTGTAGGCACGCAGTTTGAAACTCTTCAAGTATATCTTTATAATATCAAAAACAAAAGCGGTCACGTCTCAAGTGCGGCTATTGTTAGTTATTTGCTTTTGATATTTATAGCAAATTTTATAAGCTCATACATAAGCCATAGAAAAAAGGGATAAAATGTCATATTTACAAATTAAAAATTTAAAAAAATCATACAAAGATAAACTAGTATTTGATGATATAAACTTTAGTGCGAAAAAAGGCGAGCTAGTTACACTTTTAGGCCCTTCAGGATGTGGCAAATCCACGCTTTTAAGATGTATTTGTGGGCTTAGCGATCCACAAAGTGGGAAAATAATCTTAGATGACAAAGACATAACAAAAGTTAGCATCAAAAAGCGAAATATCGGTATGGTTTTTCAAAATTACGCTTTATTTCCAAATTTAAACGTTTATGAGAATATTGCTTATGGATTAAAAATCAAAAATTTAGATAAAAAAGATATAGAAAAAAGAGTTAAAAAAATGCTTGAGATAGTTGGACTTGAAAAAGAGATAAAAAGCTATCCGCATAATCTCAGTGGCGGTCAAGCCCAAAGAGTGGCACTAGCAAGATCACTTGTGACTAAGCCAAGTATACTTTTGCTTGATGAGCCACTTTCTGCTCTTGATGCAAAGATAAGAAAACATCTAAGAGGACAGATAAAACTAATCACCAAAAAGATGAACTTAACGACTATATTTGTAACTCACGATCAAGAAGAAGCCCTAGCGATGAGTGATAGAATAATACTTATGGAAAATGGCAAAATAGCCCAAAATAGCGACGCTTTGGAGTTGTATCTCAAACCAAAAAATAAATTTGTAGCTAGTTTTATAGGAAGTTATAATATACTCTCGCCAGAGGCGCTTTCAAATTTAATAGAACATAGTTTCAAAACAGACGTGGCAATCAGACCAGAAACCATAGAAATAGCAAAATATGGCTCGATAGAAGCTCTTATCAAAGAAAAAATGTTTTTAGGAAATGTCATTCGCTACTTTGTCATAGTAAAAGGTGTGGAACTAAAGATCGATACACTAAATTATTCTTTAAATTCATTGTATAATATCGGCGATAGTGTGTTTTTGACAATTCACAAAGAAATGATAAAGGAGCTAGATGATTTATCTATATGATCTTGACAAAACGCTTATAAAAGAAGATAGTGCCAAGCTTTGGATGGATTTTTTGTGCGAGCAGGGGCTTGTGGGAAGTGAGTTTGTAAAAGCTCAAGAAAAGTACGAAGATGATTATGCTAAGGGCATTCTTGATATGGATGAGTATCAAAGGCACTTTTTAAGCGTGGTAAAGGGCAAGAGCGTGGATGAATTGAAGCCGCTTTTGGCTAAATTTGTAGAGCTGAAAATCCGCCCAGTTGTCTATAAAGGTGCTTTGGATCTGATTAGGCGAAATGGCAGTCGGGCTATTGTTATTTCTGCGACGAATGATTTTATCGTGGGGGCGATTTGCGGGTTTTTGGGTATTGAGGAGTTTGTCGCGACAAATAGTCAGATCAAAAACGGCGTTTATAGTGGATTTATGGAGGGCGTTCCTGCTTTTAGAGATGGCAAAGTGGAACGAATCAAAGAGATTTTAAGTGGTGGAGAGCTTAAGAAAAGCGTTTTTTACAGCGATAGTATAAATGATCTGCCACTTTTAAAAGCTGCAAAGACTGGGATTTTGGTAAATCCAGATAGGCTTTTGCTAAAGCTAAATGACGAGTTTAAATTTGAGATAATCAAATTTGATGAGCTAGCTTTTAGCTAAATTTGAAGCTTTTTAGCTCATAAAAACCAATCATTGCGTTCATTATGGCAAATCTTTTAGCCTTTAAAAGCATATCTTTTGTGATATTTGCCTCCTTTAAAAAGCCATTTTGAAGCAGTCTTGCTCTAGTGGTGCCTTTAAGAAGTGGGATTTTTGGCGTTATCCACGAGCCAGAAATTTCATCAAAAATAGCTATATTTGCTATGCTTGTATCGGTTACCAAGTCATTTTTTAGCATGACTATTTCGCTATTTTGTGGCGTTATTTTCTCTATGTTGCCTCTATCAAGGTATTTTTTAGAGTAGTCAAAATCTATTTTGGTTAGTTTAAACTCGTAAAAATCACGCATTTTATACGCAAAATATTCCACGCTATGTAAATTTCCATTTATTTCAAAAACTACTTTTGCTCTCACAAGCCCATTTAATGGTGATTTTAAAATGCTTTTGAAGTCAAATTTAAGCTTTTGACTTGTGGAATTTACAGCTCTATCGATGTGAAAATCCAAATTTAGCGGCTCAAAATTGACGATTTTTATCGTCTCAAAAAGGAAAATAGACTTTGTTTCCAAGCTCTTCATACTCCTTTTTCGCATCACTCATCGCTGTTATCCCACCACCACTAAAAAAATATAGCTCATCTCTTTGCTTTTTGACAAACCGTATCATAACAAAACTTTGGCAAATTACCCCGTCAAAATATATAAAAACCCCAGTATAAAATCCGCGTGGCTCATTTTCGCACTCTTTTATGATATTGCAAGTCTGGATTTTGGGCGTTCCGCTTATGCTTCCAGCTGGCAAAATTTTAGTAAAAATCTCGCTAAGGCTTAAACCTGGATTTAATTTTCCGCTTATATGTGAGCTTGTTTGGTATAGATTTTTGACTTTTGAGATGTATCTGAATTTCTCCACTCTCACTTCTGTTGCTACCATTGATAGGTCATTTCGCATAAGATCAGTCATCATGGCTTGCTCGCTAAGCTCTTTTGCGTCATTTAAAAGTAGCTCTTTTGCGTTTGGTAAACTCGCGTCTATAGTGCCTTTCATAGGAAAAGTATGGATAAATCCATCTTCAATGAATACAAACGGCTCAGGACTGAAGCAGACGAAATCGTCTTTTTTGTAGATTACTGCTTTGGCTGATGAATACTCATAAATTTGCTCCAAACTCAGATTTGTTTGGATTTTGGTTTTAAAGCATAAATTCAAAAGGTAGCTATTGCCATTTTTTTGCTCGTTTATGACGCGATCAAATTTACTTTTATACTCTTCAAAAGATATTGGGAATTTGTGTAATTCATAGTTTGGGGCTAGTTTGCCAGTTTTATTTAGCTCAAATTTAATGCCAAATTTAGCTATATCTTCAAGACTGCAGATGATATTTTCTTCTGGTTTGTCATAGCTGATAAGAGCGATAAATGGTTTGTTTTGTGGGAAATTTAAAGAATGCTTAGTCATAGGTAAAGCCCTAAAAAGGGCTTTTGATTATTTATCTCTTAGTCCAAGAGTGCTTACAAGTTTTGTAAATGACTCGTAGTTATTTGCTTTTAGGTATTTTAAAAGTCTTTTTCTTCTACCAACTAGTTTAAGAAGACCTAAGCGAGAGCTGAAATCTTTTTTGTTGATTTTTAAGTGTTCAGTAAGTTCAGCGATTCTTGTAGTAAGAAGAGCTACTTGAACTTCTGGAGAACCTGTATCTCCACTTTTTCTAGCGAATTTCGCAACTATTTCTGCTTTTTTAGCCGAATCTAAAGCCATTTTTGACCTCCTGAGCGGTATTTTTAAAATTGAGCGCTGATTATAGCCAAGATTAGCCAAAACAAAGCTTAATCATCGCAGTCCAAAATAAAATAAGACAATCTTAGTCAAAATTAAAATAAAATTGGGTAGAATTATAGAATTAATTTTTAAGGAGAGCATATGTTATTTACTAAGGCTAGTGAATACGCTCTATTGTCGCTTATATTTTTATCTCATAGCAATTCGCCAAAAGACGTTGATACTATGTCAAATGAACTTCAAATTTCAAAAAGTTTTTTAGCCAAAATTCTACAAAATTTAGCAAAAGAGGGCATTTTAAATTCATTTAAAGGTGCAAACGGTGGATTTGTTTTAGCAGATAAACCATCAAACATAAGCATAAGAAGAATCCTGGAAAGCGCTGAAAAAAGAAAGGCTTATGTTTTTGAGTGTAGCAATGATAGGGGAGATTGTCCTAGCAACAAAGGCAATATATGCAAGATGTGGCCTATGTTTAATACTTTGCAACGCAAGGTTGATGACTTTTTAGATGATATAACCTTAGCTGACATTATCAAGAAGTAAATTTGGAAAAACGCAACATTTTAACAATGGTTGCTCCTTTTTTAGCACCATTTGTAAAGGCTAAAGGGCTAACTGTTGTTTTTGTTATCATCGCGATACTAGCTATTATTATTGTCCCGCTGCCAAGTCCGGTGCTGGACTTTTTCCTAGCTTTGTCGCTATCTATATCTGTGCTTATCATACTTATTTCTATTTATATACCAAAGCCAACAGATCTTAGCACTTTTCCTACTTTGATTCTTATCGTTACGCTTTTTAGGCTATCTTTAAACATAGCTACAACTCGTATGATTCTTAGCGAAGGACACAACGGCCCTGAAGCTGTGAGCGAGATCATCGCTAGTTTCGGACAGTTTGTCGTGGGTGGAAACTACGTAATAGGTATAATTGTATTTTGTATTTTGGTACTTATAAATTTTATGGTCGTGACAAAGGGCTCAACACGCGTGAGCGAGGTTCAAGCTAGATTTACTCTTGATGCGATGCCAGGAAAACAAATGGCAATAGACGCCGATCTAAACGCTGGACTCATCGATGAGCAAACAGCAAGATCAAGACGTCAAGAGATCATAGCTGAGGCAAACTTTTATGGTGCGATGGACGGTTCGTCTAAATTTATCAAAGGTGACGCAGTCGCTGGTATCATCATCACTATCATAAATATAATCGGCGGATTTTTGATTGGTGCTTTTCAACACGATTTGGATATGGGAGAAGCTGCAAAAGCCTACACAATCCTTACTATCGGCGATGGTTTGGTGAGCCAAATCCCGGGTCTTATCACATCAACTGCAACTGCGATAATCATCACAAGAGCTAGCAAAGATGAAGATAATTTCGCAGAAGGCGTCGTAACTCAGCTTCTTGGAGAGTATAAAACGCTTTTGATAGTTGGATTTATATTGTTTATTTTTGCTTTAGTTCCGGGGCTTCCGACTTTTTCTTTGGGCTTTATGGCTGTGCTATTTTTGGGAATTGGATATATAATGAAGCAAACCGAAGAGGGGGTTTTGGATCTTAGTTCGCCAAAAGATGGTAAAAAACCAGCCAAAAAACAAGGAGCTGGAGCAAATGGCGAGCAAGCAGCCCCAAAACCAGCTAAAAAAAGCGAAGAAGAGATCGCAAAAGAAGAGCAAGTCAAGATAGATGATATACTAAAACTTGAAATTTTGGAGCTTGACCTCGGATATGGGCTTTTAAAGCTAGCTGATAGCGACCTTATAGAGCGAATCCGTGCTATGAGAAGAAATATAGCTGGAATTTTGGGATTTTTGATGCCAAAAATTCGTATAAGAGATAATTTACAATTACCACCAAATGAGTATAGATTTAAGCTAAAAGGCGTCGTGATAGGTCAAGGTGTGATTTATGCTGATAAGTTTTTAGCTATGGATAGTGGATATGTGAGTAATGATATAGAGGGCATTGCGACTAAAGAGCCAGCATTTGGGCTAGATGCACTTTGGGTAGATGCAAATGTAAAAGAAGATGCTATACTTAGCGGATATACAGTAGTCGATCCAGCAAGTGTGATAAGCACTCACATGAGTGAGCTTATCAAACAAAACTCAAGTGAGCTTCTAACAAGACAAGAGGTTCAAAATATACTTGATAAGCTAAAATCTGATTATCCAGTTGTCGTAGAAGACACCTTGAAAGTGGCTGGCGTGGGCCTAATACAAAAAGTTCTAAAAGCACTTTTAAAAGACAATATCCCTATCAAAGATATGCTAAGCATACTTGAGGCTATCGGCGACGTGGCTGAGGTGAGTAAAAATCTTGATATGATAATCGAGCACGTCAGAGCCGCTCTTAGCCGCGTCATAACTGCGCTTTATGTCAATGAAAAAGGGCAACTAAACTTCTATATATTTGACGCAAGCGTTCAGCAAAAGCTAGTCGATAGCTTAAATTACAAAGACGGCAACTATCATCTGATGATAAACGTGGCTCAAACTTCAGCTATAGTAAGTGCTTTAAGGGACAAAAGAGCAAACAGAAGTATAAGTGAGCAAGGTCCTATGCTGCTTTGCGTTGAGCCAAGTCTTAGAAAATTTATAGCAAATATCGTTCAAAACTTTGCTATAGATATAGTTGTGCTTAGCTTCGCTGAGATAGCGCCAAATACAGAGTTTGAAACACAAGGTATCATCGAAATACCAGAAATTTAAAGGAAAAATTATGAAAATTTATCATCTTAGTCATACTGATTTGGATGGATATTCGTGTCAATTTGTTAGTAGTTTTTATATGAAAAATGTCAAATTTTATAACTCAAATTATGGAAAAGAGATAGAGGACAAATTTAACATCATTCTAAATCAAATAGGTGATGAAAAGGCTATCATACTTATAACTGATCTAAATTTAAGCCTAGCTCAATGTGCTAGTTTTGAAAATGCTATAAAAGATAAAGAGATCAAGCTTATGCTTTTAGATCACCACCAAACAGGGCTTGAGTGTGCGAACAAATTTAAATGGTACTATCTTGATAATTCAAGGTGTGCTACTAAGATAACTTATGATTTTTTTAGTGCGATGTTTGGCGAAGACGAGAAGCTAAAAGAGTATTGTGATGTGGTAAATGCTGTGGATATTTGGCTTAAAGATGACGCACATTTCGAGCTTGGCAAGGTGTGTATGGGCGCTATTGCTGGAGCAAAAGAGGTGAATAAGGTAATGTTTGAAAACGAGCATATAGAGTATATTTTTTATATGATGAATACGTTTATGAAATATATCGGCTTGAGCCATTCGCATATAAGATTAGATGAAGATATGCACTCTATCAAAAAAGAATTTTTCAAGCTATTAGATGATGACACATTAAGCAACCTAAACTCAGCCTATCTCATCAGACTTCTAAGCTCAAATAAAGATAAATTTACTATACAATACAAAGGACACAAAGGGATTTTAACTCATAATATAGGTAGCACTTCAGTTATCGGCAATGACTTTTTGGTGGCAAATCCAGATTATGACTTTTTCTTGGATATTACAAGTAAAAAAACTCTAAGTTTTAGAGCAAATGGAAATTTAGACGTAAGTCAAGTAGCAAAAGAGTTGGTCGATGGTGGAGGGCATGTGAATGCAAGCGGTGGTTTTTATGCTGGATTTAAAGATGCTTATATCTATGAGCCGATAAAAGCCCAAATAGTCGATCTTATAAACAAAAAAAGTTTATAAAAATAAAAATAGGGGCACCCCATTTATGGGGCTTTAGTTTGGTCAAACTTTTTTAAAGTTTGTCGCAAAGCAGGGCTTTTTACTTCGTTGCACTTGCAACTGCAAGCAGAAGCTCTGCTACGAAATTAAAAATAAATAGCTAAATGGTTGCGAAGCAACGGACTTTAGTATTTGGTTCTTTAGCCATAGTTTTACTATGGTGTTAAAAGAACATAAAAAATAGGAGAAATACAATGAAAGATTACGAAAACGAGATAACACCAGAAGAGATGAGCTACGAGCTAGATCTTATGATGCAAGGAATGCTGTATTACGCAGGAGTGAAAAAAGATAGACTTCTTGATGCGTGCGATTTGTATATAGAAAACATTGATGACGTGCTAGAAAACTCCAAAAGCGAAGGCGTAGATGAGGTCATAGAAGTAGTAGAATATATGAAAAAAAACTACAAAGAGCTATTTAAATAGCATTTTTTTGTTTCATACGTTTAGCGATTTTAGTCTTTAAAGTCGCTACTACTTTGTAAAAATCCTTATAAAAATGCTTGTAGAAGCTTGCAAATTTGGGATTATTGTCATTATAAATAACTGCAAAAACATTTTCTAATTCTGTTCTTTCTTTGTTTGTCAGCCTATCCAATTCATTCTCCTAGTGCCTTTTTTAATTTTTTAAGCGTGTAAAGCACCTCGTCCTCGTCTAGTTGGCAAAGCATCTTGCAAACTGCTAATGCAGCTTGTGGTTTTGTGATTCCAAGCTTCCAGTCTTGATACGTCCTCATCGGAACTCCAAGTTTATCTGCCATTTGAGATTGAGATATCTTTTTACCTAAATTTTTACTTTCAACAGCGTTATGTAATATATTAAAAATATCGCTTATTTCTGCCATAGGCTAAATTATACATAAATAATTATTAAATATACATAAATTTATATATTATATATGATTTATTATATAAAAAACAATATATAACTTATATTTAATAAATTAAACAATACTAATTATACTGTTTATTGTATATTTTAACTATAAATTTGTATTGTAAGATTATTTTAAATTTGATGTTTTAATTTTTTTACTTAAAAGACTTGACAAATAAAGGCTCAATGTTGTATAATTCTTTTAGCAATTGAATAGGAAGAGTGCTAAAAGTGAAAGTTGATAAAAGAGATCTGATATTAGAATCAATCATACAAGCTTACTTAGAAGCAAATGAACCAATTGGCTCAAGTGAGCTTGGAACTCGTATGAGCATTAGTATTCCAGCATCAACTATCAGAGTTTATTTTAAAAAGCTTAGTGATGAGGGCGCCATAACCCAGCTCCACATAAGTGGCGGTAGAATCCCTACTGCAAATACCATGAGAATGTACTGGCAAGATAGACTTAAATTTGACGGAGATTTGCGTATTAATAATGCTGAGTTTTTGAATTATTTAGTTTATGAATTTGGTCTTTATTGTATGATTTTTGGTGCAGGGAAACTAGTTTTGAGTGAAATTCTAAACGTCTCAGATAGATTTTTGATACTTGTTTTTGGCGATGAGAATATAGTTTTAAAATTCAATCCAAAAGTTGAAAAGTTTTTAAGAAATTTAATTGGAATGAGTCTTGAAGAGCTTGATAGAGTTTCTATCCAAGTCGGTCTTAGCGAGCTTAGAGCTAAGATAAAAGAGCTTAAAAGATATAGAATTTATTTTCAAGAAAATGAAAAAGTAGCCTTTGAGATGTTTAGCGATGAGCGTATCAAAAGCGTTTTGGATCCATCTTTTGAGCATTATTTTAGATCAAATTTAGCCTTTTCTCCTGTGTTTGATGCTGGATATATGGGCTTTAAAACTGATATTTTGTATAAAGGCAAAAGTGCAGTGATGATCTGTGCTGGTAGCGTTTATAGTGATTATGAAAAATTTATAAATAGCATAAAGGAGGCAGCGTGAGCCAAGATATAAAAGATGAGAAAATAAAAGATGAAAATATAAAAGACGAAGAAATGCAAGAAAATGAAATAGTAGAGGACGTGGCAAAAGAGCAAGAAGATGAGCTTCAAAATGAGCTAACTACTTTAAAAGAGAGTTTGATTAGAGCGACTGCTGATTTTGAAAATATCAAAAAACGTTTAGAGCGTGAAAAAATAGAGGCGCTCAAATTTGCAAACGAAGGCTTTGCTAGAGATTTGCTCCCAGTAATCGATGCTTTAGAAATCGCTTCAAATTTGCAAAGCGATGATGACGAGATCGCAGCAAAGATAAAAGACGGGATAAATTTGACAATAGAACAGTTTAAAAAGTGCTTTGAAAAATACGGAATCAAGGAGATAAACACAAACGGAGAATTTAATCCAGAAGTTCATAACGCTATTAATTACGTAGAAACGCCAGATGTAGAAAGCGGCAAAATTGCCATGGTCTACCAAAAAGGATATCTATATAATGATAGAGTTTTACGTGCCGCAATGGTCGTAATCGCGAAGTAAATTTAAAAATAAAATTTAATAAAAGGATAAAAAATGAGTAAAGTAATAGGAATTGATTTAGGAACAACAAATTCATGCGTGAGCATTTACGAGCGTGGAGAGAGCAAGGTTATACCAAATAAAGAGGGCAAAAACACAACTCCTTCAGTCGTAGCTTTCACTGATAAAGGCGAGATTTTAGTCGGCGATACTGCAAAACGTCAAGCTGTCACAAACCCAGAAAAAACAATCTTTTCTATCAAAAGAATTATGGGTCTTATGATGAATGAAAAAAATGCTAGCGAGGCAAAAAGCCGTCTTCCATATCATATAGTTGATAGAAATGGTGCTTGTGCTGTTGAGATAGCTGGCAAGACTTACACTCCACAAGAAATCTCAGCTAAAGTTTTGATGAAGCTAAAAGAAGATGCTGAAGCGTTTCTTGGTGAGAGCGTTGTAGATGCTGTCATAACTGTACCTGCATACTTCAACGATAGCCAAAGAAAAGCTACAAAAGAAGCTGGCACGATAGCTGGACTAAATGTACTTCGTATCATAAATGAGCCAACTGCTGCAGCTCTTGCTTATGGACTTGATAAAAAAGAAGCTGAAAAAATCGTAGTTTATGACCTTGGTGGTGGTACATTTGATGTGACTGTGCTTGAAACTGGCGATAGCGTGGTTGAGGTTTTGGCAACTGGCGGTAATGCATTTTTAGGTGGTGATGACTTTGATAACAGACTAATTGACTTTTTGGTTGGTGAGTTTAAAAGCGAAACAGGAATAGATCTAAAAAGCGATGTAATGGCTCTTCAAAGACTAAAAGAAGCTGCTGAAAATGCAAAAAAAGAGCTATCAAGTGCGATGGAAACAACTATAAATTTACCATTCATTACAGCTGATGCGACTGGCCCAAAACACCTTACAAAAACTCTAAGCAGAGCTAAATTTGAAGGAATGATTGATGAACTTGTAAGTGAAACAATCACAAAAATCAACGAAGTCGTAAAAGACGCTGGAGTAAGTAAAAGCGATATAAAAGAAGTCGTAATGGTAGGCGGCTCAACTCGTGTGCCGCTCGTGCAAGAAGAAGTCAAAAAAGCATTTGGCAAAGAGCTAAACAAATCAGTAAATCCTGATGAGGTCGTAGCAATCGGTGCTGCTATCCAAGGTGCTGTTATCAAAGGTGATGTAAAAGATGTACTTTTACTAGATGTTACACCTCTTAGCCTTGGTATCGAGACTCTTGGTGGAGTTATGAGTAAGCTTATAGAAAAAGGCACAACAATACCTACTAAAAAATCTCAAACATTCTCAACAGCAGAAGACAACCAAAGTGCAGTTACTATAAACGTACTTCAAGGCGAGAGAGAGTTTGCAAGAGATAATAAAAGTCTTGGTAATTTCAATCTTGAGGGCATTATGCCAGCTCCAAGAGGCGTACCACAAATCGAAGTTACATTTGACATCGATGCAAACGGTATCTTAACTGTTTCAGCTAAAGACAAGGCTAGTGGCAAAGCGCAAAATATTACAATTAGCGGTTCAAGCGGTCTTAGCGAAGAAGAGATAAACAAAATGGTAAATGACGCTGAAGCTCATAAAGAAGAGGACAAAAAACGCAAAGATGCAGTCGAAGCAAGAAATGCAGCAGACAGTCTAGCACACCAAACAGAAAAATCTCTAAGCGAAATGGGCGAAAAAATCCCAGCTGAAGATAGAAGCAAAATCGAAGCAGCTCTAAACGATCTAAAAGAGGTGTTAAAAGATGAAAACGCTAGTAAAGAGCAAATCGACGCAAAAGTAAAAGCTCTAAGCGACGCAAGTCACAAGCTAGCTGAAGCTATGTATAAAGAGCAAAATGCACAAGGTGGCGCTCAAAACGGTGGCGAACAAAAGAAAAAAGATGATGATGTCATCGACGCAGAAGTAGAATAATGCAAACGGAGTTGCTTTTACGCAACTCCAAATTTAAGCTAAATTTACGTGGCTAAATTTAGATAATCAAATTTGGCTCACTCAAAAATATAAAACCCTATCCGTGGATATGTTTTAGATTTTCACTTTTTAGATTTTCTTCCATGATTTTTATCTCTTCACTACCGCTTTTTACGATGCCAACATCGAGCTTCATCTCTTTTATGTCTATTTTTTTAGGATAATCAACATTGCTTAAGATATATCTAAATACGTTTAGTCTTGCCTTTTTCTTGTTGTCGCTGACTATGATAGTCCATGGGGCGTGAGGCGTGTTTGAGGCTAGTAGCATTGAGTATTTTGCTACTGAGTATTCATCCCAAAGTTCTTGGCTTTTTGCATCGACTGGAGAGAGTTTAAATTGTTTGAGTGGATCTGTTTTACGGTCTTTGAAGCGTTTTTTTTGCTCTTCTTTTGAGACTGAAAAATAAAACTTAAATAGCAAAATCCCAGAGCTCACTAGCATCTCTTCAAATTTAGGCACTTGTCTTAAAAACTCTTTATGCTCTTCTTGGCTGCAAAACCCCATAACAGGCTCAACGCCAGCGCGGTTATACCAGCTTCTATCAAAGATCACGATCTCTCCAGCGCTTGGCAAGTGATCTGAATATCTTTGGAAATACCACTGAGTGCGTTCTACGTCGCTTGGTTTTTCGAGTGCGACTATTCTACAGCCACGTGGATTTAGGTGTTCGCTTAAGCGTTTTATGGCTCCACCTTTGCCAGCAGCGTCTCTTCCTTCTATGATGATTAGGACTTTTAAGCCGGTGTCTTTGACATAATTTTGAAATTTCAAAAGCTCGATTTGTAGCTTTCTAAGCTCTCTTTCATATTTTATTTTACTTTTTTTGACTTTTATGATTTCGTAGTCTTCTTCTTGCATATTGCCTCCGTTTTTGTTTGCGTAAATTACAATTGTATAACTAAATAATTTAAATTTTGTTTAAAATATGATTATTTATATTATTTTATAAATTTTATTATTTAAATTTAATGTTTTATTTATAAATGTTTTGTAGAATTGTCCTTATTTTTCAAGGAAATGTATTGCGTAAATTTTTAGCTATATTTTTGCTTTTTATGGCAACTCTTTTTGGGGAGGTTTTGAGCGTAGATCAGGCTTTTGGGCTAGATATAAATGGAGATAAAGCTCAAGGGATAAACGTTAATTTAAAGGTCAATGATAGCGTTTATTTGTATAAAGATAAGCTAAAAATCAAGATTGAAAACAATGATATAACCGCATTTTTAAATCTTCCAGAGTCAAAAAAACACGATATTTACGATATATATGGTGGGAATTTAAACCTTTTCATACCAGCTGGACTTTTGAATAATTTTGTGAAAAGCGATAAATTTAGCATAGCTGTGGATTATCAAGGATGCTCATATAGTGGCTTTTGCTATCAGCCGATGTCTGCTATGTATGAGGCGAGTTTCGTATCAAATAAGCTAAATTTAAAAAAGGCCGAGCCAACAAAAATAGCTAAGTCAAGCTCAGATCAAGATAAGATAGCTGATTCATTTAGCAAAGACGGGAAGTTCCTTACGCTTTTGACGTTTTTTGGGTACGGTTTGATGCTGGCTCTTACGCCTTGCGTGTTTCCGATGATCCCGATTCTCTCAAGCATTATAGTGGCTAAAACAGGCTCGAAACCGTCTGCTAAAAGTGGATTTTTTATCAGTTTTATTTATGTATTTTTTATGTCTTTGGCTTATGCTTTGGCTGGAGTTTTGGCAAGTGTATTTGGTGCAAGCGTACAAGGACTGCTTCAAATCCCAAGCGTTATTATAGGGTTTAGCATTATTTTTGTGCTTTTGGCGTTTAGTATGTTTGGGCTTTACAATCTAGAATTGCCTAAGAGTTTGCAAGCTTATATAAACAAAAAAGGCAAGAATGCTAAAGGAATAATCGGCGTGGCTGTGATGGGATTTTTATCAGCGCTAATCGTAGGGCCTTGCGTCGCAGCGCCTCTTGCTGGGGCTTTGCTTTACATTGCAAAAAGTGGAGACGCTTTGTTTGGTGGGCTTGCTTTGTTTATTATGAGTTTTGGTATGGGAGTTCCGCTTTTGCTTATCGGCGTTAGCTCAAAGCTTCTTCCTAGACCTGGATTTTGGATGGAAAAGGTTAAGCAACTCTTTGGCTTTTTAATGCTTGGTATGGCTATATGGATGTTTGATAGGGTTGTGGGAAGTGAAATTTCTTGGCTTCTTTATGGTGTTTTGGGAGTGGTTTTTGCTATGTTTTTTGGAGCTTTTGATGAGGCAAAAACAGTGGTTCAAAAGCTTATGAAATCCGTGTCTATCATTATTTTAGTTGTGTCTTGCGTATTAATTGCAAACTTTACTTCTGCCCAGCTTGGCTTTAGCCCAAATTTACAAAGTCAAAAATCTCAAAAAATAGAGTTTTTGAGTGCTTCAAATTTAAGCGAGCTAAATATAATAATAAACTCTTCTCAAAAGCCAGTTATGGTAGATTTTTGGGCTAGTTGGTGCGTGAATTGTAAAGAGCTGGATAACATAACTTTCAGCGATGAAAGCGTCAAAAATAGGCTAAAAGATTTTACTTTAGTCAAGATTGATGTAACAAAAAATAGCAAAGACGACCTTGAATTAATGCAAAAATTCAGCGTTTTTGGACCGCCAGCTTTGGTGTTTTACAAAAACTCAAAAGAGCTAAAAGATAGACAAATAGTCGGCTTCATCTCGGCTAAGGATTTTTTAGATCATATAAATTCTATTTGACGACTATGCAGTTTTTTGTGGATTGCTTGCCTTTGTAGAGCCTTGTATCTGCTTGTTTGATAAGCTCTTCCTGGTCGCTTCCACACTCTGAGATACCAAATGTCATTGTAAATTTGATATTTTCGCCGCTTGCATGGATAATGCTTTTATTGATTTCGTTTCTTATGTTTTGAATTTTTAGTAGAAATTTATTTTTTGGCATATCAAAGGATACTACGATGATTTCTTCGCCTCCAGCTCTGCAAACTATATCATTTTTATCGGCTAAATTTATGAATATTTCTGATATTTTCTTTAGAACTCTATCGCCAATATTGTGTCCATAGATGTCGTTTATGCGTTTGAAATTATCTATATCGCACATCGCTATAATCATACTTGAGTATTTTTTATCATCTGTGATTAGTTTGAGTGCTCTTTTGTTTAACAGGCCAGTTAGATAGTCCACTTCGGACATATATTTGAATTTTTCTTTATCTTTTTTTAGCTCTAAAAAGTGTATGGCATCAGTAACATTTAGGATTTTTGATATTACAAGCAAGATAAGTATAAAAAATAAAAAATTTACCAAAAAGAAATATGTAGAGTAAATTTTAGGATAGTAAGCTGTGTTGTCAAATGCAATGATATATAAAGTTATATAGACCATAAGCTCCATAAATACAAGTATATAAGATATAAATTTGTTTTGAAATATATCTATGTATATTATAGAAAGTAAAGCGATGATAGCTATGTCAAATCCATAATCCCACCCTAAAACAAGTATGCAAATGGATGTATGTATCATGATTTCTATATGCAAGATAAAAAATGCATAACCTAGAAGTTTGCGTTTTGATAGAAAAATCGTAAACAAATATATCGCTATGCTGGCTAAATTTAAAGATATAAGCCATTCATTTCTTATGACTAAAAATACCAAAAGATAGCCAATCCTTAATATTAAAAACAGCAATAATATCTTTTGCAAATTTTGTGTTAGGTTGTCGTTTTTTACTTTCATATTTTTTTGAATACCAATCTATTTTTACCTGAATTTTTGCCTACATATAGCAACTCATCTACGTTTTTGATTATCTCATCTAGCCTTAAATTTGTCTGTGGGTTTTCTAAATATACCGCACCGAAAGTTGCTGTGATTCTGATATTATCAATTTTTGAGCTTTCTATATTTTGTCTTGCTTGTTGTATTATGGATTTTGCGTGGTCTATTTCTTGATTTTCTAAAACTGCAAGAAACTCTTCCCCGCCCCACCTAGAAATCGTTCCGTATTTTGAAAAGCTGCTTTTTAAGGATGCAGACGCCGTACTTAAAACCTTATCGCCAAAGGCATGCCCGTATGTGTCGTTGATGTTTTTAAAATTATCTAGATCGCAAAGGACTATGCAAACTGAGTTTGTTTTGTTGCTTTCTAGATTTTTTAATATCTCATTTATGATATTCATCATAGGAAGTCTTGTGTAAAGTCCAGTTAAAAAGTCGTATTTGGCTATGTCTTTGTAGCTCTCTTTTTCTTTTTCTAAATTTAAAATATTTATAGCGCCGATGATATTTAGGTTATTATGTAAAAATAAAAATCCAAAAACTAAAGCTGAAAAATTTATAATGTAAATTATATTTTTAAACAGCTCTCCGCCATACTCTTTTGGCGCGTCTTTAAGCATTAGATATAAAGTCAGATAAAATGTGATTTGGAAAAAGATTATGGTAAATTTTATGTACTGATTTTTTGCCATAAATAGATAGTGTATCGCTATAAAAGCAAGTAAAAATAACTCAAATCCATATCCCCAACCAAACACCAAAACAGCGCAAGTGATGTTGTAAATGGCGCTTAGCTGGACTAGAAGGCTTATGGCTTTTTCATATTTGGGAGAATGTATATCGTCATAAATAATCAAAAGAGCCACAAATGACAGCGCGTTGTTAAAGAGTAGTAGAGTTATGCCAAGATAGGTATAAAGAATCGTGTAAAAAAATGTTACAAGAATGTATAAAATGATAACTTTGCGATAAACTCTATTTGCTAGTTCTTCTTTTGCTTTTTGCATAAATCACTTCATAAATTTTTATTTTATATTATCCAAAATACTCTTAAATTTTAGTATTATTGAAGCGATTTATCTTTGAAAAAGTGATTTTATTTTTGATAATCCAAGCTTGATACCGCTACTTCTCATAACTTTAACCATAAATTTAAGCTCTGATTTTTCGTAACAAATATGCGGACATTTTCTACATTTTGGCTTTTCATCGTGAGGGCAGTTTTGGAGTCTTTCATTTGCGTATAAAAGTAGGTGTTCGCACTCTTTGCAAAGATTGTAGTTTACGCTTTGATTTAGGCTTGTATTTTTGTAGATTAGCTCTAAATTTGCGTTTGATTTTTGTGCCTTGGCGTGATTATTATCGCAGTAAATTTGGATAAATTTCGCAACAGTTGAGATTTGTTCTGTGAATTTTTGCTCTGTCATATCAATCCTTTGAGAGTATTTTATATCAAATACTCTCAAAAATTATTGAGCTAAATCAATTAAATCTTAAAGCCGAATTTAGCCGCTGCAGCCTCTAAATCTTCTAGCGTGTCGATGCCGATACTGCTCGTTTTTATCTCACACATCGCTATTTTTTTGCCACTTTGGATTGCTCTTAGTTGTTCGAGTTTTTCGATGTTTTCAAGGTATTTTGAGTCCATAGAACAAAACTCTTTTAAGCTTGCTACGCTATAAGCATAAATCCCGATGTGAGCCTTATAAATCTCGCACTGGCTTCTTGGATAAGGGATTAATGAGCGTGAAAAATATATGGCATTTTGGGCGTTATCAAGCACTACTTTTACTAAATTTGGATTTGTGGCTTCTTCTTTGTTTGCTAACTTGTAGCAACTTGCCATGAAAGCACCGTTTTTGATACATCTATTTGCAAATTCTTTAAATTTGAGTAGATTTTCGGTTTCAAAAAATGGCTCATCTGCTTGGACGTTTATGATTATCTCATCATTTTTTAAGCCAAATTTAGTGGCTGCTTCGTTTAGACGGTCGGTTCCACTTTCGTGATTTTGGCTTGTTAGGACGGCTTTTATGCCAAATTTTCCAGCTATTTGCACGACTTTTTCATCATCGCAAGCCACTAAAACATCATCAGCTTTTGAAGCGTTTAAGGCAGTTTTGACAAACATCGGCACGCCATCAATCGTGCGTAAAATTTTATGCTCAAATCTAGTAGAAGCTAGTCTTGCTGGTATAATAATCATTTGTTTATCCACTCTATTATGGTTGGTTTTATCTCATTTTGGTTACAGATCGTTTTGTGGATTTGCTCTGAGCTAAATAGGCTTAAAATCTGCTCTGGAATAGGCGAACTAAACTCTTTACTAAGTTCTTGCATATCTTTTAGTTCATCTTTTGTCTCTTTGTTTTTGATAGCTTTTATCATACTTGGAGTAAATTTAACCCAGTGCGCAGTAGAAGTAACCACATTTAGCGTCTCTTTTGAAGCTAGTTTAAAGCAAGTTGCGGTGTGGGGATCTACTAAAACGCCTTTGTTTGCGTATTTTTTGATCTCATTTTCGCATTCATCATCAGTGCAAAAATCAGCCTCAAATTCAGCTTTTAAGGAGTTTAGCTCGCTATCACTTAGCTTGTAAAATTTATTTGTAGCAAGGCTATCCATAAGCTCTTTTGTTCTAACTGGGCCAAATTTGTCAAACAAAAGTCTTTCGACATTTGAGCTAATCAAAATATCCATAGCTGGGCTTATAGTTTTAATCAAGCTTTTGCCACGCAGGTCATAAACTCCAGTTGTGAAAAGCTGGGTTAAAATATTATTTGAGTTTGAAGCAATCTTGATTTTAGCGATGTTTGCTCCCATTTTTTTGGCGTAATACGCACCAAGAGCGTTACCGAAATTGCCACTTGGAACGATGATATTTATAGGTTTTTTGTTGCCTGTGATTTTGATACAAGTGTATATGTGATAGATGATTTGGAACAAAATCCTACCAAAATTTACTGAGTTTGCAGCACTTAAGCTAAGGTTTAATTTTGCTAGACTTGCTTTGAAATCTTCATCGTTTAGCAATGTTTTTAAGGCTCTTTGGGCATCATCGAAGTTGCCTTCTATACCTATTACTTTTAGGTTTTTGCCGCTTGCATTTGTCATTTGTAGTCTTTGGACGTCGCTTGTGCCGTCTTTTGGATATAAGCAGACTACTTTGATACCATTTGCGTCGCTAAATGTTTCTAGCGTAGCTGGACCAGTATCGCCACTTGTCGCGCACATGATAAGATAGTTTTTCGTTTCTTCTTTTGCTAGGCTAGTCAAAATATGTCCAAAAGGCTGCAATGCCATATCTTTAAAGGCTCTTGTTGGTCCATGCCAAAGCTCGTTTATATGCAAATTTTCATCTATTTTTTTGATTTCAACTGGCTCATTATCGAAGCTTTCATATCTTTTTAATGCCTCTTCAAACACGCTCATATCTATATCAAATTTAAACTTTTCTATGATTTTTAGGGCTATTTGAGAATAACTTAGCCCACTGGCTTCTTCAAAAAATCTCTCATCCAAGCTTGGCAAGGAATCAGGCGCATAAAGCCCACCATAAGCAGCAGCGGGATTTAGTAGGGCTGTTTTTAGGCTTACGCTTGAGTTGGTGTCGTTTTGATTTAATCTTGTATTTACTAGCATTTTTTACCTTTTGTATTTTGTTTTATCCATTTTTTATATGTTTTTTCTATTTTTTTGGGTTTTAAGGCGATGATTTCTGGGAGCTCATAAGGATGAAATTTTAAAATCATCTTTTTTATCTTTTTGTATCTGCCTTTTGCTATCATAAGCACTTCTTTATCGCTCCTAATTTTGCCATTCCAAGCATAAATGCTAGTTAAATTTGGCAGGATATTTACACAAGCCGCAGCACGTGAATTTACTAGCTTTTTGGCGATTTTTTTAGCTGTTTTCTTATCTGGAGCAGTGTTTAAAACAATCATCTTATGACGCTTCCTATTCCCTCATCAGTAAATAGCTCAAGCAAAAGCGAGTGCTTGACTCTGCCGTCTATGATATGGGCTGCTTCGACGCCGCTTTGGACGCATTCAAGGCAGGCATCTATTTTTGGTATCATTCCGCCACTTATCACTCCACTTGCTTTTAATTCGCTTATGGAGCTTTCATTTAGCTTGCTTATAAGCTCGCCGTCACTTCCCAAAACGCCTTTTATGTCGCTTAGAAATATAACCTTTTTGGTTTTGAGCTTTGAGGCGATTGCACTAGCGCAAAGATCGGCATTTATATTGTACGTTTCATACTCATCACCCACTGCGATAGGAGCGATGACTGGTATGAGACCGCCAGCTAGAGCGCTATTTATGACTCTGTCATTTACACTTGTTATATCGCCTACAAAGCCGTATTTTCCACCATCTAAGCTCTTTGCTCTTAGCATATTATCATCTTTGCCACTTATGCCTATGGCTCTTGCACCGTGTTTGTTTAGTAGGCTTGTGATCTCTTTATTTACTAAGCCACTTAGCGTCATTTCGACCACTTCCATAGCGTCTTTGTCTGTGACTCTAAGCCCATCGACAAACTCGCTTTGGATATGAAGTTTGTCTAAAAATGAGTTGATTTTTTTGCCGCCACCATGGACGATGACGACCTTGATGCCGACAAGTTGCAAAAGCACGACATCTCTAGCAAAATCATTTTTTAAACTCTCATCTATCTGAGCTGCTCCACCGTATTTTATGACGAAAACTTCATCGCGAAATTTTTGAATATATGGCAACGCACTTAGTATGACTTCAGCAGTTTTTATACTTTTTAGCACTATTTTTCCTTGGATTTTTGAATTTATTTTATCAAATTTAGCCGTAATTTTTTATAAAATTATTTAGTTTATCTTTGAAATTCGGTGAAATTTGGGTGTTTAGCTCTAAAATAGAAAGCTCAAAACCAAAATCTTTTATCTTGACAAAATCTTTTTGTGTGACAAGCAAACTTGTCGCATTATATTTTTTGATGATATTTTCAAGCTCTAGTTTGCTAAATTTATGATGATCAGCGAAAAACTCAAGCCCTATGCACTCTTTGAAGCTATCTTTTAGCCTAAATGGATTTGCTATAGCTGTTACTAAAACCATTTTGGAAGTTTGGTTTGTGATAGTGTTTGTTTTGATTATATCATCATTTTGAGGGATAAAATCGCCAAATTTATAGAAACTTGCCGGATATCTGTATGCTCCACTTGGCAATGTTAGGCGAAGTGGTGGCTCTTTTGACGGTTTTAGCAAAATGTTAAATTTAAATATATCAAATTTGCCAAATCCATCATCTAAAATGATTAAATTTGCACCTAAATTTATGGCTTCATTTATGGCTAATTTTCTATCTTCACTCACGATTACGTTGGCGTTTTTTAGGCCTAGAGCATATTCCATTGCCTCGTCCCCACTTGCTGCAGTGTCGCAAAGCAAGTTGCCATTAATACATACTTTGACAAGTCCTTTTGAGCTTCTTTTATACCCACGCAAGATTATAAATGTTTTATAATCTTGGCTAAATTCATTAAATATCGCCTTTGTAAGAGGAGTTTTGCCAGTGCCACCGACTACTAAATTTCCTACGCTTATGATAGGAACTGAAAATTTTAGTGGTTTTGCTAGCTTAAATTTAATCCAAACAATAGTGGTATAAACCAGTGCCAGTGGGCTTAAAAGCATAGAAACTAGCACTTCAAAGTATCTTGGTCTATAAAAATACTTGTTTATCCAGCTATGAAATTTACGGCTATACACGTGTTTTTGCTACTGCTTTTATGGTGTCGCATATATATTTGACTTCATCGTTGCTTAAAGCTGCATATATTGGCAAAGATAGTACTTGTTGATAGACTTTGAGTGCTGCTGGGAAGTCATTTACTCTAAGATTGTATTTGCTTTTATAGTAGCTTAAAAGATGAAGCGGTATGTAGTGAAGCCCTATATTTACGCCTCTATCTCTTAATTCTCTTGCGAAGCCATCTCTGTTTTTGTCTATTTTGACAATGTACTGGGTGTAGATGTGATCTCTTTTGATGACTGGAGTTGTGACGTGAGGACAGTCTTTTAGCTCTTCATCGTATATGGCTGCTATCTCTTTTCTGCGGTTTATAAACATCTCTAGCTTTTCAAATTGAGCTATGCTAAATGCGGCGCAAAGTGAGTTTAGATCATATTTTTGACCTATATCAACCACGTCATAAACATAGCCTAAGTTACCGTCTTTATCAAAGCTATCAGTTACTATAGCGTGGCTTCTGACTAGTTTTGCTCTTTTTGCCATTTCATCATCGTTTGTGAGAATTATACCAGTTGAGGCTATGGCGTTTTGGATTTGTGGATTGATCTGGAAACAAGACATATATGAATCAAGCGTTCCTATAAGCTTGCCATCGTATGTCGCTCCCATGGCTCTACTTGCGTCATCTATGATTTTGATGTCAAATTCCTTTGCGATCTCATAAATAGCGTCCATATCAGCTGATTGACCGCCAACGTGAGTGATGAAAGCGGCTTTTAGTTTTTTATGATTTTGCTCTTTTAAAACTTTTTTAAGCTCTACTGGATTTATGTTGAAATCATCTTCATTTATATCGACAAATATCGGCTCAGCGTCAAAATGACGTATGACTTGGGCGACACTTGGGAAAGTATTTACTGAGCAGATTATCTTGTCTCCTCTTTTTAGATCCATAGCACAAAGTGCCAAGTGTTTTGCAGCGGTGCCGTTGTTTGTGGTTAAAGCGTGTTTCACACCGAAATATTCTTTTATCTTATTTTCAAGATCGACTACCATATGGATAGCGTTTTTATCTAAGCATTCATTTACTAATTCGTGTTCTCTTTCTGTGATGTGTGATCTAAAAAATGGTATATCTCTCATTATGAACCTTTAGTTTATATTTGCGATTGGTGGCATTGATAGTTTAAATTTGTTTAATTCTATTCTTGTAAATATGGTTTGGAGTAGTTTTTCGTCAAATTTAGCTTCTATTTCTTGCTTTGTTTTTTGATTTTCTATATCTTTTAAAACGGCGTCTAACTGCGCGTAGCTAAAGCCGATTTCAAGCTCATCGCTTTGACCTTCATAAAGATCGGCGCTTGGAGCTTTTGTGATGATATTTTGGCTAATTCCAAGATATTTTGCGAATTCAAAAAGGTCGCTTTTGTAAATTTCGCCTATAGGATTTAGAGCACAAGCCAAATCGCCATAGATCGTTCCATATCCTAGCATTCGCTCACTTTTGTTACTTGTGCCAGCTACTAATGTTTTAAGTTTTGCCGAATGGTCGTATAAAAGCGTCATTCTAATTCTAGCGCTTAAATTTCCACGTCTTAAATTTGTAGTGTCGCCAGTGGCTTTAAGAAATTCGTCTAAAATCGGCTGAATGTTTATGATAGTACGCTCTACTTTAAGCGTGTCACAAAGCGCTAAGGCGTCATCTAAATTTGCCTTATTTGAGCTATTTGTCGGCATTATTAAAGCGTAGGTTTTTGCTACTTTAGAACACAGCGTAGCGACCACAGCAGAGTCAAGTCCGCCACTTACGCCTATGCTAAATCCAGCATTTTTAGTTAGCTTTAAGTAACTATCTAAGAAATCTAGTAATTTTTCTTCTAATTTTTTAAAATTTTCCATTAAATTTACCTATAAAAATTATCTAAATTATAGCCTAAATTTGATAAAATGAAACTTGTAATTGACTTTAAATACCAATAAAGGCGGTGTAGTGAAAATTTTATCAAAATCTTTTGGGGCTTATGCTACAAACTGTTACATTTTAATCAAAGATTGCGGAGAAATCATAATTGATCCTGGCGACGGAGCTTTGGAGTTTGTAAGGCAAAATTGCAAAAACCTGCTTGCTATCTTAAATACGCACTGTCATTTTGACCATATTTATGATGACAAAAAGATAAAAGATGAGTATAATTTGCCAATTTACGTGCCAAAAGATGATGCTTTTTTATGCTCTAAAGATCCTTTTGGCATGATAGAAGAGCCTTTTAATCCTGATTTTTTAGTAGAGCCTGATGGTAGCTTGCAAATTGCAGATTTCACTCTTAAATTTCATCATTTTGCCGGACATACGCCAGGGTGTTCGATGATAGAGACTAATGGGGTTATGTTTAGTGGGGATTTTTTGTTTAAAGGAAGCATTGGGCGATATGATTTTCCATTTTCTAGCAAAATTGAAATGAAAAATAGTCTAAAAAAAGCACTAAATTTGGGCGAGTTTGTGCTGTATCCTGGACATGGAGAAAAAACCAGCATGAGCGAGGCTAGGGAGTTTATATCATACTTTATAGAGCGTCTTTAAGCTCTCCTGATTCTCTTTTGGTGGCTTGATCTTCTAGGTTTTTCTTTTGGATTTTTAAGATATGATCTTCTAAAACGACTACTTGGAAGCTTGCTTCAAATACCTTTATATCTTTGATTTTGGCTACTACTTTGACCTCTCTTTTTTTTGATTCTTCAAAGTACGCCCACGCCTCAAACTCGATCTCATCTCCTATTTTAGCCGGCGCGTAAAAGCTAACTTTTGAGCCAATAGTCACTAAAAATGGCTCATTTACAGCCACTGCCACTGCGTAATCTGCCGCGCTAAATATAAAACCACTATGCACGAGCCCTTCTTCGTCATATCGTAGGTCATTTCCAGTTTTTAGCAGTGTTTTTGAGTAGTTTTTTTTGGTTTCTAGTATCTTTCCATAAAATGATGAATTTAGATTTTGTTCTACTTTTAAATCGGCTTGATAATTGTCCTCTTTGGGCGTTTCTTTATCTGTATTATCGTAAATATTTTCTGCCATTTAACCTCTTTTATTTTAGTCTTACATAAACTCTTTTTGGCGCAGGATAGCCCTCAATGGTGAGTTTTGGGTCGTTTGGATCTAAGAAATTTTCCAAGCTTTCTCCATTTATCCACTGTGTTTTTCTTTGTTCGTTTAAATCAGTATCTTTTATCGCCAAAATTTCAAAACTCTTAAATTTGGCTCGTTCGCACCAGTTTTGCAAAGCTTTTATGCTTGGAACAAAGTAGATATTTGGTATCTTTGAGTAGGTGTTTTTTGGGCTTAGGACAAACTCATCATCTCTATCTATAAACATAGTATCTAAAAACACTTCGCCATCGCTATTTAGCCCAGCTTTTAACTCTTTTAGCATTTTGACTGGATCGCTTCTGTGATACAAAACTCCAAGGCAAAAAATAGTATCAAATTTAACCCCGAAACCTGGCAAATCTTGAACTCCAAGTAGCTCAAATTTAATATTTGATTTGACAAAACGGTTTATAAAGCTAAATTGCAAAAAACTAAGAACGCTTGGGTCAAATCCAGTTATGCTTTTTGGCTTAAACTCAAGCATTTTAAACATATAATATCCGTTATTACAGCCGATATCAGCGACGTTTTTGCCATCTAAATTTAAATGCGGTTTTAGAAGATTAAATTTGATAAAGCTTCTCCACTCGCTATCTATAAAAAGCTCACCCAGCTTAAAAGGCCCTTTTCTCCATGGTTTTAACTCTTTGGCTAAATTGGTTATGCTCTCATCAAAATCCTCAATTTCAAGCTCTAAAGCGTCGTTAAAAATAGTCTTGGATTTATAATTTTTTAGGGCGTTTATCTTTTCAAATAACCCTCTATTTAAGTCATTTATAAGGTTCATGATTACCAATCTACAAGATTTTCATCGCAGGTTTTGTGGTAGATCCCAGCCGCGTCATAATACTCTTTGCAGTCGTTGTAGTAGCGGTTTGAGATGCCTCTTTCATTTACCCAAAGGCAACCTTGCAACAAAAAAGCTAATAATATAAAATTTATAAGATATTTCATGGCAGTAATATTATCATAAAATGCTATAATTTTGGCTAAAAAACAAGGAAAAGCATATATGAAAGTTTTTGAATATTTTGAGCAAATTTGCAAAATACCGCATTGTAGTTTTGAAACTGATGAGCTTAGAGAGTATTTGGTGTGGTTTGCTAAAGAACATAAATTTGAGGTAGCCACCGATGAGTTTGGCAATATTCACGCCATAAAAGGTGAGCCAAAAATCTGCTTGCAAGCTCATTATGACATGGTTTGCGTGGGGCTTGCTCCAAATTTAGAGCTTGTAAATGATGGCGAGTTTTTGAGTGCTAAAGGCTCAAGTCTTGGCTCAGATAATGGTATAGGCGTGGCTATCATAATGGAGATGATGAGTAAATTTGATAATCTTGAAGTGCTGATAACAAACAATGAAGAGGTTGGTTTGCTAGGAGCTAATGGCTTTAATGGAACGCTAAAAAGCAAAAATATTTTGAATTTAGATAGCGAAGATGAGAATGGTGTTTTTATCGGATGTGCGAGTGGGGTTAGCATTTTTGCGAGTATAAATTTGAGTAAAAATGAGCAAATTTGCCAAGTTTATGAAGTAGAAGTTAGCGGTCTGCAAGGCGGACATAGTGGCATTGAAATCATAAAAAACATACCAAATGCGATTAAGATTTTGGCTAAATTCCTAGCTCAAAATAGCTGTGAGCTTGTGAGTTTGAGCGGTGGTGAGAGAAACAACTCAATACCAGTAAATGCAAAAGCTGTGGTCGCTGGAGTAAATTTAAGCTCAAATGAAATGGTAAAAGTCAAATCTCTTGGAGAGCAAAAAGTTAAAACTCTGGCAAATTCTAAGCAAATTTTAGCCTTTATCAACGCTTTTTCTCAAGGCGTGAGAAGTTATGATGAGAGCGTGGGCGTGGTGCTTGATAGCATAAATTTATCTATCATTAAGCAAGATAATGACGCGCTAGAAATTGAGTTTTTTGCTAGATCGATGAGTGATGAGGGCAGGGAAGAGCTGAAATTTCAGACCTTGAATTTGGCTAGTTTGGCTGGATTCGGGGTGAGATTTGAGGAAGAAACACAGGCTTGGAAGCCAGTTGTTAGCGAGTTTGCAAAAGATATTTTAGGCGAAATGAAAAAGATAAATAAAGATGCAAAAATGGTCGCAGTCCATGCTGGGCTGGAGTGTGGAGTGCTGATAAATAGGGCTAAAAACAGCTTGCAAGCTTGTTCTATCGGGCCAAATATCTACTCACCTCATAGCATAAATGAAAAATGCGAAATAAAATCTGTAGAAAAAATATCAAAAGTAGTAGAAAATATCTTAAAAAAGTATAGTTAAGCTTGGAGCGAAAGCTCGCTCCAAAATCTTAATAAAATTCAAATCTTAATAAAGTCCGAATTTGCCGTCGTTTCTTTTATAGATTACACGCATTTTTGCATCTATATCGTTAAATACGTAAAATTGCGCCCCTGAAGCTTTTAGTTTTTCTATAGCCTCTTCAATTTCTAATGGTTTGTATAGTTCAAGCTCGGTTGGAATGACTTCATCGACGCCCTCGACTAGCTCTTCACTGACTTGATTTAGACTTGCTTTTTCATCATCTTTGTTTTTGTGAGTTGTGAGTTTGTCATGGTGACGGCGTAAAACTTTGCTCGCACGCTCAACTGCAAGGTCAATTGCAGCGTAGAGATCTTTGTCTTTTTGTCTGATTACGATAGTATCTTTGTGTGCTAAATTTATAGCAAAATCCACATCAAAGCCTTTTTTGCCTTGTTTTTCATCTGCTGATATGATAGCTCTTCCTGAGATAATGTCAAGATTGTATTTTGATAGAGTTTCAAACGCACTATCAACGTAATTTTTGATAGATTCTGTTAGCTCAAATTGTTTTCCTACAATACTTGTATTCATCTTTTCTCCTTTGATTAAAAGTATAGTAATTATACCATAAAATCAAGGTTTTTGCGTGGTTGTTCTGCTGTATCTGATGACTTCAGTGTTTGCGGCTGGGTTTGACTCGACAACTGTGTCTAGGACAACTGCTTGGATAAGAGTTTTGCCATTTATATCCAGTCCATTGCGATCTTTTGTGGCTCCAGAGTCTATCCAGTTTTTGTCGGGGCAACCATTTGGTTTATTTTTACCTATATATGTCACATAAACTGTGGATTGTAGAAGCCAATCACTATCATTTGGATATTTTTTTGGGATTTCATATAAGCAATTTGTGGCAAAATCATATTGTTGGATTTGTATTATTGCGTGTTCGGTGGCGGATTTTGCTATGAGTTTTGCTTGTTCGCTTAGATATAGGTTGTCTGTTTGTTTGACTCCAGTAGCCGAAACTCCAAAAGATAGCATTCCAATAGTGGCTAAAAGAACTATAAATATGATAGCAAGTATCAAACTAAAAGCTTTTTTCATAAAACAACCTTTGTTTTGCATACTTCAAGATAACGTTTTTTATTTGTGTCTTTTTCATCTGGCGTTAGATTAAAATTTGGATCGGCTAAACAGAGCTTTACTATCACTCCATTATCTGCTGTGCTTTTGAAATTTAGTGAGCTTACGTTTTTACTCATTAGCGTTCCGCCGCCTTCGCTGCTAAAAGGAAATTCTATATAATTAAGCGTTTTTAATTTTGTTGTTGGATCTGTTGCTACAAACCTAAATCCAATAATATAAGCTGCGAGCCAGTATTGTTCGTAAATTTTTACTGGCTTTTTTCCTCTCACATCTATTGTAAATGTCTCATCTGAGATTATGTTTATTTTATGAGCGTATTTACTACTATAATTATCATATACTTTGTAATAATCTGCGATATCTGTATCATTGCCTTTAAATATCAATACTGGAGTATTGTTTTTACCATATTTTTCTTTGAGAACTGTTTGAAGATGACTTCCTGGCGTTGTTATGGTTAAAGTATCTCCATTGGCTTTTATGCTTTCTAAATTTATAAACCCACTCCAGCCTATATTTCTATTATTGGTCTCGTTATATCTTTGTGTTTCATACATTTGGTTAAACCACGTTATTTCGGTTTTATTGTCTTTCCAGTCTATATTTCCAGCATCTGCAAGCGTTTTATGACCTGTATTTTTGTTTGACCCATTATAAGTAGATACTGCAAGCGTAGGTTTGATACGGTTTTCTAGTCTTTTTGCGATTTGTTCTATTAAAATTCCAGTTTCTAGCTCTAGTTTTTGTAGGCTTCTTGTTTGGACGTAGTTCATATAAACTCTATCGAAAATATCAGTGCCGATAGATGATAAAATAGCAAGTATGGTTATGACGATGACTAGCTCGATGAGTGTAAATGCTTTTTTCATCTTATCTCTTTGTATCCATAGACTGGTTCGCCGATGTTGTAGCTATAGTTTGTTAGCTTTATGGTTTGTGCTTCGCCGTTGTTGGCTGTGGTTGTTATCTCAAACATAGCTTCATTATCTGTTCTGCTAGCTGATATTGCGTAGTTTAAATTTAGTATATTGTGGCTTGAGCTATCGCCATTTACAGATAATGTTCCGCTTGTACCCACAGGGTCTAGTGGAGTAACTACTTTTAACTCTCTTGGATTATACATATAACCAAGCCCTTTATAATTATTGGTTATATCTACAATCGGTGTTGTTTCAGCAGAGTTCGCCCATGAATAGCTAGCTGTGACTTCTGATAGCTTCGCGCTAGATGAGACGACTGCTTCTTGGAGTAGGGATTGCGAGTTTGTCTTTAGGCTAGAGCTGATGAGTGCTGGGACGCTGGCTACTGCTATGGCTATGATGATTATGGCTAGAACTAGCTCAAGTATAGAAAATGCTTTTTTCATAGTTAAAGTAAGTGGTCAAAGGACCACTTGATTATTTTTTGGTAAAGCTACCGATTTTTTCGGCTTGACCGTAATTTGGGTATTGAATAGGATCTAATACGACTTGAGAAAGTGTCATATTACTCATATTGCATACGATTGGAGCCATGAAATTTACGCTTGATTCTTCTACTGGGCTGCTTATTACTAGCATTGTATAGACTTTTAGCTCGCTGTTTTCATTGATATCCATTAGGCTTTGGTAATATGTAGGTATTTCGAATTCATAATTTCTTAAAGCGTATGGATTTACCATAGGGAAAGATGTGTTTCCGTCTTTGTCTTCTAATTTAACAAAAAAATCATCTATGCTAGTAAGCTCTACGCTTTTAATGTTTTCAAAACCAAGTATTGGGCTTTTAACTGTTAGTGTCATATCTGAACTCCTTTTTCGAATTTTTCATATTTTACCATATTTTTTTAATCTATTTAATATTATTTTAAAAAATATTTAATTTTATTAAACAAATTTGATTGATTAAGTAAAATATTTCATTATATAAAGCAAAAATCAATCCATTCTTAACATCACATTCACAAAAAATTTATATAATAACCAAAATATAGTAATTTCAGAAAGAGTTTGAATGAAAAAAATAGGAATTTTAGTCGTAGTTTTGGCATTGATCGGTGGTTTTTGGTACTATAATCAGTCACAAAAGCCTAAAAATGAGTACATAACAACTCAGGTTAAAAAAGGCAATCTGACTCAAAGCGTGGAAGCTGTGGGCGAGGTTTTTGCTCTAAATTTAGTAGATGTCGGTGCGCAAGTAGGCGGACAGATACAAGAACTTTTTGTCAAGGTCGGAGATGGGGTCAAAAAAGGCGATAGAATAGCCCAAATCGACTCAGTAAAACAAAAAAATACTCTAGATCAGCAAATGGCAGCACTTGAAATACTAAATGCTAAGCTAAACTCAGCGAAAATCGCTTCAAATATAGCTAAAACTCAGTATGAAAGAGAGCTTGAACTGGGCGCTAAAAACGCAACTTCAAAAGAAAATATAGAAAATTTCAAAAATACATTGAGCGCTAAAAATGCAAGCCTAAAAGAGATAGAAGCTCAAATCAAACAAACCAAAATAGAGATAAACACAGCTAGGACAAATTTAGGCTACACAGACATCAGATCTCCACTTGATGGTGTCGTAGTCTCCGTGCCTGTCGAGGTCGGTCAGACGATAAATGTCAATCAAACAACTCCAACAATCGTAAATATAGCCGACCTTAGTAAAATGGAGATAAAAATGCAAGTCAGCGAAGGCGACGTGCCAAATATAAAAGTAGGCGACAGGGTCGAATATAGCATTTTATCAAATATAAATAAAAAATTCACAGGAACTCTAAGCTCAATTGATCCAGGCCTTACAACGCTAAGTGATGGCAAATACAAAACAACTTCAAGTAGCTCATCAAGCAGCTCAAGCTCAAGCAGTTCGGCGGTTTATTATTACGCTAAATTTCAAGTAGACAACCCTGAAAATATGCTAAGAATCGGTATGACAACACAAAACAAAATCATCATAAAAGAGATAAAAGACGCGCTCATACTTCCAACTCTTGCTATAAAAAATGATGAAAAAGGAAGCTATGTATTAGTCAAAAATGGTGACGCTGTCCAAAAAGTAAGAGTCGAAGCAGGTATCAGCAACAGCGTAAATACGCAGATAATCTCAGGGCTTAAAGAGGGTGATACTATCATCACATCTCAACTAGACGCTAAAGAGCTTGAAGCGATACTAAATAAAAAACCAAATATGAGAATGAGATGATAGAGCTTAAAAATATCAAAAAAAGCTTTGCAATCGGTGGGGTGCAAAGTGAGGTTTTAAAGGGTATAAATTTAACCATTGATAAAGGCGAGTTTGTAGCTATCATAGGACAATCAGGTAGTGGAAAATCCACGCTTATGAATATTCTTGGCTGTCTTGATACCCCGACATCTGGAACGTATTTGCTAGAAAATCAAGATATAAGTAAATTTGATAGAGACGGATTGTCTGCTTTGCGGCTTAAAAAATTTGGATTTATCTTCCAAAGATACAATCTACTTAGCTCAAACGATAGCAAAAGCAACGTGGCTTTGCCTGGAGTTTATGCTGGCGTAAGCAAAGCAAAAAGGCTTGAAATAGCAAAAGAGCTACTCGATAAGCTTGGGTTAAAAGAAAAATGCGACGCTTACCCAAATCATCTAAGTGGCGGTCAGCAGCAGCGAGTTAGCATCGCAAGAGCACTTATGAATGGTGGCGAGATTTTGCTTTGCGATGAGCCAACTGGAGCTTTGGATAGTGCTAGTGGCGTTATGGTTATGGAGATTTTGCGTGATTTACATAAAGACGGCCATACTATCATAGTAGTCACTCATGATAAAGAAATAGCGGCTTGGGCAAATAGAGTTATTGAGATAAAAGACGGAAATATCATAAACGATACCAAAAAATCAGCTCAAATTTATGAGTACAAAGAGCCAAAAAATACTAAAAAGAGTAAATTTAACAGCATAAAAGATCGGTTTTTTGAGAGTTTTGCAATGTCAGTTGGTGCTATAAAAGCTCATAAGTTACGCTCATTTCTTACTATGCTTGGTATTATCATCGGCATAGCTTCAGTGATATGCGTGGTAGCTCTTGCAAAAGGTAGTCAAGAAAAAATCCTAGCAGATATAAATAATATGGGCACAAACACCATAAGCTTGTATCCTGGAAAGGGCTTTGGCGATAGGAACTCAAACAAGGTCAAAAGCCTAACCATAGATGATTCAAATTTCTTAGAGCAGCTTGATTTTGTGGATTATTCTACTCCTAGAATGAACACAAGCGGACTTCTAACGTATGCTAATAAAAGCCTAGATGCAAGCCTTAGAGGTGGTAGTCAAAACTCGCTTTCTATCTCAAATGTAAAGATAAGCAGCGGTAGAGATTTTGTAGCTGAAGATATTTATCTCTCAAAATCAAACATTATCATAGATCAATTTGTCAAAAAAGAGTTTTTCAAGGACGTTGATCCAATTGGCAAGGTTATACTTTTTAACCGTCAGCCTTTTACTATAATAGGCGTAGCAAATAGAGAAGATACATCATTTAGCGGTGATAGTTTGACTGTGTTTGCACCATATACGACAACGATGAATAAGCTAACTGGCGATAGAAATATAAGATCCATAGCAGTCAAATTAAAAGATGGCGTAAACGCTCAAGTGGCCGAGCAAAGCATAATCGAAGTCATGCAAGTAAGGCGTGGAGCAAAGGATTTTTTCACTAGAAACACTGATACGATAATGCAAACAGTCCAAAGCACTATGAATACAATGAGTCTTTTGATATCTGGAATCGCACTTATATCGCTTATGGTAGGTGGAATTGGTGTAATGAATATCATGCTTGTAAGCGTATTTGAGCGGACAAAAGAGATAGGCATCAGAATGGCAATCGGCGCTAAATCAAACGACATAATGCTTCAGTTTTTGATAGAGGCGATTTTACTTTGTGCTATTGGCGGCGTTGTGGGAGTAGGGCTGGCGTATGCGATAGGATATTTGGTGAATTTAGCTGGGGCTGGATTTACTATGATATTTAGCACGGCTTCAATCGTGATTGCTATTGGAGTTTCTAGTTTGATAGGAATTATTTTTGGTTATATACCAGCAAGAAACGCATCAAGACTAAATCCTATAGATGCACTTTTAAGGGAGTAAATTTGAAAAATATATTGGTTATTTTACTTGGATTTTTATTTGCCGGGTGCGCTGCAAAGAGTTTGAATTATGAAGTAAAAGAAGTTAGCTTTTATGAGCCAGTTTGGTATATAGATTTTAACCAAAGCACTCTAAATTCGCTTGTCAAAACGGCTCTAAAAAATAATGAAGATGTAAATGTAGCAGCTCTTAACCTAAGGCAAGCTCTTTTAAAAGCTGGAGTAGCAAAAGATGATCTTTTCCCGACTGCCCAAGCTGGAGCAAAGGCGACAACCCAAAGAGATATTTCTACATCAAATGATTGGAAAAATGGCTTTTCTAGTAACTTTTCTTTGAGTTATGAGCTTGATATTTTTGGTAAAATTTTAGACAATTATGATGCAAGGCTTTGGGACGCAAAAACAAGTGAGCTAGACTTGCAAAATCTAAAGCTAACTATCGTAAATTCAGTCGTTGATACGTATTTTAATATACTTTATGTAAATGACGTGGTGCGAAATTTGGAGCTGAATTTAGAAAATCTAAAATCCCTTGATGAACTCGTGAGATTAAAATATGAGCTTGGCAAGGAGGAGATTTTGAGTGTGCGACAAAGCAAGCAAAATATCTTAAACGTGCAAAACCAGCTTTTAAGCCAAAAAAGAGCCCAAGAGAGCAACTATGAGATTTTAAAAAATCTAACAAGAAGCGAGATTTTGCTTGATAAATTTAGTCTTGAGGCGGTGCAAACTACAGATATCGGGCTTGAGATTAAATTTGAAGAGCTTGGCAAAAGACCAGATATAAACGCTGCGATTTCTAAGCTTAATTCTAGTTTTTATGATTATAAAATAAGCGAAAAAAATCTCTATCCAAGCGTGAGTTTAGGGGCTAGTTTGAGCGATTCGGCGAGCAAATTTAGTGATAGTTTTGGATTTAATATACTTGGTGGAAACTTAAATATAAACTTGCCATTTTTGGATTATTCAAGGCTAAAAAAACAGATAAATATCTCAGAACTTGAGTTTAGAAAAAATGTTTTAGGCTATGAAAAAACACTAAGCAATGCAGCAAATGAAGTCATAAAATACGTTGGTTTTTATGATATTGACAAAAAAAGATATCTAAATTTTGAGCAAATAAAAGAGCATAATCAAAAAATCGTGGAGATTTATGAGAATAAATATGATTTTGGTAGGGTGGAGTTAAAGGATTTGCTTGAAGCTAAAAACGCTTTAATCTCAGCTCAAAACTCACTTTTAAATCAAAAATATCTACTTTTAAACGATGAGCTAAACTATTATAAATCAATAGCTAAATAGATGAAAATATTTGAAAATACAAGGCAAATTGCGATTTTTGTGGCGGTTTGTCTTTGTATTTTTAGCCTAAATTTGGCTTTTGAGTATTATAAATTTAGTAAATTTACTAGCAAGGATTATGCGTTTTTGGACGCAAAAGTCTTGCAAAACTATCAAAAAACTAAAAACGATAAAAGTTATTTTGTATTAAAGCTTCGTGCAGATGATTTTGAGTTTTATACAACAAGCAAAAAAGAGATCCAAGCAAACTACCTAAAAATCGGCGTTATAACCAAACAGGTTAAATTTAAAGATTATATAAAAGGCGTATTTTATATGCCAAATTTCAAAATAGAGAACTTGCAAAAAGAGCCAAATCTAAAAGACAAACTCCAAAATTTCATCACCTCTCAGCACCAAAGCCCAAAGCTAAAGGAGCTTTACTCAGCGCTTTATCTCGCCACGCCTATTAGCAAGGATTTGAGGGGCGACGTGACAAGCTGGGGCATAGCTCACATCATCGCAATCAGCGGATTTCATCTTGGGATTATATTTGGGGTGATGTTTTTTATCATCAAATTTGCCTACGCAAGGCTTAGCGATAGGTTTTTTCCGTACAGAAATATCAACTTTGAAATCTCGCTTTTTATATTTGTTTGTCTTGGATTTTATCTGTGGATTTTGGATTTTACGCCTAGTTTTTTACGCTCGTATGTGATGGGCGTGGTTGGGTTTGTGCTAGTGAGCTTTGGGCTTAAGGTTTTTAAGATAGAAAATCTACTTTTGTGCGTCATTTTATCTATGATTTTTGTGCCAAATTTAGTGTTTTCAATAGGATTTTATTTTTCTTGTTTGGGTGTATTTTTTATCTTTTTATACATTCATCATTTTGGGGATAAAAAGGATCTCAAAAGCCCTAAAATGATGATTTTGCACGGCTTAATGCTTGAAATATTTGTATTTAGTGCGATGAATTTGCCAGTATTTTACTTCTTTAGTCCAGCTGGTTTGTTTCAGCTTAGCGTCATACCTTTGGGTTATGTTTTTGTGTTGTTTTATCCTTTGAGCGTGTTTTTGCATATTTTTGGAATCGGCGGGATTTTTGATGAGCTTATGCTTAAATTTATCCAATACGCCGATACAAGCACTCAGATTTCAACGCCATTTTGGCTATTTGTGGCTTTCAATCTTGCCTTGCCATTAGCCTATAAATTCAAGCTAGTGGCAGTTTTGGTTGGGCTAGCTGGAGCTATTTTGTTTTTTGGTGGACTCGCCACCTAAGCCACAAAATTTAAATATATTTAAGCCGTTTTTATACTCGTATTCCAAATTTAAACCGTGACTTTTTAGAATATTATCGACGATGTATAGCCCAAGACCAAAGCTTTTTTTGGCGTTGCTGCCTTGGGTGAAAGGCTCGATGTAGTATGCAAGGTCGTTTTCTAGTTTTTGACCTTGAGTGATAAATTTGATACTATTTTCATTTACTGAGATTGTGATATGCTTGTCGTTTGAATATTTTAAGCCATTATCTATCATATTTTTAAATGCGATTGAGATGAGCTTGAAGTCTGCGTTTATGCTAATATCGCTAATTATATGCACGCTTACGTACTCTTTTTCTACCATTGCTAGATCTATTGCTTCATCAATTATGTCTATTATGTTGCATGGTTTGGCTGTTTCTATAAGTAGGCCTGAAGTCGCTCTTTCGACTGCGGCAAATTCATTGATAAGGCTCTCAAGTCTTTCAAAAACACCGATTAATCTCTCTTGATTTTTGTTTTTTTCTATCATCTCGGCAGTGATTCTACCTTTTGTGATTGGGGTTTTTAGCTCGTGCATGATATTTCGCAAGAAAAGTTGGCGTGAGTGGTTTAGGTTTTTGATCTGCGTCACTGCGTTGTAAAAGGCGTCTGCGACCTCTGAAATCTCATCGTTTCCAGTGGAGATATTTTGTATATTTAGATCGCCAGTAGCGAATTTATCAATCTGTCTTTTTAGCTTTCTTAGTGGTTTTATCTTTTTGATGATAAAGACATAAGTTACAAGAAGTATGAAAAATACAAGCCCAAATATTACTTTGATTATATCGTATCTGTATGGCTGATAGTCATTGTCTTTAAGGAGCAAAGTCGTGTCATTGTGCGAAATTTTTAGATAATTTTGCTTTTTGTAGAGCAAAATCGCACTAGATCCAATCTCTGCTGAAATCTCTTCTAGCACAAGGGCGTTTTTTAGGATTTCATCTATTTTTGCTTTATTGCTAAGCTTTGACATATCAAGATCTTTTGTCTGATTCTCGTACTCTTCATCGCTTATAAGCTCATTTAAGTGAAGCAAGGTCGCTCTTGCTACGACTGAGTATTTTGTGTTTAGCTCTCTTGAATAGTTTTGTTTGTCATAGTCCATAAGCCACAAAAAAGCTAGAAATATACTAGTCGTTGCGATGACAAAAATAAAGGTTATAGTGTAAAATATAGATGAAAATTTCATTGCTCTAGCTTGTATCCTACGCCTCTTATAGCGTGAATGTATTTTGGATCTTTTGGATTTTCGCCAAGCTTGGCTCTAATGCGTCCTATGATGACGTCGATGCTTTTGTTTGTGCTGTCTTCATTGATAGAATCGCAGTTGTATATCAGCTCTTCTCTGCTTATGGCTCCGCCTTCTTTTTTGATTAGATAGCTTAGTATGTCATACTCTGCGACTGTTAAATTTAATGGGACGCCCTCTAGGGTAATGATATGCTTAAAATCATCACAAACTAGATCTTTTTTGATTGATTTTGTCTCTTCTTCGGTTATGCTACGTCTTCTTAAGTGGCTTTTTATGCGGGCTAGAAGCTCTTGGGGATTATATGGCTTTGGCAAATAATCATCAGCGCCAAACTCAAAGGCATTTACTTTGTCGCTTAGATCGTGTCTTGCGCTTGAGATTATGATAGGTATGCTGTGTCTTTTTCTGATCTCTTTGCAAACTTCAAGCCCGTCAATTCCTGGTAAAGTAAGATCAAGTATGGTTAGGTCAAATTTGCTTGTATTTAGCGTAGAAAGTCCGATATATGGGTCATCGCAGGTTGTTACTTTTATATCAAATTGCTCAAGGTATTCAGTGAGTATCTCAGCAAGCTCTAAATCATCTTCTATCATTAAAATATTTATCATTATAATCGCCTTTTATTAAAAAAGCGATTATAACTCACTAGGATAAATATTTGGAAATTTTTCAAATTTGGACTAATCTATTTTAAAACAAGTCCCATAAGAACGCCTAAACGGTTAATCCAAATCATAAGTTTTCTATCTTGTTTTCTACTATTTTTTAGCTCTTTGACGTAGTCATCTATGCTATTTATTGTTGTTTCATTGACTTGGATTATCACATCTCCTACTTCAAATCCTGCATTTGCGGCATTTGAGTTGGGTGCGACTTCTGCGATGATGATACCTTTTATATCTTTTGGAATTTGGTTTTTAGCTCTTACATCATCACTTAAATTTTTTAATGTCAGCCCGTCTGAGCTATAGTCGTTTTTCTTAACAGCGCTTGTATTATCCATATCTATGAGTTTTAGCTCAGTTGTGCTATTTTGACCAGCTCTTTCGTAAGTGACTTTTATCTCTTTATTTGGGGCAAGTGAGCCTATGATATTTTTAAGGTCGGTTGCATTTTCTACATTTTGATCATCGATTTTGATTATTAGGTCGCCTCTTTTTAGTCCTGCTTTATCGGCTGGTTTATCTTTTTCTACATTTGAAATAAGAGCGCCTTTTTTGCTTTTATAAATCTCTTTTTGGTCGTCTGTGAGATTTGAAATCATAACGCCGATATATCCACGACTTATTTTGCCATCGGCGATAAGCTTTTGAGCGATTGTTTTTACCATATTTGATGGTATTGCAAAGCCAATTCCATTATTTCCGCCACTTCTACTAAGTATGGCTGAGTTGATTCCAAGCAACGCACCGCGACTATCGACCAAAGCTCCACCGCTATTTCCAGGATTTATACTAGCGTCTGTTTGGATAAAATCTTCGTATTGATTAAGACCTATGTTGTCTTTATTTAGTCCTGAAATAATGCCTTGAGATATACTTCCACCCACGCCAAATGGATTTCCTATAGCAAAAACAATGTCGCCCTCAAGGGCTTTTGAGCTGTCGCCAAAACTTATAGCTTCAAAGTTTTTTGCATCAACTTTTATGATAGCAAGATCTGTTTTTGGGTCGCTTCCGATGATTTTGGCTTTATATTCTTTTGAGTTATCAAGAAGTGTCACAATAATCTCTTCAGCATCTTCAACTACGTGGTAGTTTGTGACGATATAACCGTCTTTTGAGATGATAACTCCAGAGCCTAAAGATGTGGATTTTTGATTTCTTTCTTTTGGTAGTTTAAAATGAAAACCAAAAAATTCTTGAAAAAATGGATCATCCATTAAGCTATTTACGCCTTGTTGGACTTTAAGCGTTTTTGAAGTCGAGATATTTACAACTGATTTTTTAGCCTTTGCTATTGAGCTATTAAAGGATAAAACTGTGTTTGCGTCATTTGCTGGATTTATTCTGTTATAGTTGGTGTTTGCGTCATTGAAGCTTATATTTGCACCCAGCAGACTTGTCGCAGTTATTATAGAAATAATTGTTAGTTTTTTCATTATCATTTCCTTTTTTATTAAATTTGCGAAATTATATTATTTAGCGATAAATGTAAATTTAATAATTACTGTAAAAATGTAAATAATATTTGATTAAACTTGATTGACTTAGACTAAAGTTTTATGCTATAATGTATATAAAAAAGAATAAGTGAGGTAGTGTTATGAGTAATAGCTTGTATGAGACACTTGGAGTTGAAAAAAGCGCAAGTAGCGATGAGATAAAAAAAGCCTATAGAAAGCTTGCTAGAAAGTATCATCCAGACATCAACAAAGACGTTGGCGCTGAGGATAAATTTAAAGAGATAAATGCTGCTTATGAAGTGCTAAGTGATGATGAAAAAAGACGCCAATACGACACTTACGGCGATAGTATGTTTGGAGGACAGAGCTTCCATGACTTCGCAAATGCTCAAGGCGGCGCTGATATAAATGATATTTTGAGAAATATCTTTGGCGGCGGCGGCTTTGGTGGTTTTAGTAGTGGAGGATTTAGTAGTCGTGGCTTTAGCGGTTTTGATGGGTTTGGCGGATTCGAGCAAGATCTTGACATAAATAGCAAAATCACAGTGCCATTTAAAGCTGCTGTTGTGGGCGGCGAATACAATATAAATTTAAACTCTCAAAGTATAAAAATCAAAATCCCAGCTGGTATAAATAATGGAGAAAAATTAAGAATACGCGGCAAAGGAAAAAGCGCAAATGGCAAAACCGGCGATGCGATACTTAGCGTTGAGATCGCTAGCGATGATAAGTATAAAAGACAAGATGACGATTTATATGCCAATGTAGATATTCCGCTTAAAACTGCTTTATTTGGTGGGAAAATCGAGGTTGAGACATTTAAAAAAACTGTGAGTATGAAAATAGCTCCAAATACAAAAAACGGACAAAAAATTCGCCTAAAAGGTTATGGCGTGCAAAATAGAAAAACTGGGATTTTTGGCGATTTGTATCTTACGACAAATATTATTTTGCCAGATGTAGGCTCTCTGGATAAAGATTTGGCAAAAATGCTTGAAGAGAAACTTTAAATTTGGTCGCAAAGACAGACGAAAGATGTGAGCAAAGCCATCTATCTCTCACGCCTACGAAATAGCTATTTAAGGCTATCTTTGTAACGGCGTTCGTCTGCGAAATTAAAATAGAATTTGGGGTACCCCATTTATGGGGACTTTAGTTTGGTCAAGCTTTTTTAAAGATTGTCGCAAAGGTCGGCTCTGCTGACCTGCGAAATCAAAATAAGAGCTAAATGGTTGCGAAGCAACGGACTTTAGTGTTTGGTTCTTTAGCCATAGTTTCACTATGGCGTTAAAAGAACATAAAATGTTACGGGTTACCCTGCGTCAGTAGGGACTTTAGGGGTTTCCAAAGGGCGAAGCTCTTTGGTCGTAAAGACAGACTTTGTCTGTCTGCGAAATCAAAATAGGAGTTAAAATGGAAAATTATGAAGAGCCGGTGTATCTTATAAGTGTTGTTGCTAAGGTTTTAAGCATACATCCTCAAACCCTTCGCCAGTACGAAAGAGAGGGACTTGTAGAGCCTTCAAGGACTGGCGGCAAGATGAGATTGTATAGTCAAAAAGACCTTGATAGGATCAAAATGATACTTCGCCTCACAAGAGATCTTGGAGTAAATTTGGCTGGAGTCGATGTCATACTTAGACTAAAAGAGCAAATTGATGAGTATGAAGCACTTGTTGAAGAGTTAAAGTCAAATTTAGAACAAGCAAATAAAGAAAACACAAAAAGATCTTTAGTCAAAAGAAAAGATAGTTTTGACCTTATATTTTTAAACGACAAAAAGTAGGACAAATGGAACATTTTTTGGTGCTATTTTTGATAGCTACAGCTTTTGCTGTTGTTTTAAACGTATTTTTCAAAAGATTTGAAATACCAACCATTATCGGTTATATCGTGACTGGCGTTTTTATCGCTCAAATTTTTGGGCTGAGTTATGATACGGATTTGACGCATATTGCTGAGTTTGGAATAGTATTTTTGATGTTTACTATTGGACTTGAGTTTAGTTTCAAGCATCTTATGAGTATGAAAAGAGAAGTCTTTTTAAACGGAATAATCCAAGTCGTGATAACTGGAACGATATTTTCACTTCTAGCTCAATACGCTTTTGATATAGGTCAAAAAACAGCCATTATCATCGGATTTGCTCTTGCTCTTAGCTCGACTGCAATCGTCCTAAAGACCCTAAACGACAATGGCGACATAACTCAAATTTACGGTAGAAAAGCACTTGGAATCTTGCTATTTCAAGATTTGGCTGTTATCCCACTTCTTCTTATGATAGATATTTTTAGCTCCAAAACTAGCTCTATAGAAGATCTGCTAGTCACCACGATGACAAGTGCTGTGATAGTCATCATACTTTTGTATTTTATAGGAAAGTATGTTTTTAACTTGGTTTTGTATTTTGTGGTCAAGACAAACTCGCAAGAGATTTTCATCACAACTATTCTTTTTACTGTCGTTGGATCTAGCTTTTTGGCTCATTATTTTGGATTTAGCTACTCTTTGGGGGCATTTATCGCCGGAATGCTTATCGCTGAAACCCAGTACAAACACCAAATAGAAGCCGACTTGATACCTTTTAGAGATCTGCTTTTGGGGCTATTTTTTATCACAGTAGGCATGCAGATAAATTTTGAGATAATATTTAAAAATTTATTCGTAGTTCTTATTATTTTAGTCGATGTAATGGTCGTAAAAGTAGCAGTGGTTTATGCGCTTTTGCTTTTGTTTATCAAAAAAAGGGTTGCGATAAAAACCGCACTTAGCATCTGCCAAGTAGGAGAGTTTGCTCTAGCTATCTTCTCACTTTTAAATGTAAATAATATGCTAAATAATGAGATATCTCAAATTTTAACAGCAGTTGTCATAATCTCAATGGTTATAACTCCATTTATACTTAAAAATTTAGGCAAAATAGCAGACAAATTAGAAGAAGATGCTGGAGTCGATCTTTTTGAGCAGATAAAACCAGATTCGATAAACGGTCATTTTATCATTTGTGGCTATGGAAGGCTTGGTCAAGAAGTCGTAAATAGGCTAAAAACTCAAGGTATGCCTTATCTTGTTTTAGAAAGCGATTTGACTGCTGTGCAGCTTGGAAGAAGTAGGGGCGAGAATGTATTTTTTGGGAATGCAACTCAAAAAGTGACATTAGAAAAGGCTTGCGTGCAAACTTGCGCTGCAGTTATTTTAACTGTGAGTAATGAACAAAAACTCGAAATGATAGCAAATGCGATCAAAGATCTTGGCTATCCAGTAAATACCGTCATAAGATTTACAGGAACTGAAGAAAAACAACTTTATTCAAATTTTGGAGATAATTTTCATCTAATAAGAGAAGAAAGAGCTGTGGCTAGAGTGCTTATACATGAAGCCTTACAATGTAGAATTGATAAGAATATACAGGATTAAATTTAATGGAAAACGCGCTTATACTCTTTGGGCTACTGTTTTTGTTTAGTGTGATGTTTAGTAAGATTTCTGATAAATACGGCGTTCCAGCTCTCCTTATGTTTTTGGCTGTTGGGATGCTTGCAGGGAGCGATGGCATAGTGGGGCTAGAGTTTGACAACTCACAAATCGCAGCAAATGTCGGCACAATCGCTCTTATATACATACTTTTTGCTGGTGGATTTAATACTAGCTTTAAAGAAGTAAAGCCAGTTTTCAAGCCAGGTCTTGTGCTAGCTACTCTTGGCGTTGTGGTTTCAGCTGGTATAACTGGGCTTTTTGCTTATTATGTTATGCGATTGCCGGTTTTAGAGTCGTTTTTGTTTGGCGCAATTATTAGCTCAACTGACGCTGCGGCTGTGTTTTCTGTGCTTAGATCAAATGCCACAAAACTCAAAAACAACCTAGCTCCTTTGCTTGAGTTTGAGAGTGGAAGCAATGATCCAATGGCGATTTTCCTTACTATGACTATTCTTGGACTTATAGGCATTGGCGTTTTGCCAGATTATTTCACGCTTTTTTCAAATTTAGCCTTAGAGTTTATACTTGGTGGGGTTATGGGATATGGATTTGGTGTCATTATACCAAGCCTGATAAATAGAATCAAGCTCAGCCACTGGGGACTTTATCCAGTGCTTCTTTTAGCTCTTGTTGCGGTGCTTTTTGGTGTGACTGAAAAAATAGGTGGAAATGGATATATAGCAGTTTATATGGCTGGAATTTTTGCAAACAAAAAAGAGTTTATTTATAAGAAAAATTTGGTCGGTTTCTTTGATGGTGTTGGCTGGATGATGCAGATATTTATCTTTTTGACTCTTGGACTTTTGGTTTTCCCAAGCGAACTACCAGAAGTTGCTTTATATAGTTTTATTATGGCTGTAGTTGTGATGTTTATAGCTAGACCAATAAGCGTTTTTATCTCATTAATCTTTTCAAGATATTCAAAAAAAGAGAAGTTTTTTATATCTTGGGTTGGGCTTAGAGGAGTTGTTCCTATCATACTTGCGACCTATCCACTCTCAGCTCCAGGCGTGCAAAACTCCCAGCTGATTTTCAATACCATATTTTTTATGGTTTTGATCTCTGTGCTAAGCCAGGGCACTACGCTTAAAAAAGGTGCAAGGTATTTTGGAGTAGTAGAGCTTGGCTCAAATGATCCAATCAGCTTATCTCACATCCCAATATCGTATAATCACTTAAAGCAATTTACAATAGGAAAAAACTCAAAAATAATAGGAAAAAACTTAACAGAGCTAGAGTTGCCTGATGACTTTTTGATACTTCTTGCTAAAAGAGGAAATGAATACATAAAAGCCGGTGGTTCGTTTGAATTTGAAGAAAATGACCTTCTTTTGATACTTTGTGACAATGAAATCAGGTATCAAAAAGTGTTGGAAATTTATCAGTTTTAAGGATTTGATGTGGAATTTGAACTTTGGGTTTATGGGCTTTTATTTTTTATAGCTGTTTTTAGTGGATTTGTCGATGCGATCGCTGGAGGAGGCGGACTGATAACGATACCAGCTCTCATTTCAGTAGGTATCCCAGAGCATGTCGCACTAGCTACGAATAAGCTTCAAGCAACTTTTGGAAGCTTCACAGCTGCTGCAAATTTTGGTTTAAAAGGTATGATTGATTATAAAAGCATTATAATTGGCATCATTTTTACTGCAATTGGCGCTATTTTGGGTACTATTGGGGTGCTTTTGATAGATCCAAAACTGATAAAATATCTCATACCATTTTGTTTGATTGCCATATTTTTATACACTATTTTTAGACCAAAAATAGGTGAAGAAGATAGAGCTAAGAAGATGAGTTCAAAAGCATTTTATATCATTTTTGGTATTTTAATAGGCTTTTATGATGGATTTTTGGGGCCAGGAACTGGGTCGTTTTGGATGTTTGCTATGATTGCCTTGCTTGGAGTTCATATGAAACAAGCAGTAGCAAACACAAAAGCCCTAAATTTCGCCTCAAATGTCGTATCTTTGATAGTGTTTATTGCTGGTGGGCAAATTTTGTGGATACTTGGGCTGATCATGGGCGTTGGTCAAATGCTTGGAGCATATCTTGGCTCAAAAATGGTTATTAAAAAAGAGGTTAAATTTATAAAAACAATGTTTTTGATAGTCGTTGCTTTAACTATTTTAAAGCTTGTTTATGATTTATTATTTAAATAAACAAATTTACTTAAATTTAATCTAAACTTAGATATAATCGCAACAAATTTTTCACAAGGCTGTAATCGATGAAAGACCTGTTTTTATTTTCTGAAATGATTGTGCATGGACATAGTTTCACTTATCTTTTCCATCTTATTTTGGTTGCTATTATCGTTTTGGTAGTCGCAAAATGTGCTACTAAATCTATGCAATTAGTTCCTAGAGGCTCTCAAAACCTGCTAGAAGCTTATCTTGAAGGTATCGTATCTATGGGACGCGACGTAATGGGAAGCGATGAACTTGCTAAAAAATATCTACCACTTGTTGCTACAATCGGACTTATTGTCCTTACAAGTAACGTTATAGGTATAATTCCTGGATTTGAAGCTCCAAGCTCAAGCTTGAATTTGACCCTTTGTCTTGCACTTTGTGTGTTTTTATACTATAACTTTGAAGGTATCAGGACTCAAGGTGTTATCAAATATTTCGCGCACTTTATGGGACCAAACAAAATCCTAGCTCCACTTATGTTTCCTATCGAGATAGTTTCTCATCTTTCACGTATAGTTTCACTATCTTTCCGTCTTTTTGGAAATATCAAAGGTGATGATCTTTTCTTAATGGTTGTATTAAGCCTTGCTCCATGGGTTGCTCCGCTTCCTGCGTTTGCACTTCTTACTTTTATGGCGCTTTTACAAACATTTATATTTATGATTCTTACTTATGTTTATCTTGCTGGCGCTGTTGTCGTAAGCGAGGAACACTAAAAAATTGATATCTTTTATTAGATATTTACTTCACTTCTTACTTGGCGCCTCTTGGGGCATTTTGCTCCTTGGCGCCATACTCTTTGTTTATAATTTTTACCATTTTGGGATTTTAATTTCTTTTATTTGTGGCGGATTAATAGGCGCTATTTTGGTCTTATTTTTTTATCTTTTGATACTTGTTTTTGAAGCCAATGTTGAGCTACGCAATAACAGATCCTAAATACTACTCAAATTTAAGTGAAGCTTTTGCTAAATTTGAGCGATTAAAGAGCGCTGATTTTATACTTTTTAGAGATAAGGTTTGTAGCGATTACGCTTTTAGAGCTACTAAATTTACTCAGTTTAAATCTAAATTTAGTGCTAAATTTATTTTGCATAATGATATTGATTTGGCTCTAAGCTTAAAAGTTGATGGCATTCATTTTAGCAGTAATAATCTTGAAAATATTAAGTTTGCTCCATCAAATTTAATCAAATTTGCAAGCACTCACAGTATAAAAGAGATAGAAATAGCTCATAAATTTGGAGCTGATTTTATCACTTTTAGCCCCATTTTTTCTACCCCAAACAAAGGCGAACCAGTCGGAATAAAAACATTAAAAGATATAGTAAAAATCTCACAAATCCCAGTCATCGCACTTGGTGGGATAGTAAACAAAGAGCAGATTTTATCTATAAAAGACTCAGGTGCGGCAGGCTTTGCTTCTATAAGGTATTTTGCTAATTAAATCTTAAATAAATTTGTGCTAGAATGCAAGAAATTTGTAATAAGAGGTAATTTTATGTTTGAAACAATTATAGGCCTAGAAGTGCATTGTCAGCTCAACACAAAAACCAAGATTTTTTGTAGTTGCGGCACTAGTTTTGGCGATGAGCCAAATACACACGTTTGCCCTACTTGTTTGGCACTTCCTGGCGCACTTCCAGTTTTAAATAAAGAAGCTGTGAAAAAAGCAATTAGCTTTGGAAAAGCGATCAATGCAATAGTAAATAAAAAAAGCGTTTTTGATAGAAAAAATTATTTTTACCCAGATCTTCCAAAAGCGTATCAAATTTCACAATTCACTATTCCAATAGTTGAGGGTGGAGAGCTTTTTATCAAAGTCGGCGATGAGACCAAAAGAATAGGCGTCACAAGAGCGCACCTTGAAGAAGACGCTGGTAAAAACAACCACGGCACAAATAGTAGCTTTGTTGATCTAAACCGTGCAGGAACTCCGCTACTTGAAATAGTAAGCGAACCAGATCTAAGAAGTAGTGATGAAGCTGTGGCATATCTCAAAAAACTTCATTCTATACTAAGATTTTTAAATATCAGTGACGCAAATATGCAAGAAGGATCATTTCGCTGCGATGTGAATGTCAGTATTCGTCCAAAAGGTGATACCAAGCTTTACACAAGGGTTGAGATAAAAAATCTAAACTCATTTAAATTTATCCAAAAAGCCATCGAATACGAGGTAGAACGCCAAGTTATTGCTTGGGAAGATGGCAAATATGATGATGAAGTTTATCAAGAAACAAGGCTTTTTGATACTACAAAGCTAGTTACAAAATCAATGCGTAGTAAAGAAGATAGCGCAGAATATCGCTATTTTCCAGATCCAGACTTGCTCCCAGTCATCATACCTGATGAGATGATGGCCGAGGCTAGCGTGCTTCCAGAGCTTCCAGATGAGAAAAAAGCTAGATATGTAAGTGAGCTTGGAATCAAGCAAAGCGACGCAGAAGTTATCGTCAGTAGCTATGAAATGGCAAGATTCTTTGAGGATTTAGTAGGGGCAAAAAACTCACCAAAACTAGCTGTAACTTGGCTTTGCGTAGAGCTTTTGGGTCGTCTTAAAAACGGCGTTACCATAGAAACAAGTCCAGTAAATAGTGCTAAACTTTCAAATTTGATATCTAGGATAGAAGACTCAACTATCAGCCAAAAAGCCGCAAAAGATGTGCTTGATTATCTTATAGAAAACGATGAGAGCGTAGATAGTGTCATAGAAAAACTTGGACTTAAACAAGTTAGTGATGACTCTGCGATACTTTCTATCATCGATAGCGTTTTGAGTGCGAACGGAGATAAAGTGGCTGAATACAAAAGTGGAAAAGACAAGCTATTTGGCTTCTTTGTAGGACAAGTGATGAAAGAGGGCAAGGGTGCGTTTAATCCAAGCAAAGTAAATGAATTACTAAAAACAAAATTATAAAAAGTCATAAAAATGAAAATAGCAGTCATCGGTGCTGGCAAATGGGGTCAAGCGCTTTACCATGCATTTAGTCAAAAAAATGAAGTTGCTATAAGCTCAAGAACCAAAAAAGATATACCAAATTTTATAAGCATAAAAGAGGCTTTAGAATACGAATATATCGTCTTTTCTATAGCTACCCAAAGTATTAGAGAGTTTCTTGGGCAAAATTTCGTGGACATGGGACAGAAAATTTTGGTAGCTTCAAAAGGCATCGAGACTAGCAGCGGGAAGTTTATAGATGAGATATTTTGCGAATTTACTAGCCGTGAAAATCTCGCCTTTTTAAGTGGGCCAAGCTTCGCTACTGAAGTTCTAAAGAAACTTCCATGCGCGCTTGTAGTAAGTAGTAGCGATCACGGTTTAGCCAAGACTTGGACTGAGGCTTTTCCAAATTTTATCAAGGCTTACGAGAGTAGCGATGTCATAGGTAGTGAGATTTGTGGAGCTTATAAAAACGTTATTGCCATAGCTAGTGGGATTTGTGATGGGCTTGAGCTTGGGAATAATGCAAGGGCGAGTCTGATTGCAAGAGGGCTTGTCGAGATGAATAGATTTGGCTCAAATTTTGGAGCTAAAAATGAAACGTTTTTGGGGCTAAGTGGGGCTGGAGATCTGTTTTTGACGGCTTCAAGCTCGCTTTCGAGAAACTATAGAGTTGGTCTTGGGCTAGCCAAGAATCAACCACTAGAGCAAATTTTAAAAGAGCTTGCAGAAGTCGCTGAGGGCGTCCCAACTGCGTATGCTATAACAAATTTAGCCAAACAAAAATCGATCTATGCGCCAATTGCCACAGAGGTTTGTGCTATGCTTGATGGCAAAAATGTCCAAGAATCACTAAAAGATTTGTTGAAGAAAAAATGAAAAAAATCCTTTTAACTATTTTATTTATAACTCAAATTTTTGCTAATGAGATCAAAGACGATGAGCTAAAAGCTATGATTGGTCAAATGGTAATGGTGGGTTTTAGCTCATCAGATCCAAACGATAAGTGGGTAGATCAACTCGCTATCGATGCAAAAAATCGCAGATTAGGCGGCATCATGCTGCTTGCTAGAAATATAAGCTCAAAAGCGAATTTGAAGAAGCTGACTTCTAAATTTAGCACGCTAAATTTGCCAAATAAGCTATTTATATCCATAGACGAAGAGGGTGGAAATATAAGCAGATTTAAAAATTTTGATGATTTTTTGCATTTTGCTTCAGCTTATGAAGTTGGTCAAAAACAAAATTTATCTCAAGCGCATAAAACATACAAAAGTATGGCAACTCAGCTAAAAAGCTTGAATATAAATTTAAATTTTGCTCCAGTTGTTGATGTCTATAATCCAAAATCATCTATAATAGGTCAAAAAAATAGAGCTTTTAGCGTAAATTCAGATGAAGTGAGTGCCTATGCAAGTGAGTTTATAAGGGCATTTGATGAAGTCGGAGTGCTAAGCGTGCTTAAGCATTTTCCAGGACATGGCAACGCTATCAAAGATACTCACAAAGAAAAAACTGTTGTAAATAATTATGATTTTGATGAGTTAAAACCGTATTTTGAACTGATAAAAAGAAAACAAGCCAAGATAGTTATGATAGCTCATGTTTTTGTGCCAAGCTTAGACGATGCAAATCCAGCTATATTTTCTAAGCAAATAGTAACAAATTTGCTTAAAGGCAGCTTGGGATTTGACGGAATTGCCATAAGCGATGATCTTTTAATGGGAGCCATAAAAGAGCATAGCTTAGAAGAAAGAATAGTAAAATCGATCAATGCTGGAGTCGATATAGTGCTTATCAGCGAGTATTTTTTAAACAAATCTAACTCAATAAAAATAGCAAATGATATTATCTACAACGCTGTAAAAAGTGGCAAAATAAAAGAGAATAGAATACAAGATGCCTATGAAAGAATCATAAAAGTTAAAAAACTTTTATGAGCTTAGGCTTTCAAATTTATTTTTCAAATCGCTTTTCATCTCATCGCTTATTGCCTTTGCATCTTGCATATTTTGCATGATGAAATCATCTAATTTGCTCAAAAATCCAAAAAGTTTTTCTTCCCAAAGATCTTTATCTTTGTTGTTTGTATTCATAGTTTGTATGAAAACTAGCTCTTTAGAGAAGTTGCTGAGTGCTTCAAGGCAACCATCCATATCGCTAGTTTCTAGTATTTTAGCGTCTTGAACTAGCTCTTTTAGCATCAAAATTTTCTCATCTATAGCATTGCAAAAGTCGCTGTAATAGCCTAAATTTGGATTTGTTTCTTCTATGTCAAGTCGTTTTGTAACTCTTTTTATCTGTGCGTTTAAAACTGCTCCCACAATCATCACAGCAATTAGCATTAGTATGATATCTTTTTCAGCCATGTTTTCTCCAAATTCCATTTATTCCAGCTATCCCAAGACTTATCCAAATCAAGATAAAGCTAGTTAATTTATAAATATCTAAGCTCTCATTATACATAAAAACTGCAATCAAAAGGCTTAAAGTAGGGCTAATGTATTGCAAAAATCCTATCGTAGAAAGTCTAAGATATTTAGTTGATGCATTAAAAGTAAGCAGCGGAACGATAGTCACAAGCCCACTTAAAATAAGTAAAATTCCATTTAGACTAAAGCCAAAACCGCTTTTTCCAAGATACAAAAGATAGCCTAAATAAACCAGAGCAATTGGAGCTATAAGCAAGGTTTCTATAAAAAGACCTTCAAAAGTAGGTATGCTGACCTTTTTTCTAATAAGCCCATAAAGCCCAAAAGATAGTGGCAAGATGAGCGAAATGAACGGTAAATTCCCTAATGCATAAACTTGCAAAGCAATTGCTATAAAAACTATAAAAAGCGAGATTTTAAGAACTAAATTTAGCCTTTCTTTTAAAACGATAGCACCCAAAAGTATGGAAATAAGAGGGTTTATGAAATATCCAAGACTTGTTTCTAAAATCTGATTTTTGCCAACTGCATAGATGAAAATTCCCCAGTTTAGAGCTATCAAAACTCCAGTTGTAAGCAGCGTAAGAGCGACTTTTTTGATGCGTAAAAGTCTTTTTACATTAGACAGTTTGCCTTGTAAATTTAGCAGTGCAAAAAGTATAAGAGCTGACCAGATAATACGGTGAGCCAAAATCTCAGTAGCACTAACGCCGTCTATAAATTTGAAGAATATAGGAAAAATTCCCCACATTACAAATGTGGATATGCCTAAAAATAGGCCAGTTTTATCATTTTGATTCATTGATTAGCGATATTTCCAAGAAATTTTAGTATTCTTGGGTTTTGTTGATTTGTGAAAAACTCTTTTGGATCTTCTATTGTGATGATGTTTCCGCCCTCCAAAAACATAATTTTGCTGGCAACTTCTCTTGCAAAACTTAGCTCGTGAGTTACTAAAATCATAGTTTGCTTCTCTTTTGCTAGTAGTTTTAGAGTGTTTAGGACTTCGCCCACTAGCTCCTTGTCAAGCGCGCTTGTAGGCTCATCAAGTAGCAATATATCTGGCTTTAGAGCGACTGCTCTTACTATTGCGACGCGTTGTTGCTGACCGCCACTTAGTGAGCTTGGATACATGCCTACTTTATCTTGCAATCCGACTTTTTGTAGTAAATTTAGAGCGATTTGTTTTGCTTCATTTTTATCCATTTTTTGGACTACTATTAGACCTTCTGTGACATTTTCAAGAGCGGTTTTGTGTGGGAAAAGATTGTAATTTTGAAATACCATTCCCATTTTTCTTCTTAAGCTTAGCGTCTCTTTTTTGCTTATGTGCTTAGCAAAATCAAGTTCCAAAGAGCCATCGCAAAAGCTAATAATGCCACTATTTGGAGTTTCTAGTAAATTTAAAGAGCGTAAAAGCGTGGTTTTGCCACTTCCACTTGGTCCGATTATAGCCAAAACATCGCCTTTATTTACGTGAAAGTTTATATCATTTAAAATTATATTATCATTTACGGTTTTATTTAAATTTTTTACATTAAGCATATTTTACCTTATAAATATTTGCTAAATTTGGCTTCTAGTTTTGTTTGCAAGTACCCTAAAAATATACATATAACCCAGTAAACGAGCGCTGCTTGGGAATAAACTCTTAAAAACTCATAGTTTTGAGCGGCCAATGTTTGAGCCTCTCTAAATAGCTCAGTGACTAAAACAACTGAAGCTAGCGAGCTATCTTTAATGAGTGCTATAAATGTGTTTGAAAGTGTCGGCAGGGCTATTTTAAATGCTTGCGGGGCTATGATTTTAGTAAATGTATCGAAGTTATTCATGCCTATGCTCCAGCCAGCTTCCCACTGTCCTTTTGGCACAGCCAATATACTAGCACGCAAGGTTTCGCTAGCATACGCCCCGATATTTAGACTAAAAGCAATTATGGAACTTATAAATGGATTTAGCGTTATGCCTATGTTTGGAAGTCCGTAAAATATGATAAAAAGTTGAACCAAAAGTGGTGTGCCTCTTATAATGGAGATATAAAAAGCACATATTAGTTTTGTAAATTTGATGAATCCATTTTTGCTTTCGTCTATTCTTATGATAGCAACGACAATAGCGATGCTAATGCCGGCTATAAAAGATATAAGACTTAAAGGAATGGTGAATTGCACCGCTCCTTTTATCATCGGCAAAAAGGATTCAAGGTAGTTATTCACTTATATCTTTCCCGAAATATTTCTCTGAAATTTTCTTTAAAGTGCCGTCTTTTTTCATCTCGTTAAGAGCTATATTTATCTTATCTCTAGTATCAGTTAGCTCTTTTCTAAACAAAAATACACTCCTAGTGCCTTCGCCTGTAGTAAATGCAACTTTTACGTTTTTATCGCCAGTTGTTGTTATATAGTTTAGTATAGCAAGATTATCATTCATAGTGCCATGAGCTCTTCCTTGGCTTACTGCTTTTAGTGCTTGAGCAAGACCATCTACTAAGACGATATTAGCACCATTTGAAACTGCAGTTTCGTAGTATGCGCTTCCTGTTGCTTGGGCTATTTTTGTGCCATTTAGATCGCTTAGAGATTTTATAGTATTATTATCAGCTCTTATGGCGACAGCAGCACTTGTCACTGTGTATGGATCACTAAGAGTGTAAAGCTCTGCTCTTTTTGGGTTATTGTTGCTGATTTGGTTTGCTATCATGTCAAAACGATTTGCATTTAAACCAGAAAATATAGCGTCCCAGTTGGTTTCATAAAACTCAGGAACAAAGCCGGCTCTTTTGGCTGCTTCACTTATCACTTCAACATCGTATCCGACTAGTTTTCCACTATTATCATGGTAAGTGAATGGATTGTAAGTGCCTTCCGTGCCTATTCTAAGAGTGTTTTGTTTGCTTGAGTTGTCACTACTGCAAGCTACAAATACAAAAGCAGCAAAAATCAAACTAAGTATTTTTGTCATTATTTATCCTTTTTAAATTTTTTAAATATTATCTAAAAAAGATAAATATTTAGATAATAGTATATATTTTTAAAACCAATTATTTCATAATTTAAATGCTATTTTGTCTTAATATATACTACTATTATATTTTTTAATATGTTTTATGTATATGAGTATATATTCAAGTCCAGAATACAAAGTAAGAGCTACTGCGATCCAAAGCAAAATATCGCCACCAAACCACCCCATAGTCAAAAATCCTATTGCTATCATTTGAAAAATAGTTTTTACTTTTCCAGCTATGCCAGCGCTTACATCTATATTTTCACTAGCCATCACAACCCTAAATCCAGTTATGAAAAACTCTCTTACTAATATAAGATATATCGCCCAAGGATTTGCACGATCAATCATCATAAGACCCAAAAAAGCAGCCAAAGTAAGCATCTTGTCAGCTAATGGATCTATGATAGCACCAAGTTTTGTTTTTTGATTCCAGTTTCTAGCTATGTATCCATCAAAAAAATCAGTAATACTAGCTATGACAAAGATAAGAGCACAGAAGTAATTTAGCCAACTAATGTAGGCTAAATTTGATACTCCGTCTATCTGAAGCAATAAAAAAAACAGTAATGGCGCTAGCAAAATTCGTATGAAAGCCAACGCATTTGGTAAATTTAAACTCATTTAAATGTAGTTCCACCATCAATGATAAATGTATGTCCAGTCACCCAGCTAGCTTTTGAGCTGCATAAAAATAGACATGCTCCAGCAAGGTCAGTTGGCTGTCCCATGCGACCAAGTGGGCTTAGAGCCGCAGTAGTATCGCGAACTTCTTCATAGTTTGTAAATGCTCTAAGAGCGTCAGTTTCGATAGGTCCGCCGCTTACGACATTTACGCGTATATTTTTCTCTCCAAGCTCAGTCGCAGCATATCTTGCCATAGCTTCAACTGCTGCTTTAGCAGTACCATGACCACTGTAATGCTCAATATAGACTAAATTTCCAGTTGAGCTAAGGCTGATAATGCTTCCGCCACCAACTAGCTCCATTCTTTTAGCTGCTTCTTGAGTTCCACAAACAAAGGCATTTACAGTCGCTGTAAAGATGTTGTTTATGCCGCGTGGTTTTAGCTTCATAAATTTAGTATACCCACCAGCTACTGCGCGACCAGAGATGATAGCATTTGAGATGAAAAAATCAACCCTATCAAAATCTTTGTCTATTTCTAAAAATAGCTCTTTGTAGGTTTCTGGCTCAAGGATGTTTAGCGGATAAGCTCTAGCTTTTATGCCGTATTCTTTTTCAAGCTCACTCGCTTGAGTCTCTGCCATCTCTTTGTTTGAGTTATAAGTAAAGGCGATATTTATGCCAACACGAGCAAATTCTAAAACTATGGCTCTTCCGATACCTCTTGTTCCGCCACTTATGACTAGAGTTTTGCCTTTAAATTCATCAGTAAAATTCATTAAAATCCTTTTATATCATAACTTTTCATAATCTCTTCAATCTTTTTAAGATTGTCCGTGCTTGGTTTGCAAAGTGGTAGTCTATACTCCAAAGAGTCTATAAGACCAGCTATAAACATCGCTGCTTTTATCGGTATAGGGTTGCTTTCGCAAAACATCACTTTGTTTATGTTGTATAGTTTGTCATTTATCTCTTTTGCTTTTAAAAACTCATTGTCAAGTGCAAAGTGAGTTAGAGCAGCTGTTTGGTCTGGAAGCAAATTTGAAGTAACAGAGATAACTCCTTTGCCACCATTGCTTAAAATAGGGTAGTTGATAGCATCTTCGCCACTCAAAACATAAAGTCTTGGCTCATGAGCTAGAAGATCCACACATCTATCTATGCTTCCACTGGCTTCTTTGACGCCATAAATATTTTCACAGTCATTAAATAGTCTTATCACGGTTTGTGGCGCTATATCGCATCCTGTGCGGCCTGGTACATTATATAAAAGCACAGGTATTTCGACTGAATTTGCTATAGCTTTATAGTGAAGATATAAGCCTTCTTGAGTTGGTTTATTGTAATATGGCGCTACTGATAGCACTCCATCTGCGCCATGAGATTGGGCAAACTCAGCCAAACCTACTGCTTCGTGAGTAGCGTTGCTTCCAGCTCCTGCTAGGACTTTGACATTTGTGTTTTTGCATACATTTACAGCTATTTCTATACAAACCCTATGCTCGTCGTGGGTCAAAGTAGCACTCTCTCCAGTAGTTCCTACAGGCACAACTGCGTCTATGCCGTATTTGATCTGTCTTTGTATAAGCTTTTCATATCCAACTTCGTCTAGTTTGCCGTTTTTAAATGGCGTAATGAGAGCCGTCATAGCTCCAAATATGGCTTTTTTACTCATTTTGTTCCTTTTAGTATTATCGTTGTAGAATTATCATCGGTAAAATATTTTTTAGCACACTCTTTAAGCTTTTGGCTCGTAATTTTTGCTGTGTTTTCTTCTAGTGAGAAAAGTGGCTCTATATCGCCTCTAGCTATGTAGCTGCCGTATAAATTTGCTAATTTGCTAGCACTATCAAGTGAGTAGATAAAATCTGATTTGAGTGAGTTTTTGATTTTTGTTATCTCATCTTCGTTTGCAAGCTCTTTTTTGGTCTGTTTTATGAGTTTTAGTAGCTCAGATTTGACCTTTTTGGCTTTTATTTTTGGATTGCAAACAGCTATGAATATAAATACGCCATCATCTTTGCAGTCCATTGGATAGGCGTAAATTTGATTGACTAAATTTAGCTCATCTATTAGTTTTTTGTGTAATAGTGAGCTTTTGCCACTACTTAGATACTCGCCAAGAGCGTTTAGAGCTACTTGATCTTCGTGATTAAATGGCGGGATTTTATAAGCGATTGCTACCATTTCTACATCGCTTTGCTTGTGAAGTATGACCTCTTTTGCTCCGTTTTGGACTGGTTCTTTGAAGTAAAACTCTGGAATATCTTTTGTGTTTTTGATATGGCTAAAATGCTTTGAAGCTATATCAAAAGCAGATTTTTCATCGATATCGCCAGTTATCATCAAAAATGCGTTTTTTGGCTGATAATAAGTCTGCCAAAACTCTTTTATATCGCTTATATCCCAATTCTCAATATCTTTAAAAAACCCAATCGGAGTCCAGCGATATGGATGATAGATGAAGGCGTTGTTAAAAAGTCTAAAATACAAAAAACCGATTGGATTGTTGTCTGTCCTCCAGCGACGCTCTTCTAAAACCACGTTTCGCTCTGGCAAAAACTCATCATTATCTAACTTTAAATTTTCCATTATATCAGAGTAAAGTTCAAGCGATTTATCTAAATTTTCATTTGAGCATTTTATAAAATAATGAGTGTAGTCAAATCCTGTGCTTGCGTTATTTATACCACCAAAGCCCTTTACTATTTCATCAAATTCTCCAGCCTTGCGTGTTTTGGTGGATTTGAAATTTAGATGTTCGAGCATGTGAGCGATGCCACTTTTGCCCATTTTTTCGTTTCTGCTGCCGACTTTATAAAATAGATCGATGCTAATTACATTTGAGCCTAAATTTAGTGGAGTGTGATATATTTCAAAGCCGTTTTCTAGCGTGATTTTACTAAATTTTGGTAGCATTATTTTCTCACGTCCACGCCAATTGCTTCGCAAATATTGCTAAATCCATCATTTGTCAAAAGTTCAACCAACTCTTTGTTTATTTTCTTACAAATTCCTGGCCCTTCAAAAATAAAACTAGTGTAAATTTGAACTAAGCTTGCGCCCATTTTTATGCGTTCGTAAGCTTCTTTGGCGTCATCTATCCCGCCGCAGCTTATAAGCACTGTTTTGCCATATATTTCATCGGCTATGGCTTTAAAAAATTCTCTACTTTTTTCTTTGATTATCTGTCCGCTAAGTCCGCCAAAATCTTTAGCTTTTGGGCTTAAAGAATAATCAATGCTTGTGTTGTTTAAAATAATTCCGCTAACGCCAGCTGCTACGGCTGCGTTGCAGATCTCTATGGCTTTGCTAGTTGGCATATCTGGAGCTATTTTTAAGAAAATTGGCTTAGAAGTGAGTGGTTTTAACGCACCTAAAAGCTCGTTTATAAAGCTAGTTTCTTGCAATGCTCTTAAATTTGGCGTATTTGGTGAGCTTAAATTTAGCACAAAAGCGTCACATAAATCCTTAAGCTCACGCACCAAAGTTTCATAATCGCTCAATGCTGATTCATTTGGTGTGACTTTGTTTTTGCCGATATTTGCAAGAAGTGGAATGCTAAATGGATATAGTTTTTCTACGCGAGATTTTATTTTTGTTACGCCATCGTTGTTAAATCCCATGGCATTTTGTATGCTTTTTTCTTCGATAAGTCTAAAAAGTCTTGGTTTTGGGTTGCCGCTTTGTGGTTTTGGGGTAAGTGTGCCATACTCCAAATATCCAAATCCAAGAGCGGTGAGAGGCTTTATCATAGTGGCGTTTTTGTCAAAACCACCAGCCAAGCCAACTGGATTTAAGAAGTTTATGCCAAGTATATTTTGAGATAATTTTGTATCTATATAGCAAAATTTATCTACCAAATAATCAGCAACAAATGGCAGTTTTATACCAAATCTCATACCGTATTCTGCTATATGGTGAATGGTTTCTGGTTGAAATTTGAAAAATATTTTTTTTATATCGCTGTAGTCCATTGTCTTCCTTTAAAATCTATAATTCTAACTAATATTAGCTTAAAATAACCATTAAATTTGGCTTTAAGCCAAGCTTCCAAGTTTTAATTTTCTATAAATTTCACATTCGTTTTCTAGCGTTTCGTCATTGCCAAAGCCTACTATTTTGCCACCATCTAAGACTGCGATTTGGTCGGCGTTTTTAACCGTGCTTAGTCTGTGAGCAATGACAAAAATAATCTTATCTTTGCTTAAATTTTCAATGGCTTTTGTGATTGCGTTTTCGCTTTCATTATCAAGTGCGCTTGTGGCTTCATCAAAAATTAGTATTTTTGGATTTTTGTATAAAGCCCTTGCTATGGCTATTCTTTGCCTTTGCCCGCCGCTTAAATTTGCCCCAAACTCATCAAGCGTAGTGTGGATTCCATCATCAAGCTTATCTACAAAATCATAGGCATTTGCTAGCCTCAAAGCCTCTTTTACTCTTGTTTCGTCCATTTGCCCACTATAAGCAACGTTATTTGCGATAGTATCATTAAATATATAAACTCTTTGAGTCACAAGCCCTATATTATCTCTCAAATCTTTTAGACTAAACTCGCAAATATCGTTTTCATTGATAAGAATGCTTCCAGTTTTTGCGTCGTAAAACCTCATTATTAGGTTTATTAAGCTGGTTTTACCCCCACCGCTACCACCGACTAGAGCTATCATTTGACCTTTATTTGCTCTAAAACTTATTCCATTTAGGACGCTTTTATCTCCATATCCAAAGTGCAAATCTTGCAGTGTTATGCTATTTACTGTCTTAGGAAATGTCAAGTTTCCACCGACTATGCTTGGGCTTAGATCAAGTAGCTCAAATGTCCGCTCGCTCGCTGCGACTGCGTCTTGCATTTGGTTATACAAGCTTGAAATGCGTTTTATCGGCGTGTAGAGCATGAAAAGAGCTGTTAAAAATGAGAAAAAACTTCCAACGCTTATGGCTCCATCGATGACTTGCTTTCCGCCTATTATGATGACTACTGCGATTCCTATGGAGCCTAGAGTCTCCATCATAGGGCTTACTAGCTGATTTACTTTGACGCTTTTTAAATTTAGCTTGAAGAATTTTTGGTTATGCTCTTCAAATCTGTTTAACTCTTTGGTTTGGGCATTATTTGCTTGAATGATTTCGATATTTGAGAAAATTTCGCTTAAAACCGAAGTTATATCGCTTGTTTTTTCTTGTGAGCTTTTTGAGATTTTTTTCATCTTTTTTGCTAAGCGTGAGAGCGGATAAACTGCCGCGGGAAAGACGATTAGCGCAAAAAGCGCTAGGGTAGGGCTTTGGTAAATCACAACGCACAAAAGCCCGATTATAGTGATAGTCTCTCTTGCAAGCTCTGGGATTATAGAAGAGACTATGCTTCTTATGCGCTCGATGTCGTTTGTGTTGCGGCTGATAAGCTCGCCTGTTCTAAATTTATTAAAAAAATTTATATCAAGATAAAGCAGGTTATCAAGCAATTTATGCCTAAATCTCTTTACCATATCTTGACCTATGTAAGCTGTAAAATACGCTTGCATGTATGTTCCAAGGCTTTTTATAAAATAAATTGCGATGATAGCATAAGGCAAAAGATAGAGCAGATCTTCGTTTTTTTCGACAAAGATTTTATCAAGGACTGGTTTGACTAGGTAAGCTGAAACCGCCGTTCCCACGCTTGCCATTATCATACCAGCTATTGCTAAGCCGAATTGCGAAATATAATCCCTAAAATACGGCGCAAATCTTCTAAAAACTTCTTTTAATCCGTTCATAGTTTTTCCCACATAGTGCCATTTGGCGTATCCATTATAGAGATATTTAAGGATTTTAACTCATCTCTTAATGCATCGCTTAATGCAAAATCTTTTTGTTTTTTTGCTTCGTTTCTTTGCTCAATTAAGCTATTAATTTTAGCTTTTAGCTCATCATCAATGCCCCATTGAAACCACTCAAATTCATCTTTTAAAGCAATTCCAAGCAAACTTGAAGTAAACTCTAAATTTGCCACAGTTTGAGCTTTTAAGGCTTTGTTTTTTGGCTCATTATCAAGGCTTAAATTCGCACTATTTACCATTTCATCGACCACACTAAGAGCTGCTGAAATATTTAAATCATCACTCATAAAGCCTAAAATTTCATCTTTAAATTTAGCATTTACCTCAGAGGCTTTGACTCCACTTAGCCTTTTTTTAAGGCGATAAATTTTATCAAGGCGTTTTTTGCTCGCCATCAAATCATCAATATCGTAGTTGAAATTTGCCCTATAATGGCTACTCATGAGATAAAATCTCAGCGCTTCACCAGGAGCTAGGCTTAAAGCGTCTTTGATGAAAAATGAATTGCCAAGACTTTTACTCATTTTTTCGCCACTTACTTGGACAAAGCCATTGTGCATCCAGTATTTTGCTAAGCTTTTGTGCTGCCCACATCTACATTGTGCGGCTTCGTTTTCGTGATGAGGGAAGAGCAAGTCAGCCCCGCCAGCGTGGATATCGATTTCGTATTTGTCGTCGCCTTCAAAATGCTCTTTTATCATCGCCACGCACTCAGTGTGCCAGCCTGGACGACCTTTGCCAAAAGGGCTTTCATACCAGTTTTCATCAAATTTCCACAAAGCAAAATCTTTTGGATCTTTTTTGCCATCATTTGAGCTTACTCTAGCTTGGAGATTTTCATCTTTTCGCCCACTTAAAGCTAGATAATCTTTGTCTTTTGAAGTATCAAAATAAATCCCATCTTCAAGTCTGTATGCAAAGCCCGTTTCAAGCAGATTTTTTATGTATGAGATGATAGCTTCAAGGCTCCCGGTCGCCTTTGGCTCGATGTCGGCGTCAGTGACATTTAGAGCGTGCATATCGTCTTTGTATCTTTGTATATAATGGCTTGTGATTTGCTCCAAGCTTTGATTGGTCGCAGCCATTTTATTTAGGATTTTATCATCGATGTCAGTGAAGTTTTTTATAAATTTGACCTTGTAGCCAAGTGCTTTTAAAGTGCGTCTTAAAAGATCAAAACTTATAGAGCTTTTGGCATGTCCTAAATGCGCGTCATCATAGACTGTAGGCCCGCAAACATAGATATTTGCTTCATTCCCTCGTATTGGCTCAAATTTAACTTTTTGTTTTAAAACGCTATCATAAATAATCATTGAAAAAATCCTTTATCCAAATAAGTAAAAATGCAAAAATAACTGCCAAAAAGATAGTTATGAGAGTTTTTTTGCAAATGATTATATCTAAAAAATTTCTAAATCCAAAAATGCAAACGGCATAAATTAGCAAAAACAGCCCAGAAATCGACCCAGCTAGAGCTAGTCCCATCGCGCCAAATGGCTTAAATAAAACAAGGCTTAAAATTGTGTTTAAAACTAAAGAATAAATAGAGATTTTGGCGGCTAGTTTTTGTTTCATATTTGCATAAAGCCAAAGCGAAAATAGCTTGTAAAGCCCATAAGGAAGTAGGCCTAGCATATACATTTTTAGGACGTTTGCAGTCTCAATGGTGTTGCTAGTATCAAAAGCACCCCTTTCAAAAATCAGCCAGATTATCTCCTTAGCCAAAATCACGCCGCCAATAGTCGAAAACAAAAGCAAGAAAAACAAAACATGAAAGCCTTTTGAGAGCAAAATGGCTGCGTTTGCTAAATTTGCGGCTTTGATTTGTTTGGAGATTTTGGGAAAAATCGCCGTGCTTAGAGCGATTGCGAAAAGTGCTAAAGGAAGCTGAAAAATTCGGTTTGCGTAGTACAAATAACTAATACTTCCGACCATCAAAAAACTCGCTATAAATGTGCTTATAAAATCACTTAGCTGATTTGCACTGCTTCCTACAACTCCAGCCCAAAAGTTACCCCAAAAGCCTTTGCTAGAAGCTCGCTTGCCACGGCTAAATTTAGCCAGCCCAAGGCTTAGAAGCCTTAGTAAATTTAATTTTTTAAGAGTGATTATGTGGGCTAGTACTTGCAGCACTCCACCAGCTACGACGCCCCAGCTAAGGTATAATGCGGCTAAATTTGGCGGCTGGTTACAAGCTATAAGAAGAGCTGTAATCATGGCGATATTTAGCAAAGCAGTGCTAAAAGCAGTGGTGGCGAAGTGGTTTTTGTACTGCAAAACTGAAGCAAAAAGCGTGACCACAAATATGCAAAGCAAATACCAAAAATTTATCCGCACCAAAGGCACTGCTAGGGTGATAGTCTCAGGGCTAAATCCATAAGCCAAAAGCTTTGTGACAAGTGGAGCAAAGAGCATCACAACAAGGCTAAGAGCTAGCATAAATCCGCTAAATTTTAAGAAAATTTCGGCTAAAAATAGACCCTTTTTGCTCACTTTTACGAAATTTGGCAAAAATGCTTGAGTAAAAGCCCCCTCGCCAAAAAGTCTGCGAAAGAGATTTGGAAGCTTGAACGCTACAAAAAATATATCGCTCCAAATGCTTGCTCCAAGAGCGTTTGCAGTAAGCAAATCACGAAGCAAACCAAGCACACGCGATACCAAAATCCCAAAGCTATTTGTAAAAAAATGTCTTAGCATAGCACCACCAAATTTGAATTAAGAGTGTATTATACAGATATATTGCTTATACATTGTTGTATCAAACTCTAAGCAAATTTAGTATAGAATTAGCCAAATAAAATATAAGGATTTATATGCTAACCTTACCGAAAAATTGTATAGTCTTTACCTATCCAAAAATGGGGAAGAGTAGGGAATTTTTGCCTGATGAGCTTAAAAATTTGGCTGGGCTTACGGGATGTACAAACCAGTGTAACGCTTATCAAAAAAGCTTAAATTTGATAGAAAATCTAGGCTTCAAGCTTATAGCTATAAGCTCGCAAAATAGCGATGCTATAAGTGAGTTTAAAGACTCTTTGGGGCTTGGTTTTGAGTTTGTAAGCGATCCAAATTTCGAGCTAGAAAACGAGCTAAATCTAAAAACTTTTAGCATACTTGATGGCAAAAAATTTTATCACCGCCAGACGCTGATTTTTAAGGACGGAAATTTGATAAAAAGATTTGATTTCGTCGCCTCTCCAAGTGAAGACGCAAAAAACGTGGTAGAGTTTTTAAAGAGCATTTAAACGCCTTAAATTTATATTTTAAGAAATCTTTGGCTAAAATACAGCCTAAATTTATCAAGGAAAACCTATCAAAAGATTAGCCGTAGCAGTATCTGGAAAAAGTGGAAGTGGCAAAACAACGCTCATAAGCAAAATCGCAAAAACACTGATAGAGCGTGGATTTAAGGTAGCTATCGCCAAGCACGATCCAGGAGATAAAGCTAGATTTGACCGTGAGGGCAAGGATAGTTTTGTCTTTGGCTCACTTGGTGCAGACGTCGCAGTAGTCAGCCCAAACCGCACTACTATCTTGCTACGAGATGGGCTTTTTGGTGGGAGTGAGCGTATCGGCTCAGCTTCTCACGACTCTAAAAGCGAGGAATTTTCGCCTAAATTTGAAGAGTGCGATGCTGATTTAAAGACGCTTATAGCTTATTTTGGTGAGTTTGATTATTTAATAGTTGAGGGGCTTAAATTTATTCCGTTGCCACGAATCACGGTTTTTAGAGATGAGTTTGATGAAAAGTATCTGCCATTTAGCGATGCTTACGCTTCAAATTTAGATGAGTTTAGCGACGCAAATAAGCCTAAATTTGGGCTTGATGAGATTGAAAATATAATAAAATGGATAGACAATAACGCAAAAAAGGTATAAAAACAAATTCTTTCTTGCTCTTTTTGTGGAGTATCGTTGTTTGCTTTGTTGCGACGCACACCAAAGTGCGTCTCACTCGCTCACAGCTCACAACCACAAAAATAACTAAGAAATACTTTGTTTTTGTAATAAATTTAGGGTTATCCTGCTCGCAGGGGCTTTAGTGTTTGGTTCTTTAGCACGGATTTTATTCGTGCGTTAAAAAAACATAAAAATAAAAATGCAAAGGAAATAAATGCAAGAAATTATAAAAACTATAGAAAAAATCGCAGTCAAAATAAGCGATGAGCTAAAATACGCCGATCTTGGCTACACAGATCATGCCAACGCTACAGGCGATACTCAGCTAAAGCTTGATGTCAAAAGCGATAACATCATCACAAAAGAATTTGACGGCGTTTCAAGCGTGCGTTTGCTTATCAGCGAAGAAAAAGAAGAAGCCCTAAAAATCCACGATAGCGGCAAATACATCGTGGCTTATGACCCGCTTGATGGAAGTAGCCTTGTGGATGTAAATTTTGCCGTAGGAAGTATATTTGGCATATATGAAAACGAGCTAAAACCATCAAATTTAGTTGCAGCGATTTACTGCGTTTATGGACCACGCCTTGAAATGGTCGTCTGCACTGAGACGCCAAAACTTTACAGGCTTGATCGTGAAGGAAGTTTTAAGTTTATCAAAGATTTAAACCTAAAAGAAAAAGGCAAACTAAATGCGACTGGTGGCACACAAAAAGGCTGGAGCGACGAGCATAGAGCCTTTATCAAAGGGCTTTTTGATGAGGGTTATCGCCTAAGATATAGTGGCGCTATGGTGAGCGATCTGCATCAAATTTTGCTAAAAGGCGGTGGGCTTTTTAGCTACCCAGCTACAAGCGATGCACCTCATGGCAAGCTTAGAGTGAGCTTTGAAGTGCTTCCATTTGCCTTTATATATGAAAGAGCAGGTGGGCTTACGACAGATGGAAACTCAAAAAGTTTATTTGAAATAAAACTAGAAAAAATCCACCAAACAACTCCTTGCTTTTTTGGCTCAAAATACGAAATAAACAAGCTTTTAGAGTCTAAATAATGACTGAGTTAAAAGAATTTAGCATAGATGATAGTGAGTTTGTCAGCCAAAAAAAAGAGGTAGAGTTGTGCCGCGAAAGAAGCGTCAGAGATGAAGAAAAAATTTGTGCTAAGTGCAAAAATGTTTATTATTGCGATTTGATAAAGGAGTTTGTGCTTACGCAGTTTAAGCTCAAAATTGCTAGACTAAAAGAGTGCCAAGCTAGCAATGGCTTAAATAGCTGCACAAATTGCGAGTTGTTTTTTGAGTGCAAAGTAAGAAAAGAGTATGTAGATGCCACTTATGAGAAGATGAATGAGGGTCGCGGTGGCGAGTTTGACTTTTAAATTTAATGGAGAGATGATGAAAAAATTTATAACAACACCAATTTATTATGTAAATGACGTGCCACATATCGGACACGCTTACACCACTATCATAGCTGATACCATGGCTAGATATTACCGTTTAAGAGGCTTTGATACATACTTTTTAACAGGCACTGACGAGCATGGTCAAAAGATAGAAGAAGCAGCTAAATCAAGGGGCAAAAACCCAAAAGAGTACGCCGATGAGGTGAGTGCTAAATTTAAAAACCTTTGGGATGAATTTGAGATAAGCTACGACCATTTTATCCGCACGACTGATGATTATCATAAAATCACAGCTCAAAATGCGTTTTTAAAAATGTATGAAAAAGGTGATATTTACAAAGGTGAATACGAGGGCAATTACTGCGTGAGTTGCGAGAGCTTTTTCCCGCAAAATCAGCTAGTTGATGATGAGTTTTGCCCTGATTGTGGTAAAAAAACAAGAATAGTCAAAGAAGAAAGCTACTTTTTCAAACTCTCAAGCTACCAAGACAAGCTTTTAAAATGGTATGAAAGCGACAAATGCATACTTCCAAAAGGCAAGAAAAACGAGGTTGTAAGCTTCGTAAAAGGCGGATTAAAGGATTTATCTATCACTAGAACTAGCTTTGAGTGGGGAATAAAGCTTCCAGCTAAGCTCAACGAGCCAAAACACGTGATGTATGTATGGCTTGATGCTTTGGTAAATTATATTTCAGCACTTGGATATAGCAGAGATAATGCTAAAATGGACTACTGGAACGATACATTGCATTTAGTAGGAAAAGATATTTTGAGATTTCATGCAGTGTATTGGCCAGCATTTTTGATGAGTTTGGAGCTACCGCTTCCTACTAGTATAGCAGCGCATGGCTGGTGGACGAGAGATGGCAAAAAAATGAGCAAAAGCATAGGCAATGTCGTAAATCCAAAAGAGGTAGCTGATGCGTATGGGCTTGAGGCGTTTAGATACTTTTTGCTTCGTGAAGTGCCTTTTGGTCAAGATGGGGATTTTTCTCAAAGAGCCTTGATAGACCGCATAAATAGCGAACTTAGCAACGATCTTGGCAATCTTTTGAGCCGTATTGTTGGAATGAGTTCAAAATACTCAAATTATGAAATAAATAAAGAAAACGTGGCTAAATTCTATAGTGCTGAGCTAGAAGAGGCAAAATCTCATATAAACTCAAGTCTAGAAGCTCTAAACGAAGTAGCGACAAACCGCTATTTAGAGGAGATTTGGAAAGTGCTAAACATAGCAAATGCTAGCATTGCAAAGTATGAGCCTTGGAATTTGATAAAAGAGGGCAAAACTGACGAGGCAAACGCACTTGTGGCTCTTGTGGCAAATTTGCTTGCAAAAGTCGCTGTGATTTTAAGCCCTGCGATGCCAAAAACTTCAGCCAAAATAGCTGGGACTTTGGGATTTAGCATAGATACAAATTTATTTAATAAAATCGTTTTGGAAAGCAAACTTCTAAGCTTCAAATCTCAAGCAACTGAGCCTTTATTTACTAAAATAGAAAGTGAGCTTATGGCAGTGCCTGGCACAAAAGAAGAGATAAAAGAGGAGCCAAAAGATCCAGAAATCAAGATAGATGACTTCAAAAAATGCGTGATAAAAGTAGGAACTATCTTGGAGTGTTCAAACATAGAAGGCAGCGATAAATTGCTTAAATTTAAAATAGATCTTGGAGAGGCAAATCCTCGCCAAATCATCAGCGGTATCGCAAAATATTATGACCCACAAACATTAGTCGGCAAACAAGTTTGCGTCCTAGCAAATCTAAAACCAGCTAAAATATTTAAGCATTTAAGCGAGGGTATGATACTAAGTGGGGAAGATGGAAGCCTAACACTTCTAAGCACTATGGCACCAGTCAAAAACGGCGCCATCGTTGGCTGATATGCGAATCCAAAATCTAACCAGTCTTGTTGGTGGAGAGCTGATAAACTCTCCAAAAATTAGCATGGTTGGTGGATTTTCTTTTGATACAAATTTAAAAAATAGCTCCACTTATATCGCTTTAAACTCTACAAATGAAGAGATAAGCTTAGCCATACAAAATGGAGCTTACGCCGTTATTTATGATAGAGATTTAGCTATCAAAAACGATGAAATAGCCCTTATAAAAGTCTCAAATATACCAAGCGCCGTGCTTAGGCTTATTAGGTTTTTTATAACGCAAAAGAGTATCAAACTAGTCAAAGCAAGTAAAGTTCAAATTTCTATTTTAAAATGCTTAAATTTAAAAAATGCTAGGCTTATTGCTGATGATTTAAGAGAGATTTTTTATCAAATTTATGACGCTTTGGACGGAGATCTATTTTTTTGCGATGTCAATTTTTTACAAAAGCTAGGTATTAGCTTTGATGAGATAAAAACCACACAAAAAATTGATATTTTCAATAATAGTTCCATTTTTTACACCACTATGATAAGTTCGCAAAATTACTATCAAAATTTAAGCTTTCCATATTTATACGCCAGTGAGCTTGGAGAGATTTTGGCGTATCTTAACTCTGCAAATATAGAATTTAAATTTAAGGATTTAAGAGAATTTGAGCATTTTAAGCCTATTTTTGTGGATAGATTTTTTAATATCAAGCCATTTGGCGCAAGTCATAGAGCTTTTATAGTAGAAAGCGATGAAGAACTTTTTATCAAAGAAGCCGGTTTTCTACGTGCTAAATTTGATGATATTTTGGTCTGTGTCCCCAAAAATCTAGCCCACATCAAAGCAGATATTTATTTTTCAAATTTAGATGAGCTAAAAAGCTTAAATGATTTCAAATATGCTTTGGTTTTATGTGAATTTTGCGAATTTGAGCTTGTTTTGAGTAGGACCTCTCAAGAGCTATCTTTGTTTGATTAAGGAGATAAAATGATCCAAGATATTCCATTTTTTAAAGATTTGAGCAATGAAGATATAGGTCGTCTTGAGGCTATTTCTATAGTTAAAAACTACAAAAAAGGTGAGTTTTTGTTTATTGAAGGTGAAGAGCCAAAGTGGCTAAATATCTTGCTAAAAGGAACGATTAAAATTTACAAAACCACGCCAAAAGGCAAAGAGGTATTTTTACATACTATTCGCCCTGTATCTTTGGTGGCTGAGCTTGTAAATTTTGAAGACATTCCTTATCCTGCTAGCGGAATTTTTTTGAGCGATTCTGAGGTGCTAAAATTAAACTATTCTAAATTTAAAACTGAATTCTTATCTAATCCAAAAATTTGTTTTGAACTTTTGAAGTCAATGGCTTCAAAATTAAGAATTATGAACAATGTTTTACAAAATGAACTAACTTTGAAGAGCGATGCCAAGGTTGCAAAATTTATAGTAGAAAATTCGGATCTTTTTTCTAGTTTAAAACACAATCAAATAGCGTCTATACTGAATATTACGCCTGAAACTCTCTCGCGAACAATCACAAATTTTAAGCAATCAGATCTTATCAAATTTGATGAAAATATGAACTTAACTTATAAAAACCATAATAAATTAATAGAATTCTTTACGATATAAATTAAATTATTTACAAATTTATTATTAACCATTGCATTTACGTTAAAAACTTGTTAGAATACGGGCTCATATCGTAGAAAAGAAATTTTCTAGGGAGGGAGTGGAGTTGAGAAAGACAAAGCTTTTTACTTTTATCATCTTGGTTATAGGTGGTATAGTGGGTCTTGTATTTGCTCTTGGTATAGCACAGTTTTTTTATGTGACTGGTGGAGAAAAGTTCTGCACAATGTGCCACGTTATGGAGCCTATGGGTAACGCCTATAAAGACGATGTTCATGGTGGAAATAACAAGGTGGGCTTTAAAGCCGAATGTGTAAGCTGTCACTTGCCACATGACAACATAGCTCATTATGTGTATCAAAAATCAGTAAATGGTATCGTCGAAGGTACTCTTACTCTTTTTGGCAATCCAGAAAAGTATGACTGGCAAGCTAGAAGAAAAGAGGCTAAGAGATACGTTTATGATGATGGCTGTTTGCATTGTCACACAGATCTTAAAAAGATTTCGTCTGACAATATGAAGTCATTCTTGCCACATAGAGACTATTTTGCTAAAAACATAAACAAAACTTGTGTCGAATGTCACGAGCACGTTGGACATAAAAATCTTGGTTTTCACCTTAAAGCAAAATTTGGTGATTTAAATATTACAAAGTAAGGAGATAAGCAATGCTTAAAAAAATTGTTTTAGCATTAACCTGTTTGGTAGCTTTTAGCTTTGCTGAAAGCGTTGGAAATGTCAATCTTACAAAAGTTATGAAGGTTGATAGAAGCCTAAGCCCATTGGCAAAAAAATGTGTGGAGTGTCACGCTGAGAAGACTCCAGGTATCGTAAATGACTGGAAAAGCTCACGCCATGCTCACGCTGGTGTAAGTTGTATGGATTGTCACGCAGTTCCAGCTGATAGCCCAATGGCAATCAAAAAAGAACACCCTAAAGATAGTGGAAACCACGTAAGTATTTTAGTAAGCCCTAAAACTTGTGGAAAATGCCACGCTAAAGAGGTTAAAGAGTTTGAACAAAGTGGACACGCAAGAGGCGGCGTTCAAATGTTTGCTAAAAAAGGTATGGTTGAACTTATGTACCACTACGAAGGAAATGGAAAACCTTATGAAAATGACGCTCCATTCCACGCTGGTGATGAGAACCTTAAAGATGCTCCATCTGCAACTGGTTGTATCCAATGCCACGGTTTAGAGATTAAACTTGACAAAGAAGGATATCCAATCCCAGGAAAAGGTTGGCCAAACTATGGTATCGGTAATGCTTATCCTGATGGTAGCGTAGGTAGTTGTAAATCTTGCCACTCAAGCCATACATTTGATATGGTAGAAGCTAGAAAACCATCTGCTTGTGCATCTTGCCACCTTGGACCAGATCATCCAAACATCGAGATCTACAATAACTCAATGCACGGTAAAATTTACAATGCTGAGGGTGAGAAAAAATGGAAATGGGATAGTGCTCCAGATACTTGGGATGTTCCAGACTATAGAGCTCCAACTTGTGCTACTTGCCACATGAGTGGAATAGGCGATCTAAACACTACTCACAACGTAAGTTTACGTCTAAAATGGAATCTATGGGCTCCACATAGTAACCTAAGAACCGGTGGTTATGAGACTGCTGCTGATGTTTATGCTAAAGAAGGAAAAGTAACTGTAGGTGTTCCACTTGCTGGTAACCCTGCTGGCCCAGAAGCTGCAAGAGGAGAGATGAAACAAGTATGTAAATCTTGCCACTCTACAAAAGCAACTGAGTCATTCTTTATAAGTGCTGATCAACATGTAATGCTTTACAACACTTATCACACTGAAGCTAAGAAAATGTTAGATGACTTGAAAGCTAAAAAACTACTCAAAAAAGATGAGTGGTCTGATGCATTCCAAAAAGTTTACTATCATTTATGGCATCACGAAGGTCGTCGTATGAGAATGGGTGCTGTAATGGGTGCTCCTGACTATGCTCACTGGCATGGCGTATTCGAAGTACAACAAGACATAAAAGAACTTCGTAACATCTATAATGCACGTATCAAAAGCGGCAAAATAGAAGAATAATCCATAAGCCTCGCTCTTTAGCGGGGCTTTTCTAACTCTCTTAATCCTAAGATTATAATTTACATCTTATATAATTCTAAAATAATTACTTAAGCTCTTATTGGGTAAAACAAGTTAATTACACTGTTTTTGTTGTTTAATAAATTTAATAATACTACTTTTAGATAAAATTTTGATAGTATAAATTGATTGTATAAAATAAATATATCAAAAAATCATTGACTATGATAATATAAAATACAAAAGGTATTAAATAGCGTTATTGAAGTATTTAATAAAAGCAAATTTGAAAAATATTTCCATTATAATTTGATATAAAAGACTATGTGATGTCTTGATATTTGCCTCAAAGATAAAATATTTGAAACTCTAGTGATTGGTGTTATTTGTCTAAATATGTTGTTTATAATGCAAATGTAGTTAAGCTTATCTACGCCAATAAATATGCTTAATTGGCGTTTATATAAAGATTTAATTGGCTTTTGATTAAAAGCCAATTTGAGTAAAATTAGTCCAAGCTTGCGACTCGCACAGTGACTCTTTTGCAGTCTTTTAGGATATTTACTAGTTCTTTATGATGGATTTTGCCACCTTTCATTCTTGCTCTTTTTAGAAAGTATGCAAATTCAGCTTCTTTTAGCCCTATGCAAGAATCTGTTTTATCCTCCAAAAAATCCTTGATATCCTCAGCTTTAAATTTAGCAATGCAGTAATGTGTCTTAGTATCGACTGTATTGATGTAGATATAATCAGATGTGGCTTGAAATGGTTTGTTAAAATCCATAGAAAGCTTGCTGATGATAACAAATATTATAGAAATAATGCAGATTAATACGATTGTATACCCGTATGACATTTTTTTAAAATACTCAAACACTTAAACCCCCCCCACTTTTTAGTGGATGTGTTAAATTTGGTATTATTTTTATATATAGTTTCTTATACTTTTGTTATCATTCTAGCACTATTTTGTTTAAGAATTATTAAATTTTTAAACAAAATTCTAACATTATATTGATTTTGTATTTTTGCATAATAATTTATAAGCAATCATGATAAGATGATCTGTGTATGAATTTGGCAGTTTGATCTGCCAAATTTGAGTTAAAATCTCTCTAAAATATCGTAGTTTGTGTTTCTTTTGGCTGGATTTTCACCTATGTCTTTGATGAGGGCTATCATCTCATCTTGATTCATTCTAAAGCTAGCTCCAGCTGCCTTGACGACGTTTTCTTCCATCATTGTAGAGCCTAAGTCATTTGCTCCAAATTTAAGCGCAAGCTGGCCTATATATGAGCCTTGAGTTACCCAGCTACTTTGGATATTTTTGAAATTATCCAAAAACAGTCTTGCGACTGCAAGCAATCTTAAATAGCGATTTGGTGATTGTTTTTTGATTTCAGGGTGCTCGTCTATGAGTTTTGTATTTGCTGATTGGAAGCTCCAAAGTATAAAAGCTCTAAATCCGCCAGTTTCGTCTTGGAGTTTGCGGATTTTATCCCAGTGCTCGACGATTTCTCTATCTGTCTCAACCGTGCCAAACATCATTGTAGCTGTTGTTTTCATACCGATGCAGTGGGCTTCTTTATGGATTCTTAGCCAAGTATCGCTATCACATTTTTTGGGTGCGACTATGTCTCTTACGCGGTCACTAAGTATCTCAGCGCCAGCTCCTGGCATGCTATATAGCCCCTTTACTTGCAAGCGTTTAAGTGCTTCTAGTGTTGAGATTTTCGAGATTTTGGCTATATAATCTAGCTCGACTGCAGAAAATCCGTGTATAGTTATATTTGGATATTTTGTAGCTATATGCTCGACCAAATCTTCATACCAATCAATCTTGAGTTTTGGATGGACACCGCCTTGGAAGAGGATTTGGGTGCCTCTTATTGCTATTAGTTCGTCTATTTTTTGATCTATCTCTTCATAGCTTAGTATATAAGCGTCATTTTCATTGACATGTCTGTAAAATGCACAAAATTTGCAATCCACGAAGCAAGCGTTTGTGTAGTTTATGTTTCTATCTACTATAAATGTTGTTATTTTGTCTGGGTGAAGCTCTAGTTTTTTAGCTAGTGCCATCTCGCCAAGCTCTTGTAAGCTGGCATTTTCAATCAAATTTAGTGCTTCTTCTACGCTTAATCTGTTCAAATTTATCCTTTTTTGGGCGAAATTTTATCATAATTTACAAAAACAGGGCTTAAAAATTGCCAAAATTTTAAGATATAAATTTAATTAAATTTAGATATAATTGCGGTTGCTTTAAAAATGGGATTTTACCAAAAGGCAAATTTAAAACTTTAGACTTACAAAATGATAAAATATTTAGCACTGCTTAGATTTAATGCAAACTTTAGAATTCTTACGATAATTCAGCTTATTTGCTACTTTGGTATGTGGTTTTCGCATACTGGGATTTTTACTCTTTTAATCGAGCTAAAAGCTCCAGTTTGGGCGGTCACTGCAGCTGCGGCGATGGCGTTTATACCAAATGTTTTGCTAGCTCCGATAAATGGAATTATAATAGATAAATTTAGCCCAAAACCGATGCTAATTTTTCTTATGGCTGTCGAGACCGTGACTGTTTTTATGCTGATTTTTATAGATAATCTTAGCTTTTTGTGGTTGCTTCTAGTGCTAATATTTATCAGAATGGGCGTGGGAGTGACGTATTTCCAAGTCGAGATGAGCTTGCTTCCAAAGATACTCAGCAAGAAAAATATCAAAATGGCAAACGAAATCCACTCCATCATCTGGGCTGTTTCATATACTGCTGGAATGGGATTAGCAGGAGTTTTTATATATTATTTTGGGATTAAGGCTGCTTTTTTGTTTGATTTCGGTCTTTATATCATTGGACTACTTGCTTTAACCAAGATAAAAGTCCCGCCTATGATAAAATCAGGCACCTCAAAAGCTCTATCGATGATGAAAGAGGGACTTGCATATATCAAGTCAAATCCGCTTTTGATGCACCTTATTTGTCTGCATGCTTTTGTTGGGGCTACTGCATATGACAATCTAATAGCTTTAATGGCAAATTACAAGTATAAAGAGGTCATGAGTATATCTCTTATCATCGGTTTTATGAATATGGTAAGGGCGGTTTCTTTGATACTTGGGCCAATTATGCTTAGTAAATTTACAAATGCGAAAACACTTTACTGGCTGTTTTGGGGGCAGTTTATAGGTATTGCTTTGTGGGCTGTTTTGCAATTTAATTTTTATGTTGGGTTTATCGGACTTATCGCTGCTGGATTTTGGACATCGACGATTTGGTCATTTACATTTACCATGCTTCAAAACAACTGCGATAAGAAATTTTATGGCAGAGTCATAGCCTATAATGATATGATATATTTCATCGTCTCAGCTTCGACTTCTGTGCTTATCGGATTTGCTTATGAGATAGGAATAAGTCTGCCTGTGATTACATTTATCATTGGTTTTATGTTTTTTATCGGTGCGTTTTACTATAAATTTGTTTATGAGAAGTATAAACTATAACTTCTCATAATAGCTTGTGTTAAAATCTGATATTTTCCTATAAATATCAGTGTATGGCACTAGATCCGCATGTCCGACATATAGTCTTCCATAAGGTTTTAGGAGCTTGTGAAATCTCTCTATTGCATTAAGTCTGTAGCTCTCATCAAAATATATAAGCATATTTCTTGATAAAATCATATCAAACATTCCAAGCTTAAATATACTATCATCAAATATATTGATAAGCTTAAACTCAACTCTTGGCATAAGCTCTTTTTTGATTTTAAATTTATCTTCCACGCTTGTGAAATATGTTTGTTTTTGTGCCTCGTTTAGGTATTGCAACGCTCTTTGAGTGTAGATCCCGCTAGTGCATTTTTCTATGACTTCTGAGTTTATATCGATGCCTATGATTTGGAGTTTAAATTTATCTATGCCTATGCTTTTAGCAAGTATGCCAAGCGAATAAACTTCCTCCCCGCTACTACAAGGCGCGCAGAGGATTTTTACCATACCATCGCTACTGTTTGCATAGTCAATGACTGATTTGAGCTGTTTTAACTCTCTAAAAAAATATGTCTCATTTATGGTTATTAAATTTAAAAAATCTTGCCTAAGTGGATTATTATATGATAGCCTTGAAATCAGTGCTTCTATGTTTGGCAATGAGTTTTCAGCCGCAAAGCTTATAATCCTATTTTTGAGTATATCTTTTTTGCTAGATAGGTCGTTTCCACTGATTTTTTTGGTTATGTCTAGTATGGTTTGTAGGCTGTTTGCATCACATATAAATTCACTCATTTATAAACCTTTCAAGTTTGATTTTTATCTCATTTAAAGGTGCGCTTTGAAGTTTTGGATTTAGCTCTTTTGCACGTTTTGGCATACCAAAGGCTATGGCTGTCTCTTCGCTCTCAGCTATGCACTGAGCGCCTGATTTGTATAGTTCATTTATCGCAGTAGCCCCGTCATCACCTATGCCTGTTAAGAGTATTGCTAGGACTTGGGCGTATTTGCAAATTTGCGTTGCTGAGCTAAATAGTATATTTACATTTGGGTTAAATATCGTAACTTGATCACAAATATCAGCTGTGATGATTTTTGATGGCAAGATGACGCTATTTTTTTCGCAAATATAAACTTTGTTTTTTAAAATCTCTTTTTTTTGGAGTAAGACTACTTGTGAGTTTATCTCTTCATTAAACTGAGATACAAAGCTTGGCAGGTATGATTTTCCCATATGTTGGGCTATGACGATTGATGTATTTTGTGGCAAAATTATATCATGCAATAGCTTTTTTAGATGTCCTGGACCACCTGTTGATGTGCCTATAAGTATGAGTTTTTGGTTCAAAGCTTAAATACCTTAAATTTTTGCCGGCTATTATAACACTTTTTAAATAAAAAATAAAATTATAAATTTATGCCAAACACTACCTAAACATAGTTTTTTATCTTTAATTTAGCGCCACTATAGTATAATCTGCCAATAAATATACGCATTAAGGACTTGTATGGCCGATAACGAACAAAGATTAATGTCTCCAATCGTCGTAGACACAAAAAACGCCTATCAAGACTTAGAAGTCATAGCAGACGCTGCTAAAGTCGATCCAAAATATTTAGATTTCAATATACTTTCCATCTCGACAAAATACAAAATAAAATCAGATGGGGATTTTACTGAGCTAAGCGATAGTGAGCGAAATATATTTAATGACGATGAGTTTATAAGTAATCCTGATCTTGCCATATCTCAAAGTTATAGGGTTGAATACTTTGATAAAAGAGGTAAAAAAGAGCCACTTTTACCTAAAATTTCACTTGGTGTAAATAAAAATATGACCAAAATAGTAGCTACTATTAAAGAAGATATAAACGTAAAATATGAACCAAATTTTGAAAAAGAACTTATAGGCTCTATCCGTAAAAAACTACTAAAATCAGAAATTTTAATCGGTATCAGAGATACCACGTTGGTTAAAGAAATCAACAAAATAACTTCCATGCTTCGCATAAAAGGTATCATTGATAAAAGTATGACTTTTGTAGTCGCATCTTGGCTAGATCCTGTATTGTCAGTAGATGATCAGATCAATTATTATTATAAAACAAAATCCAATAAAGCAGAAGAATCTGATAGAGTAAATTACTCTGATAGGGGATTTTTGCAAAGCGTTGTTGAGGGCGAGGTCATCATAGAGTATATAAAAGCTAAAGATGGTCAAGCTGGCAGAAATGTCAAAGGTCAGCTCATACCTGTGAGTAGTGCTAAAAAAGCAAACCAGGTAGAGATAAAGGTAACTGATAATATAGAAGTAAAAGAAGATGAAAATAGCGTAAAATATATTTCTAAGAAAAATGGATATGTAAGCCAAGATAATGGAACTTACGATGTCAAAGAGGAGCTAGATGTCAATGAAGTGAGCTTCAAAACAACTGGCTCTATAGAAACAAGCTTAGATTCTGATGTGAAGATAAATATCAAAGAAAGTGATATTTTAAAAGACGCCGTCGGTGCTGGTATGAGCATAGAAACAAACACTATAAACGTCGAAGGAAACGTAGCACGTGGCGCTAGCATAAAGGCAAGAAACGTCACTATAGGTGGTCAAACTCACGCAAAATCAGTTATAGAAGCCCAGAATGCAAATATAGCAGTTCATCTTGGAAGACTAGTTTGTGAAGAAGCTGTCGTAGATAGACTAGAAAACGGTCATATAGAAGCCAAAAAGGTCACTGTAAATTCAGTAATAGGTGGTGAAATAATAGCCGCAGAAGTTCATATCGGAACTCTGTTTTCAAATGCAAACATCACAGCAGCATCTTTAGTCGAGATAGAAAACCTAAAAGGCACAAACAACAGAATAATGATAGATGCTGGACGCATTATGGATTATGAAGATAAGATCACGCAAGCATCGCAAAAAATGGCAAAACTAAAAGCTGAGATAATCTCTATGCCAAAAGAGCTTGAAAAGAAAAAAAATATCATAGACTCCAACAAAAGCTCTGTAACTCTCATAAAACAACGCATAGAAGAGCTAAGAAATGGCGGCAAAACTCCACCGCAATCATTTATCGCTAAGCTAAAAGATTTCCAATCCTTAGTCTATGAGTATAACTTGCTTGTGAAAAATTATGGTGCCAAAAAATTGCTATTAGATGATTTAAAAGATGATATCAAAAAAATGCAAAGTATGGTTTTTGAAGCCAAAATTATCAACAAAAATCGCTGGAAAGAGCTAAATGAGATCAAATTTAGACTAATTGAGCCTAAAAAAGATATAACTTACGTCACAAGAGAGAATGAGCTAGCAAGACTTATCATGCTAAAACATCTCGTCATCGATGAAGAGGATGTATACGAAATCAAAAGATCAAACGAGATAGATTAATGATAAAAGCAATCGAAGGAATAATCACTAAAAAAGAACCTGCATTTGTCTGGTTAAAGACAGCTAGCGGGGTTAGTTATGGGATTTTTATCTCACTTTTTACAAGTGCAAGCCTAAACAAAGGCGATAAGATCGAGCTAATGACAACTCAAATCATAAGGGAAGATGCAAATTTGCTTTATGGCTTTACCAAAGAGAGCGAGCAAAAAATCTTTGAAATGCTCTTAAAAGTAAATGGAATAGGCGCTTCGACAGCTATGGCGGTTTGCTCAAGCTTAAGCCCTGATGAGTTTAGCAAGGCAGTTTTAAACGGCGATGATGCGACGATAAAAAGAGTGCCAGGTATCGGTCCAAAGACTGCTAGAACTCTTATCGCTCAGCTAAGTGACGCTAAATTTGGTGAGATAAGCGAAATGCCAAGCTACCAAAACGAAGCATTTATGGCACTTGAGAGCTTAGGATTTAAAAGAGATAAAATAACAAAGGTTTTAAGCGAGTGCAAGAGCGAAGATACTGCTTTGCTTATCAAAGAAGCACTTAAAAAAATGGCTTAAATTTGGGGCAAACTAAATTTAATAAAAATATTTATAAATTATAAAATTTAAAGATAAGGGTCATTATCGCAAAGCATTTTTTAAGTATTAATTAAGTAGCTTTGGTATAGGTGAAGAATTTTAAGATGAATTTGTGGGTTGTGAGTAAAAATAAAACGGAGCAGGCTCAGTGCCTGTGAGTATTGATTTTTGCGTAACTCCCGCAAATGCGCTTAAAAGGCAAGCCCAAAATAATGTAATTTAGCAAGGAGAATTTGGTGAAATTTGGTATAGTATTTGGTGGCAATAGCTTCGAACACGAAATCAGCATAGTCTCAGCAATCGCTGTAAAAAAAGTCTTAAAAGCAGATCTTAGCTTTATTTTTGTTGATGCTTTTAGAGATTTTTATCTTATCGATCCAAGTGATATGAGAGCGAATTTTTTCAGCAGTGGCAAGTATAAAAACTCAAAAAAACTTCACCTAAAAAAGGGTGGTTTTGCTACTCATGGACTTTTTGGTACTACACTTTTAGACGTGGAATGCTATATAAATTTAATCCACGGCAGTGATGGGGAAGATGGTAAAATCGCTGGTATGTTTGAGTTTTTTGGGCTAAATTTCATAGGTCCTAGACTAGAATCTAGCGTGATGAGTTTCAATAAAGAGCTTACAAAGCTTCTGGCTGTAAAATGTGACGTGCAAATGCTACCTTATGAGACCATAAAACGTGGAGAAAAGCCACAAACTAACTTACCATTTATCCTTAAACCAGCTCGTCTTGGCAGTAGTATTGGAGTGAGCGTTGTGCGTGAGGAAAAAGAGCTTGATTACGCTCTAGACGTGGCTTTTGAGTTTGATAGCGACGTGCTTGTGGAGCCATTTATGGAGGGCATTAGAGAGTTTAATCTTGCTGGATTTAAAGCAGGCGATGAGTTTGAGTTTTCTATCATTGAAGAGCCGCAAAAGAAGGATTTTTTGGATTTTGAGCAAAAATATATGAGCTTTTCAGCTAGAAGCTCTGAAGAAGCAAAGATAGATGAAAGTATCAAAACAGAACTTAAAAATGCGTTTATGGCGATATATAATGGTGGTGCGTTTGATGGAGCTTTGATAAGGTGCGATTTTTTTGTTTTAGATAACAAGGTCTATCTAAATGAGATAAATCCAAATCCAGGAAGCATGGCAAACTATCTATTCAAGGACTTTACAAGCTCTATTACGAGACTGGCAAACTCACTAAAAATGCCAAGAAATATCAAAATCGACTATAAATTTATTAACTCCATTACAAGCAACAAAGGCAAAATTTAGTATTAAAGCATTTGTAAGCCAAATTTATGTAGAATTTTGCGTAAAATTCTACATAAGGATTTAGTTATGGCTACCTTTAGCAAAAACGAAGTCTACACGGCTACTGAAGTTGTGCGAAACTTCAGCACTATCTTAAACAAAGTCGCAAAAGCTGAGATGAAACGAGCTTTTATCGTCAAAAATAACCGTTTTGAAGCAGTCCTTTTAAATATGGACGAGTATGAAAGGCTAAATGAAGCTGTTGTTTTACTAGAAGCCATATACACAACTCGCAAAAAAGAGGGTCAAAATGGCTAACAAACATATCCAAGTAGCACATCATAGCTACACAATAAACTATGAGATAATCAACCAAAATTTGGAAAACTGTATGCTTATCTTGCATGGTTGGGGCGCGAATAAAGAGATAATGAAAAAGGCATTTGCCTCTCATTTGTCTAAATTTAAGCAGATTTATGTGGATTTGCCAGGCTTTGGCTCTAGCCCGCTTGATCACCCACTTGATACGAAAGATTATGCAGCCATCACAAAAGAGTTTTTACAGGCTATAAATCAAAATCCGGACTTCATCATGGGGCATAGTTTTGGTGGCAAGGTCGCTACGCTTTTAGAGCCAAAAAATCTGATTTTACTCAGCACGGCTGGAATAGTCACGCAAAAACCGTTTTTAGTAAGGCTAAAAATCGCCATATTCAAAATGCTTAAAAAGCTTGGTTTTGGTAAATTCTATAGTCTGTTTGCCACAAAAGACGTTGCTGGAATGAGTAAAATTATGTATGAAACGCTCAAAAACGTAGTCGATGAAGATTTTAGAGATATTTTTGCTAATACCAGCTCTAAGACGCTGATTTTTTGGGGGGAAGGCGACAGAGCTACATCGCTAAGAAGTGGCGAAACCATTTCAAGACTTATCAAAGGTAGCCAGTTTTTCCCGCTTAGTGGCGATCATTTTTTCTTTTTACTTCATGCGAAGTTCATATCTGGCGTCATTGGCAGCGAAGTAGGTGAGACATGCTAGAAAACGTACTTTTAAGACTTGGAGCTTTTATTATGAGCGTCTGCCTTGGATTTTATCTTATCACGGCTTTGCAGTGGTTTTCGTATAAATTTAACCGCATTATTTTTCATTACACGAAACCGCTTTGGCATCTGTATTTTTTCATCTTGCCTTTAGCCTTTTTCGCGCTAGCCACGTTTTTAGGCGGTTACGCAGTCTTTGGTGTGAGCGTGATTTTTGCCATTATTCTTTTTGCGTGGCAAAAAAAGCTTGATAAAAAGCTGGTTTTTACAAGTAGAATTAAGAGATTTTTTGGTATTTTGGTTGTTAGTTCGATTTGCTTTTTGATTGTGAGTAGCCAAATTTACGCCGTGATTTTATCGCTTGTGAGTGCGTTTTTGCTGAGCTTTGCTTGTGAAAAGCTAGTTTCTATAAGTTTCAAAATGAGAGCCAAAAACAAAATCTTAAATTTGCCAAATCTAAAAATAATTCTCATCACTGCAAGCTTTGGAAAGACTAGTATCAAAAACTTTTTGTATGAACTCCTAAAAGATGAGTTTGACGTGATCAAAACTCCACGCAGCGTAAATACTCTAGCTGGAATTATCAAAGACATAAACGAAAATCTAAGCCCAAATACTCAAATTTACATAGTCGAAGCTGGAGCAAGGCTAAGGGGCGATATCAAGGAGATCAGCGAGTTTTTAAACCCGCAGTTTGTCATCGTGGGCGAGATCGGCACGGCTCACCTTGAATACTTCAAAACAATAGAAAATATACGAGCCACAAAGCTAGAAGCACTTCTTTCAAATAGGCTAAAATACGCAGTTCTTCACAGCTCAACACTTAAAAAAGCTGACGAAAACACGTGCATTTATGATACTTTGATTCATGATATTAGCTCAAATTTAGACGGTATTAAATTTAGTATGTCGCTAGAAAAACAGACTGAGTTTAGCTCAAATTTGCTTGGAAGTTTCAATGCTTATAATATCGCAGCTTGCGTGTGTATGGCTCTGAATTTAGGCGTAAATTTAGAAAAACTGCTTAAAAGTGTGGCAAATTTGCACCAAGTCGAGCATAGACTACAAAAGATTGAAGCTGGTGGAAAGCTTATAATTGATGATAGTTTTAATGGTAATTTCAAAGGCATGAGTGCGAGCTATGAGCTAGTAAAAAGCTATAAAGGCACAAAAGTATTGCTTACTCCTGGCATCGTCGAGGGCGAAGATAGCCTTAATGAAGAGCTTTCAAAAATCATAAATGAGACCTTTGATATAGTCGTGATAACAAGCATGGCAAACGAAAAATCTCTTAGTAAATTTCTAAATAAACCAGAAGTCATCATCTTAAAAGACAAGTCAAAGATGACTGAGTTTTTAGCGGAGAATACCAAAGCTGGAGATTTGATACTCTTTAGCAATGACGCTCCAAGCTTTATTTAGAGCTATTATCACGTTGTTGTCAATTTAAATATTAGGGGTAGTTGTGAAGATAAAAGGACTATTAGTTATAACTATAACGTTTATAGTGTGGTTGATAGTATTAGTCTATGCTTCTGTGAGTTTGGTAAAAGAACAAATGGAGCAAAATAGTTTCAAATATCTAAATGAAGCAACGCACCAGCTCGCAGCCGATCTGTATAAAACGACAGATATGGATCGCACTATACTAACAGCAATGGCATCTATAATCGCAAATGAGAGTGATGATAATGTGCTTAGTAAGGTGCTTGGTGGGTATAATAGTATTGGCTCTTATATAAATTATGTTGAGCTACTTCGTCCAGATAATACGATGCTTGATAGCAACGCAAATGTAAGAGATGTGAGTGGGGTGCTGAATTTTGACATTGAGAGTAAAAAAGGCGCTTATGTTTCTGACATAGTATATAGCACAAAAGACCCACAAAAACGTATTATCAGAAATGCAATACCAGTAGTAAAAAATGGCAAAACTATCTATATACTATATGGCGTGGTTGATTTGACTAAGTTTGCTAACTCCTATAAAACAAATATTTATGATGGAAATGCGTATGTCTATCTAGAAGATGGAAATACTGGTGATTTTCTTTTAGATACTTGGCATAAAAGCTTTGGGAATATCTCTGATTATTCTGATAGAAGCGTGCTTTCAAAAGATGATTTTAAAGACGCTATTATCAATATGCGAAATGGTATCGATGGGAATTTGACTTTCATCTCAGATACGACTGGCGATATACTTTATATGAACTATAAACCAGTTGGCATAAATAACTGGAATGTGGTCGTAACAGTCCAAGATCATTATGCATTAGCAGATAGTAGGGCAGTGAATAAAATCATGTATCAAATGCAATTGATGGTTGGAATTTCGATCTTTATATATGTTGTACTAGTTATTGTTATGTTGATACACTCTTATCATTCGATTAAAAAAATCGGGCTCAATGATAAAAATACAGGACTTCAAAATAGAAACGCTTATGACGCAGCTATATCTAATAACAAAGCTAAAAAATTTGAGTCGTTGGCGTGTATTTTTATAGATGTAAATGGACTGCACGAGATTAATAATGCAAGTGGTCACGAAAAGGGAGATGAGTTGCTTTCGTATGTAGCTGATAATCTAAAAGAAGAGTTTAATATATCTGATATTTATAGAGCTGGTGGTGATGAATTTATTATTATTATTGAAGGTATGAGCGAAGAAACTTGCAAGGCTAAAATGGAAATAGTTAATAATGCGATCAATGCTCGCAAATACAGTATTGCTTATGGAATATCAGTACTAAAAAACACCACTGGATACAGTGAAGCTATACATAGTGCAGATGATAAGATGCTTGAAAATAAAAGATTGCACTATGCGAAATGCGGGCGCAAATCAAGGTAAATATCAGAGTGTAATTATATCAAATTTGTTTAGCCAAATTTGGCTAAACATTTATGATTTTTTGCAAGAGTTGATGATGCGAACTGTATCTTCTGCTATGGCTAGCTCTTCATCTGTAGGGACGATGATGATACGGACTTTAGTCTCAGGAAGTCCAACCCAGCGTGGCTCATCGTGAGGGGCTGCGTTTTTATCTTTATCCATTCTGATACCAAATATTTCAAGCCCGCTACAGACTGCTTCACGCACTCTAGCGTCATTTTCGCCGATACCAGCAGTAAAAATGATAGCGTTTATCTCGCCAAGTATTGCGATGTATGCGCCGATGTATTTTTTGATACGTAAAACAAACATATCAAAAGCTAGTTTAGCGTTTTCATCTCCAGCGTCCATTTTGGCTTCTATTTCACGCATATCGTTTGTGCCGCCTATGGCTAAAAGACCGCTTTTTTTATTCATTATGGTGTCTATTTCTTCACCACTTAAATTTGCATTTTTCATCAAAAATGGTACGATGGCTGGATCTATACTTCCGCACCTTGTCCCCATCATAAGTCCTTCAAGTGGCGTCAAACCCATAGTTGTATCTATGCATTTTCCGTCTTTTATCGCTGAGATACTAGCGCCACTTCCAAGGTGCAAGGTAATACAGCTAAACTTATCAAAATCTATGCCAAGTACCTTCGCTCCAGCCTTAGCCACAAACTGATGGCTTGTGCCGTGAGCACCATATTTTCTGACTTTGTATTTTTCGTAAAACTCAAAAGGAAGCGGATACATATATGAGCTTTTTGGCATTGTTTGATGAAAAACAGTATCAAAAACAGCTACATTTGGAATGTCAGGGCGAATCCTTAGAGTCTCTTTCATGCCTGCTAGGTGGGCTGGATTGTGAAGTGGAGCTAGAGGTATTAGATTTCTTATAGTTTCTAAAACTTCATCATCTATCAAAACCGCATCATCAAATAGATCTGCGCCTTGAACTACTCTGTGTCCTACGCCATCAATCTCATCTAAACTACTTAAAACTTTACTACCGAAAAGTAGCTCATTCATCACGTCTATTCCAAGTCCATGATCGTCGATATAGCCTGTTTTTTCTAAGACTGTTCCGTTTTTTGTGATGATTTTTGCGTGAGCATTTGGCATGCCGATTTGCTCTACTAGCCCTTTACAAAGAGCGGTTTTAGTTTCCATATCATAAAGCTTAAATTTGATAGAGCTACTTCCTGAGTTTATAACCAAAATTTTCATCTATTCTCCTTGTATTGCGCTGATTAAAACCGTATTTACGATGTCTTCTACGCTACAACCCCTACTTAAATCATTTACTGGTTTATTTAGGCCTTGCAAAATCGGGCCAATGGCAAGAGCGTCTGCACTTCTTTGGACTGCTTTGTAGCAGATATTTCCGCAGTTTAAATTTGGAAACACAAATGTATTTGCCTGGCCAGCGACTTTTGAGCCCGGCAGTTTTTTGGCTGCTACTTTTGGATCTACTGCAGCGTCAAACTGTATAGGACCATCGACTGCTAAGCTTGGATCTAGCTGCCTTACTTTGTTTGTCGCCTCAGCTACAAACTCTATATCGTCTCCTTTTGCACTATCTCCAGTTGCGTAGCTAAGCATCGCTACTTTTGGCTCTAGCCCAAAGTCTTTGGTTGTTTTTGCAGTGCTGAGTGCTACGCCAGCTAGCTGGTCTGTGGTGGGATTTGGTGTGATAGCGCAATCAGCAAATAACTGAATTTGTGTATCTAAACACATGATAAAGCTTCCGCTCACGCTTTTAACTCCAGGTTTCATCTTGATAAACTGAAGTGCAGGGCGGATAGTCTCAGCTGTGGTCGTGCTAGCTCCACTTACCATAGCATTTGCTATATTTTTATAAACTAGCATAGTCCCAAAGTAGGTTCTGTCTTTCATCAGCTCTTTTGCAGTTGCCAGCTCCATTCCTTTTTCTTTTCTTAGCTCAAACAGAGTTTTTGCGAAATCCTCGCTAAACTCATTATATGAATGATCTATAATCCTTATGCCTCCAAGATCTAGCCCAAGGCTATTTGCCTTGTCATTTATCTCGTCCTTGTTGCCGAGTAAAATCAGCTTCACTGAGCCACTTTTTAGAAGTATTGCAGCTGCTTTTAGCACTCTTTCATCATCGCTTTCTGGCAAAACTACTGTTTTTATATTTTTTGCAGCTCTTTGATATAGTGACATCTCAAATCTAAGCGGAGTTATAGCGGTGCTAGTTTTGGTAAATATATTTTCTACGCTACTCAAAACATCAAATTTAAATATTTTACTTTTAAATTTGCTTTGTTTGCTTAGTAAAAATGGAGAGTTTAGGTTTTTTGCTATTTCGTCATCTAAAATATCGATAAAACCACCAACAACTATGATAAAATCTGCTTTTATAGAGTCAAATTTAGCTATCATATTTTTTAAAAGTATATTTTTATTGCCGTTACCTATTTGCTCTATTGCCTCTGTTTTGGTAAGAACAGTGTTACAAATATTCACATTATCATCAGATATAGGGAAAAATGTAACAATATTTTTATAAATTTTTCCTAAATGCTCAAACAAATTTTGCTTAAATTCGTGATTTTCAAAGTCGGAATTTAAAACATAAATACTTCTTAACACCAGCTTCTCCTTATTTTGGAACTTATTTTGCTTAAATTGTATCATATTTATATTTTAAGGTAGTTTATGAGCAAATATATTTTTACTGTTTTTTTACTGGTTTTGACAGGTTGTGCTAGTAGCGATCCAAAGATTTCTATGGAGCCACCAGCTTACGTAGAGCAGCTCCCAGCGAAAGAAAATGGTCTTGGGCAAGTAAATCAAGGAAGCCTTTTTGGGCGTGGAGATAATCCTTTGTTTTCAGATAGAAAAGCTATGAATATAAATGATATCGTGACTATTGTCATTAGTGAAAATACAAATCAAAGCTCAAAAAGTGATAAATCCACAAACAAAGACTCAACACTATCATTAAATGCTGGAGCCTTTAGCGCTGGAGATGACTCAAGATGGGGCAGTGTGACAAATCAGCTAAACAGACTTACAAATGTAGGATTCAGTGGCGGAAGTGCGAACAAATATAGCGGAAGTGGATCAAATACAAGAAATGAAGCATTTACTACCACAATCTCAGCTAGAATCATCAAAATACTAAATAACGGAAATTATTTTATAGAAGGAAGCAAAGAGCTACTCATAAACAACGAAAAACAAATCGTACAAATAAGTGGCGTCATCAGACCTTATGACATCAGCCAAAACAACCAAATCGAATCTAGATACATAGCAGATGCTAAGATACTTTACAAAACCGAGGGCGATTTAGACAGAGCTACTACAAAACCTTGGGGAACTAGAATGCTAGAGAGTATTTGGCCGTTTTAATCCATCAAATTTAACGTAGATGTGTGAAATTTACACATCTACAAAACAGTTTTTAAATTTCAATATATAAATTTCTCATATTTTAAATTTGCTTAACAAAAATCAAGGTATAATTTAACATTTTTATACAAAAGGTGGAACGAATGAAAAGATTAAATGGTTCACAGATGATAAGTGAAGCATTAAAGCACGAAGGAGTTGAGTTTGTTTTTGGCTATCCTGGTGGAGCGGCTTTAAACATATATGATGAGACTTATAAACAAAATTATTTTACTCATATACTTACTCGTCACGAACAAGCAGCAGTGCATGCAGCAGATGGATACGCTAGAGCTAGCGGCAAAGTCGGAGTTGCTTTTGTGACAAGTGGTCCTGGTTTTACGAATGCTGTAACTGGCCTTGCTACTGCTTATGCTGATTCGATTCCACTGGTGCTCATAAGCGGTCAAGTCGCCCTACCGCTCATAGGTACTGACGCATTTCAAGAAATAGACGCTGTTGGCATCTCAAGACCTTGTGTAAAACATAACTTTCTAGTCAAAACAATAGATGAGCTTCCTCGCATTCTAAAAGAGGCTTTTTATATAGCAAGAAGTGGTCGTCCAGGCCCTGTGCATGTGGACGTGCCAAAAGACGTAACGGCTGCTATTGGGGATTTTGTCTATCCTGATGAGATAAAAATGCAAACTTATAAGCCAACCACAAAAGGTCATCCAAATCAGATTAAAAAAGCCTGTGAAGCTATAAGCAAATCCAAAAAACCTATCTTATATCTTGGTGGTGGAGCTATAAACTCAAATGCCAGCGATGAGATAAGAAAATTTGCCGCTACCGCTAAAATCCCAGCCGTGCTTACTTTAATGGCACTTGGTGTTTTAAGAAGTGATGATGAGTTAAATTTAGGTATGGTCGGAATGCACGGAAGCTACGCTGCAAATATGGCTTTAAGTGAGTCAGATCTCATAATCTGTCTTGGAGCTAGATTTGATGATAGGGTTACTGGAAAACTAAGCGAATTTGGCAAAAATGCAAAAGTCATACACGTAGATATCGATCCAAGTAGCATTGGCAAAATCGTAAATGCAGAGTATCCAATAGTCGGCGATCTAAAAAATGTAATGATAGAGCTAAATGATAAAATAGATATAAAAGATGATATTTTCAAACCTTGGAGAGATCAAATAGAAATCTATAAAAAACTTCATCCACTTGGCTACAAAGATAGCGATGAGGTCTTAAAACCTCAATGGGTAGTACAAAATATAGCCAAAATCACTGGAGAAGACGCCATAATCGCAACAGATGTCGGTCAGCACCAAATGTGGGTAGCGCAATTTTATCCATTTAATGAGCCAAGACATCTGCTTACAAGTGGTGGGCTTGGAACAATGGGATATGGCTTGCCAAGTGCAGTGGGAGCTGCGTGGGCTAGTGATAAACCAGTCATCGCTGTGAGTGGGGATGGTGGATTTCTTATGAATATCCAAGAGCTGATGACTCTAGTAGCAAATAAAAAACGCGTGATAAATATCATTTTAAACAACAACTTCTTAGGAATGGTTCGCCAATGGCAGACATTTTTCTATGAAGAGAGATACTCAAACACAGATCTAAGCATTCAACCAAATTTTGTCAAAATTTGCGAAGGTTTTGGCGGAGTTGGATTTAGCGTTAAGACTAAAGATGAGTTTAAAGCTGCACTTAAAAAAGCTCTTGAGCTAGACACGGTAAGCGTTATAGAGGTAAAAATAGATAGATTTGAAAACGTTTTACCTATGGTTCCAGCTGGAGCTGCAATTTATAATATGATATTGGAGTAAGCAATGAGAAGAGTTATATCAGCTATCGTTTTAAATGAGCATGGCGTTCTAAGCCGTATTGCAGGGCTTTTTTCTGGACGTGGATACAACATAGATTCTTTGACTGTTGCTCCAGTGCCTGATAGTGAGTTTTCAAGAGTAAGTATCGTAACTAGTGGCGATGAGAGGGTTTTTGAACAAATCGTAAAACAACTTCATAAGCTCATCCCTACATACAAAGTCATAGATAGCGGCGAATACGTAGAAAAAGAGATGGTCTTAGTCAAAATTTCTTTAAATGAAGATTTTAGCGGACTTGATGCGATACTAAAATCTTACAACGGAAGCGTTGCAAACGCAAACGAAAATTATATTATCGTTATGGCTTGCGATAATGCTAGTAGGATTGATTGCTTTATAAAAGTTATGAAAAAATATAATCCGATTCAAATCGTAAGAAGCGGATCTGTAATGATGGAAGTATGATGAAATTAAGTGAAATTTATGGTATTTTAAATTTAGAGTTTAGTGGCGAAGATATCGAAATCCAAGCCCTAAATTCGCTCGGACGTGCAAACGAAAATGAGCTAAGCTATTGCGATAGCCCAAAAAATGCTAAATTTATCGAAGATAGCAAGGCTGGAGCCGTGCTTGTCACAGAGCAAATGGCAAATTTAGTCAAAAGCAAAGCCATCGTGGTAGAAAATCCGCACCTTGCATTTGCTATTCTTTCTAAGCCTTTTTCAAAGCCGCTTTTTTATGAAGTAGCAGAGTCTATGATAGATGAGAGCGCGACTATCATGCCAAACGTACATATAGGTAGCAACGTAAAAATAGGCAAAAATACAGTTGTGATGGCTGGAGCTTATGTGGGAGATAATGTAGTCATAGGTGATGAGTGTATAATCCACCCAAATGTCGTGATATATAATGACTGCAAGATAGGAAATGAGTGTCACATAAACGCAAATGCAGTCATAGGAAGTGATGGATTTGGTTACGCTCATACTAAAATGGGTGAGCATATCAAGATCTATCACAATGGCTGGGTTGAGCTTGAAGATAACGTAGAAATCGGTGCTTGCACGACGATAGATCGTGGCGTGTTTGAGCCAACTATCGTAAAAACTCATAGCAAGATAGACAATCTAGTCCAAATAGGTCACAACTGTGAGCTTGGATTTGGTTGTATCATCGTGGCTCAAGTAGGGCTTGCAGGAAGCTCAAAGCTAGGAAGAAACGTAGTTATGGGTGGACAAAGCGCCACAGTTGGACATCTTAGCATAGGTGATTTTGCCAAAGTCGCAGGTCGTGGTGGCGTCACAAAAGACATTGAAGGCAAAGAAGATTACGCTGGATATCCTGTAATGAAGCTAAAAGAGTGGTTCAAACTCCAAGCAAAAATGCTAAAAGTATTTGGGATAAAACGATGAGTAGGGTTAAAATTTATAGAACTTTTGCACTCCACGATACAAGAAAAGGCACTATAAGTGTTGCAAATTTAGACGAGCCTTATGGAAGAGGCTCAAAGCCAGTCGTAAGTATAGGAATAAGTCTAAAAGGCGAAGATGAACCTGACTGGAAAGTCCATATCCCATACGAAAATCTCAACGAACTTTTGGACTCTCTTACGCATATAAAAAATGAATTAAGAAAAACAAATTCTTAGTTTGTTTTTCTTTTTTGAATGTAAATATAGGCTACACTTATGATGGCTACAGCTATTACAAGTCCTATTGTGATAGTGTGGAGATACTCTTTTATCAGCTCTTTTTGATCGCCTAAAACATATCCGATAGCCATAAGTATAGCCACCCAAATCCCAGCTCCAATGCTTGTAAACAAGCAAAATCTAAACATATTCATCTTTGCAAGACCTGCTGGAAGACTGATATACTGGCGAATTCCAGGAAGCAAACGGCAATTAAAAGTCGAAATCTCACCGTATTTTATAAAAAACTTTTCAAATTTATCCATTTTTTCTGGCGTTATACCAACGTATTTACCATATTTTTCTATGAAACCTCTACCAAAAAAATAACACAAATAGTAGTTAAAAATAGCTCCAGCAAGACTACCAAAAACCCCTGCTAAAAATGCAATCCAAACATTCATATCGCCTTTGAAAACCAAGTATCCAGCTGGTATCATCACGACTTCGCTTGGAAAAGGAAAAAAGCTGCTTTCTAATGCCATAAGTAAAAATATTCCAATATATCCCCACTCACCCACTAAATTTACTAAAAAATCAACAATCTGGGCTAACATAGTTCTCCTTAAAAAAATATAATTTTATCAATGATTAGTAAATTTTTGATGTTATTTTGTGCAAAATTTATATATAATTTAAAATATACATAAATTTGGATCTGTTATTTTGATAACCAAAAAATAGTTATTTTAAAAGGAGGTCTGGTGAAAGAGTCGCATATAAGCCAAATTCTAGACAAATATGGCGACGATATTTTAATCGCAGCCCACTACTATCAAAGCCAAGAGATAAGAAAGTACGCAAACATCGTAGGCAGCTCATACGATCTCATAATGCAGTGTGCAAAAAGCAATGCTAAATTTATAATATTATGTGGTGTTTCTTTTATCGCTCAAAGCATATCTATGTTTGCTAAAAATGGACAAAAAGTCATACTTCCTGATCCAAATGCTAAATGTTTGATGGCTGACTCTATTGATTTTGTTACCGTAAGTAACACCATTTTGATGATAAATTCACTTACTGAGAAAAAATGCGCGCCAGTAGTCTATATAAACTCACTCATAAGCCAACAAGGAATCTGTGATAAATTTGACGGATCACCATGTACTGGCTCAAATGCAAAGCAGATTATGGATTATTATCTAAAACAAGATAGACCGATTTTTTGCTATCCAAATTTTTATCTAGCGTTAAACTGTGCAAACGAGCTTGGTATCAAGCCAGAAGAAATAGCTATTTTTGCCAAAGATTTATCGTTAAAATGCAAAGGCGACTTGTCAAAGGCAAAACTATTTTTATATGACGCTTGTTGTGGAGTACATCAAAAGTTTAAAATAGAGCATATTAGAAATGTTAAAGCTAAATTTAAAGATATAAAAATAGCAGTTCATTTTGACTGCAGTGAGGGCGTGGCAAAACGAGCTGATTTCGTCGGTTCTAGCGATGATATTTATGAGATGATAAAAGGCTCAAATGATAAAAAATGGGCTATTGGAGCTGATTATGAGCTTGTTTTAGAGCTACAAAAACAAAATCTGGATAAAACTATTATCGCATTAACTATCTCGACCTGTCCTAATATGCAAAAAATCACTCTAAAAAACCTTGAAAAATCACTTTTAAATATTGAAAATTTCATAGAAACTGGCTCAAAGCTTAATTCGCTCACGCACACAAAACTAAGCAAAGATTATCTTTCTAGTTCGCTAAAAATTATGTCAAATATAACGTCACTTCAAGCAACTCACAACTAGCAGATAATCTATATTTTAGTAAAAAAACGCTATAATCTAGCCAATTTTTTTAAATTTTTGGAGAGATTTTGAATTATATTTTAAAAATTGACTGTTTTGATGAAAAAGGTCTTATCCTAAGAGTTAGCGAAATAGTCTTTAAAAATGGATTAAACTACGTCAGTACAAGTGAATTTGTCGATCACGAAAATGAGAGATTTTATATGCGTGCAGTTATGGTCGGCGATATAAATGTGAGCGAGTTTAAAAACACTTTGAGTGCGTTTTTGCCACGAGATGCAGGGATTTTTTGTGAAGAAATTCGCAAAAAAGATATAATAGTCCTTGCGACAAAAGAAAATCACTGCTTGGGCGATCTACTCATCAAACACAGCAGTGGAGAGCTAAATGCAAATATCTTAGGCGTGGTAGCAAACCACGATACTCTAAAGCCTTTGGTAGAAAAATTTGACATACCTTTTACTTTGATAAGTACTGAAAATTTAAGCAGAGAAGAGCATGAATTAGCTGTTTTAAACGAGCTTAAAAAATATAAATTTGACTACATGGTTTTAGCAAAATATATGAGGATTTTAAGCCCAAATTTTGTGGCAAATTATCCAAAAAAAATCATAAATATTCACCACTCATTTCTTCCAGCTTTCATCGGCGCAAATCCTTATAAACAAGCTCATGAGCGTGGAGTTAAGATTATCGGAGCCACAGCGCACTTCGTGACAAATGACCTTGATGAGGGGCCTATCATCACCCAAGATGTCGTTAGGGTAAATCACGAAATGGGCTGGAAAGATATGCAAAAAGCTGGTAGAAACGTCGAAAAAACCGTCCTTAGCAACGCGCTTGATCTTGTTTTTGATGAGCGAGTTTTCGTACATGGTAACAAAACGGTGATTTTTTAGATGTTTAACATAGTTTTGGTTTATCCTGAGATCCACACAAATACTGGAAGCATCGGCAGAATGTGTGTCAATGCTGGTTGCACACTTCATCTTATAAAACCTCTTGGATTTGAGATAGATGATAAGCATTTAAGGCGCGCGGGGCTTGATTACTGGGCGAAGCTAAATCCTAAAATTTGGGAGAGTTTTGATGAGTTTATGGCTGAGAATGCTAAATTTCAAGATAGATTTTTCTTTGCTACGACTAAGACAAATCAGCTATATTTCGAGGCTAAATTTAAGCCAAATGATTTTATATTCTTTGGCTCAGAAGGTCATGGGCTGCCGCTTGAAATAATGAGATTAAATAAGCCAAATTGTATAACTATACCGATGACAAACAATGGCAGAAGCCTAAATCAAGCTACAAGCGTGGGAATAATAACCTATGAAGCCATAAGACAAAATATATCAAATTTTGACTTTAGGAGCGAAGTTTGCGAGTTTTAGTTTTACTATTTTTTGCTATTTTTGCTTTAGCTGGCGAGCTAAAAATTGCTAGTTTTAATACTGAAAATCTCTTTGACGCCGTAGAAAATGGCAGCGAATACAAGGACTTTAAAAACGGCCGTTGGAGCAAATTTGAGTATGAAAAAAAGCTAAAATCTACATCAAATTTAATCAAGCAAATAGACGCCGATATAATAGCTTTGCAAGAGATAGAAAATGAAAATGTGCTAAAAGATTTGGCTAAAATAAGCGGATATGAATACTATAAATTTGCCACATTGGATGCAAAATCGCCTTTTGGGCTCGGATTTTTGTCTAAAATCGCTATCAAAGATAGCCAAAAATTTATTGTCAAAGATGTCAAAACTAGACCGATTTTATCCATAGATGTGGAATTTGATGGTAAAATAATGAAGCTTTTTTGCGTTCATTTCCCAGCAAAGAAAAATGGTATCAAAAAGCAAAAAACGGCTGCAGATGCTTTAAAATCAGCGATTTTTCAGCAAAAAAACACAGTAGTTTTGGGCGATTTTAACAGTGAATTTGGTTATAAATTTTTACTAAAAGATTTTAGCACGTTTAAAAACGCTTGGGATTTGGTCGCTAAATTTGATAGAAAATCACACGTGAGTGGCAGGGCAATCGATCATATAATATATAGCCCTGATTTGGTGGTAAAAAGTGACTCATTTAAGACCAAAAAATCATCTAGTTCAGACCATTTGAGCTTAGAAGCTATCATAATGCAAAAGTAGCAATGAGGAAGATATGGGCGATTTTATAACTTTTTTGATGTGGGTTTTGACTGTGCTTTTGGTCTTTGTCATGGTAGTGGGATTCAACCGCCAAATGATGGATAAAAACAAGAAAAGAGATGAGATAATGGCTAAAAGAAAAGAGATGAAAGATAAAATAAAAAACGGAGAGAAACAATGAAATTTTTAATAGAAATAGGTGTCGAAGAGCTACCTGCCATTCCTTTTTTAAAGGAACTAAAAAACATAAAACCAAAATGGAAATCTCTTTTAGATGAGTTTGGGCTGGAGAGTGAATTTGGGTTTGATTATACTCCAAGACGTCTTGTTTTAAGTGGTGATATTCCAGAGTTTGCGCCAGATCTTGAGGTGGAAAACATAGGAGCTCCAAAGCAAGTAGCCTTGCAAAATGGCTCTTGGAGTGCGGCTGCAAAAAGCTTTGCAAATAAATGCGGGATAAGCGAGGATGAGCTAAGCTTCAAAGAGATAAAAGGCAAAGAGGTTTTGTATCACAAAAGCGTGGTAAAAGGCAAAGCTACCGATGAATTGCTTCCGGTTATGGTGGATAAATTTATCCATTCACTAAACTTTGGAAAGTCCATGAGATGGGGAAATGGTGAGCATGAGTTTATACGTCCGATTCGCTCACTTGTTTGTATTTTGGGCGAGCGTAGTTTGGATTTTGAGATTTATGGTGTGAGAAGTGGGAAGGCGTTTTATCCACATAGAAAATTTGGCTATGACTTGGTTAAATTTGATAGCATTGATGAGTATTTTGCTAAGCTTGAGCAAAATGGAATAACGCTAAAAAGCGCACTTAGAAAAGAAAAAATCTTAAGCGAGTTTAAACAAATTGAGGCCAAAAGTGGCTTGAAAATCGAGCTTGATTTAGAGCTTCTTGATGAAGTTGTAGCGATCACTGAGTATCCTACGGCGTTGCTTGGAGAGTTTGAAAAAGAGTTCTTAGAAGTGCCAAGCGAAGTCATCATAACTTCTATGAAAGAAAACCAACGCTACTTCCCGCTTCACGACGCCTCTGGCGAGCTAAGCAACCATTTTGTGGTAGTTAGCAACCAAATTTGCGATGATTATTCTTTGATTATTAGAGGAAACGAAAAGGTACTAAGAGCAAGGCTAAGCGATGCTAAGTTCTTTTGGGAGAATGACCTTGCTAGTGAGTTTAGCAGCGAAAAGCTAAAGACCATAACATACCTAACCGAGCTTGGAAGTATGTATGACAAAGAAATCAGAGAGCGTGATATCGCAAGAAGCTTAGCGAAAATTTACGATAGAGAGCTTAGATTTGAGTTTGATGGGGATTATGAGCATGAGCTTGACCGCGCTGTAATGCTTAGCAAGGCCGATCTTACTACTGGCATGGTTTATGAGTTTACAAATCTTCAAGGTGTAATGGGCGGATATTACGCAGCGTACCGTAAGGAAAATCCATTTGTGATTGACGCGATAAAAGAGCAGTATCTGCCTAGTGGCGAGGGTAGTTTATGCCCTAGAACGCTGTTTTCTAGTATAGTTGCCATCTCTTGCAAGCTTGATAACTTGATGGGATTATTTAGTATAAACAAAATCCCAAATGGCAACAAAGACCCTTACGCACTTCGCAGAGCCGCAGCTGGAATCATAAAAATTGTGCTAAATTTAGATATAAATTTCGATGTCAAAAATGTGCTTAACTCTATAAAAAGTAGTTACAAAGAGTTTGATATAAAAGCGCTTGAGAGCTTTATATACGACAGACTTTATACTATGTATGATGCAAATACTTCAGTCATCAAGGCTTGTTTAAATAGCGGCGAGAGCGATTTAAAACGCCTAAATTCAGCCATTTTGGCACTTGATGAAATAAGTAAATCTGATAGTTTCAAAGAAAACTTCTCTACTTTCAAACGTCTAGCAAACATTATCAAAGATAGCGAAATTTTAAGCGTTGATGAGAGTTTGTTTGAAGATGAAAGCGAAAAAGAGCTAAATGCTAAATTTAAAGCTTTAAGCCTTGATGAAAGTGACATTTCAAAATATCTAAATGAGTTATTTGGGCTAAAAGATGCGATAGATAAATTCTTTGATAGTGTGATGATAAACCACGAAAATCCAAATATCAAAGCCAATAGAATCGCCCTAATAGGTCAAATTTACAAGGCGTTTTTGAAGGTCGCAGACATCAAGGAAATCACTTTATGAGTGAAAACTCAGAGTTTTTAAAAGAGCAGCTTATTACTTATCTTGGCAATAAACGCTCTTTATTAGACTTCATTGAAGATGGAATCAAATCTGCTAAAAGTGATCTTGGCAAAGACAAAATCAGCTTTGTGGATCTTTTTAGCGGTTCTGGAGTCGTCTCAAGGCTTGCCAAATCCCATTCTAGCGTGATTTTTGCCAATGATTTGGAGCTGTATTCTAAGGTTATAAATGAGTGTTATCTTTCAAATTTAGATGAAGATTTATCCCAAAATATCAACTTTTATTTTGATAAACTAAATCGGATTTCTAATCTGGAATCTGGATTTATAACCGAGCTTTACGCGCCCAAAAATGAAGAGTGTATCACGCAAAACGACAGAGTGTTTTTCACTAAACGAAATGCCAAATTTATAGACACAATAAGACAAAATATCGACCAAATCCCAGCAAATTTGCAACCATATTTTCTAGCTCCACTTCTCTATCTAGTCAGCAATCATACAAACACAAGTGGCGTTTTTAAGGGTTTTTATAAAGATAAAAGTGGCATTGGCAAATTTGGCGGGAGTGGCGAAAATGCTCTTAAACGTATAAAATCAGATATGAGCTTAAAAAAGCCAATTTTTTCAAATTTCAAATGCGATTACGAAGTCAGCCAAAAAGATGCTTTTGATTTTGCAAAAAATATGCAAAAAGTTGATATCACTTACCTTGATCCACCATACAATCAGCACCCTTATGGCTCAAACTATTTTATGCTAAATTTAGTCGCAAAATACGAAAAACCAAGCGACATAAGCAGAGTTAGCGGGATTCCAAAAGACTGGAATAGAAGCGTTTATAACAAAAAAAAAGAGGCCAGTGAAGCGTTTTTTGAGCTGTTAAATGAGCTAAACTCCAAATACTTGCTAATCTCATTTAACAACGAAGGCTTTATAGACAAGGACGAGTTTTTGCTCAATTTAGCCAAAATCGGCAAAGTATCCTTAAAAGAGCAAAAATACAACGCTTATCGTGGTAGCAGAAATCTCAAATTTAGAAATATTCACGTTTTTGAGCAACTCTACATGGTAAAAAAATAAATTAAAATAATTTTTATACATCACTCAAATATCTAATCTGACGCACTTCATTTGCTTTTAGCAATATTTTATTATCTATTAAATTTGCAAAATATAAATTAAATTAAAAATGGTCAAATTCTGACCGCAAGAGTGATTAAAATTCCATTACAGATTAAATTTAAGGAGAACAAAATGGCTTCAAGTACTATAGATAGTAGAGTTTTTGGTGTGCTTTTTGCAAGTGAAGAGATGAATAAAATTTTTAGCGATGAAAATAGAACACAAAAATGGTTGGACACAGAAGCAGCTCTAGCTAGAGCTCAAGCAAAATTAGGAATCATCACCCAAGAAAGAGCAGATAAAATAACAAAATTTGCTAAAGCTGAGCTTTTGAATTTAGATGAGATAGGCGAGGGCTATAAGAGTTCGATTACTATAGTTCCTCTTCTTAAAGTTTTTAAAAAAGCTTTTGATGATGATAGTGGTGAGTTTGTGCATTGGGGTGCTACAAGCCAAGATATTATGGATAATGGACTTGTACTTCAAATTCGTGAAGCTCACGCACTCATCACAAAACTTTTAACCAAAAGCTATGCTTGGTGTATTGAAATTTCGCAAAAGTATAAAAATACAGTTATGGCTGGCAGAACCCACGTCATACACGCTTTGCCTATAACATTTGGTTTTAAAACAGCGATGTGGGCACAAGAAATTCGCCGTAGTTTAGATAGATTAGAAGAGATAAAACCAAGATTATTTGTAGGGCAACTTAGTGGAGCTGTTGGAACTTTGGCCTCTCAAGAGGGTAAAGGTCTTGAAATGCAACGTCTTATGATGGAAGATCTTGGGCTTAATCAACCAGTGATTTCTTGGCATCCTAGTAGGGATCATATAGCTGAGTATGTAAGTGTTTTGGCTATTATTGCTGGAACTTTAGGAAAAATAGCAAGAGAAATTTTAAGTTTACAAAGAACTGAGATTTGCGAAGTTGAAGAGCCATTTTTTATGGGAAAAGTAGGAAGCTCCACTATGCCACATAAAAGAAATCCACAAGTTTGCGAAGGTGTAATAGCTCAATCTCGCATAGTTCGTTCCCAAGCTCCACTAGCTGTTGAGGCTATGTTTTGCGAAAATGAGCGTGATTGGAGTTGCGAATTAGTAGAATGGGATTGTGTGCCAAAAGCTTCAATCCATTTGGCAAACGCGCTGGAAAGCACAAATGATATTTTGGAAAATTTAATCGTCTATCCAGAGCATATGAAAGAAAATTTAAATAAGCTTAAAGGTGCTATGTTAAGTGAAGCTGTCATGCTACATCTTGGTGAAAAACTTGGTCGTTTATCGGCTCATGGGATAGTTTATGAAGTATGTATGAAAGCTTTTACTGATGGCAAACCTGTGATTGATGATTTGCTAGAGCGTGAAGAGGTGGCGAAATATTTTACAAGAGCTGATCTTGAAGAGATTATGCAACCAGAAAAATATATCGGTTTGAGTGCTGAATTTGTCGATCGCGTGGTTGCAAATAGCAAAGATATTTTGGGTTAAATTTATAAAGGTTTAAAATGAAAAGCAAATTTATAAAAGGCTTTATAATAGTAGCAATCGGTGTTTTGGTATGGTTTTTGCCTCATCCTGATGCAGTGACTACCCAAGCCTGGCATCTTTTTGCTATTGTACTAGCCACTATTTTGGGGTTAATATTACAACCGCTTCCTATTGGGGCGGTTGCGTTTTTTGGAGTTACAATAGCAGTTTTAACAAATGTTATGAAACCAGCCCAAGCATTAAGCGGATATGCAAGTACGACCATTTGGTTAATTGTTTGTGCGTTTATGATTGCAAGAGGTTTTATCAAAACAGGGCTTGGCAAACGCATAGCTTATAAGATTATAAGTTTATTGGGAGATAGTACATTAAAGCTTGGATATTCTATAGTTATAAGTGATGCTATCATCTCTCCTGCTATGCCAAGTAGTGGCGCAAGAGCAGGTGGTATACTTTTTCCTATTGTCAAATCTCTTTCAAGTGCTTTGGGTTCTGAACAAGGTGATACACGCAAAAAAGCTGGTGCGTTTTTTATGCAGACATTATGGCAAGGAAACGCGATAACAAACGGTATGTTTCTTACCTCAATGGCAGGAAATCCACTTATAGCTAGTTTGGCACTAACTACTTTTGGCGTTGAGATTTCTTGGGGACTTTGGGCGATGGGTGCGATAGTCCCAGCCCTTGTTTCTTTGGCTGTGATACCCTACGTACTTTATAAAATTTATCCACCCCAAATAAAAGATTATCCTGAGGGCAAAAAGATAGCAAAAGCCGAACTTGCCAAGCTTGGTTCGCTTAAAAGAAGTGAAATCGTGATGATTTTTGTCTTTATAGGCGCTTTGATTTTATGGGCAACTGGAAGCATCACAGGGCTAAATGCAACAACTGTTGGTATGATAGCAGTTTGTGTTATGCTTGTCTTTGGTGTATTGGAATGGAATGATTTTATTTGCGAAAAAGGCGCTTGGGATACTCTTATTTGGATGGGCTCTTTAATAACATTAGCTGGAGGTCTTTCTAAGCTTGGCTTTGTTACTTGGTTTGCTGGCTGGATGAGTGGCACTATGAGTGGATTTAACTGGACTTTGGTAATGGGAATTTTGGTTATTGTTTATGTATTTACTCATTACTTTTTTGCTAGTTTGACAGCGCATATAACAGCGATGTATGCTACATTTGGAGCAGTTGCAATAGCTGCTGGAGCAAATGGTGTTTTTGTAGCTCTTGTCTTTGCATATGCATCAAATTTAATGATGCCTGTCACTCATTATGGTGGTGCTCCAGCTCCTATTATTTTTGGTGCTGGATATAATACGCAAAATGAGTGGTGGAGGCTTGGCTTTATTATTACTTTGATAAATTTAGCTATATGGATAATAATCGGTTCAGTTTGGTGGAAAGTTTTAGGATTGTGGTAGAATTAGGCTAAATTTAAGGCAAAGCGATGAAAAATAAAAAGATCTTTGAGATTTTGGAGCTTTTGGATGAGCTAACTTCTGGTCGTGAGGTTTTAGTCAAAAACTACGCTATAAAAAGTGGTTTAAGCGAGCGAACTATCAGAAGATATATCCAAGATTTGCGTGAGTTTTTTGGAGAAGATACTATTTTTAGTATTTCTCAAGGCTCATATATATGTAAAAACAAAGAACTTTTTCAACGCTTTGTCGCACCAAATGAGCGCCAAGATGAGAGTGAAAAGCTTATAGATATGCTTCATATTATCAATCCTGGCTTTTCTAAATTTATGCCTCATACTTATAAAAAAGTTGATGACAAACTTAAAAAAGAGCTTGCAAGTGTGTTTTTAATCAAAGGTAGCCCACACGAACAAAGTCCAAATTTAAAGATATTTGGGCTAATACAAAAAGCGATTAAATTTAGACGATATTGCGATTTGACCTATAATGAAACGGTGCTAAAAAATGTTAAAATCATAAAAATCATATATTCTAAAGGCAATTGGCAGCTAGCAACTCTTTGTGATACTCATGAAAATAATGGATATAAGGTGCTTAGGCTATGTTTCATCAAAGATGTCGTGATTAAAAAAGCTCAATTTTATATAGATGATTATACTGAAAATTTTGTTAGAAATAGCGAAACTTTTATGGACGGATATAAGAAAGAGCCTTATGAATGCGTTGTCGCAGTTTCGCCAAATGTCGCAAAATATTTCGAGCAAAAGCGGTTTTTTCATTCACAAAAAATAGTTGGCAAATGCAAAAATGGTTGGGTCAAGATCAGTTATGAGATTACAAGTGATGAGATGATGATTATGCAGCTTAGGCGCTGGTTTCCTGATATGGTGGTTTTAAGCCCAATTAGCTTGCGCGATAACTTTAGTAAAATCCTTGAAAATTACAATAAATCTTTAAATGAATTTGATTAAATTGGTCATTATTTTTGTCTAAAATACTAAAATTTACCTTTAAAAAGCGTCTTTTCGTCTAATTTATAAGCGATTAAAACTTGGTTTTTAATCCCTCTAAAATCTCTTAAATATCCTGCAATTTGTCTAGCCATAGCATCAAATTTAGCCTTTTGCAGCTCTTTTTTGCCTATTAAATTTACCGCTATATCCTCTTGTAACTCGACTTTTGCATCATCTAAATAGCTTCCATAAGCTAGCAAAATATCTTTTTCATTTTGCTCGTTTGGATTCATATATGAAATTTCTATATTATAAGTTTGATTTTCATCTTGAAATGGCACTTGTGGTGCTTCATCTTTTTGAATATTTATATTTTTGGCACAACCAACGTAAAAAATAGCTAATAAAAATGCAAAAAATATCTTCATGTTTTTGAACTCTCCGTGAGTGTTTTACTCTGTTTTTTTAAAAAATTTGCATACTTTGTGCCATAAAGATTAGCATGCCATAAGCTAAATCCAACCATCGCAATTCCAGCTATTGTATGGAGCTTTGCTGATGTTTTGTTTTTGGTATTAAAAGCTGTTATGGTAAGTATGCCAAGGCTTGTTGCCATACAAATTTTAGCAGTTTTTCTTTGAAAATCCAAATTTAGAAGTTTGCCACTTAGTTTTTGCATTTTTATTTCCTATTTTGTTTTTATACTATTTAGCGAATTTAATAGCAGTGCGATTGTCGTTCCGTTGTGGAGTATGGCTGTTTGGATTGGACTGAGTTTTCCAAATGTCGCTCCAAGTAAAATGGCTGAGTTTATGCCAACTGTTGCTTTAAAATTTGCATTTATTTTTGACATTGTTTTATTTGCGATGAGTTTTGCTTTAGATACTGAACATATATCATCTTTTAAAAGGCTTATATCAGCGCTTGCTTTTGCTATATCTGCACCCTTGCTCATACTTATGCCTACATTTGCCTTTACAAGGCTTGGAGCGTCATTTATTCCATCTCCTACGAATGCGACATTTTTCCCACTAGCTCTAAGATCTTCTATGATTTTGGCTTTGTCTGTTGGAAGACAGTTGGCAAAAACCCTATCTATGCCAAGGCTAAGAGCTACATCTTTTGCCTTGCTACTTACATCTCCTGTTAGCATAATGATCTCTTTGACACCGTTTTGTTTTAGCGCTATTAGGCACTCTTTTGCATTAGTTCTAATCTCATCTTTTAGAGATATAACTCCTATGAGTTTTTTATCATAAGCTATAAATAGTAGCGCCAAATCACTGTTTTCAAGCTCGTTTAATCTGTCTTTATGAGCCGAAAAATCAATCATTTCATCATCTTCTAAAAAGTGACGACTTCCTATGATAAGCTCTTTGTTTTTTACAACCGTTCTTACACCATGAGCTACGATAAACTCAACTTCTTCGTGGTGAATATGCTTAAATCCTCTTTGGCGAGCAGCTTTTACTATGGCTTCTGCGACTGGGTGAAAATAGTGTTCTTCAGCACTTGCACTTAAATTTAAAAGCTCATCGCTGCTCAAATTTTTATCAAAACTAATAATATCTGCTACGCTTAGATTGCCGTGCGTTAGTGTGCCAGTTTTGTCAAAAACAAAAGTATCTGCAGCCCCTAGGGCTTCTATAGCCTTTGCGCCTTTTATAAGAATCCCATCTCTTCCGGCTTTGCTAATGCTAGTTTTAAAAGCAACTGGAGTTGCTAGCTTTAAAGCACATGAATAATCAGCTTGCAAAACTGAAGCCATTGCCATTGTGTTTTGGTTAAAGACGTAGCTAAGACCTGCAAGACCTAAAGTGACAGGGACTAGCTTGTTTGCTAATTTTGTGGCTTTTAGTCCGATGTTTGATTTTTCATTTAGACTAGCTTGGATATATTTTTTGATGCGACTTGTTGCGGTCTCATCGCCTATAAGCTCAGCCCAAATTTTAATCCTGCCTTCTTCTACGATAGTTCCACTCATGACTCTATCGCCACGCTCTTTTTTGGTTGGCTGGGCTTCTCCTGTCATGCTTACTTGATTTATGCTAGCACTTCCATCTACGATATATCCATCTATTGCTATGCTTTGTCCAGCACCCACTACTACTATGTCACCGACTTTTATATCTTTTGTATTAATTAGCTTTAACTCTTTTTCGCCACTGCTATTTTTGATCTCGATCCAAGCCTCTTTGACATTTGGTTTGGCTAACTCTTTTATGAGATCGTCACTTTTATGGACTGTGCTTTCTTCTATGTATTCGCCAAGGCTCAAAAGCAAATTTGTGCCATTTGCCGCTGGATAATCGCCTCTTGCAAGGCTCACACCAACTGCTAGAGCTTCTAAACTTTTGCTAGTAAGTCCTTCATGAAGTAGCTCCAAAGCACCTTCTTTAAACAAATTTGATGAGCTATACAGGGTTGCTAGTGCGTTTAATTTGTTGTTATTACTCAGGCTTGTTAGGGCTAGCGTGACAGCTGATTTGTAAATTTCAGATTTGCTAGGAAGATTATTTGCTACTTTTAACTCTTTGATATTTATCGTTTCTAGCGTTTTTAAAATAGAGTTTAAGCCATAATTATAAGTAAAAATTATACTTTTTGCTAGTTTATTTACACGGACACTACTTATTTCATCTAGTTTTAAAATCAGAGCTTCAAGGAGCTTTTCATCACAATCTTTTAAGCTATTTGATGTTAGCCTTACTCTATTGCCAGTGTGACTAACGATTTTAAAGCTATTTTTGGGCATTTATCTCAGCCTTAGCATCTTCAAATCTCTCTTTTAGCTCTTCTGTGCCACTTTGTAAGAGGTTTCCAGCTTTTACTATGGCTTTAAAAAGAGCTTGGCTGGCTTTTTGGTTTGTTAGTACATAAGTCAGCCCAGCACCTATCAAAACGCCTTTTAAAAAGCCAGCCGTGTTGAAATTTTCTGGTATAAAAGGTATCTCTTTTGCAAAGTCATTTATGGTATTATCTACTTTTGAGTTACTATTTTGTTGGTTGTTTAAATATGGATTTGTCATTTGTTTCCTTTATTTTTATAAGTGAGTTTATAAGCCATATTGAGCATATTCCAGCTCCTAAATTTAGAGCTGCACCTGCATAATTTTTCATAACTAAATTATTTGAAGCTGCGATACCAAAACCAGCAGCCGTGCCACTTTCAAGGCTAAATTTAATAGTCTTTTTAAGCGCTGTTTTTGAATCTAGTTTGCCATTTTGCACCAAAGAGTAGTTAAGAGCTCCAGTCCCTATAAATCCTATAAGGCTACCGCTTAAAAAGTTATCCCCAGCTAGTCTTGAAGCCGAAAATAGTCTATTTTGCATCGGTTATTGTCTCTGGTTTTGGTGGTTGTTTTTTGGCTCTGGTTGCTCTTTTTTTTGGCTCTGTTTTTGCGTCTTGGTTTTGGCTATTTAGCGTTTTTACAGCCACATCTTTACCTTTTTGAAAGCCGCATATTAGCTTGTCTTTGATAATTTTTCTGTTATTAAAAGCATATATAGCCAGCCCGCCAAGAGCAACACCTGCGATAAATGGAATTGCCATTTTAAATCCTTTATTTGGAGTATTATTCATCATTTTTTTCCTTTGTGATTTCATTTATAAGCATACCGACTAACCCACCAGCCACAACCCCACCAAAAAATGAGAAATTTGGATGATTTACAAGAGCGTTTATATCTTCTTTTGAGGCATCGCCATTTGCTATTTTTGTGGCTTGGTCTAAGAAATTTTGTATTTGGCTGTTTTCTAGCCAGACGCCATTTATTTGCTCTTTTTGAGTGTCAAATTTAAGCGAATTTAGAGCAGATTTTAGCGCTGGAATGTATTCGTTTGATGATGTAGCCCAAAGTCTAAAAAACAAGTCTTGCTCATCATCTTTTATTAGCTTGCAAGCAGATTCATAAAATTTGATTAATTCAAGCTCGTAATTAATAGCTACAATGAGCTTTTCATCTATAAAATCCGGGTTTAAGACTTGATGAATTTGGTTTTCTAGTTTGTAGTTTTTTTGTTCACTAGTTGTTTTTAAAAGCTGGACTCCATTTTGTTTTATGACTAGAATTTCATCAAAAATAGATATATTTTTAAAATTTGAATATATCAAAATGCCTTTGTATTCGTAGTTGTAAGCAAGATTAAAAATCTGCTCTTTTGAGTAATTTTCAAGATCTGTTTGCATCAAAATCCTTTGCTATTTGATTGATTTTTTGCGAAATTAGCTCCAAATTTACGCCATTTAGTAGATTTATCCAAAGAGCTTCTGGAAATACACTATTATCATAAATGATCGTTACTGAGCCTATAAGCTTGTTAAATTTAACATTTTGTATGCCGTTTATTTTAGATATGATGCTATCAATATCGCTAAAATTTTCTAAATTTATATGAGATTTCATCTCTTTTATACTTGGCAAAACTCTTACTCTTATGCGTCCAGGACTGCTGTGTATGAGTGAGAAATGTGGGATGAGATTTGCTAAAAGCTCTAAATTTGGGTTCATATTTTCTCTTTAATTTTATTTTTAATTTGATTATAGATTATAATAAGCACTATCAAATAAAATATTGAATTGTAGTTAAATTTAACTTAAACAAAAATAATAAAAATAGCTATACATCAATAAAAGATATCAAAATTTTTTATTTTTCCAAGTGAGTTTTAAGGTATTTTAGATATTATTCGCAAAAATAGATAAGGAAAAAGTTTTGACATATGATGAATTAGAAGTAGAAGCAATGGTGCAAGAAGCTTTAGAAGAGTGCGTGGAGTTTGAAAACTTAGACGATGAAGAGCTTTTTGAGCTTATTGAAAATGTAAAAAATCTCACAGGAAGTGACGCTGAAGAGGCGTACGAATATCTAAGTCAATACTCGCCAATAAGCAGGAAAAGATTTGTGGCTTTGTACTATGTGTGATGCAAATTTAAAGTTAAAAATGGTATGATTTTCTAAAAATAAAGGGAGTTTATGAGAAAAATACTGTTTCTTTTATTATTTTTTTCATTTTCATTTGGTGCAAGTATCACAAATGGAGAGATTGAGATAATAACCATAGAATCACAATACGCTGGCAATTTAAGCGTAAATGACAAAAAATTGCCGTGGATACCACATCCAACACAAAAAAATCAAAAAATAGCATTTATTCCAGCAGGATATTATGATACAAAAGGTATCACCGTCACAAACTCTTTAAACGGTGTAAGCGGAAATTTCGAGTTTGATATAGCTAAAAAAAACTACAAAAAAGAAAAAATCACAGTCGATAATGCAAAAGTAAATCCGCCAAAATCAGTCTTAAAACGCATAGCCAAAGAAAAAAATGAAGCAAATGCGATATATAGAGTTTTTGGGGATAATTTGTATTTTGATAGCAAATTTATGGCTCCTATGAATAGCTTTGTCACAAGTGAGTTTGGGACTGCTAGGGTTTTTAATAATCAAGTAAAAAGCTATCATAGCGGTATGGATTTTAGAGCTCCTATAGGTCAAAACGTGCTAGCTGCAAATGATGGAATCGTAAAGATAGCAAAAGATAGGTATTACGCAGGAAACGGCGTAGTTATCGATCATGGCGGTGGGATTTACACACAGTATTATCATTTGAGTAATTTAAATGTAAAGGTTGGCGATAAGGTCAAAAAGGGCGATATAATAGGGCTTAGTGGAAATAGTGGACGGGTCAGTGGCCCACATCTTCATTTTGGCGTGATGGTTAGTGGAGTACAAGTAAGTCCAGTTGATTTCATAGAAAAAATCAACGGTTTGTTTTAAATTCACAATGACTAAACAAATTTGTTTTATAATTCCAACATATTTCAAGAAAAAGGATATGAAATGAAAAAGATTTTATCAGCAGTTTTAGCTGCGTCAGTACTTGGCACTTTGGCGTTTGGAGCAAATAATCAAGCTATAGAGCTTAGCAATAAAATGTTTGCAGCAAAAAAAGATGCTAGCGCAAAAGAATTACAAATAAGAGATGTTTGCACTAAAATGCATAATGAAATATTTGAAGTTACAAAAAATATGACTCCAGCTCAATCAGATGACTTTTGGAAAGAGTTCCAAATGCAAATGAGAAAAAATATGGCAACTTTAGGCAAAGACGAATACTTTAATCCAAGAGTTTGCAGAGGTATCATGAAAAAACAAGGCATGAGAAATTGTGGCTCAAATATGGGTGCTGGTATGGGTCAAGGAATGATGAATTGTGGCTCAAATATGGGCGCTGGTATGGGTCGTGGCATGGGAGCTGGAATGAACCCAAACTGTCCAAATAGATAATACATGAATAAAATTCTCGTCCTAGAAGATGAGCCAATGCTTCAAGATATGATGAGTTCATATCTTGAAAGCTCTGGTTATGAAGTTGTCTCAACTGATAATTATGAAGAGGCTTTGAGCTTAGCTTATGAGAGTAAATTTGACCTTTTCATCTTTGATGTCAAGATTACCCGTGGCAATGGATTTGAGCTTTTAGATGAGCTAAGAAATAGCGGAGTAGGGACTCCTTGTATATTTGCCACGTCGCTAAACGCGATGAGTGATGTCACAAGCGGCTTCAAAGTCGGCTGCGATGACTACATAAAAAAGCCTTTCGAGCTTGCTGAACTGCTTCTAAGAGTTCAAAACATACTAAAAAGAAACTTCAACCACAATCAAAATGATGAGTTTATAACCATAAATAATGAACTCAAATTTGACATACTTCAAAAACGCCTTTTAAAGGGTGATAAAATGGTGCCACTGGCTAAAAAAGAGAGTGAGCTTTTAGCGCTTTTTTTGAAAAACAAAAACACTATTCTAACCAGAGATGATATTTATTCGCAAATTTGGGATATGGGCGAAATGCCAAGTGAGCTAAGCCTTAGGGTCTATATAAGAAATCTAAGAAAAATAATCGGAAATGAAAAGATCATAAGTCACTCAAAGCTTGGATACGAATATGTCTCATAAAAAATATATACTACCTATATTTTTACTTTACACTATCACGAGTACTATGTTTTTGGTGTTTTTTGCGGCATTATATTATCATAACGCAAAAGAAGATATTTTCAAAAAAACTGCAAAAGATATGAGGTCGTTTGCAAATGAGATTGAGTTTATGCTAAAAGTAAATGGTGGCACAAACGAAATATTAAATTTGCAAAGCGAATATGAGATAAATTTGTTTGATTTAAGGGCTAAAGAGTTTATAGTTAAGAGCTTTGATAAGCCTAAATTTAACGATCGCTTTTATTCTGATGAAAATTTTATGTATTATAGCAGCGATATTCACACTAGAAGAAGGGCTATAAATTTGATTTTGGATATCAGGACACAAAATCCAATGGAGCAACTAAACGAGCTTAAAATAAAGATAACTATCATAAGTTTGTTCGTTTTGCTTTTTATTTCAGTCATTGCCTATTTCATCGTGAAATTATCGTATTTGCCACTTTTAAGACAGATCAAAACACTAAATAACTTCATCACAGACACAACTCATGAGATAAATACGCCTCTAAGCGTGATACTGATGAGCGTAGAAATGTTTGAAAAAAATCCACAAAAATACCTAGAAAATATAAAAATTGCATCAAAAACTTTGTCAAATTTATACAACGATTTGGCGCTAAATCTTAAAAGCGAACCAAATCAGCTTAAAAATATAAATGTAAAAGATGTTGTTTTAGAAAGTGTGAAGATATTTGAAATGAGTGCCACAAACAAAAATATCAAATTTAATCTAAATTTAGAAGATATAAAACTAAACTCAGACCAAATAAAACTCAAAAAAATCATAGATAATCTCATCTCAAATGCCGTAAAATACAGCTTTAAAGACAAAACTATAGATATAAGTTTAAATGCAAAAAACTTCCAGATAACAAACTATGGCGAAACTATAAAAAAAGAAAATCTTAGCAAAATTTACGATAAATTCAGACGTTTTGATACGCAAAACGGTGGTTTTGGTATCGGGCTTAGTCTTGTGAAAAGATACTGTGATGAGCTTGGATTTGATATTTCTTGTCAAAGTGATAGCAATAAGACCGAATTTAGCGTAAAATTTAACAAGTAAATTTAGGTCTTTAAATAAATTTTTTTATATTAATCTTATATGTTTCATTGTAAAATACAGCAAAAATTACCAAAAGTAGGCAAATGGAAGCATTTTTGATAGCTGAATACGTAGGCATTGCATCAGCGGCACTTAGTGGATTTTTGTTTGGTATCAAGAGGGGTTGTGACTGGCTGGGCGTGTTTTTGGCAGCATTTTTGACTGCGCTTGGCGGTGGGCTTATGAGAGATGTGATCGTGGGTCGTCCAGCTTATTCATTTACGCATTTTATGCCTGTGCTTATAGTTTTGTGCGTGATGGTGATTGCGATTTTATTCAAACTGCACCACGAAAAAAGGCATGGTTTGGAGAAAAAATTTATCTTCATTATGACTGACGCTGTCGATGTTATCAGCTTTTCTATAGTTGGCGCTATCGTCAGCATTGAGTATGGGCTAAACATCTTTGGAGTGATTTTAGTGGCGTTTTTTAACGGCGTTGGCGGTGGTATTTTAAGAGATGTGCTTTTAAACGAAGTTCCTTGGTTTTTGAAAACTGGGCTTTATGGAACTATTAGTATGGCGATGGGCTTTATTTATTATTTTATGGATTTGGCAGGATTTACAAATATATACTGGGTAATGTTATTATTCGTTTTTGGGATCATTTTTCGACTTGTGGCGTATTATAAAAACTGGGGATTGCCACAAATTCACTATAAGGAGTAGTTGTTATGTTAATGCAAAATTATGCTAGGGTAAATTTAGGATTTAAAAAGGGCAAAGGCGCTGTTTTATGGGACTTTGATGATAAAGATTATATAGATTTTGGAAGCGGGATAGGGGTGTGTTCTTTAGGTCATTCACACAAAAAACTTGCAAAAACTATATCAAAACAAGCCCATACTCTTTTGCATACTTCAAATATATACCAAATCAAACCGCAAGAGAAATTAAGCGATAAAATGTGTGAGCTCTTAAGAGAGCCGTATTATGTTTTTTTCGCAAATTCTGGAGCTGAAGCAAATGAGTGCGCTATAAAACTAGCTAGAAAATATGGCAATTCTTTTAAAGAAAAAAAATACGAGATTTTCTCTTTAGCAAACTCATTTCACGGCAGGACAATCGCTACTTTGAAGCTTACAGGACAAGAAAAATTTCATCCAAACGACTTCGCTCCATATCCTGAAGCGTTTAAGTTCTTTGGTAGTATTGATGAAATCATCGCAAATCTAAGCGACAAAACAGCAGCTGTAATGGTGGAGCTTGTCCAAGGTGAGGGTGGCATAAATCCTCTTGATAAGGCTGATATTCAAAAACTTGCTAAAGTGTTAAAAGAGAAGAAAATTCTCTTTATCACCGATGAGGTTCAATGTGGAGTTTATAGGACTGGAGAGTTTGTCACTAGCCAGATTTATGGTGTGAGTCCAGACATCATAACCTTTGCCAAAGGTCTTGGCGGTGGCGTTGCGATGGGTGCTTGTGCTAGTAAAGAAGATATATTTAAATTTGGCGATCATGGAAGTACTTTTGGTGGAAATTTCCTAGCTACGACTGCTGGAATTTGTGTTTTAGATGAGCTTGAAAAGCTAAAAGTAGACGGCAAATTAGACGAAACTATAAGCGAATTTGAGGCTATGCTTGATAGCTTGGTTGAGAGATTTCCAAATTTATTTGTCAAAAGAGTAGGGCTTGGACTTATGCAAGGCTTAGTGCTGAAAAATCCAGAAAATTTAGGCAAAATATTTACAAAAGCTATGGAAAATAGGGTGCTTATCTTGAAATCTGGCAAAGATACTTTAAGATTCTTGCCGCCATTAAATATCACAAAAAAAGAGATAAAAAAAGGCTACAAAAGGCTGCTTAAAACATTAAAAGATAAGGAACTAGCTTGAAACTGCTAACTTATAGTTTGGGCGGCGTTGATAAAGTTGGAGTGATAGGAGCTGATGGTAGTATCATCGAAGTGCCAGCCAAATCGATGCTTGAAGTGGTTTGCATGGGCGATGAAGAGCTAGCTAAAATCAAAGCTTTGAGCCTTAAAAGCGGTGGCTTATCCTATGAAAGTATCACAAAAAGAGCTCCAGTGCCATTTCCTGCTCAAGATATAATCTGTCTTGGGATTAATTACATGGAGCATGCCATTGAGTCGTATAAATTTAAAAAAATCGAGTTTGATGGCAAAAGAGAGTATCCAGTATATTTTGGCAAAAGAGTAAACGAAGCTGTGGCAAATGGGGATGAAATACCATCCCATAGCGATATAACTGACACGCTAGACTATGAGTGCGAACTAGCTCTTATCATCAAAAAAGATGCCAAAAACGTATCAGAACAAGATGCAAATGAGTATATATTTGGCTGGACAATCATAAATGATATAAGCTCACGTGATATCCAAAACCGCTACAAACAGTGGTATTATGGTAAAAGCCTAGATAATAGCACTCCAATGGGGCCTTGGATCGTGACAAATGATGAGCTAGATACTTCAAGCCTAGATATCAAATCATACATAAATGGTGAACTTAGGCAAAACTCAAACACATCAAAGCTAATCTTTAATCCAAGTTATATCATCAGCGATTTAAGCAAGGGAATGACACTAAAAGCTGGAACAATCATATCTTTAGGGACGCCAAGTGGTGTTGGTATGGGATTTACTCCACCAAAATACCTAAAAAGTGGCGATGAGATAGTCTGCTACATACAAGGCATAGGCGAATTAAAAAACAGAGTGAAATAAATTTGATTTTTTGCCGATTTTACTAAAATTAGTATCCAAATTTGGCATATTATAGATTATTATAAAAGGAAATTTATGGCAGAAGAAGTAAAAGAAGAGAAGAAAAAAGGCGGAAACGTCCTTTTAATAGCTATAATAGCTATACTTGTATTTTTGTTATTTATAGGTGGTTTGGTTGCGTTTTTGATGCTGAGCTCTGATGAGCAAGCAGCGACTCCTACGGCTACGACTGCAGCCCCAGCAGGACAGCCAGCTCCAAGCCCAAAACAACGCTCAAATGACTTTTTTAACGTAGGTCCAATGTATCCTATGGAGCCATTTTTGGTAAATTTACTTAGCGAAAGCGGGAGTAGATTTCTCAAGACTACTTTAAATTTAGAGCTTAGCGAAGAGACTTTGACTCCTGAAATAGACAAGAAAAAGCCTCTGATTAGAGATATCATCATCAGAACCCTTTCATCAAAAACTTACGAAGATGTAAGCACCATAAAAGGCAAAGAAAGGCTCAAAGATGAAGTTGTCACAAAGATAAATGAAACCCTAAGAGATGGCTACATCAAAAACGTATATTTTACTGATTTTATCGTGCAATGATAGGAATCGATATAGTAAAAATAGATAGAATTTCATCCACGAAGGCTAAATTTGGGGATAAATTTCTTTCTAAATTTCTTTGTGAAGAAGAGATAAATCTAGCTAAAAGTGATGCTAGTTTAGCTGGATTTTGGGCTGCAAAAGAGGCTATAAGCAAGGCTTTGGGGTGTGGGATATCTGCTGAGTTTGGATTTTTGGACGCTGAAATTTACAAGAGCCAAAAAGGCGCTCCGATGATTAAATTTAGCAAAGAAATTGTGGATAAATTTAGGATAAAAAGCTCAAGCCTAAGCATCACTCACGATGGCGGATTTGCCATCGCAGCAGTGATTATAGAAACTTATTCATAGATTCCAGTAGATAAATATCTCTCGCCAGTATCGCAAAGTATAGTTACTATTGTTTTGCCTTTGTTCTCTGGTCTTTGAGCGATTTGTGAAGCTGCATAGACATTTGCTCCACTTGATATTCCTACTAAAAGTCCCTCTTTTTGTGCTAATTCTTTTGCGCTTCTAGTTGCATCTTCGTTTACTATAGTAAAAAACTCATCAATGATATTTTTGTTTAAGTTTTTTGGCACGAAATTTGCCCCTATGCCTTGTATGGCGTGTGGACCAGCTTCACCTTTGCTAAGAAGTGGCGAGCTTGCAGGTTCTACTGCTATTATTTTGACATTTGGATTTTTGGCTTTTAGGATTTCGCCGATTCCACTCACTGTCCCACCAGTACCAAATCCAGCTACAAATATATCGACTTTGCCATCAGTAGCCTCTAGTATTTCAAGCGCTGTTGAGATTTTGTGAGCTTCAGGGTTTGCTGGATTGTCAAACTGGCTTGGGATAAAGCTATTTGGCGTCTCATTTGCTAGTCTATTTGCCTCATCTACCGCGCCTTGCATTCCGTATTTTGGGTCAGTTAAAACAAGTTTGGCACCAAATGCTTTTAGCAGTTTTTGTCTCTCTACACTCATTGAGCTTGGCATAGTAAGTATCATTTTAAGCCCAAGATGAGCGCAAACCATAGCTAGACCAACTCCTGTATTTCCGCTTGTTGGCTCTATTATCACGCTATTGTCTTTGATTTTGCCCTCTTTGATAGCTGTGTTTATCATATTTAGCGCTATTCTATCTTTTACAGAGTGAGCTGGGTTTAAAAACTCACACTTTGCAAGTATAGTTGCATCATTGCCAAATTTGTTTATTTTTACTAACGGAGTTTTACCTATAAGCTCTGTTACATTGTTTGCTATATTCATCATATATCCTTTATATAACGTAATTTAAATATTTTTTTGCTTGATTTTGATAATCTTCAAAGCTGCTAAGTGGTTTTGAAAATAGCTCGATTAATTTTTCGTTGTACTCTTTAAAAAATATATCGTATGAGCTATTTTCCATCTTTATAGATGTTAGACAAAAGTCGTTTTCTAAGGCGTTAAAAATATCATAAAATGTGATTTCATCAAGTGTTTTGACAAGATAATATCCACCTCTAAAGCCCTTTATGCTGCTTACAAAGCCACTATTTCTAAGTGTGTTTAAAACTTGTTCAAGGTAGTTTCTTGAAACTCCTATGTTTTTTGAAATATCATTTAGTGAGACGGGGTTTTTTTGATCTCCTTTTGAGATTTCGCATATGGACATCAGCCCATATGCTCCTTTTGTGCTTAATAAACTCATTTCATCGCCTCTTCAAGATCGCTTATCAGATCTTTTGCGTTTTCAAGTCCTATGCTTAGTCTGATAAGTCCTCCACCAATACCAGTAGCTTTTAGCTCTTCATCGCTTAGTTGTTGATGAGTTGTGCTAGCTGGATGAGTGATGATAGATTTGCTATCGCCTATATTTACAACCACGCTAAATATTTTTACTTTGTTTAAAATACTTGCCGCAGTCTCTTTATCGCCCACATCAAAGCTCAAAAGACCACTAGCAAGACCGCCAGTGAAATTTGCTTTTACATATTGATTAAGTGGTGAGCTTTCAAGCCCTGGATAGTTCACGCTTTTTACTTTTGGATGATTTTCTAAGAATTTAGCAACTTCTAGCGCATTTTTAGAATGCTCTTTAACTCTTATGCTTAGAGTTTCTAGTCCTTGGATAAGTTGCCAAGCATTAAATGGCGACAATGTAGCTCCAATGTCTCTTAAAAGAGTGAGTCTGATTCTTAGTGTGAAGATATCAAATACGCTCGCAATGTCAGCATAAACTAAGCCGTGATAGCTCTCATCTGGAGTGTTGAAATGCTCATATCTGTCGTTGCCAACAAGCTTGTCGTTTAAGCCCTCTGAGCTCACTACCACTCCAGCGATGCTAAGTCCTTGACCGCTCATGTATTTGCTCGCGCTGTGAGTTACTATATCTACGCCTTTTAGAAGTGGGTTAAACAAAACTGGAGTAGCTACAGTGTTGTCTGCTACAGTCACGATGTTATATTTGTTTGCTACTTCTACTATTTTTTCTAAATTGGGTATGGCGATTTGTGGGTTTGACAGTGTTTCAAAAAATATAGCTTTTGTGTTTGCATCTATCAAGCTCTCCAAATCCTCAGCTGTATCTGAGTCAAAAACTCTTGCTTCTATGCCAAATCTTTTTATAGTGTGAGTTAAAAGCGTTGTCGAACCACCATAAATTTTATTTGAAATGATGATATTATCGCCAGCTTCGGCTAAATTTGCTATTGCAAAAAATGTAGCTGCTTGACCGCTAGATGTGCTTATGGCTGCACGTCCTGCTTCAAGAGCTGCAACTCTTGCTTCAAAAACGTCTAAAGTCGGATTCGTAAGGCGTGAGTAAATTTGACCAAGTTCTTTTAGTGCAAATCTATTTGCTGCAGTTTCGCAACTACCAAAATCATAAGCCGTTGTCTGATAAATAGGAACTGCCATAGAGCCAAATCCCTCTTTTGAGTTGTAACCAAAGTGTGTTGCTAAAGTCTCTTTTTGCATGTGAAGCCTTTCATATATTTAAATTGATGTTGGGATTTTAGCAGAAAATATATATAATGTCAAGTATATTCATATAAATAGTATATTATTTTTTATAAAATGCTAAAAATAGGCGTATTTTAAAATATATTAAATAGATATTATTTATTTTATAAATAGTTAAATTATATACTATAATCTTGATTAATATCAATAAATTTTACTCAAAACTTCCCTACAATGGCAAAATGATTTTATATAAAAGGATAAAAATGAGTAAAGAAGAATTAGAAATGTTTTGTCATCAGTGCCAAATGAGCGCACCAGGAGGTTGTGGTAGCAAAGGGCAAAGTATGGGAACTTGCGGTAAAGATAGTACTCTTGCAAGGCTTCAAGATATGATGATTTTTGGGCTAAAGGGCATGAGCGCTTATCGTCACCACGCTAGCGAGCTTGGAGCTGATACAAAAAGCGTCGATGATATCATCTCTAAGACGCTGTATTTTACGCTGACAAATATGAACTTTAACTTTGATGAGCATATAGCTCAGCTTCTTGAAGTAGGCAAGGGTGGCGTGGAAGTCATGGATATCCTAAGCAACGCCCATACGAGCAAATTTGGTATCCCAAGTCCAGTAAGAGTAAGCCAAAACAAAGCAAGTGGCAAGGCGATTTTGGTAAGTGGTCATAATCTCCACGCCTTAAAAGCTCTGCTTGAGCAAACTGATGGCAAAGGGATAAACATCTACACTCACTCAGAGATGCTTCCAGCTCATGCCTATCCAGAGCTAAATAAATTTAGCCACCTAAAAGGCAATATCGGCAAGGCGTGGTTTGACCAAACTAAGCTATTTAATGAGTTTAAGGGTGCGATTTTGATGAGTACAAACTGCATCGTGCCACTTCGCAAAAACTGCGAGTACGGCGATAGACTTTTTGGCTATGATATCGCTGGGACGCAGGGCGTGACACATATAAACGGCGATGATTTTAGCCCACTCATTGCTAAGGCTTTGAGCTTGCCTGATGTGAGTGGGTTTGATAGTGATGAGACGATAGTCACAGGACATCATTATAAGGCGGTTTTACCTATGGCTGGTGAGATTTTAGAAGCTATAAAAAGTGGCAAGATAAGAAGATTTTTCGTGATAGCTGGGTGTGACGCTCCTGGAAATAGTAGGAATTATTACAGAGAGCTTGCCCTATCTTTGCCAAAAGATTGCGTGATTTTGACTTCAAGTTGTGGTAAATTTAGATTTAATGATGTTGATTTTGGGTTTATTGATGGCACAAATATTCCACGTTATCTTGATCTTGGTCAGTGCAATGACAGCAATGGCGGGGTCAAAATCGCTATGGCTTTAAGCGAGGCTACTGGCATAGCGATCAATGATCTGCCACTTTCAATAGTGCTTATGTGGATGGAGCAAAAGGCTATCATAATCTTACTTGCGCTTTTATATCTTGGTGTGAAAAACGTCCATATCGGGCCGACTTTGCCTGAGTTTGTTAATGAAGATATATTAAATTTCTTAGTGGATAAATTTGGAATTGGTCTTATAAGTGGCGATGCGAATGCAGATCTAAAAAGATATCTTGGTGAGTAAATTTAGTGAGAGTAAATTTGGATTGCAAATTTAGATTATAAGCAAATTTGGGTGAGTTTCACCCAAATTTAACTGATTAAAACGCAGGAACGATTGCGCCTTTGTATTTTTCAGCGATGAATTTTTTCACGCCTTCAGCGTTTAGAGCTTTGTCAAGAGCTTTTATACTAGCTTTGTCTTCATTACCTTTTTTGACAACCAAGATATTTACATAAGGGCTGTCTTTGCTCTCAAGCACAAGAGCGTCTTTAACTGGATTTAGATTCGCATTCATTGCGAAGTTTGTGTTGATAACTGCTATTTCTACATCATCTAAAGTTCTTGGAAGTGTTGCAGCCTCAAGCTCTTTAAATTTAAGATTTTTAGGGTTTTTAGTGATGTCAAGTGGAGTGCGAAGTTTGGCATTTTGATCGACTTCGATAAGTTTTGCACTTACTAAAACATCAAGCGCGCGGCTTTCGTTTGTAGGGTCGTTTGGTATGCTTACAGTTGCACCATCTTTTAGCTCGTTTAGTGATTTGATTTTTTTACTATAAACGCCCATTGGCTCAAGATGAACGCCGACAGTTTTTATAAGATGAGTTCCTTTGTTTGCATTAAACTCATTCAAATATGGTATATGTTGAAAGTAGTTTGCATCAAGATCGCCATCTTCAACGGCTAAATTTGGTATAACATAGTCGTTAAATACCTTGATTTCTAGGTCATATCCAGCTTTTTTAAGCTCTGGTTTGACAAACTCCAAAATCTCAGCGTGAGGAACTGGTGTAGCTCCGACTTTTATAACTTCAGCAAGTGCCGCACTTATAAGGCTAGAAGCCACTAATGCACCAACAAGTATTTTTCTCATATTATCTCCTTTTTAAATATAAATTGGCGTATTATACAAAAAAGTTTTTAATAATGCAAGTAGTTTTATATGGTTTTATAAAATATCATATAAATTTATGATAAAAAGGGCATAAAGACTTATATATCTTATAAGTATATTTAACTAAAATAAACCATTATAATATACAATAAACTAATAAAATAAAAATAGGATAGTTTAACTCTAATTTGATATAATAATCAAAAATTTAAGGATAAATATGCAAAAGATTTTGACTATCGCTGGGTCTGATTGTAGTGGCGGGGCTGGAATTCAAGCCGATATCAAGACTATCACAGCTCACAAAATGTACGCGATGAGCGTCATCACTGCACTTACAGCTCAAAACACAATGGGCGTTTATGGAGTGCGCGACGTGGAGGCTGGCTTCGTGGCAGCTCAGATTGAGGCTTGTTTTAGCGATATTATCCCTGATGCAGTAAAAATCGGAATGGTCTCAAATGAAGCTATAGTCGGGCAAATAGGCATAAATCTGAAGAAATTTAATGCAAAAAATATCGTCGTAGATCCAGTCATGGTAGCTACAAGTGGCGGCAAACTCATAAGCGATGAAGCCATAAAATGCGTGGTTAGTGAGCTTTTTAGCCTAGCAGACATCATCACGCCAAATTTGCCAGAAGCTGAGGTTCTTGCAAATATGAGTATAAAAAGCGTGGAAGATATGAAAAAAGCCGCTCTAAATTTGGCTCAAATTTGCAAGGGTGCAGTCCTTGTAAAAGGCGGTCATTTAGAGACAAACGCAGTGGATATTTTGTACTCTAACGGCGAGTTTAGCACCTTTGAAGCGCCAAGAATCGAGACAAAAAACACTCACGGCACAGGATGCACGCTATCAAGCGCTATAGCTTGTGGTTTAGGGGCAAATCTTGATATAAAAACAGCGGTGGCTAGAGCTAAAGAGTTTGTCTCAAACGCCCTAAAAACCGATATAAAAATAGGGCAAGGAAACGGCGCGATAGATCATTATTTTAGGATAAATAAGATTTTTGATTAAAGTTTGATAAATTAAATTTAACTTATTTGTCATTGCGAACGAAGTGAATCAATCTCTCAAATTTACATAGTGGATTTATTAACCTGTACGCAAGTGTAGCAACTTTTTTACAAATAAATTTAATCTTTTTCTCTTAAGGGACAGGGGAAAACTCTAAATTTGCATCCAAACAGTTTTCCCCTATCCCTTAAACCCCCAACCCCTTTCCCAGTTGGGGCTAACGCCTGTCTATTTAATGCAAATTCACTGCGTGAATTTGAGAGATTACCACAAATACTTCAGCAATCAAATTTAGAAGATAAATCATCTTCTAAATCTATAAATATTAAATGATTGTCAGTTATTACAACCTCCACTCAATCCCTACATTACCACTCACACCTTCTTTCTTACCGCTTAATCCTTTGATTCCTAGATCAAGAGTAAGTCTATCACTATTTGTAAGTGGTTTTAGTTTGATACCAGCTTCAATGCTCCCACTACTTCCTTGCATATCAGTAGGATCTATCTCATAGTTATAGCTTAGATTATATCCTTTTTGTTTAGCATCAAACTCATATTCATAAGCTGCCCCAGTATATAAAGTAGTACTCTCTTTTAGTTCATAATTATATCTAGCTCCAAGCTTAGCTATAAAAGAGTTAAATGTATCAAGCCTAAATTTATCATTAGTACTCATATCTACACTATCACTTCCTACTCTAGTATAATATAGCTTTGTATAGATATCTAAATTTGATCTATTATCAAGTTCTATTATATTACCCACTCCAAGAGATAATCCATAATAAGCTCTTTTAGAATCAAAGCTAGCACTTATCTTATTGCTACTATCTCCAAAATCATCACTTTTAAAATCACTCTTAACTTGACCAAATTTAATACTATTATCTATATAGAAGTTATTTACTAGATTAGTCTTACTCATAAGACCAAACCCGAAGTATGAGTTATCTCCACTTCCTTTTATATCTCCACTATCAAAGCTATTAAAGCTATCATACTTACCATATCCAGCTTCAAAGAATGCTGAATATATAAAGCTATCATTTGCTCTTTTACTAATAGTGGCTATTAGTCCTATCATATTAGAATCTACATAGCTTCCTGTATTACTTTTAATACTACTTGCTCCCATACTTCCACTACTAGCTTCACCAAAACCATTAAAGCTTAAAGAATTTATAGCATTTAACGCACTATCTACTTGCTCACTACTTGATACAGCACTTAGTGAGCTTGAGATTGCTCCTTCATTTATGGCTTTTTGTTTTTCGTTGGTTGATTTTTTAATTGTTGTGGCGACAATGCTTTTTACTCCATTAGTAGGATTGTCATCGTCATCAGTAGTAGAAAGCTCAAAATCATATACTTGTGAAATACCTTGCATAGCTGAAATATTATTTGTCATATTTGTAGGGGCTAGTATACCATTTAGATTACTTATTAGAGTTACTTTATCATCTACATTTAGTGCTGGAGTGCCACCATTCATTAATCCGACGCCGACTCTTGATTTAGACAAGTCTGTGCTTATTGTATCAGTAAGAGTTAAGATAGTATCATCAGCTTTTATATCGTTTGACAGGTAGAAATTCACAAACTCAAAGTTTTGTATATTTTTTACTTCTATGCTTTTACTATAGATATTTAGTTTGTTGCCTTTAGCTACGCTATCAAAGTTATCTTGGTAGGTTGATTTAATAGAATTAACAAAAGCATATCCGCCAGATATAGTTGTACTACCAGTAAAACTAGCATTTGAGAGAAGATTTACAGTGTTGTTTGTGGCGGTGGCTGTTCCAGTCTCAAAACTATTGGCATATCCTCCTCGTATTATATTTTCTTTAGTGGATTTTATATTTCCATTTATATTTACGGTGTTATATGAGGCATCGGCGTTGCCGATAGTATTTACCCAAGATGTGCCTCCTATTATACTATTGCTGAAAAATGTAGTATCAAGATCGGCATTTATATTTACTATGTTTGAGTTGGCTTTAGCATCGCCAAGATGGATTCTTACGCTACCTCCTTGGATTTCGAGATCGTTGCTTTTTATATTTCTATTTATATATAGTTTGTTTGAGCTAGCCTCGCCGCTAGAGTTACTAGTATAGACATTTCCACCTTGTATTTCAAGATATTTTGTAGTAGTAATGGAGCCATTTATATTCATTGTATTTGAGTTTGCTGTGGCAACATCATTGTAATAAGCATGACCAGCATGTAAGGAATTTATAACATTATTTGATATAGTGTCTTTTATGGTTAAGGTATTACCACTATCATCTGGCTTGTTCATAGGCTTAATATTATTGGCATTGCTACCATAAACATTGCCGTCATATAAGAAAGGGGGATTGCTATCAACTAATATTTTTAATCCTAAACCATCATCATATACATCTATCGAACTCCCCCCCCCCCAAGACGCTTGAGCGATGAAGCAAGAAGCTATGAGCGAGATTGCAATTTTGTTTGTATTTTTCAAATTTACTCCTTTTTGTTTTTAACCTTTAATTATATAGTTATAATATTTATAGATTGATTAAATTTATTGATAATAGTAAGAAAAATATTTAGATTTTAGTTTGTATAGAGTGGGATTTGCCATCGCAAAATTTGAGCTAAAGATTTTTTATCTTACAGATGAAAAATCAGCTCAAATTTGGAATATAAATCAATCTATTTTTTAGTAATCTTATATAGCAAATCGCCTGTGCTTTGGATGATTTGTACCATTACGATCAAAATAACAACCGTATAAGCCATGATATCTGGGCGGAAGCGTTGAAATCCGTATCTCATCGCCACATCTCCAAGCCCACCACCACCAACAGTGCCAGCCATAGCAGTAAATCCGATAACTACGATGAGAGTGAGAGTGACGGCGTTTATGATGCTTGGGAGAGCTTCGACGAACATAACTCTAAACAAAATTTGAAACCTGCTAGCTCCAAAGCTACGAGCCGCTTCGATGATACCGTAATCGACCTCGTTCATGGCGTTTTCGATTATTCTAGCGATGAACGGTGCTGAGCCAATAGTAAGTGGGACGATAGCTGCGCTGGTGCCGATACTCGTGCCTACTACAAATTTAGTAAAAGGAAAAAGCACGATGATAAGAATGATAAATGGGAAGCTTCTAAGCACATTTACGACTAAATCAAGTGATCCAAAGATTATTTTGTTTGGTTTAAGTCCGTTTGGTTTGGTAAGAACTAGGATTATGGCAAGACCAAGCCCTATGACAAAGGCTAAAAATGTCGATACAAAGGTCATATAAAGCGTATCAAGAGTGGCTTCTAGTAGAAGTTTTGGTATCATTTTTTATCCTTTACGATCTCGTATAATACGCCTGAGTTTTTGATAAACTCTTCGACCCTTGTCTCATCTTCTTCTTTGATGTTGATAACAAGGCTGCCAAGGACGTTTTTATCAAGGCGTTCAAGCTTGCCCCATACTATGTTGAAGTCCATATTTAGGCTTCTTGCCATGCTTGTGATGACTGTATCGAATGCGACTTTTGGAGGGAAAAATAGCTTTATATTTACTCCAGTTTGTGGCAAAATCTCCTCTTCGCCAAGGAATTTTTGCATATTTTTATCTGGTTTTAAAAATAGATCGATGATACTGCCTTGATTGGTTATGACGCCATTTTCAAGTAAAATCGCTCTACTTGCTATGCTTTTTACCACTTCCATTTCGTGCGTGACGATGACTATCGTGATGCCTAGAGTTTCGTTGATTTGGCGTAAAAGAGCTAGGATTTGGTTTGTTGTGTTTGGATCAAGGGCTGAAGTGGCTTCATCGCTGAGTAAAATTTTGGGCTTTAAGGCTAAGGCTCTGGCTATGGCGACGCGTTGTTTTTGACCGCCACTAAGCTCGCCAGGATAGGCGTTTGCTTTTTCTTTTAAACCGACAAGTTCAAGGAGCTCATTTACTCTTTTTTCTATATAATCTTTATCGTATTTCCAAAATCTAAGTGGCGTGGCGATGTTTTCAAAAACGCTCTTTCTACTCATCAAAGCAAAATGCTGAAATATCATACCGATATCTTTTCTAAACTCTCTTAGCTCGTTTTCTTTTAGCTCGCAAACTTCTTTGCCATCTACTTTTAAGCTGCCACTTTGGTAACTTTCAAGTCCGTTTATGCAACGAAGCAGTGTGCTTTTACCCGCTCCACTGTGTCCGACGATAGCAAAAATCTCACCATCATTTATGGTGGCACTTACATCATTTATGATAAGACTTTTGCCGTAATATTTTTTTAAATTTGAGATTTGTATCAATACAAGTTCCTTTTTATGGGTGTAGCACCGCGTATCCGTCAAGCTGCTTTAGCACAACTTCTCTTGGAGCTGCTTTGACTGTTTTTACACCATCAACAAGCCAAGCTTCTTCTATGCCGCCTCTTTTCATAGCGCCTTGACAAGCTACGACTCTTATGTTTGGCATAGCGACTAATGTTTTTATTTTTTCTTGCATAGCTAGATCTTTTTTTTGATTTACTAGCAAATATCTCAACAGCACTTCCACCTAGAACAAGCTCAATATCAGCTTTTTCATCTTTTTGAAGTGTTTTTTGAAGTCCGCTAGTGATAGTAAAAGCACTATCAAATTTAACTTTATCAGCTAAAAAAATAACTACATTTATATCTTTTGCAGACATTGTAGCGACAAAAACCAGCCCAACTAAAATCAAACGAATGAAGTTCATATTTAATCCTTTAATTAAATTCACCAAGAGTTTTTAACTCGCTTACTACTTTTTCAAATTTAGCCTTCGCAGTTGCTAGGCCTTCGCGGTTTGTAGCTAGGACTTGCTCTGGTGCGTTTGCGACGAATTTTTCATTTCCAAGCATATTTTCTAGTTTTAAAATCTCTTTTTCAAGCTTTATTTTTTGGCTAGTTAGACGAGCAATGATAGCAGTCGTATCCACGCCAGCAAGTGGCACGAAGCTTTCTAGATTTTCGCTCACATCGCGCGCTGAGTTTGGCACTATATCGCTCACAAACTCGATTTCTTCGCATTTGGCAAGTAGTTTGATATAGTTTATCGCCTCGCTTAGATCGCAAGACGCTTTTACATAAGCTTTGCTTATTTTTGAATTACCAAGCTCGATTGTGGCTTTTGCACGGCGAATGCTTACTATTGCTTCTATGACAAGGTTGAATAAATTTACTATTTGCTCATCTTCTTTGCCTTGTTTTGGGTATGGCATTATCATGATTGATTTGCTGTTTTCTAGGCAAGTGCTGCTTAGCTCGTGGTATAAAAACTCGCTGATGAATGGCATAAATGGACTTAGTAGTTTCATGCTTTCTTTAAATATCATTCCAAGCTCTGGAATGCTTGATTTATCGGCTTTGCTAAGCTCAATTCCCCAGTCACAAAATTCATCCCAAAGGAATTTATATAGCTCATTTGCGGCGTCGTTAAATCTATATGCGTCTAAATTTTCTCTTACTGAATTTACGCAAGTTTTAAATCGGCTAAGCATGTATAAACCAAGCTTTGAGCCGATTTTACTCTCATCAAGGTCATTAAATTTATCTGCATTTAGAAGCAGGAATTTACTAGCATTGTAAAGCTTGTTTGTGAAGTTTCTTACTAGCACCATTTTTTCTTCGCTTAGTCTGATGTCACGACCTTGCACGCAAAGAAGAGTTACTGTAAAACGCAAAATATCAGCTGAATACTCATCGATTTTGGTTAATGGATCGACCACGTTTCCGCTACTTTTGCTCATTTTTTTGCCGTCTTTGTCTTTGACAAGTGCGTGAAGATAGATATCTTTAAACGGAAGCTCGCTTAGAGCGTTTTCGCTTTGAAACATCATTCTTGCAACCCAGAAAAATAGTATATCAAAGCCAGTTATCAGCATTGTATTTGGGTAGAAATCTTTTAGGTCGTTTTCAAACCATTTTTTATTTTTAAGTGCGTCGCCATTGCCCCAGCCAAGAGTACTCATCGGCCAAAGTCCAGAGCTAAACCAAGTATCAAGCACATCAGGATCTTGGGTAAATTTAGTGCTACCACATTTTGGACAAGACGCTGGCTTCTCGCACTCATCTGCCCACTCATGCCCACACTCGCAGTAAAATACTGGGATTTGGTGTCCCCACCATAGTTGGCGGCTAATACACCAGTCTTTTAGCTCTCTCATCCACGCATTGAAGCTATTTATCCAGTGGGCTGGGTAGAATTTAGCCCCGCCTTCATTGACTTTAGCTATGGCAGTATCAGCGATAGAGGATTTGACAAACCATTGTTTTGAAATGTATGGTTCGACTATATTTTTGCAGCGATAGCAATACCCAACTTGGTTTTCGTAGTCTTCGATTTTTTCTATGAAGCCAAGCTCATCAAGTCTTGCTACTACTTTATCTCTAGCTTCTAATCTCTCCAAGCCCTTAAACTCGCCACATTCGCCATTTAATATGCCTTTTTCATCAAAAACTGTGATAAACTCAAGATTGTGAGCGTTGCCGACTTCGTAGTCGTTTGTATCGTGAGCTGGAGTGACTTTAACCACGCCAGTACCAAAGCCCATATCAACGTGCTCATCGGCGATGATCTCTATTTTACGATTTATGATAGGAAGCTCGACAAATTTACCCACTAAATCCTTGTATCTTTCATCGTTTGGATTTACCATAACAGCAGTATCGCCAAAGTAGGTCTCAGGACGCGTAGTCGCTACTATCACATAACGGCTTGTCTTACACTGCATCTGAGATAAATTCTCACTTGTGCTGCACTGCGACGCACCATTAGTGCGACTCATTCGCACGGCGTTCGAATTTACCACATCTACAGCACGATACTTCGCCTTATCATTTTGGTTATCAAATTTGGCAAATTCATCGCAAGATACTTCAGCTAAATTTTCTACATTGCTGTTACCTAGAATTTTATATTTTATATAGTATAGTTTGCCTTTATTTGCCTTATGTTCGACTTCTACATCACTTAATGCACCATCATGCGTACACCAATTAACCATATAATTTCCGCGTACTATCAAGCCTTTATTGTATAAGTTTACAAAGGCTTTTCTTACAGCGTTTTTAAGCCCTTCATCCATAGTGAAACGCTCTCTACTCCAAGCTGGAGTGATACCAAGGCGGCGCATTTGATGGACTATTGTTCCGCCACTTTTTTCTTTCCATTCCCAAGTTTTTTTAAGAAACTCATCACGCCCTAGCTCTTCTTTAGTGATTCCCTTAGCTAAAAGTTGCTTTTCTACGACGTTTTGAGTGGCGATACCAGCGTGATCAAGTCCTGGCTGCCATAGTGTTTTAAATCCGTCCATTCTTTTATAACGAGTCATTATATCTTGCAAAGTAAAAGTAAGCGAATGCCCTATATGAAGCACTCCAGTTACATTTGGTGGTGGCATCATGATACAAAAGTTTTTGCCATTTTGGGCTATTTCTTTGTTGCCGTCTATCTCAAAATACCCACGCTCTTCCCAGATTTTATAAAATTTTTCTTCGATTTCTTTTGCGTTATAAAAATCAGCCATTAAATTTCCTTATTTGATTAAAAAATGCTAGATTTTATCTAAATTTAGCTTAATAAATTGTATAGCAAATTTTGTGATTTAATTTTATAAATTTAAATTATATTTATAAATTTAAATGATATAATCACCCAATTTATTTTTTTGAAAGGAAACACATATGGAATTTCGTATAGAAAAAGATACTATGGGCGAGATAAAAGTCCCAAACAATAAGTATTGGGGTGCTCAAACTGAAAGAAGTTTAGAAAACTTCAAAATCGGCAAAGGCACTATGCCAAGCGAAGTTATAGAGGGTTTTGCTCATCTTAAAAAAGCGTGTGCAATCGTAAATAATAAACTTGGCAGACTTGATGATGCTAAAACAAACGCTATCAAACAAGCTTGCGATGATATACTAAGTGGCAAACTAGACGGCAACTTCCCGTTAGTAGTATGGCAAACAGGTAGTGGTACTCAATCAAATATGAACCTAAATGAAGTTATCGCAAACCGCTCTACAGAGATACTTGGCGAGGATTTCAGAGTAAAAAAACTAGTCCACCCAAATGACGATGTAAACAAAGGTCAAAGCTCAAACGATACTTATCCAACTGCGATGAGAATTGCTTTTGTTTTAGAGCTTCAAAAACAACTTTTCCCAGCTATTGATAAGTTTTTAGCTACACTTGAAGCAAAAGCAAATGAGTTTAAAAGCATAGTAAAAATCGGTAGAACTCACTTGCAAGACGCTACTCCACTTACTCTAGGTCAAGAGTTTAGCGGATATGCTCATATGCTTAAAGCTAGCAAAGCTCAAGTTTTGGCTGCTATGCCATTCTTAGAAGAGCTTGCAATTGGCGGAACTGCTGTAGGAACTGGACTAAACTCTCACCCAGATTTCAGCCCTATGGTAAGTGAAGTTTTAAATGAGCAAACAAAAACTGAGTTCAAATTTAAATCTCATCCAAATAAATTCCACGGCTTAACAAGCCACGATGCAGAGGTATTTTTGAGCGGTGCGTTAAATGGCTTAGCAGCAAATTTAATGAAAATCGCAAATGATGTAAGATGGCTAGCAAGTGGTCCAAGATGTGGAATCGGCGAGATAAATATCCCTGAAAACGAGCCAGGAAGCTCTATCATGCCAGGTAAAGTCAATCCTACTCAATGCGAAGCTGTGACAATGGTAGCAGTCCAAGTCATGGGAAATCACGTAAGCGTGGCAATGGCAGCTAGCCAAGGCAACTTCGAGCTAAACGTATTTAAGCCAGTTCTTACTCACAACTTGCTTGAAAGTATCCGCTTGCTAAGCGATGCAATGGTAAGTTTTAATGATAATTGCGCTGTAGGTATCACAGCAAATGAAGCAAAAATCAGCAAACTTCTTCACGAAAGTCTTATGCTAGTAACTGCATTAAATCCACATATCGGATACGAAAATGCAGCTAAAATAGCAAAAACAGCACACAAACACGGAACAACTCTAAAAGAAGAGGCTATAAACTTGGGTCTTCTTACTTCTGAGCAATTCGATGAATGGGTTGTACCTGAAAACATGACTTCACCTAAAAAATAATCCATTCAAACGCGTTTAACGTGGCTTTAAAGCTGCGTTAAACACGCTTTAAATTTACTTCTAAATTCAGATCAATCTTATTTATTTCCACTTTTTTAAATTTGTTTTATAAACTCTATTTAAATGCTTTTAAACAATACTTAAATTTATTTCAAATTTTCATTTATAATTTGTATTATTAAGACTATTTTAATAGTATATTTTTTATGTTACTTTTAGTAGCACGAATCTCCATTTTTTCGGACTTTTTGCTTTGTTTAAGCCGTTTTTTTTTTTTGAAATATAATAAATTTTGGTGCGTCAAAGGACGTATCAAAATTTATTTTAAAAGGATTTCTATGGCAAACATAGCAAAATTTGGAGCTAAAGTTCTTCTAGTGAGCGCTTTAGCAAGTAGTGCAGCACTGGCTGAGGGAGCATTTGTTGGTTTAGAAGGTGGTTTTAACCAAAGCAAAGTAAGTTTAGATAGCGAACTAAGTGATACATTTAGCGATCCAAAAGACGGTGCATTTGAATTTGGTCTTAAAGCTGGTCAAGATTTTGGTAGCTTTAGAGTTTGGGGTGGATACTCTTATAGAACTAAAGCTAGCGAAGATTATTCATTTGCAGGACCTGGTGGAAACATCGATGTAGAAATGAGCTGGAAATCTCATAACTTCCTAGTTGGCGCTGATTATACTCCATCTATTACTGAAAGCTTCAAAGCAGTTCTTGGTGCTTATACTGGTTTAGCTATAACAAAAGCAGAGATTAAAGGAAATGGTAAAGTGCTAGGATATGATTTCTCAGAAAATGGCTCTGAAACAAGTGCCGGTGCTGTAGTAGGTGTAAGACTTGGTGGAATTTATGAAATTGACAAAAGCAATGAGATTGAATTTGGTGTAAAAAGCGATTATACAAAAACAGGTATTGACGGAATCGACAAAGCAACAAGTTATGGTGCTTATGTAGGCTATAACTACAAATTCTAATATTATCCACAGGTTGCTTTGTGACCTGTGGGTTTTGCTACTTCTATAACTTAAAATTTGGCTGAGTTTGCTTAGCCAAATTTATACATAAATTCACAAATAATTAGCTAAAATACTCTAAATTTAAATATCAATAAAAGGATTTGTCTTGAAAAAAATGGGTTTTATTGCAAAAATATTTTTTATTTGCATGTTAGCAAATAGCGTACTTGGAGCCGATCAAGTGAGTAAATTTAGTTTGCAAGATGCGTTAAATAGTAAATTTGCCAAAAATGGCTTTGACAAAGATATCACATTTAAGTTTGGCAGTGGATATGCTGGAGAGACATTTAGTGGTGATAAATTCAAAAAAACAACCAGTAGAAGCTTTAGTAGCGATGAAATGCAAAGCTATGACGTGCTAACTGGCGAAGTCAAAACGATATCCAAAGATAATGAAAAATCAAGCCTAGAAAAATCATGTCAATACGCACTAATAGCTTGCCTAAAAGTGGCCCAAAAAAGAGCAAAAAGTCTTGGTTATACAAAAATCGTAAATATAAAAACGTATTTTAAAGATGAAGTTTTAGATAGCAAGAGCGAGTTTATTTGCGGACATAGAAAGGTCAAAAATGTTGGCATTAGTTATGACTATGCTAAATAAGTCTAAGTGATAAATTTCCAATACAAAGGTCAAATTTGAAAGAATTTATATATAAATTTAGTATCACCAATGAAGCCATCGATCTAAACGGACACGTAAATAACGCGTTTTATCTTAAATTTATGCAAGATGCCGCAGAGGCTCACTCAGAGCAAGTCGGCGATACGTTTGAGTCTCAGTTTACAAACGGCTTTACATGGGTCGTCAGAAGAAATGAGATAGATTATTTGGGTCAGCTATTTTTGGGCGATGAAGTGGAGATAAAAACTTGGGTAGAACAAGAAAAAAAGGCGAGTAGCAAAAGATATTTTGAGTTTGTAAAGGCTGGAAAAATCGTCGCAAAAGCCATAACGACTTATGTTTATTTTGATATACAAAATCAACGTCCAGTAGCAATTCCACCAGAAATAGCTAAGCTTTACGAGGACTAACTTATCATAAATTTATCCAAAAAAAGCTATAATTTTGCCTTTTTAAAAGGATAAATTTATGCCACTTTCAAAACTAAATCAAGAGCAATATGCAGCCGCCACAGCTCCAGCTGGTAAAAATCTAGTTATCGCAAGTGCGGGCACTGGCAAGACTAGTACGATAGTCGCTCGCATAGCTCATCTTTTAAATCTTGGCATAAAACCTGAAAAAATCCTACTTTTAACATTTACTAATAAAGCTGGCGCTGAGATGGTTGAGCGCTTATCCCGTCATTTTAGCTCCAAAATCATCTCCAAAATCACAGCTGGCACATTTCATTCAGTTAGCAATTCGCTTTTAAAAAAGCTTGAAAAAGGCGTCATTTTAAAGCAACCAAGTGAGCTAAAAACTTTGCTCAAAAGCCTTGTCGAAAGGCGTCAATTTCACCGTATAGCTGAGGTGAAAGCTTATAGTGGGGCTTATCTTTATGATGTTTATTCGCTTTTTTGCAACTCATGCGTGAAGGGTGAGAATTTCGCTGATTGGTTTAGCGTAAATTATGAAGATCAAGCAGTTTACGCTGAAATTTACGAAGATATTTTGCGTGAATTTGAAGAGCAAAAGGCAAGGTTTAATTACGCTGATTTTAATGATTTGCTTATCAAAATGAGAAATGAGCTAAAAAAAGGCGCGCCTGTGTATTTCGATGAAATTCTAGTTGATGAGTATCAAGACACGAACTCGCTTCAAGGCTCACTCATTGACGCTTTTAATACAAAAAGTCTATTTTGTGTGGGGGATTTTGACCAAAGTATTTATGCGTTTAATGGCGCAAATATCGATATAATTGGTGGTTTTGGCTTGAGATATGAAGGCGCTCAAATTTACACTCTAAACACCAATTATAGAAGTAGTGCTAAAATCTTAGCCCTTGCAAACAAGGTAATCTCAAACAATCCAAGACTCTATCCAAAACAGCTTACAGTAAGCAGAGAAGGGAGCTTCAAAGCCCCAAATTTGCTGATTTACGAAGAGCTTTTTAATCAGTATGAAAACATAGCCGAAGCTATTGAAATTTCGCCATATAAAAAGGATGATATAGCTGTGATTTTTCGCAACAACTCAAGTGCAGATGGGCTTGAAATGGCGTTTCGCGAGCATGGAATAGCTTGCAAAAGAAAGGGCGGGGTGAGCTTTTTTGAGGCGCGTGAGATAAAGGCACTGATCGATCTAATCGGGATTTATGTCAATCCAAAAGATATAATGGCGTTTATTCATATTTTTGAGTATGCTAGAGGCATGGGAAATGCGGCTGCTAAGGAGATTTTTGATACACTTTTGAGTCTTGGAGATAAAAATATCGTGTGTGGGCTTTTGAAACCAGACCACGGAGTGCAAGTTTATGAGCGAAAAAAGAAAAACTATCAGCTTGGACTTTTTGATGATTTTGATGAGTTTAGGGACTCTGCGAGATTCAAAAATCTTGGATTTAGCGATGAATTTATGGCTAATCCAGTTCTAAACTACTCAAATTTGAATGAATTTGGAGCTACTTTTTTATATGAAATTCATAATCTTTTGGCTCAAATTTATGGCAATAATAGCTCACAAGAGGTCTTAAACGCTGTGATTAGCTCAAAGATTTATGGCATTATAGTTGATTTTTTGGCGACCAAAAGAGCGACTTTGAAAAATGGAAATGTCGATGAAGAGCAAAAAAAAGAGGCAAAAGAGCGGATTTATGCTAAAGCTAGAGTGCTTTTTGAGATGAGTAAAAAGCACAAAGAGTGTGATAATTTTTATAACTTTCTAACCCTTGGCAGAACTGAAATGAGCGAAGGCGAGGGCGTAAATTTGCTCACAGTTCATGCGAGTAAAGGGCTTGAGTTTGGTCAAGTTTTTGTAGTAGATCTCGCACAAAATCGCTTTCCAAATTTAAAACTTATGGGAATGGGCGGGAGTCTTGAAGAAGAAAGAAGACTGTTTTATGTCGCAGTGACAAGGGCTAAAGATGAGCTGTATCTAAGCTATGCTAAGTATGATAAAATCAGAAAAGTCGATTACAAGCCAAGCTGTTTTTTGGAAGAGGCTGGAATGGTAAGGAAATTTATATAAATTTATGCTTAAAATATTATATTAGCAATATTTACATAAGAAAAATTACAAAAAGTTTGTTTATAATCAAATCACTAAAGTTTAAAGGATAAAAATGATAGACAATACCATTAGTGATACTAGTCGCATAAAAGATGCTAGATTTTTGACTAAACTTATCAAGGCTGATGAGGCTGCTGCGCTTATAAGTCATGGATCTACTGTGGGTTTTAGCGGATTTGTTGGTGCTGGAAGCCCACTTTACGTGCCTTTAGCAATAGCCAACAAAGCCCAGAATATGCACGAGCAAGGAAAAGAATATCAAATAAATGTATTTTCTGGAGCTAGCACCGATGTGGATTTAGACGGAGCTTTGGCAAAAGCTGAGGCTGTGGCGTTTAGAACTCCTTTTAACACTGATCCAAATATGAGAGCAGCTATAAACTCTGGAGCTACAAGATACGTCGATGTTCACCTCTCAAGCTTGGCTTGGCAAGTAGAAGCTGGGTATTTTGGTAACATGGATTTTGCAGTTATTGAAATTTCTGGCATTACTGAAAATGGGGAGCTTATCCCGACCACTTCAGTGGGCAACAATCAATCATGGCTGAATTACGCTGATAAAATCATACTTGAGCTAAATATCCACCAACCAAAAGAGCTTGATGGCTTCCATGATGTCTATCATCAGCCACTTCCTCCGCACCGTGAGCCAATCCCTATAAAAACGCCAAGAGACCGCGTGGGAAGTCCTTATATGAAAGTTGATTTTAATAAAGTCGTCGGAGTGGTTTTAAGCTCAACAGAAGATAGGCTAAATAAATTTACACCACTTGATGAGATTTCTATCGCGATTGGTGACAATGTCGTTAAATTTTTGGAGAATGAAGTTGAGGCTGGACGACTTCCAAAAGGCAAGCTTCTACCACTTCAAAGCGGTATAGGAAACGTCGCAAATGCTGTACTTGCTGGACTTACAAAAGCTGGATATAAAGGTCTTGAGTGCTACTCTGAGGTCATCCAAGATGGTATGCTAGAGCTTATCAAACACGGAACTGTGGATTTTGCTTCGGCTTCAGCTCTTTCACTTAGCCCAAGCGCTGTTGAGGAGTTTAGAAAAAATGTTGATTTTTATAAAGAACATATAGTTTTACGCCCTCAAGAGATATCAAATAGCCCAGAAGCGATTCGCCGTTTAGGCGTCATAGCGATGAACGGAATGCTTGAAGCTGATATTTATGGAAACGTGAATTCAACAAATGTCATGGGAACAAATATGATGAATGGCATTGGTGGAAGTGGAGATTTTGCTAGAAATGGCTATCTTTCGCTATTTCTAACTCCGTCTATGGCTAAAGGTGGGGCGATTTCTGCTATTGTGCCTTTTGTGAGCCATTTGGATCACACAGAACACGATAGTATGGTCATCGTGACTGAGTATGGGTTCGCTGATTTGCGTGGTCTTAGCCCAAAAGAGCGTGCTAAAAAAATGATAGCTATCGCTCATCCTGATTTTAGAGATATGCTTCAAGATTATTTTGATAGAGCGTGTGAGCAGCCAAAAGCGGGGCATACGCCTCATCTTTTAGATGAAGCTCTTAGCTGGCATAGTCGCTTCAAAAAAACTGGAACAATGAAAAAAGACTAAAAACTACGTAACCCAAATTTGATATAAATTTGGGTTATTTGCTCTTAAATTTACTTTAAATTTTACCAAATATCACTTAAATATCATTATTAACTTTTATATGCTAATCTTCCCACTATTTTAATTCAAAGGGAAAATATGAAAAAGATTTTACTTGTTTTGGCGGTTTTGTGCGTGCAAATGTTTGCTAAATTTGAGACAATTGAGGTGAATAGTGAGATTTTAAACGATCCAAATATCCAAATAGTAGATGTAAGAACTCCAGCTGAATGGGCTGAAACTGGCGTGATAAATGGAGCAATTTTGGTAACTTATAGAAACGCTGATGGAAGTATAAATAGTGATTTTGTAAATGAGGTAAAAAGCAAAATTGATACAAATAAAAAAGTTGGAATAATTTGTAGAAGTGGCGCAAGAAGCAAAGCAGCTTCAGCTTTGCTGAGTGATGCTGGCGTTGAAAATGTCATAAATTTAGGTGGTGGAATGAATAAAGTCAAAAATCTACCAACCGTAAAACCATAAATTTAGGGAGTTAAACTCCCTTTTTTATAATGCTTTTATCATTATATTTGTAAGCTTTTTAGCAAACTCAGTTGGGTTTTCTACTGGAATGCCTTCGCTGATTTTTGCCATATTTAGTAGTAAATTTGATATGTCATTTACCATTAGCTCATTTGCTTCAAGTTTTGTGAATATCTGATGATTTGGGTTTATTTCAAGTATCGGCTTCACGCTTGGGGCTTCCTGACCCATTTGTTTAAACATCATTTGCATAGCGTAGTCTGGATCATTTTTGTCATAGATAAGGCAAGCTGCTGAGTCGCTTAGTCTGTTTGAGAGTTTGACATCTTTGACCTCGTCTTTTAGAGCTTCTTTTATCTTAACAATTAGTCCAGCGTGGGCTGTTTCATCGATCTTTTCATCATTTTTTATCTCGTCATTTATATCTGAGTTGTTTATGGCTTTGATAGGGGTTTTGTCAAATTCATAAACCATAGGCATTACGATAGTATCGATCTCTTCATCGCAGATTAGGACTTCTATGCCTTGTTTTTTGAAACTTTCTAGGAGTGGTGAGTTTCTTAGCATAGCTTCGTTTTTGCCGCTTATATAGTAGATTGACTTTTGGTCTTTTTGCATATTTGCTTTGTATTCTTTTAGGCTTATGAAGCCATCTTTTAAGCTAGATTTAAATAAACACAAATTCAAAAGTTCGTCTTTATTTGCGCTAAATCCATAAAGTCCCTCTTTTAAAACTTTGCCAAATAGTGAGTAGAACTTCATATATTTTTCTCTATCATTATTTAGCATTTTTTCAAGTTCGGTTAGGATTTTTTTGACACTTTGGTCTTTTACTGTTGCTAGAATGCGGTTTTCTTGAAGTATCTCACGGCTCACATTTAGCGGCAGATCCTCTACGTCCATCACGCCACGAACAAATCTAAGATATGGTGGCAATAGCTCTTTTGCATCATCAGTGATAAATACTCTTTTGACATATAATTTCACGCCGCTTTGATAATCCACGCGAAATAGGTCAAATGGCTCGACGCTTGGGACATAAAATAGTGTTGTGTATTCTATCTTGCCCTCTGCTTTTGTGTGTATGTGGAAAAGCGGATCGCTACTATCGTGGCTGATTTGTTTGTAAAACTCGTTGTAGTCGCTATCTTTTAGACTTGATTTTGGAAGTCTCCAAAGGGCTGAGGCTTTATTAATTTGAGAGTTTTTGATTTCGTTATGACCCTCTTTTTCGCCTTCTTTTGGCTCTATCCATTCATTTTTATACATAAAAATAGGGTATGGAATGTGGTTTGAGTATTTTTTGACTATACTTTCGATACGAAAATCATCATTAAACTCATCGTCACTTAGATGAAGCACGATATCGGTACCAAAACCATCTTTACTTGCCTCTTCTATATCATAGCTTTTTGCGTCACTGCTCCATTTATAGGCTTTGTCGCTTAGAGCTTTGCGGCTGATGACGTCTATTTTATTTGCTACCATAAATGCAGAGTAAAATCCAACGCCAAATTGTCCAATTAGCGAACTATCTTTTTTCGCATCGCCACTCATTGAGCTTAAAAAGCCCTTTGTTCCACTTCTTGCGATTGTTCCAAGATTATTTATAAGGTCGTTTTCATCCATGCCAATACCGGTATCGCTGATGGTTAGGGTTTTTGCATCTTTGTTGATTGATAGCGAGATTTTTGGTGTGTAGTTTATACTTTTGTATTTTTCATCAGTTAAACAAAGGTAGTTTAGCTTGTCTAATGCGTCGCTTGCGTTTGAGATAAGCTCACGCAAAAATATCTCTTTATTTGAGTATAAAGAGTGAATCATTAAATTTAGTAAGTCATTTACTTCGGTTTGAAATTCGTGTTTTACCATATTAGTTCTCCTAAAATTTTTGGCAAATTATATCATAGAGTGCTAATATTGTCAATATAAATTTAGAAAACTTGATAATAATACTATCAAGTTTATCAAAATATAAATTTGGCTAAATTTGCTCCGATATAGCAAAATATGATACATAAAACTACATTTAAAAAGATATTCAAAAACGCATTCAAAAAATTTCCAGAGTTTAAAAGTAGCATATTTTCGTATGTAAAAGTGGAAAATGTAGTAAGCCCACCAAGTATTCCAGTGACTAAAAATGATTTTAAATTTGGATTTAGTGGCAGGGATGAAGCAAGACTTAGGATAAAACCTATCAAAAACCCACCAAGCACATTTACAAAAAGTGTGCCAAGCGGAAATGCTAAATTTGGAAATATTTTTGCTACAAGGGCGTTAGATAAGGCTCTCAAAACAGCCCCGATAAATCCGCCACTTCCTATGCAAATAATACTTATAAGGCTCATAAATTTTGATCTAGTAACTCTTGCATTTTAGCTCTAGTGTTTTCAAGCCAGTTTTCGTCAGTGGTATCAATCATATCGAGATAGAAAATCTTTAGAGTTTTGCCAATATTAGCTGAGAAGTTTTTAGTGTCTAATATGTCTTTTGAGCCGATTATGAGAACTGGTTGGACTTTTAAGTTTAGCTTTGAAACCATGATTTTAGCGCCACTTTGAAACTTCAAAAGCTTATCGCCTCTGCCTCTGGTACCTTCTGGAAACATAGCTACAACTCTGTCATTTTCTACTCTATCTTTGACATCTTTTATGAGTTTTGTGATGGCTCTTGGGTTGCTTCTATCTAGTGGGATCATTTTTGGTAGTGAAAGGATTTTGCCAAGAATAGGGATAGAGCCTATCTCTTTTTTGGCGATCCAAGCTAAATTTGCAGGGTGTATATCCTCAAGAACCACTATATCAAGCATACTTTGGTGATTTATGATGAGTAAATTTGCCTCTCTATTAGGCTTGCCAAAGACCTCTATTTTATATCCCATAACCACTTTTTGAAGCTTCGCCCAAGCTCTTCTTATGGCTCTATTTTGTTTGTTGAAAATAGCCATGAGTAAAACGACTATAGCTATGCTTAAGATTAGCTCTATGGCAATAAGAACTGCTATTAATTTATTTAATATTTTCATTTTTTACCCAACCGATTTTTTTATCTGATAAAATAATCTTTGTATAAGTGTCATTTTTTGACATTATTTTGACTTTTTGTGATGCTTTGGATACATAAAATATAGTCGAATTTGGTGTCGGAAGAATCCTGACTTCTGAGTTTATCTCAAGCATTCCATCGCTAAATGGCTTACTATCATAAAAAGTATATCCGCCAAAAGCTATGGCTAAAACTAGCGAATAATAGCTTCTTTTAAATATAAAAAATAGCAAGAAAATTGCTATCAAAGCATATATGCTTATATCTTTATATAGCTCAAACTCGCTCTCTTTTGGGTTTAAATTTACCTGAGTGCTTAGGTCGTCTATTTCTACTTTGACTGGGAGCTTGAAGCTCTCAAATTTAGAACTTTTGAGATTAAAATAGCTAAACTCTATCTCTTTTACATCAGTGTCAGCGATGATAAAATAATTACCATTTTGGCTTAAATAATCGCCTTTTATAGACTCAATACCTTGTTTTTTAAACTCTTTTGGTATCGCAAATGAGTTAAGATTTCCGTTTTTTGTTTCTAATTCTATGGTTATTAAGTTGCTTAAATCATCAAATTTAGAGCTTTTGATCTTTTTTACATCAAGAGCGTCTGCTACAACAAAACTAAAATTTGGATCAAATTTGAGATTTTTTATCAAAGGAAGCTTTGGTTTTATGCTGGCATCTTGAAAAAAAGCTCCATTTCTATTTAGAGTAAGAGTTAGTTTATCTATGCTCGCATTTGTGTTATTTGCTTCAAACCACAATGTGGTTTCATAAATGCCTTTTTTTATCTCATTCCAGTTTGGCTTTGGATTTAGCCATGTTATGCCGTCTAAATTCGCAGTCAAATTTAGGTCAAAATTTAGATTTTGTTCGGTGTCTGCTTTGAGATTTATGCTAAAAGTTTGGTAGACATAGACAGATCTTGGAGTTTTTGATGTTTGTAATTTTAGTTCGTTTAGCTCGACTTGTTGATAAATCTCTTTATTATCTCTTAAATAGTCTGGCTCATCAGTTGGGGCTATTTTCCCAATTTCTCCAGCTGTTATCTGTCTTTTAGGCTCAGGAGTGCTTTGGTTGCCAAATACACTTACTTCTTGCTGAGCGATTAGAGAGCTAATAAAAAATATGAATAAGAGAAGTTTTAGCAAATCAAACCTTCTAGCATTTTTAATCCATCAACGCTTCCAAGTAGTGGCTCTATGGCGCGTTCAGGGTGTGGCATAAGTCCAAAAACGTTTTTGTTTTTGTTGCAAATTCCAGCGATACAATCGACTGAGCCGTTTGCATTTGATAGATTTCCAAGCTCATCGCAGTATTTTAAGATAACTTGGTCATTGTCATATAGCTTTTTGAGCGTATCAGCGTCAGTGTAGTAGTTGCCCTCGCCATGAGCGATAGGGATATCGACTATATCGTTATTATTTAGTTTTGATAAGAATTTATTGTTGTTTGAGATGACTTTTAGATGATGAAATTTGCTTATGAAGCTCATATTTTCATTTCTTCTCATAGCACCTTCTAACAGACCGGTTTCTAAAAGCATTTGAAAACCGTTGCAGATACCTAGTACCAAGCCACCTTTATCAGCGTGGGCTTTGACAGCGTTCATAGCTGGACTAAATTTAGCAATAGCTGCAGTTCTTAGATAATCTCCATAGCTAAAACCGCCAGGCAAGACTATAAGATCAGCGTTTATAGTGGTATCTTTGTGCCAGATAACTTCAGTTTGGCAGCCTAGTTTATCAAAAGCGTATTTTGTATCTCTTTCGCAGTTTGTTCCAGGGAAATTTACGATAGCTACTTTCATTTTTAGCCTTTTATGATTTCATAATCTTCTATAACTGTATTAGCAAGTAGTTCTTCGCACATTGTTTTGATATCTTCATCGCTTGAATTATCTGATAAATTTAAGATGATTTGTTTGCCGATTCTTACTCCATTTACTCCGCTAAAACCAAGAGATTTTAAAGCGTGTTCTGTAGCTTTACCAGCAGGATCCAAAACGCCATTTTTTAAAAAAACATTTACTGTAACTTTCATTTCTAGCCTTTATTGTTGTTTTAAATTTAAAAATCAAGAGTTAAATTTGCCCGAAAAAGGGCAAATTTATTAAGTAAATTTACTCAGATAGAATGCGGCGAAGAACCTCTTCATAAGCCATTTTTACATTGCCAAGATCTTGTCTGAATCTATCTTTGTCCATTTTTTCATTTGTTTTAGCATCCCAAAAACGGCAGCTATCTGGGCTAATCTCGTCAGCAAGAAGTATATTTCCATCTTTATCCACGCCAAATTCGATTTTGAAATCAACTAGTTTTAGGCCTTTGTTTGCAAAAAAGCTAAATAATATAGAGTTGATTTCGCGTCCAAGATGTTTTAGTCTATCAAGGTCGTTTTCGCTTTTTACAAGATCCATCATCAAGCAGTGCTCATCATTTACAAGTGGATCGCCAAGCGCATCATCTTTGTAGTAAAACTCAACTAAAGTAAATGGTAAAACTGTTCCTTCTTTGATACCAAGTCTTTTGCTAAGGCTTCCTGTAGCGATGTTTCTCACGACCACTTCTAATGGTATGATTTTGCATTTTTTGACTAGTTGTTCTGTGTCGCTTAGAGTTTCGACAAGTGCAGTTTGGATACCTTTTTCTTTTAGAAGTTTGAATATTGCAGTTGAGATTTTGTTATTTAGTGCGCCTTTGCCACTCTCACTGCCTCTTTTTTCTGCGTTAAATGCTGTTAAATCATCTTTAAATTCAGCTATCAGCAAGTCGCTATCTTCAGCGACTGACCACATTTTTTTACCTTTTCCCTCATAAATCATCTCTGATTTTGTCATAATCTTCTCCTTATCTAATGTTTAGAATTTTTATACTATCAATTGCAGTTTTTAACTGAATATCATCATAAATTTGTTGTTGTGAAATTATATTTTTATCGTCTTTAGTCTCTTTTTTGCCATTTTTTGGCTCTATTTTATCAAGTTCGCTCTCTAAATGTTGTTTTAAATCGCTTTCTTTTAGACTAAATCCATTATCATCTTCACTAGGAACTTTTCCAGGATATACCAAAATATCTGGTTTTACTCCGACTGCTTGGATAGTGCGTCCGCTTGGGAGATAATACCTTGCTACAGTAAGTCTTAGAGCCTCAGTATTGTCTACTGGCATAACCATTTGAACGCTTCCTTTGCCAAATGTATTTTCTCCGACTACAACAGCTCTTTTAAGATCTTGCAAGGCTCCGCTCACGATCTCGCTCGCACTCGCACTTCCGCCATTTATCAGCACTGCTAATGAAGCTTTTGTTACCATGACTTTTGGATCTGCATTATAGGCTTCATCTTCGCCTTTTGTGCGACCCTTTTGGGTTACGATGGCACCTTTATCTACAAATAAATTTGTTAAGCCAACTGCTTGATTTAGAAGTCCGCCAGGGTTGTTTCTAAGATCTAGTATGATGCCTTTTACATTTGGATTTTTCTTGATAAACTCTCTAGCTTTGTCTGTTACGTGCTGATCGAATGTAGTAACTCTAAGATAGAGCATATTTTCATCTTTTATCAGCTTTGCTTGGACTGATTCTACTGTGATAAGATCTCTTATGATGTTTAGATCAAATGGCTTTTTTTCGCCTTTTCTGACAATTGTTATGCTGACTGGAGTTTTTGGTTTTCCACGCATTTTATTTACTGCTTCATCTATCGTGATGCCGATAGTTGAGTTGCCATCTATTCTTAATATGACATCTCCGGCTTTTACTCCAGCTTTATAAGCTGGCGTGTCATCGATAGGAGATATGACAGTCAGAGCACCATCTTTCATGCCTACTGTTATTCCAAGTCCACCAAACTCGCCGCTTGTTTGGACTTGCATATCTTTAAACGCTTTTTCATCTAAAAAGCTAGAATGTGCGTCTAAATTTGTCATAAGTCCAGCTATGGTTTTATCGACTATGGTGGTGAAATTTATATCATCGACATAGTATTTTTCGACGATTGCTATTGTTTTTGTGAGTTTTGCTAACGCTTCAAGTTTGCTAGTTTGTGTATCTGTTTGGGCGTTTAAATTTACTGTGGCAAATAGGCCTATTGCTACAGCAGTAGAAAATCCAAACGCTTGAAAAAAGCTCTTTTTTTTCAAAATCTACTCCAATGTTTTTAAGTTTTCAATTTTACTTAATACGACCTAAATTTAAAGTAAAAATTGGTTATTTTTTGCGTTTTTGCTCTAATCTGGCTAAATTTGATCTCTGTAAAATTAGCACTTATATAAAATGATTGCTAATTTTATATTATAACCTTGACATATATAGACTAAAGTTGTATAATACGCTCAATATAAAGTTAAGGAGAAAATATGGCGAATATATTTGAAGAATTAACAGATCAAGCCAGAAGCCTAGTAGAAAACTCACTAAGTCTAGCAATCGGAGCTAAAAATCCAGAAGTAAAGCCACTTCACATGCTTTGGGCACTTTTAGCAGATAGCAGCTCGATTTTAAATCAAATTTTTAATAAAACAAATGTAAGCAAAGACGCAGTTTTACTTGATATCAAAAGTAGGGCAAACTCCTTGCCAACTAGCTCAAATGTAAATAAAGAAAATATCAAAGTTTCAAGTGAGCTAGTAAGTAGCTTGGAAAATGCAAAGGCTGTCATGGTCGGTCTTGGCGATAAATTTATCGCAGTTGATACATGGATTTTAGGCAATCTTGATAAAGAGCCTTTGAAAGAGATTTTGAGCAAATATATAAATTTGCTAGATCTTAGAAAAGAGCTTGAGGCTATTCGTGGTGGCAGAACTATAGATAATCAAACAAGCGATGAAACACTTGATAGCTTGTCTAAATTTGGTGTAGATCTAACCAAAAAAGCAGCCGCTGGTGAGCTAGATCCTGTCATCGGACGTGATGAAGAGATCACAAGAATGATGCAAATCCTCATCCGCAAAACAAAAAACAATCCTATTTTACTAGGTGAGCCAGGAGTTGGAAAGACTGCTATCGTGGAGGGTTTGGCTGAGCTTATCAATAAAAAAGAAGTCCCAACTAGCCTTGCAAATAAGCGAGTAATTGCTCTTGATATGAGTGCTTTGATTGCTGGAGCGAAGTATAGAGGAGAGTTTGAAGATAGGCTAAAAGCCGTCATTGAAGAGGTCAAAAAAGCTGGAAATATCATACTTTTTATCGATGAAATTCACACTATAGTAGGAGCTGGAGCAAGTGAGGGCAGTATGGACGCTGCAAATATCCTAAAACCAGCTCTTGCAAGAGGTGAGCTTCACGCTGTGGGCGCTACAACGCTTAAAGAATATAGAAAATATTTTGAAAAAGACGCAGCCTTGCAACGTCGTTTTCAACCAGTCAATGTAGCTGAGCCAAGCGTAAATGAAGCGCTTCAAATTTTGCGTGGTATCAAAGACAGGCTTGAAGTACACCACAATGTAAATATAACTGATAGTGCGCTTGTAGCAGCTGCAAAGCTAAGCGATAGATATATCAGTGGCAGATTTTTGCCTGATAAGGCAATCGATCTCATAGATGAAGCAGCAGCTGAGCTAAAAATGCAGATCGAAAGCGAGCCTTATGAGCTTTCAAAAGCCAAAAGAGAGATCGAAACTCTAGTTGTGGAGCGTGAAGCTTTGAAAATGGAAGGTGAGAACAAAAACATTGATAGGCTAAATGAGATAGAAAAAGAGCTAGCAAATTTAAACGAGAAAAAAGCTGGCTTGGAAGCTAAATTTAAAAACGAAAAAGCAGTCTTTAACTCTATTAGTGAAGCTAAAAAAAGCATAGAAAGTCTAAAAAACGAAGCTGAACTAGCAAAAAGAAATAACGCTTATGAAAAAGCAGCCGAGATAGAATACGGCAAAATCCCAGAAGCAAACGCGAAAATAAAAGAGTTTGAGGCTAAATGGGAAGAGATGAAAAAGGGTGGAGTACTACTAAAAAATGAAGTCGATGAAGACCTTGTGGCTGGAATACTTAGCAAATGGACTGGAATCTCAGTCAAACGTATGCTAACAAGCGAAAAAGAAAAATACTTGCAAGTAGAAGATCATCTAAAGCAAAGTGTAGTAGGCCAAGACGCTGCTCTCCACGCACTAGCAAGAGCCATAAAACGAAATAAAGCTGGCTTAAGTAGCCAAAACCGTCCTATTGGAAGCTTTTTATTTTTAGGACCAACTGGAGTTGGCAAGACTGAGAGTGCTAAGGCTTTGGCTAAGTTTTTGTTTGATGATGAAAAGGCTCTGATTCGCTTTGATATGAGTGAATATATGGAAAAACACAGCGTCTCAAGACTACTTGGAGCGCCTCCAGGATACGTGGGATATGATGAGGGCGGTCAGCTTAGTGAGGCTGTGAGACGTCGTCCATATAGCGTGATTTTGTTTGACGAAGTAGAAAAGGCGCATAAAGATGTGTTTAATATCTTGCTTGGGATTTTAGATGATGGCAGGGCTACTGATAATAAAGGCGTAACTGTGGATTTCAAAAATACAATCATCATTCTAACAAGCAACATCGGCTCATCTGCGATAGCAAATTTAAGTGGCGATGAGAGAGAAAATGCGGTAAAAGAGGCATTGAAAGAGTATTTTAGACCTGAGTTTTTAAACAGGCTTGATGACACCATAATCTTTAATCCACTTGGTGCAAATGAGCTTAGTGGCATAGTTTCTATTATGTTTAAAGAGCTTGAAGGAACGCTTCTTGGACGTGGTATCAAAGCCACACTTGATGCAAGCGCAAAAGAGCTTATAGCAAAGGCTGGATTTGATCCAGTTTATGGAGCAAGACCACTTAGAAGGGCACTTTATGAGCTTGTTGAAGACAGGCTTGCTGAAGAGATTTTAAAAGACAATCTCAAATCAGGAGATAGCATAAACATCACAGCTTTGAATGATGAGATAGTTATAAATGTATTATAATTATACGATTCAAAAGATTAAACCCCTAAATTTAGGGGTTTTGTTTATTTAGTTGTCACTATTTTCTTGGAATAAACTATAACCGCCGACTTTGATACCGCCATTATCTTGTGTTTGTTTAGTCCAGTCTTTTAATGCTTGGGTTTCTTTTAAAGCTTTGCAAAATGGCGAATTATTAGGAGTGTTTAGCTCTACTATTTTGATAAGACCTTCGGCATTTGAAACTTTCATATTTACACAATCTACCCATCTTTTGCCAGCAGGTCTATTTTTTATTTCTTTTATAAGAGGAGACATTATATCCATTTGAGCTCCGCCAGTATCTCCATTAGCAACGGTGAGAAATTTGCCATTTACTGTGTAGTATGCTGTAAGTTGAGTAATAGCATCTTTCATCTCTACTACTGCTTTTATTACTTCGGCATCATCTCTTGTGGCTGCTAGTTTTGGAACAGCGATTGAAGCTAAGATGCCTAAAATTACAATGACGAACACAAGTTCGATCATAGTAAAACCTTTTTTCATGTTCTCTCCTTAGACCGAATTATATATTTATGTAAGGGATGTAATGATATTAAATTGAAATTTAAAAATAATTAAAATTATATCAAAATAAAAATTATTTTGATATGCTTGCAATGATTTTTATTTTATGCAAATTTACAGTTGTGATTAAATTTAGTGGTTAAATTCTATTTTCTGTAAGAAGTATGTTTATAAGTGGATTTATGAGAGTTTCACCACGTGCCGCAAAAAGCACAACCTCATCATAATAACTATCGCTAACCCCGTGCAAATGATACTCATAAGCTGCTATTCCATATCCCATAGGTGTGATATCTACTCTAGAGTACCAAGCGTTTTTGGCTGGGACATATTTTTTTGTATCTTGAGTATAGACCCAAGTCGTGATAGAGTCTTTGTCCTTTTGTCTGATGAGCCATGTGAAAAGATTGGTAATGTCGGTAAAAAAGTATGTGTCACCATTGCTTCTTACTGCTTGAGCTGAGTTTTCGTACTCTTTGATAGGGGCTTTGGTTTCAGAGCATAGATATTTGCTTTTGTTAAAATCCATATCTGTAAGGGCTATTTTCGCAGTGTTGCCGTGTCTGACAAGAGTGCTTGTCACTCCAAAATCAATAGAAGCTATAAGCATTATAAAAACAGCAGCCAAAATAGCAGTGGCAAAGATCTGCTTTTTCATAGTAAAACTCCGCTTTTGATATAGTATTTGACGACGTAAAAACTACAAGTTAGGGCGTTTATAATAAAGCAAATTGATGAGTATTTTAGCAGGTTAAAATAACTATTTTTTGTGATAAGTTCGACCAGAAACGGAACAATCCCAAAAAATACTCCCAAAAACAAAGATCCCCAAATGATGTATCCTACGTAAAAATACTCTTTTTGAAGCATGCAATATGGGCATTGATGATTTGGCATTTCATAGACATAAAGCCCAAAAAAATATGTAATAGCATAGTACGCAACAAACATAAAAAGCAAGCTAGAAGCAAAGCTTGCTATGGATTGCTTGAGCCAATTTAAAACTATAATGCTGGTAAAAATCGTATAAAAAAACACTACCAAAAGAGTCTTGGTGTACCCAAATGGTAGCTGAGGTGCTTGAAAGACTACTGAGCAGCAAAAAACAGGGACTTTCAGCGGAATATTGGTAAAAAATGAAATTTCTAAAAAAAACTCAACCAAAACAAAGGTAAAAAGCAGTGTGAAAATCATATACTTTTTTCTAAGATATGGGAAAGTTATCGCCTTTAGATCAAGGCTATTTATGATTATCCATAAACCAAAACCAAAAATTAGTAGAATTTTGAGTAGTAAAAGTATGTTGCCGTATTTGTTTGAGCCGACAACTCCAGCTGAACACATAGCGCCTGGAACTATGCTTGAAAGCTTGTTTAAAGAGAGTATAAAAAATATAAAAAGTATGATTTTGCACGTAATAGCAAAGAGCAAAATCGTGTTGATGAGATAGTTTTTCTTTTCTAAATTATATTGTAAAGAGGTCGTAGCCTCAAAATCCCAAAAACGCATTATAGAAACTATATAAAACTGAGATATAGCCATAAGGACAATGATAATAAGCTCTATAAGTAAAAAGGCGATGATCTGATCTGATAAAAATATATTCATTGGACTATCTCGCCGTTTTGGATATGGATATATCTATCTATAAAATCAAGCTCATCAAATAAGATATCATGAGTAGCTACTATTACAGTCTTGCCTAAGTCTTTAAATTTTTTTAATATATCTATAAAAACTAGGGAGTTAGCTTTGTCTAAATTTGCTGTAGGCTCGTCTGCTAGTATGATGCTAGGATCCATCACCAAGGCTCTTGCTATAGCACATCTTTGCTTCTCTCCACCGCTCAAGTGTGAGATAGGCTCATCTTTTTTGTGTGCTATATTTGCTAAATTCATGGCGTTTTGTATCTTTGCGTTTAATTCATCTTTTTTAAGAAAAGTAAGGGAAAGTGGGGCTTTGACGTTTTGATAAACGCTAAGTCCTTGCAATAAATTAAACGATTGAAAGATAAAACCAATGTCTTTATGCCTATATGATGAACTCATGATATCTGGTAGTTTAGACACATTTTGCGAATTTACTAGAATTTCGCCATTTGTGGGTTTAGTAAGACCAGCAAGGATAGATAAAAGCGTGCTTTTTCCACTTCCACTGATTCCTTTGAGTATGATGATCTCACCTTCTTTAACCTCTAAATTGATATTTATCAATGCTCTAAACTCGTTTTGTTTGTTTTGATTATAAACTTTAGCCAAATTTGTTATTTTGATTTTCGTCATTTTACTGCCTCGCTCATATCGCTGATCGCTACCCGCCAAGATGGAATGATAACAAAAGCTAAAAATGGAATCACGCTAAATATAAATATAAGAAACAGTATATCAAAGTCAATGACTGGAGTAAAAGTTATAGAATTATTTAGTTCGCTTCCTAAGAATATATTTCTTAAAAGTGGAGCGTTTGCCACAAATACGTATATATAAGCAAGTGCAATTCCTAGCAAATATGCCGCGGTGCTGACTACTATATTTTGTATAAATTTAAGTGCGATTATGTCTTTGATACAAAAACCAATGCTTCTTAGTATGGCTATCTCTTTTTTCTTTTCGCCATAAACTAGTGAAATTTGATTTTTTAAAAGTATAAAAAATGATACCATAGCTACAACGTATAAAATCATAAATATACCACCTTTGTAGTAGTATAGATTATTTACAGCAGCTACTGCGTCTTCTGCGCTTGTGGCTACTGTATTTGGATATAAATTTGCTATTTTTAAAGCCACTTCGCTTACTTCATTTTGGTTTGGGACGCTAACATAAAGCTTGGTGTATTTGCCAGCGTCAATGCTTAAAACATCCCTTGCTGTTTGAGGGTTCATATATATGACATCGTTTGAAACTATGTTGGTTTCGTGTGGGGAAATTTTGTTTATTTTGATCGGTATAAGCTGTTTTTCTGTAAGGAAGTTAAAAACATCTTCATAATAAAGCTCTTGCATGGCTTCTTTGACACCACTACCTATAATCATCTCATACTCATCAAGATTTTCATCTCCTATGATATGAAACCACACTCTTTTTTGACCAAAATAATACATTCCATCTACGATTCCTTGAATATCTCCAACTCCACTTATCTGGGAGATATCATATATATATCCATCATGTATCAAATCGTCTTTGCCAGCTCTTAGAGCTTCGACTACTATATCTGGTCTTGATTTTATACTATTAGTTATATCATACTTAATAGAATCAGATATAAAAAGCACTGAGCTTAGCAAAAACACTATAAAAGAAAATATCAAAAAACTAAAGGAGTGATCTGCTTTGTCCTTAAAAAGCAGAGTTATGCTATAGTCTATAAAATTTTTACTTATCATATGCAAACCTTTTATAATCTTTTGATATAAATGTAGTAGATAGTCTTGGATCTTTTATATTTTTTGCTAGCTCATCTATCTTTGCATTTTTGTTAGTCCTATCAAAGCTAACATAATGCAAAGCAATTAATCCGTATAAAAAAGTAAAAAAGACTACAAAACTAGCTATAAATTTCATAATTTTTCAACCAGGCTCTTGGTTATTTCATCAAAGCTAAGTATGGTTTTGCCATCATGATCTTTGGCAAATGTTCTTGCTTCTTCTATGGTAGAAAATGGTATAAGCTCACTTCCCATAGGCCCATAAACATCAGATCCTATGACGTAAATAGCAGTTTTTGCGTCAATTTTTTGTAGTTTGTAGTAGTTGGTTACAAAAATTTGATTAAATTTTTTGTTTTCTTTGAATATGAATTTCATCATATCTTTTACACCATCAAAATACAGCTCTTTATCTCCATCATTTATCATAGCTACCCAGCTTGGATTTTTAGCTACAAACATACCACAAACTGGACATTTTGCATCTTTTGGAACCATGATTTTAGATATAGTTTTTTGTTCTTTTGCTTTTGGAGTATCCCAGATATAAAGTGCAGCTGCTTGGAGTTCTGCATCGTTTTTGGTAGAGCAAACTTCTTTTAAATTTGCCTTTAGGCTAGCTATATTTTTAAACTCTTTTGCATTTACTTTTTGGCATTTTGTCTCATATACGGTTTTACCTTTTTCATAGACGCCACCTTCGCGTTTAGCCTTTATCATCTTTTTATCGCTTAAAAAATCCTTTTTAGCCACCTCAAAAGCTTCTTCAAAATTTGCTATACTTCCGCCATTTTGTGCTTGAAACTCTTTTGCATCTTCAATGCTTGAAAAAGCGTATTTGCTATTTTGACTCATTGTGCCTTTCATGCTACTTCCTATGACATAAGTAGCTTTGTAAGCATCTGCGAAATTTAAATTTTTAGTATCGACAACCTTAGCTTCGCTTGGTAGATTTCCTCTTGTTGCTTCGTATAAACAGTGCAATGAGCAGTATTGGGTATCTTTGTGGATGTGATTTGTTTTGTAAAATTTAGGTAAGTTCATACCGCAATTCATGCAGTATTCGCCGCCTTGTTTTGTATTTACCAAAGTTGCCTTATCTGGTTCGACGCTTTGAAACATTCCAGCGCCAAAGGCTAAGCTTACTGAAAGGCTAAGCGCAAAACATAATTTTGAAAACATAATTTCTCCTTTAAATTTAGGCGTTATTTTGTGATGTTGTTTAAAAGCTCTAGATTTTCGCAGCCGACTTTCAAGCCTTTATCGCAGCTTTTTTTAAATAGCTCTTTGGCTTTTGCGACATCTGCTCCAATGCCTTTTCCTTCAGCGTACATGATAGCAAGATTATTGCAACCTTTGTAGAAGTTAAAAGAACAAGCTTTTTGGTAATATTCTACTGCTTTTTTGTAGCTTTGCTCAGTTCCTTTGCCAAAAGCGTATAAAAATCCAAGATTGTCACATCCTATGCCGATCTCGCCAGCGCAAGATTTTTCATAGTAGTTTTTGGCTTTTTTGAAGTCTTTTTCTACGCCGATTCCTTCCATGTATAAATATCCAAGATTATTACAGCCCATCATATCGCCGTAATTGCAAGCTTTTGTGTAGAGTTTTATAGCTTTTTCTATATCTCTTGGAGTGCCAGCGCCATTAGCATAAAGAAGTCCTAAAGATGTACATCCTTCATTGTCTTTACAAGCTTTTTCGTAATAAGAGATCGCCTTTGTGAAGTTTTGGTCTGCGCCAGAGCCACTTTCGTATATATATCCAAGATTATTGCAAGCTAGAGCAAAGTTGTCTTTACAAGCTCTCTCATAAGAGTTTATGGCCTTTTTGTAGTCTTTTTGGACGTTTCCAGTGCCTTCATAATACAAAACGCCAAGATTGTAACAGCCTGAGGCTTTTTTGTCTTCATTGCAAGCTTTTGAGTAAATTTCTATTAGTTTTTGGTGGTCGCCATTTTGTTTGGCTTCGATTCCATCAGCGATGAAGCCAGCATTTGCAAACGTGGCAACGACTAGAGCTGTGATAAGAGTTTTTTTCATTTTTATTCCTTTATTTGATTGGTTTTATATCTTTGCCCTTGCTTGCAAAGATGCTTATAAGTATTATCGTAAATAGCACGTAATAGACTAAATTTGGTACTTCAGGGCTTTGTCCTGTGGCTGCGTATGAATGCATACCAGTAAGATAAAAATTCACCCCAAAATATGTCATTATGATAGATGAATACGCAAAAACTGAAGTTATGGCAAATACATAAACTGAATTTAGCTTTGGTATAAATCTAAGGTGTAAAACTATGGCATAAACTATGATAGATACAAAAGACCAAGTCTCTTTAGGATCCCAGCCCCAATATCTTCCCCAGCTTTCATTCGCCCAAATCCCGCCAAAAAAATTGCCCACTGTAAGCATAGAAAGTCCGATTATAAGGCTTATCTCATCTATGGCTATTAGGTATTTGATTTGTGCGTTTAATCTATCTTTGTTTTTATCATTTTTTAATATCATTAGGATTAAAACTATAAGCCCAAGCAATGCTCCAAGACCCAAAAATCCATAGCTTGCAGTGATAACTGAAACATGCACGCTAAGCCAGTATGATTTTAGGACTGGGACTAAATTTGTGATTTGTGGATTGATAAAGCTCATGTGAGCCACAAGCATCATAATGGCAGCGAGCAAAGACGAAGCCGCAAGTATGAGTATAGATCTTTTAAATAGTATCATTCCAGCCAAAATTGCAGACCAGCCGATATATATCATTGATTCATAAGAATCACTCCAAGGAGCGTGCCCTGAAATATACCATCTAAGCCCAAGTCCAAGAGTGTGAGCTAAAAATCCAGCAACAAAAATGGCAAATATAAGTTTTTCTAAATTTGAAAAGCGTTTTAGCAAAAATATTGATATAAAGCCTAAGAATAGGGCAATTACGCCAATAATAAGATAAAAATATACTAAATTTTTAAAGATTGATAACTTGTTGTATAAAATCTCTATTTGTGTGCGTTTGAGACTTGGAAGTATGTGGCTTGAGACTGCTTTTTGGTAGGCTTTTAGCTCATTTAAGGCTTTGTTTGCACCGCTCCAGTCACCACCTTGTAAGCCAATTTCAAGACCAACAAGATAATCATTTAGCATATTTTTTACTTCAGAATCTACTCTATCATCGTAAAATGCGTCATTTGGTGATAACCATTTGTTTGATTTGTCATTTGCTATTGGGATAAATTTAAAATACACACCTTTAAAAGTAAGATAAGCTATGTTTAATCTCTCATCAAATTTGATAAGCTCGTTATCCAAAACTCCTCTTTGTGACACGCTTTTTTCATTTGCCTTGTCTACAAAAATAGCAAGTTTGTAGTTGCCATTCTCATCAAAGGCTTGATTGAAGCTGACGAAATTTTGCTCTTTTGGCAAATTTAAAAGCTCTTTTATCTCATTATTATTTAATTTTATTATTTCTAAAGTTCGCCATAAGCTTGGATTTGTATTTATTCCTAAGATGATTTGTTCAGCACTCAAGCCAATAAGCGAGCTTTTGCCGCTGATTTTATTTACTATTTCATGAGCCTCTGTGCCAATAGGTTTTATCCTGCCTTTATAATCTTGCACGAGAAGAGTGGCAAACTCACCAGATGCGTGCTCGTATGAATTAGCTCTAAACTGCTCTAGCTCACTGCTTTGCAAGCTTGGAGCTGCGAAAGAGAGTAGGGCAAAAGATATAAAAAATGCAAATGAGCTGTTTTTTATGATCTCTTTTAGCTTTGCAAATCTGCTTTTTTTTGTAAAAAAGTTTCCGACAAAGCCAAGACAAAGTAGAAAATAACCAAAATATGTAGGCCATTTTCCTGGATCTTTATTTACTTCTAGCACACTTCCACTCTCATCAGGATCGTATGAGGACTGGAAAAATTTATACCCTTCAAAGCTTAAAGGGTGGTTCATAAAGATTTTATAATCTAAAATTTTATTCAAATTTGTATCCAAAACATCGATATAACTAGCATAAGATGATGGGCTTTTAGATCCTGGATATCTGAGTAGTTCAAAATCATTTAGCTTTATCCAAAATGGTAAATTTATTAGTTTAGAACCCCATGAGAGCTCTATTTTTTGATTGTCGAAATTTAAAATGCTTGGCTCACCAAGCCAGCCTACACCACCTTTTATGGCTATAGTTTGTGAGATTTGTCTGTTTATAATGGCATCAACCATAAGAGTTGCACGCTGCCCTTTTTGTGCTGGTTCATAAGAGTTAAATTTTATAATTATAGTTTTTGAGTTTATTTCTTGAGAAAATGAAAAATCGTTATTGCCTATGCGGGCTAAATTTAGTGGGTATTCAAAAATTTGATTGTCTGATTTGATTTGAAGGTATGATTTTACGCTTACCATTTGGTTTTGTTTGTCACCTTCTTTGATATGCATAATGCCTTCATCTCCAAAATATCTAGTCAAAAAAGCGCCTATTATGATGACTATGAAAGCTAAGTGAATGACAAAGGCGCCAAAGCGTTTATACATTTTTGTTTGCAAGATGATACCTATCAAAGATATCATCAAAACAAACATGAGAACTTCATACCAAAAGGCATTATAGACAAAAATCTTTGCAGTTTGAGTATCATAAATGCTCTCTAAAAATGTGGCTACGCCAGCGCCACAAGCAAGTATAAATAGCAAGAAAAGTATAAATTTATAAGATAAAAGAACTCGTTTTAAATTTAAAATCAATTTCACGCTATTTCCTCATTTTTTATATAAATATATCATAAGTTTGTCCAGCATAGACTATAAATATTCTTAAAAGTAAAACACCAATAACGCTTGCAAAACTACTTACATAAAACGCCAAATTTGATGAAGCTACTTTTTTACCTAGTAGAAAATTTAAAACTATAGGAAGACAAAAGCCTATACCAACAACACCTACCCAAAACAGCCCAGACCAAGCACCACCACAAAATGCCGCACTTGCAGCTTTTTGAGCGTCGCTTCCTATGATAAGTGATACAAATATCATTCCAAGAAGCATAATCTCAACAGCCATAACTGGCCATTCGATTTTGTGTAGTGTTTTTAGATCATTTGAGTGGTGATCTTCTTTGAAGCAAAGTGCCGCAAGTAAACTTGAGCCAGCGATTCCCGCACTTAGTCCAGAAGCCACAAAAAGCGCAGGCAATACTGCAGTATTAAGAAGTGGGAAACGAACCAAAACTGAGATCAAAAATCCAGTATAAGCACAAACAATCACAGCAAAAGCAATACAAAGTGCATTTACTAATGGACGGATTTTGTTTAGGATTTGCATCACAGTTACAAATAAACCCTTTAAAAATGTAAAGCGTTTGCTTAAAAGCTCTAGTATCTCATCTTCAAAGGCATAAAGCACCATAACAAAGCTAAGTGGTATATAAATACAAAGTGCTAAAACACCAATAGACATAACTGAGTTAAAGTTATAATTGATTAGTATTTTCCAAAAATATAGTGGCTTATCAAGGTCGCCTACAAGGCAAACCATACCGAGCATAATTGTCACAAAAGCAAGCAATGAAGCTGCTTTAAATAGTGGAGTACTAGCCTCTTGTTTTTTGTAGTGTCTTATGAGTATAGAAACTATCAAAGCCCCACCACTCATACCAGCTAGCAAAAGATAAACGGCAATCGGCCAACCCCACTCGACGCCGTGAGAAAATGTATATGTGTAATTTATTGCTGAGTTCATATCATACTCCTAATTTCACTACAGGGATATAGCGTAAGCTAGGATTTGTACCACACTCAGGTCTCATCCTAAGACTATCTTTTACATTTAGCATTTTGCTTATATATGAGTTTTCATCATTTAGATCGCCAAATACTAGTGCTTCGTATTTACAAGCTTCTACGCAAGCTGGCTCATGTCCGTCTTTTAAATTTGTATCAGCACAGAAGTTACAGCTTTCAGCAGATTTTGTCTCTTCGTTGATAAAACGCACATCATAAGGACAGGCAACTATGCAGTATTTACAGGCTATACAATCATCTGTATTCATTGTAGTTATGCCGTTTTCATCCTTGTGACAGGCTTTTGTAGGGCAAACTTTCACGCAAGGTGCATCAACGCATTGTTGGCAAGATACTCTGACATATCTTTTTTCCATTCTTTTTTGTGGGTCTGTTTTGTCTTGTACGTAAAGTCTCATTTGATCTTTTGGAACCAAATTTACCTTTTTACAAGCTCTTTCACAATCAGTACATCCAACGCATTTATTTTGGTCAAATATCATCCCAAAATGTGGTTTTTTGTCTTTAGTTTCATCCTGGCTTGGTTGCGTTTTTGCAAGCAAATTTGAGTAACTTGCAACACCAACACCAACTGAGCCTACAGAAAGATATTTGATAAAGGCTCTTCTTTTGTTTTCCATTTTTACTCTCCTTTTTATGCGTGGGTAGCAAGGATTTTATTTTGTCGTATTTGTGTCATGAAAGTTTTTCATATCATCACTCAGAGCCTTTGCACTGTTTGCTAGCTCGCCTGGTTTTAGAACTTTCATAAGCTCTATTTCAAAAACAACTGTCGAGCCACCAGGGATTTCGCCCATTCCAGCTTCACCATAAGCAAGATTGCTTGGGATTACGACTTTGTATTTTGATCCAGTATTCATAAGCAAAAGCGCCTCTTTTAAGCCATCAATGATGTTTATCATTGAAAGATGTGCAGGGGATTTTTTCTCATAAGTGTCATCAAAAACTTTTCCATCTACTAAATACGCTTTGTAATTGATCAAAACGATACTTTCTGGTTTTGGTTTTTCGCCTTTTGCCGGTTTTATAACTTCGTATTGGACGCCTGATTTTGTAGTTTTGACTTTTGAGCTTTTAGCATTTTTTGCCATAAACTCTTTTCCAGCTTTTAGATTTGCGTCAATTTGCTCTTTTTGTTGTTTTTTGACTATCTCATTTAGCCTATCAGCTCTCGCGTTTAAAAGAGTGATAATCTCTTCATCGCTTAGTTTTTGTTTTTTGCTAAGAGCGTCCATAAAGCCATCAACTACTGCATTTATATCTGATTTTACTCCAAGTGCTTCTTGGTTTAAAATTTGATTAGAGATATAGCTTCCAGTAGAAGCTCCAATACTATAAGATTCTTTTTGTTCTTGCGTTTTTAGATCAGCGCAAAATGAATATCCTGCTAAACAAAAAATCGCAACCAAACTTGTTAAGAGTTGTTTTTGCATCGTTTTAACCTTTTAAATTTAGAGGGCTATGAAGTCATAGCCCTTTTTTGTTGTGTGAATTATTTGTTGATAATTCTTTGAGCTTCGTTGATGTACTCTTTAGAAGCGTCAAGTCTTTGTTTAGTATATTTGAAACCATGCATACCAAATGAACCATCTTTTTCAAGTAGATCAACAGTTTCTTGAGCTTTTTCGATTAGCTCGTAAACTCTTGTCTTGTCACTTGGGTTAAGTTTTTTAACTTCAAGAATACCATAAATTCCTTGTATACCAACTTTGATTTGAGTTAAGGTAGTTTTAACCGGAGTTTGCCATCCCATAACTTCATCATAAGCTTGTTTTTGGTTTTTGAAGTGCAATGTTTCTTTAAGCTCTGAAAGCACTGGACTGTGGCAGCCTTTTGCATCTACCATATCTTGGTCTGCCCATGATGTTCTAGCACAAGCCCACATCAAGTCGACGAAGTTACGTCCATCTTCATTTCTTTGGAAATACCAATCTTTACCATCTCTTGGATCTTTTGAAGTAGCACCTGCAACAAGTGATTTTCTAGTTGGGCTAACATCGATTTTCCAGATGTGTGATCTTCTTTGAGTATCAAATCCAGCATTGTCTTGGAATTGAACTGCGTAGAAGTTTTCACAACTCATCATAAATGGCATGTGGCAACTTGCACAGCTATTTTTACTATGAGTGTCTGCTTTAGAAGCTATGTAAGCTTGCTCTTTGTGGCAGTCTTTACAATCTTTTCTAATTTTTGGTTTAGTATATAATGCACTTAAATAACCTTGTTCAGAGTTATAGTTAAGTCCTTTTATGCTCTTATCGCCAACAACTGGACCTGTTACATCGTGTGGATCGTGGCAAGTTGTACATCTCATACCTTTGTCATAGTGAGCTGTAAAGTAAGTTTGTGAGCCTTCACTACCACATCCTGGTCCCATTGATTTAAATTTAGAACTCAAAGAAAGGTCAAGTTTTCCAGCATTTAGTGGATTACTTCTTGCTAAATCTGGGCTATAGTTAAATCTTTGGTGACAGCGTTCGCAGTTTGACATACGATTTCCAGTACCACCATCTAAGTGTCCGCCAGCGCCATGGCACTCTTCACAGCTTACGCCTTTAGAAATAGTGTGTTTTTGTAACTCTTTAGCATTTCCTAAAGCGTTGTAGAAATCTTTTTTGTCTTTGAAGTCAAATTTAACTGGGTGACAAACTTCACAGTATGATGAATTTGCTTGGAAAGACATTTGAGTTTTGTATTTTGCAGCGTATGATGCAAGACCTCTTACATATCCAGAGTTTACGCCGTATTCTTCAAGAGTTTCTGGGAATTCTGGAATCCATTTTTTGATTTTTTTGACAACTTCTGGAGTTAAATTTAGAGCCCAAGTTCTTTGCCATTGGTTTGATCCAGCGACTATTTGACCTGTTCCGTCTTTTAAAAGTCCGTTTTCAACGTGATATGTACCACGAAGTAGCCAAGCATCTATATATCCAAGTTTTGTTCTTACGTGACCGATAGTAGCATAAACTACATCTGGAGTAATACCTTTTGGAAGGATTGAAGCTGTATCTTTGTCAAATACAGGATCTACTAGATTGTTGTTAAACTCAGGGTGTTCGCCTGGGAAACGAATAGTTGTTGAGTGTCTTGATCTGCTCCATACTTCGTATTGTGCAGGGTGGCACTCACCACATTTTTCAGGACCTATAAATTTATTAGGGAACATCAAAGTTGAAGTTGATGCTATCCTATACATCATTGAGCTTACGCCTTGTCCGTTTTCACGTTTGCTAAGTTTAGATAAATCTTTACCATGACCCTCAGCTATCCACTCATGACCACGGTCACCCACAGCCATTTTACCTACTGTTTTACCACCATATTTTGTGAAAATAGGGTGGTTTTTAAACAACCAATTGTACATTTCTTGCTCTTCTACAATGTAGTCTTGCAATGAAATAACGCCTCTGCTCTCCAAAGTTCCCTTTGGGTTAGCAATGATGTCTCTTGCTTCTTTGGTCATGTCCATGCCTTCCATAGCACAGGCGTTTGAACCAAAAATGCCAAAGCCAACAGCCAAACAAAGCAACGCTTTATTTAACTTTTTCATCTGCTCTCCTTTTATGAAATTCATCCAAAATTGTGATAATTTTGCATATTTCAAATAGTAACAATAAATAGTGGTAAAAAAAGGGGAAAAATTAACAAATTATGAATTTAAAAAGACAATAGTAAATATTACACAATTATTTATATTTTGCACAAATATCTTTCCTTTGTTTTTTTGCATTATCATCTTACACATATATAAGCCAAGTCCATTTCCTGTATTTTTGGTTGTGAAATATGGCTCAAATATCTTGTTTATAAGCTCTGGATCTATGCTCCCAGCATTATTTTTTATATTTATGATACGCATATTATCTTGTGCTACTGAGGTGATGTGGATTTGTCTATCTGTGATGTTTGTAGATACAAAAGCTTCTTTTGCATTGTTAATAATATTTATGATAACTTGCATAATATCGTTAATATTTCCAAAATGAGTGAAGTTGTCTTTAATATCTATATTTACTTTTATGCTATTTGTTTTTAAAGCTTCATTTAAGAGTTTTAGGGATTGGTCTATGGCTTCTTTGCTTGTGAACTCTTTCTTTTGCATATTTGGATTGAAGAAATTTTTAAAATACTCTACAGTGTTTGACATAAATTTAACCTGCTCGTCTGTGTCTTTGATCTTTTCGTATAGCTTTTCTTTGGTTAGTTTATCTCTTTGAGCGTATAGTTCTAAATTTATAAGTGTAGAGCTGATTTGAGCTAATGGCTGCTTCCACTGATGAGATATATTTCTTATCATCTCGCCCATGAGAGCAAGTCTGCTTTGGTGGATCATTAGAAGTTCGTTTTGCTCTTTTTCTTTTTTTTGGATTTTATATATAAAAAATATAAACAGTACAAAAACCCCAAATATAGTAGCACCACTTACTATAAATTCTTTTAGATGATATGACAATATATTTTCTATAGGTATTTTAAATGATATCATGGCTATGGTATCGCCGATTTGGCTTTGGAAATTTAAGCTATTACCATATTGTTCTACTAGCTTTTTAGGGGCAGAGTCAGGAGTGTGACAATCAGCGCAAGATGCTTGAGAGTGTTTGATAGGAAGTCCGACATAATAATATGGTGTATGATTCTCGTCAAGAATTATGCTTGAATAGCTATTGTATTTATTTTCTTTAAAGTCGTTTAGGATTTTGTTTTCAAACTCAGTTCCGATGTGAGAAGGGTTTAGTGGATTTAGGGCGACTAGCTTATAATCATAGTCTATATTTTGTTTTGCGTGCTGGATTTTATACACTTCTCTTGTGATATACGATGATGACATCAGCCTAGAATCAAAAAAATCATCTGCTAAAATGTCTTTGTCTTTTAGCTCTTCAAGAAGTGGTCTTTGCACGCTTGCTACATAATCCCTTACTGCATTCATCGCATCTAGTATGTAAAATGCTTGCTGTCTTGCATCTTTCATAGCGAGTTCTCTATAGAAGTTAAAAACCAAAAGCGTGATTGCCACGTATAAAATCGCAAACAAAGAGACGATAAATTTGAAGTTATATTTCACACAAATACCCAACGCCGTATAAATTTTTGATGATACTTTTACCGATTTTTTTTCTTAAATCTTTGATTATGGTTTTGATAGCTTCCTTGCTTGGCTGCTCGAACTCCCACATATAGTCAAAAATTTGCTCATAAGTTATGGTTTTGTTTTTGTTTTTTAAGAAATACTCAAGCAGCTGGCTCTCTTTTTTAGAAAGATGATAGGTCTCATCGCTACTATAAAGTATCTTTTTGCTAAAGTCATATTTCAAATCATTATCTATAGCAAAAATCAAAACATGGTCAGTTAGCTCAGAGGCTATACTTTCAAGAGCTTTTATGAAAGTTGCTTTGTCATAAGGTTTTGGAAGGTATCTTGTGATCTTAAGCTCAATAGCTCTCCACAAATACTCTTGTTCTGTGTGGCTTGATAAGATAACTATAGGTATGGTGTGGTTGATTTGTCTGACTCTTTTTGCAAGCTCTAGCCCGTCTAAGCCTGGAACTGAAATATCAAGAATTAAAGCATCATAAGAGTTTGTCATAAACTCATCAAAAGCCTCTACACCGTCTTTGACGCCGACAACTTGACCGAAAAATAGTTCTAAAGATTCTATAATATTTTTTAGTATATTTGGCTCATCTTCCAAACAAAGAACTTTTTTATTAGATAAAATTTCTAGAAGAATTTGATTTTCCATAACTTCCTTACTTGATTTGCTAAATTTAATTAGCAAAAATTGTGGTTATGCTAACATATAAAGACTTAAAATCATATAATCTTATATTAAGTTTTGATTTCTATATTAATATATAAATTTTATAAATCAAAATTTGGCATAAATTTTTTATTAAATTTTAGTATTTAAATATTTATAAAGAGTAAAGCTAAAATTATGTAAAATCCGAGCTTATTTTAAAACTTTTTGGAAAAATATTGAAACAGCTAAGCAAATTTGAAATATTCAAAATAACAATACCTGCCATGGTCGGCTACATTCCACTTGGGATTGCATTTGGGCTATTTGGGCTTAGCTTCGGGCTTGATGGAGTGCTAGTTATTTTAACAAGTCTTTTGGTGTATGCTGGAAGCGCTGAGTTTTTGCTAGTGGGTATGATATCTGCTCACGCTGGGCTTTTAGAAGTTTTTTTGGCTATTTTTTTGATAAATTTAAGGCATTGTTTTTATACTATGGCGTTGCTTGATGACTTGAAGGCTTTGAAATTTAAGTTTTATGCTATTTTTGCTTTGACTGATGAGAGCTTTGCTATTTTAAAGGCTCAAAACTATATAAAAAACGTTCAAAACTACGATATGGCTGTAAATTTAACTCTATTTTTAAATCAAATTTATTGGGTTTTAGGCGTGAGTATTGGCGTTTTGATAGGGAAAAATTTAAAAATAGATTACGCTGGTATCGACTTTAGCTTGACTGCATTATTTGTCGTTTTAAGCTATGAACTTTATAGGCAAAATAAAAACTATAAAGTATTATTACTCGGTTTTATCATCGGTATTGCTGGACTGTTTATCTTTAGTGATAAGTTTTTTTTAATGGGGACGCTTCTGTCGGCGACCATATTTTTGCTTATGTTTAAAAGGTGGCTATAATGGAAGTTTTGCCATATATTTTAGTCGCTATGCTCGCTACGATGCTAACTAGATTTTTGCCATATTTTTTGCTTAAAAAGAGGTCAGATCACTGGGTTTTGATCCATTTACAAAAAAATATGGGTTTATTAATCATGATAATCTTGGTTATTTACTCTTTAAAATTTACCAATTTTGAAATTTATCCGTATGGATTTAATCAAATTTTTTGTGTGATACTTGCGTTAGTTTTACAGATTTATACAAGAAATGCACTTTTAAGTATACTCACCCCCACTATAATATATATGATTTTACTGAAGTTTCTATGATGTTTTTATTATAAATTAAACTAGTGTTACTTAATATAAAAATATGTTATTAAACTAATATTAGTTTTTAAAATTAACTTTATTTTATGTAAATTATTAAGAATAATGATTGTAGAATAGCAACAATTAAAAATTTATTTCATATAAATTTAATCTTAACTTCAAGGGGAATTTATGGTTGATCATAAACTCTTAAACACTATACAAGATAGATTAGATGCCCTATCAAAAATGCCAAAAATCAAAGAAAATAGCTCTATTATGGCTGTTTTAAAAGAAAATGGCTTTACTCGTAGAGATTTCATGAAATGGGCTGGAATGATGACTGCTGCAATGGCACTTCCTGCAAGTTTTGCTCCTACAGTTGCAAAAGCAGCCGAGCTTGCTGATAGACTTCCTGTAATTTGGCTACATATGGCTGAATGTACTGGTTGTAGCGAAAGCTTACTAAGAACTGACGCTCCTACAATCGATAGTTTGATATTTGATTATATCAGCCTTGAATACCACGAAACAGTCATGGCTGCTGCTGGTTGGCAAGCTGAAGAAAACCTAGAAGGTGCTATAGAAAAATATAAAGGCAAATATGTCTTAATGGTAGAAGGTGGTATTCCTGATGGTGATAGCGCATTTTATCTAACTGTTGGACCAAAAGGTACAACTGGTAGAGACCACGCGATCCATGCAAGTAACAATGCTTTAGCAATATTTGCTATAGGAACTTGTTCAAGCTTTGGTGGTATTCAAGCCGCTCGCCCAAACCCAACAAATTCTCAACCGCTTTATAAAATCACAAATAAACCTGTTATAAACGTACCGGGCTGTCCTCCAAGCGAGAAAAATATCGTAGGAAATGTATTAAATTTCTTATTATTTGGCTCACTTCCAGCGCTTGATGTTTATAACCGTCCAAAATGGGCTTATGGTATCAGGATTCACGATCTTTGCGAAAGACGTGGTCGTTTTGATGCTGGTGAGTTCGTTCAAGAATTTGGCGATGAGGGTGCAAAACAAGGTTATTGTCTATACAAAGTCGGCTGTAAAGGACCATATACATTTAACAACTGCTCACGTGAGAGATTTAACCAACACACTAGCTGGCCAGTTCAAGCAGGTCACGGCTGTATAGGTTGCTCTGAGCCTGATTTTTGGGATACAATGGGACCATTTGAAAAACCACTTGGAGATAGATTATTTGATACAGTATTTGACGGCATAGGAGCTGATGCTATTACTGATAAGATAGGTATCGGCGTTCTAGCAATCACTGGAGTTGCAGTAGCAGCCCACGCATTAGTTTCAACAGTTGCAAAAGACAAGGAGTAATATATGAGCGAACAAAGAATAGTAGTAGATCCTATAACAAGAATCGAAGGTCACCTTAGAATCGAAGTTGTAGTTGATGAAAATAATATGGTTAAAGAAGCTTATAGTGGCTCAACTCTTTGGAGAGGTATCGAAACAGTAGTAAAAGGAAGAGATCCTAGAGATGCTGGTTTTATGACTCAAAGAATTTGTGGTGTTTGTACATTTTCACACTATAGAGCAGGTATCGAAGCAGTTGAAAATGCTCTTGGTATAGTTCCACCACTAAATGCAAAACTTACTAGAACACTTATGAATGCAGCACTATTTTTACACGATCACCCAGTGCATTTTTATCAACTTCATGGGCTTGATTTTGTTGATGTGGTTAGTGCTCTTAGCGCAGACCCTAAAAAAGCTAGCGAAGAGGCATTTAAATGGGCTGAATATCCATACGCTTGTGGTGCAGACCAACTAAAACTAGTTCAAGATAAAGTTAAAAAATTCGTTGAAAAAGGAAATCTTGGACCATTTGCAAATGCATATTGGGGTCACTCAACTTATAAACTAACTCCAGAGCAAAACCTTATAGCTCTTAGCCACTATTTAGAGTGCTTAAAACTTCAAAGAACAGTAGCTCAAGCTATGGCTATATTTGGTGCTAAACAACCTCACCCACAAAGCCTTACAGTTGGTGGTGTAACTTGTATCATGGATTTACAAGATCCAGCTAGACTTGGCGAATATATGGTTAAATTTGGGGAAATGGCTGATTTCATCAACCGTGCATATTATCCAGATTTAGTAATGGCTGGCAAAGCTTATGCTAATGAACCAAGCGTTTTAAATGACGTTGGCACACCAAATTTAATGACTTATACTGACTTCCAAGTTGGTGCAAATGATTATTTATTTGAGGGTGGCTATATCTTAAATGGCGATGTAAGCAAGGTTTATGAAGTAGATGAAAATAAAATAACTGAAGAAGCTACAAGATCATGGTATAAAAATCCAGCTCCACTTCATCCATACGATGGCGAAACTGATCCAAACTATACAGGATTTAAAGATGCTAAAACTATGAATGCAAAAGGCGAGATGGAAGAGAGCAAGGTGTTTGACATCACTGGTAAATACAGCTGGATAAAAGCTCCAAGATATGATGGTTTAACAATGCAAGTAGGACCAATCGCAAATATCGTTGTAAACTATGCAAAAGGCAACAAAAAAGTTGTCGCAGTAGTAGATCAATTCTTAAAAGATACAGGTCTTCCACTATCTGCAGTATTCTCAACACTTGGTAGAACAGCTTGTCGTATGATCGAAGCTAAAATAGTTGCTGATAATGCCTTAACAGCACTTAACAACCTAATAGCAAATTTAAAAATCGACCAAAGCACTTGCGCAAAATATGTTATAGATAATAACAAAGAGTACAAAGGTAGATTTATAGGTAATGTTCCAAGAGGTATGCTAAGCCACTGGTGCAGAATCAAAAATGGTGTTATCGAAAACTGGCAAGCAGTAGTTCCATCTACTTGGAATGCAAGCCCAAAAGATGCAAAAGGTCAAATGGCTAGCTATGAAGCGTGCCTTGTTGGTATGAAGATAGCTGATCTTAAACAACCTCTTGAAATCATTCGCAAAATCCACTCTTATGATCCTTGTATAGCTTGCGCGGTTCATGTTATGGATACTAAGGGAAATGAGCTTAGCAAGTATAAAGTAAATCCGAATTTGATTTAAGGAGCGGATATGAAAGAAGATAACAAACGTATCGCCGAGTATGAATTTTCAATCGGACTTAGATTAACTCACTGGATAAGAGCTATTAGTATCGCTATTTTGATAGTGAGTGGCTTTTACTTGGCTTATGTTTTTGTAAGCCCAGTGATTACTAGTGAGCCTGTAAATTTTATGAATGCTAAATGGCGTGCAGTTCACCAAATAGTAGGTTTTGTGCTTATTGGATGTTTTATTTTCAAATTTTATCTTTTTTTGTTTGATAAGAAAAGTAAGATAGAAAGAGTCAGTGTAAAAGACTCAATAAATCCAAAAATTTGGATAGATCAAGTAAAATACTATCTATTTTTAGGTAAACATCCACATTTAAGCGGAGTTTATAATCCTTTGCAATTTGTGTCATATTTGTTTTTCTACATAGTTTTATTTGTGATTTGTCTAACTGGACTTATTTTATACGTTCATGTTTATCACGAAGGACTTGGTGGATTACTTTATGATCCGATGAGAGTAGTAGAAGTATGGATGGGCGGGCTTGCAAATGTTCGTTTAATCCATCATATAGCTATGTGGATTATAATGATATTTGTTGTAGCACACGTTTATATGGCTATATTCAATGCTATTAAAGGTAAAGATGGGGCAATGGATGCCATTATAAGTGGTTATAAATTCCCAAAAGAGCATTAATAAATGCGTGTTTTACTGCTTGGAATAGGTAATGTAATGTTCGCCGACGAAGGGGTCGGCGTTCATTTTACTAAAATGATTGAAAAAAACTTCAAATTTAAATCAAAAGAACATACTTTAGATTTTGTCGATGGCGGGACTTTGGCAAATGTCTTAAGCCCGATAATAGCTAGCTATGATTATGCTATCATTGTAGATTGTATAGACGCTGATGGCTCAAATATCGGTGAAGTGTATTTTTTTGATTTTGATGATATGCCACGTAGCATTAACTGGTCTGGCTCAGCTCACGAAATAGAGATGCTTCAAACGCTTGAAATGATGGATTTAGTGGGTGATAGGCCACAAACCAAAATACTAGGAATAATCCCTAAAAGAATAACTCCTATGAGTTTTGAGCTGAGTAGTGAGGTCAAAAACGGCACTACTGTAATGCAAAAAACTTTGCTAAAACATCTTGGCGAACTTGGTTTTGAATATGAAAAAATTGACGATACAGACATTCAGAGCATTGCGAATGAGTGGAAAAAGGAGCAATTTTGATAATTTGTTTTGAGTTTAACTTCGCTAGCTCACAAAAAACTCTTGGTTTTTTTCTTGGCTTTTGGGCGAAGAAAAGTGGTCTAAAGTACGCTATAACTTATGATAATTCTATTATAAATTTGTATGTCAAAGGCGATGAAGCAGGGCTTAGCAAATTTAATGATGAGTTCATAACAATGGTGCCGCACTCTATATTTTTACAAAACTCAAACGTAAAAATTGCAGATGAAATGCCTAGTCATATCGATGCTAGTTTTGATTTTAAATTTAATAATATAACTCCACTTAGTCTAAAATCAGGTCAAAATGAATTTGGTTTTGGCAAAAATGAAGAGTTTATGAAATCGGCTATTTCGGATCTAAAAGCTGGAAAAAGCGTTGTTTTTGACGGATTTGAGATATCTAAATTTGACGGGTTTGAGTGTGATTATCTGCTGCCTACAAACCTGAAAACGCTTCCAAAGCTTTTTGTCTGTGATGAAAAAACTCTTATTGCACTAGCTAGTTTTGAAAAGCCAGTTCTTACTTTAAAAACAAATGCTATTTTTAGGGGCAATCACGAAAACGCGCCGATGTATTTTGATGTCAGATCTGCTTGGGATATCGATATTTACGAGATTTGCAAGGCTTTGTTTGAAGATGGAATAAGCTTTTTGCAAGTAAGAGCAAAGGTAGATTTTAAAATTTCAGTTTTAGAAAATAGCTTTTTAAGTATTGTAAATAATAAATTTATAAGCAAAGAAGATTTCGATTTTATAAACTCAAAAAATGATAAAAATTTAGCTCTTTTTGGGCTAAATTTAAAAGAATTTGATCTGCTTAGCAAAACTGTAACAAGGATATTTTTAAGTCATAAATCTAGCGATTTTATCAAGGTTTATAAAGATGAAAACGAATACGAACTGCTTAAAATAAACACCCCAAAAAGCTATGAAGAGATCTATGAAAAAATCCAAAGCTATGAAGGTGGTGATAGACTTTTGCAAAACTATAAAGCAGCTTATGAACTCCCAAGCGGAGAGATAAATTTACCAAATAACTTTCATTCTTTATTTTTGATAGCTGGAAATATACTTGGATTTGGCGAGAAGATTTTTGATTTTGCAAGAGATTTTGGCGGTCAAAAGGGCGTTAGGATTGATTATAAAATGAGTAGCAAAAATGAATTTGACGAGATTAAATTCTTTAGATCTTTGATGAGTTTCAAACTTGCTGGAGCTGAGCCGAAAAACATATCTTTTGGTTGCTTTGAGAGTTTGGCATTTTTCATAAGCGATTTTGGCGACATCATCAAAGATGAGTTCGAGTGCCACGATATGCTACTATCTGGAATGCTTTTTGAAAATAAAACTATAGCAAATTTGGTTTTGAAGTATTCAAACTCAAACTACAAAACAAGATTTAGCGAGCAATACGGGCTTGAAATCTCTTAAAATCGAAGTAAAAGGCTTGGTTCAAGGTGTTGGATTTAGGCCTTTTATATATTTGCTTGCTTCTAAATTTAGCATTTTCGGAGAGGTTTTTAACGACTCAAGCGGCGTTAAAATAGAGATTTATGCTGATGATCTTAGTTGCGATAAATTTATTCAAGCTATCAGAGATGAGCTTCCACCTCTTGCAAGAATCGATGAGCTTAGCATCGCTCCTAGCCAAAGAAAATTTAGCGAGTTTAAAATCATAACCTCAAAAGACGCACAAAAAATAGCTCCTATTTTGCCTGATTTTGCGATTTGCGATGAGTGTAAAAGCGAGTTTTATGACCCAAGAAATCGCCGCTACCATCATCCTTTCATAAACTGCACGAACTGTGGCCCTAGATTTTCTATTATCAGATCGCTTCCTTATGACCGCCAAAATACTACAATGGCTAAATTTAAAATGTGCGATGAGTGTCAAAACGAGTATGAAAATCCGCTAAATCGCCGCTATCACGCTCAACCAGTTGCTTGCAATGAGTGTGGGGCGAAAGTGAGCCTAAAAAGCCTTGATAATGAGATTAAATTTAGTGATTTTGAAGCCATAAATGAGTGCGTACGCGAGCTAAAAAATGGCAAAATTATTGCCATAAAAGGCATTGGCGGATTTCATCTTGTTTGCAACGCTTTAAATGAAACTGCGATAAACTCACTAAGAAGTCGCAAAAATCGCCCACACAAGCCATTTGCACTGATGTGTAAAGATGAGATTATGGCTAGTAATTTTGCTGAATTTAGCCAAAGTGAGCTAAAGCTTTTAAACTCAAATATCAAACCTATAGTTTTAGTTAAAAAAAATAGAAATTTGCCTGAAATTTTAGCTCCAAATTTAGACAAAGTAGGCATATTTTTGGCTCCCACATCTCTTCATTTGCTGCTTTTTGAATACACTCACTTCCCGCTCATCGCAACTAGTGCAAACATAAGTGGTGAGCCGATAATCAAAAACTATGATGAAGTCTGCTTGAAGCTTAAAAATATCGCTGATTTGGTGCTTGATAATGACAGAGATATTTTAAATCCAAGCGATGATAGTATAGCTTTTGTTTGCGATGGCAAAACTCAGTGGCTACGCACTTCAAGGGGTATTAAACCCAAAATAATTAAGTCTAAATTTAGCCAAAAAAGCTGTTTTTTAGCTATCGGAAGCGAGCTGAAAAATGAGTTTGCTATCTATAAAGATGGTTTGATTTTTAGTTCGCCATACATCGGAGATTTGAAAAATACAGCGACATTTGAGAGGTTTTTAAGCCTTGTTGATATGTTTAAGAGCGTTTATGAGCTGGAGTTTGATTTTGTTGTGGCTGATTTGCACCCATATTTTTTGCATACAAAACACTTTGAAAAACTTGGTTTTAAGGTACGAAAAGTCCAACACCACTACGCTCACGTGCTTTCAGTTATGTTTGAAAATGATTTGCAAGGCGAAGTTCTTGGCTTTGGATTTGATGGGACTGGATATGGCGATGATGCTAGTATCTGGGGTGGGGAAGTGTTTTTGGCTGATGAAAATGGCTATGAAAGAGTGGCTAAATTTGATCCATTTTTGCTAGTTGGTGGCGACAACGCCATAAAAAACATATATCATCTCACCTATGCAATCCTAAAAAAATATCAAATTTCAGCACCGAAATGGGAGGCTAAATTTGACAAAATAAAACTAGCAAATTTAAGTAAAATTATCTCAAAAAATATAGGCGTACAAACCAACTCGCTTGGTAGGATTTTTGATGCTTTTGCCTCTTTGGTGCTTGGCATTGAAACGATCAGCTATGACGCGCAAGCAGCCATGGAGCTTGAGAGCTTGTACGATGAGAGCTTGGATATAGCTTATAAATTTGATATAGAAAATGGCATTATAAACTACAAAAATGCTTTTTTAAACGCCTTAGCTGACGAGCCAAAAGTAGCGGCGACTGGGTTTATAAATGGTATCGCTGATCTTATTTTGGAGCTTGCATTGCACCATAAAAAACCAGTTGTTTTAGGCGGTGGAGTCTTTCAAAATAGAGCGCTTTTATCAAAAACAATATCAAATTTAGAAAAAAACTCTATCAAATACTATCTTCCAAAAGATGAACCGGCGAATGATTCGGCTATTGCAATGGGGCAAATTTACTATGGCTTAAAGTTTTTAAGTTATAATCAAAAACAAAAAATTAGGAATCATAATGAATAAAGAAGATAGGATAATAAGGTTTAGTATCTCTCTTCCAGAGCAGCTTTTAAGTGAGCTTGATAAGATGATATATGCAAGAAATTACGCCAGTAGAAGTGAGTTTACAAGAGATCTTATCAGAGAAAAGATAGTCAAAGACAGCTGGTCGCACGACAATGAAGAGCTAATTGGCGTCCTAACCATAATCTACGATCATCATCAAGGTGAGCTTATGAGCAGAAAAATGAATATCGAGCACGACGCAAATGTCAATATAATTTGCACGAATCATATTCACGTAGATCATCATAACTGCTTGGAAAATATGGTTTTAAAGGGCTTTGCTAACGATATAGAAAAATTTAGTGACAGTATTGCTGGACTAAAAGGGGTGAAATTCTCAAAATTAGTTCGTGCTGCTGTGCCAAAACATTAATAATAAGGATAAATTATGTGTAAAGATTGCGGTTGTAGTATGGGAAATGGACACTCTCACGAGCATAGTCATGACGGAGTTACTCACACTCACTCTCACGAGCATATCGGAGAGCACTCTCATGATCATCATTTTCACCCAGCTTTGAATGAGAAAAAAACAGTTGATGTAATTACAAAAATATTATCACAAAATGACGCTGAAGCTGCTCACAATAGAGCGCATTTGGACGAAAAAGGGATTTTGTGTATAAATTTGATGAGCTCTCCAGGTGCTGGCAAGACAACTTTGCTTGAAGCAACTATAAAAAATGGTGCGTTTAAAGTAGGCGTAGTTGAAGGCGACCTAGAAACAAACAAAGATGCAAATCGCATACTAAATGCTGGAGCAAAAGCCCATCAAATCACTACTGGACAGACTTGTCATTTGGACGCATTTATGGTTCATGAAGGGCTTCATCATCTGCCTTTAAATGAGCTTGATTTGGTTTTTATAGAAAATGTCGGAAACCTAGTTTGCCCAGCTAGTTATGATGTCGGCTCACACTTAAACGCCGTGCTTTTAAGCGTTCCCGAAGGCGCTGATAAAGTAGCAAAATATCCAGTGATGTTTAGAGCAGCAGACGTACTGATAATCACTAAAATTTCACTTTTGGAACATTTTGATTTTGACCTTGAAGAGGTTAAAAAAGAGGCAAGAAAACTTAATCCAAAAGTCGATATCATCGAGGTTGATAGTAAGACTGGCGCAGGCATTGATAAATGGATAAATTATATAAAAATGAAAAAGGAATTTAGATAATGTGCCTTAGCATACCTTCAAAAGTTATAGAAATAGATGAGAACAACTTCGCGACAGTCGAAACTCTTGGAGTGCGTCGTGGAGTGAGCTTGGATCTTATCGCTGAGCCAGTTAATGTTGGCGATTACGTGCTGATCCATGTGGGCTTTGCAATGGAAAAGATAGATACAAAATACGCTTTAGAGAGCTTAAAGGTTTATGAGAACATCGTAAAAGAAATGAATAATGAGACAATTGGCGTCTATGACGGCGATATGGGACTTGCTAATAGGCTAAAATGATGGATTTGATAAACGATTTTAGAGATAAAGATAAAATTTTAGCTATCTCAAAGCTGATAAAAAAAGAGAGTAATAAGCCGCTAAATATCATGGAAATTTGCGGCGGACATACGCATAGTATTATGAAATTTGGCATTCCAGGTCTTGTTGGTGAGCATATAAACTTCGTTCATGGTCCAGGCTGTCCTGTGTGCGTGATGCCAAAAACTCGCATAGATGAAGCAATAAAACTTGCTAGTATGGACGGCGTGATATTTTGCACACTTGCAGATATGTTAAGAGTGCCAGGAAGCCATACAAGCCTAATGAAGCTAAGAGGTGAAGGACACGATATAAGAGCACTTTATACGCCTCTTGATGCCCTTAAAATCGCGCAAGACAATCCAGATAAAAAGGTTATATTTTTTGCTATTGGATTTGAGACAACTACGCCAATGAGTGCTGTTTTGGTAGAAAAAACGCTAAATTTAGGGCTGAAAAATCTATTTTTTCACATAAATCACGTCACCGTCCCAGCTCCTGTAAGGGCGATAATGAACGATGAAAATGTGAAAATAGACGCATTTTTGGGGCCTAGTCATGTCAGCGTAATCACAGGAAGCAACGTATATAAAAGCATAGCAGATGACTATAAAACGCCTATTGCAGTTAGCGGATTTGAGCCACTTGACATTATGGATAGTGTGTTAAATTTAGTAAGACAACAAAACGCAAACACTCACGAAGTCTATAACGAATATGCTAGAGTGGTAAACGAAAATGGAAATTTAAGGGCTAAAGAGCTAATAGATAAGTATTTTGAGATTTGCGATTTTCCTTGGCGTGGGCTTGGTGTGATACCAAATAGTGGCATGAAGCTAAAGGACGAGTTTGCCAGCATTGATGCTAGGGTTTGCTTTGATTGCAGCGTGCAAAGTGCTAAAGAGAGCAAGGCTTGTATTTGTGGTGAGATTTTAAGAGGTAGGGCGAAGCCTTATGACTGCAAGGTTTTTGGTAAAGTCTGTAATCCACAAAATCCAATTGGAAGCTGTATGGTGAGTGGCGAGGGCGCGTGCGCTGCTTACTACAAATACGCTAAAAGGGGTTAAATGCAAAAGATAATGCTAAGCCACGGTGGTGGCGGTGAAGAGATGAATGAGCTTATAAATGGGCTGATTTTTGAGACTTTTAATAATGAAATTTTAAAAGATAGCAATGATAGTGCTATACTAAGCTTAGGCTCAAAAATAGCATTTAGCACTGATAGTTTTGTGGTAACTCCTATTAAATTTAGTGGTGGAGATATCGGTAAAATCGCAGTTTGTGGCACGGTAAATGATCTAAGTATGGTGGGAGCCGATGCGAAATATCTTAGCTGCTCGCTCATACTTGAAGAGGGTCTTGAAATATTTGAGCTTAAAGAGATATTAAACTCAATCAAAAAAACTGCTGATGAGGCTGGAGTAAGTATAGTTTGCGGGGATACAAAAGTCGTGCCAAATGGAAGTTGCGATAAGATTTTTATCAACACAAGCGGAATTGGCGAGATAATTTGCGATAAAATAGAGCTAAAAAATCTAAAAGTAGGAGCTAAAATACTACTTAGTGGGGATGTTGGCAGACACGGGGCTGTGATTTTGGCAAGTCGTGAAGAGCTTGCCTTGCAAAGTGAGCTAAAAAGTGACTGCAAGCCACTTAAAAACGTTGTTTTAGACTTAATAAACTCAGGTGTAAAGCTTCAGTGTATGCGTGACGCTACTCGTGGTGGGCTTTCAGCAGTGCTTAATGAATGGGCAAATTTTAAAGGCTTCGAGCTAAAAGTTTATGAAGAAAAAATAGCTTTAAGCGATGAAGTAGTAGGGATTTGTGAATTGCTTGGATTTGAGGCTTATGAGCTAGCAAATGAAGGCACCTTTGTTCTAGCAGTAGATCCTAGCGATGAGCAAAAAGCTCTTGAGATTTTACAAAAATATAATAGCTTGGCAAGTATTATAGGTGAAGTTGTAAGCGATAAAAAAGCTGGAGTTTTGCTTGAAAATGCTTATGGGTCAAGCAGATATCTTGAGCCGCCAAAAGGCGAGCTTCTGCCACGAATTTGTTAAATTTGTTAAAGGAAAATCATGCATGAATTAGCCATAGTTCAAGATCTATTTAAGCTTTGTGAAACAAATGCTATGAAAAACAACGCCACAAACATTACTAGAGTCGAGATCCAAGTCGGCAGGCTTAGTGGCGTGGAGCCTCACTACTTAGAGAGTGCCTTTGATGCCTTTAAACAAGGAACGATTTGTAATGATGCCAAGCTCATTATCAACACCCAAGATATAGTTGTGAAGTGCGATGAATGCGGATTTGAAGGTGTTTTAATGGAAAATAACTTCTTATGTCCGACTTGTGGCTCAAACAACTTGCAAGTCACAGCAGGAGAAGATCTCTTTTTAATGCGCCTTGAAATGGAGTAGGCTAGAATAGATTGAATGGAAGCTCTAAGGTATTTTTGATAAGGTTATAAGGTGTTTTTAAAATATCAGTTATAACCTCTGTTTTAAATTTAGGCTCATCTAAAGTGCCTCTGACTTCTATTATCGTCGAGATCGTTTTGTCTTTTCCAAGTATTATATAGTTTACTAGTGGGATTTTACTGATGATTGAGCTGGCGTCTTTTAAAAGTTTTAGCTCCAAATCTATATTTATATCTTTGCTATTTAGATCTATATTGCCACCGCCAGCTATGTCTGCACTGCTGCCTGTGAGCTTTAGAGCTTGTATGTTTAGTTTGTTTGCATCTCTGTTTATCAAGACAGTTCCATTATCTACAGTAAAGCCTTTGTCATTGAAATCTGGTACTTTAAATATCAATAAAGATGGTATAGAATCCAAAAATGATAAAAATCTTTGATAGAATTTATAATCGCTCAAATATGTATTTTGAACCTTTATTTCGCTTTTAAATGTATCAAAATCCACTCCTGATAGCCTAATAGAGAAGTTGCCATCTTTGAAAGCTTCTAGCCCCATAAAATCGTTTGCAAAGTCCGAGCTGAGATTTTGTCCGCTTATCTTTAGAGAGTTTGGTTTTTTATTGATATTTATATTTCCATCGCCAGTTTTGCCGCTAAATTGAAGCTCTGAGTTTAGCAAATTTCCATCAAATGAGCTAAAGTTTATTGTTCTATTTAAATCTTGCAAGATGACGGCTGAGTTTTTGGCATTAAAATGTATATTTCTTTCATATTTCATGCTATCAGTAGAGTTTGAATCTAATAAAATTTTTAGTGAATTTAGAGTTAAATTTAGATTTTTATCATCTAAATTTGCAGATATTAGCCCGCTTTTGCTACTTAGATTTATATTTTTTGCCATTTTTATATGAAAGTCATCTTCATCATAGCTTTGACCGCTTATTTTTGCTAGCGGCAGGTCAAATTTAGCCCCCAAAAGACTTATATCTAAATCTGAAAAATTAGTAGTTTTAATCTCTAAATTGCCACCATTTATATCAAGACTTTGCATAAGCTTTGAGTGTGGTTTTAGCATAGATATATCATTTATATTGATGATATTTTGATCTGCTATTTTCATTGAAAAGTTTAGCTTGGGTGCTGTGATAAGCATATCTTGATTGAAGTCTAAAAGAACTGTTTGAAGGCTATTTTTTATATCCAAAATCTCGCAACCACTAATGCAAATTTCTTTGAATTCACCATCAAATTCAGCCTTACTTTGATTTAAATCTATAACTCCGTTTGCGTCTGCTTCAAAGATTTCATTTTTTAAATTTGCATTTTGTATACTAATAAGCTCGTCTTTTAAGATTACATTAGCGCCTTTTGAGCTAAAAGGAGCATTTGAGATGAGTATATCTGCGTTTTTGAGGTCAAATTTACCACTGCTTTCTATCTTAAATGGATCAAAATATACCCTAAGATCTAAAGTGCTATTAAGTTCGCCACTTTTTTGAGTTATGGGAATGTTGATTTCATAGGCTTTTAAAATTTCGTGGATTTTGCTATCTAGCAAGGATTTGGTAGCTAGATGAAGCTTCAAATTTGAGTTTTGCCCTATAATGTTTTCTATCTCTACGCTGCTGCCAGCTATGGATTTGTCATAATATGTCGGCTCATTTAGGCTAAAAATCAGCTTGTCATCCACAAACTCTACGCTTGCTGATTTTGCAATAGCTGGAGTGACATTTGGGTGGAATTTGACTACTAAATTTGAAGCTCTTGCCTTGCCATATAATTCATTTGGATAATAGTCTAATGTCTTTAAATTTAGCTTTCCTCTAAGCTCTTCTACTAAATAATCATCAGCTACAATATAGCCATAAATCCACTTTTTGATCTCTTCATCAAGCCCTGTTTTTTGGGCTAAATTTGATATAAAATGCTCTAAGCTACTAGCTTTTACATTTGATAACTTGTATTTTAGCATCTCTTTATCAAGCTTTAGCGACAAATCCCCAAAAAGCTCATAACTTGCAATTGTTCCATTGAAATCGTAATAATCTTTTGCTAAATCAGCTCTCAAATCGCCTTGCAAAGTCACGTTAAAATCTTTAAAATTAAGCTGATTTACCGCTATTTTAAGCGGACTTTCATCATAAATCCTAGTATCAATCGTAAGATATGGAGTATTTATGAAAAATATATCATCTTTATAAACCATAGTTATATTTATATCATCATAAGATATATTTTGTATGTTTATCTCTTTGAATATTTTATTTATCCAAATTGCGTTGTCTGCTATGCTGAGCAGCTCTGCGTCGCTAGTTTTTTTATTTTTTTCTTTATTAATTTTGATATTTTTGATATTTACAATTAGTTTTTTATCTAATTTTATATATAATTCTTTGATATAAATCAAATTTGAGTTAAACTCATCAACGTGAATTCCATGAAGCAAAGTAAGGACAAGGGTAGAAATAATGATAACCAAAAAAGCTATAAATAGACGCATTTTTTTTATGATTTGCGAAATTATTCTCATTGTTTTCCTAAGTTTGTTTGCAACTCTTGCAAGACCAATAGATACTAGTAAGGTTGTATATCTTCCAAATGGAAGCGTGAGTGAGATTATATCGTATTTAAGTAAGCGTAACTTTAATGTTAATAAATTTGACAAATATATTCTTGTTTTTATGGGATTTCCACAATCTGGCTGGATAGAAATAGGTCAAACAAGGCTTAGCAAATTTGATTTTTTATACAAGCTAACTACTGCAAAAGCAGCGCTCATGGATATCACTTTGATACCTGGTGAGACTACTTTGTATTTTCTAAAAGATTTGTCTGAAAAGCTAAGCTTAAACTATGAATTATTAGTCAAAGAATATAATGCTATGTCGCCGATAAAAGAGGGCTACTTGGTGCCTGAAACCTACAAAATACCAGTAGGAATAAGCGAAAAACATCTTGTTTATTATATGATAAACTCATCAAAAAAACACCATGAAAGCATCGCTAAAAAGATATTTGGGCAGTGGGATGAGAAAAAGTGGTTTAACTTCATCATCGTTGCTTCTGTTATCCAAAAAGAAGCCGCCGATGCGAGCGAAATGCCGCTTGTCGCTTCGGTCATCTACAATAGACTCAAAAAAGGTATGAAGCTTCAAATGGACGGGACGCTAAACTATGGGCTTTATTCACACGAAAAAATAACAGCCGATAGGATTAGAAAAGACTATAGTAAATACAATACTTATATTTACGAAGGGCTTCCAGATACTGCAGTTTGCAATGTCAGCTTAGAAGCTATAAAGGCCGCTATATTTCCTAAAAAGACTGATTATTTGTATTTTGTGAGGAATAAAGAGACTGGAAAGCATAAATTTAGCACCACATACAACGCACACGTAAAAGCTATTTCAAAGTAGGGCTTTTAGAATTTGATTTAAGATTTGTTCTAGGTTTTGGTTGCCTATTTTTAGGTCGCTACCAAAAATTTGATAGACTTCAATGCCGCACAAAATCATCGTAAGTGGCAAGACAAGCTTTAGCTCGACTGTTGAGTTGGTGTAAAATCTAAACTCTTTTGGCAACATTCCAAATGCTTTATTCTTAAAAAATGGCCAAAATGCGTTTTGTATGCCACTTTTAGTGAATGCGTCACCTACTATATGTAATGTGTATCCGAGTATAAATCCAGACCCCAAAGCGATATAAGTGGAATTCGCTGGCAAAAATATTAAAAATAAAACAGCTAAAATAGCTGGAACTATGAAAAAATGCGTCACACCACGATGCCCAAAAAGCGTTTTGATTAAATTTGACACGGCGGTAAATTTCTGACCGATTTTGGACTGCGGTTCATCGATATCAGGAAACAACGCTCCAATGCTAATGGCAGCGATAAATTGCATAAGAGTTTCTTGGCTTAAATTTAATGAGCCAAAATATGAAAGAGCCGCAACTGGAGCTAAGCAGACGCAAAGTGCGAAAGAAACATGGGTTTTATGGATCATTGATTTCCTTGATTTTGAGAAATGATAGTGAAAATATAGCAAAAATTTGATTAAAAGTTAATGCTTTGTTTTACCATACTACCTCTCATACCACCTTTGATTTCAGAAAAGATAGTAGATGCACTTAGTGGCTTCCATCTCTCGCCAAACGGACTAGTTTCTTTTTCAAAGCTACCCTCTATCTCATTTCTTATCATCTGGCCAGCTGTGCTTAAAAATGGTTTTACATTGGTTCCTAAATTTCTTAATTGCTCGAGCTTCTTTTCTATCTTTTCAAAGCCTGTTATTTTTACGCTCATTTGATAAATTTCCTTTGTTGTGGTATAATACTTATATTAATCAGATGATTGATGATCGCAATGTAGTAGTCGATAGATACCTATATTTTATAGGGTTGGATCTGTATTGTAGGTGCAACTCCTACCGTCATCTGATTTTTGTATATTTATTAAAATTATCAGCCTTATTTACTTTGCCGGCACTAACCATATAATTTGTAAGCCCAAACTTCTTTAACTTATAATTTAAATCTATGACTACTTTATTTATTTTACTACTATCTTTTTTGTCATCAAACCAAAATATGATATTTTTATTTTTAGTATCAATGCTAACTGGTGTATTTTTGTCATCTAAAACCTTAACTATCTGCCTAATCTCTTCTATTCGCAAATCTTGACCATATATGCCTTTTCTATCTTCCCTAATATGCAAGATACCGTGCTTATCACCTGCTATACTATCTTCTTGTATATCTATACCAAGACCTTTACTAGCTTTGTTTGCTATATCTTTATTTAATTTACCTATCACAAATGCATTTATAGGAGACTTTACATTCTTTTTAATAAGCAACTCATCTACAGCATTATCAAGCCCACGCTGCCATACATATAAATCTCTTTGATGATTAAAATCTTTAGTTTTAGCTAGAACATTACTAATAAATATCTTTGAAGCACTTCCATTTGTAGTGCTAAATTTACTTAACTTTTGCTCGTAAATTTGCTCTATTTTATCAACTCTACCTGGATTATATGCAAAGTCTTTGTCTGCTACATTTTTAAGCATAGAGCTATCTGCTAATGGCGTAATACCTTTACGCTCAAGCTCTCTTTTTGTAAGGACTTGGACTTTACATCTACAGTTCCAGCCATTTGGTGGATAGTTTGTATCCCAAAATGGATCATTCTTTGGTAGTACTGTGCCATGAAGCTTGGCATGGCTTGGTCTAGTTCTTTGATCTAACACAGCTGTGTATCTAAAATACTCGTGGGGACTCTCCATTTGACTTTCATATCTAGCTTTTGCATAAGCCGTTCTCATATTTGTGTTGTAGATAGTTTTTAGCCTGCGTGAGTAATTTGTATTTTTTTACCTTTTTTTATATAATGTATCTATGAAAAGATTTACAATTTTTATTGCACTTTGCATCATTTCATTTATTGTTTTGCTATTCACAAACAACGATGAATACATAATCGCTTCATCTATTATTTATGCTACACTTATCTATATTTTTTTATATATTGTTGATTTGTTGCCTGCTTCCACAAGTGATACGTTTTATCGCTTTTTATCATTTATTACACGCATTTAAAGATTTGAGAATCTCTATAGTTTCTTTTAAATACTGATCTATATTTTCAAATTTGATCTCTTTAACAAGATACTTAGACCAACTTGTGTATCTTGTATTTTTTATCTTTTTTAGGTAAAATGTACTCATGAAGATGAAAGATTATATGACTTTTAGAGGCTCCATTTATAGCTTGACTATCTTTATTACTGCGTGGATGATAGCTTGGTGCATTTGTGACCTTGAAATTAAAAGTTTTGCAGATGCAGTCTCAAAAAGTTTAATAACTTTATTTATTATGATTATTACTTATCCACTTACAGTGCTATTTTTAGGTACTTTCTTGAAGTTTATAGATATACGAATTCGCAAAAGACTACGTCGTAAGCTCTAAATCTCTTTAGCGACAAAATTGTGTTAAACTACTATTTTTACCGCTTAAAAATCTCTTTTTATTCAAAGATAGGTAGATTGTACAAGCTATCAAAACACAAGTTACCATTATGATAGCAAGTGAAAAAGGGTGATTCGCCTTAAACGCTCCGACGATAAAAGAAATAATCCCAGCTATCGCAAACTCACTAGTGCCTAAAATAGCAGACGCTGAGCCTGATTTTTGCTTAAATCTAGCCATCGCAAGAGTTGTTGTGTTTGGCACAATGAAGCCAAGTGAGCCGACCGTAAGAAATATAAAAATTTCAATACAAATAAATCCAAGCCCCATAAATCCAGCTATTGTGAGTAAAATAGCCAAACAAAGCATAGATAAAAATGCGTAAGGTAAAATTTGATATGGAGATAATTTTTGGACTAATTTTGCGTTAATATTTGCAAAAATCGTAAATCCTAAAGCGTTTATGCCAAAGACGATTCCGTATTCTTTTTGGCTTAGTCCAAAGTGTTCTATAAATACAAAAGGAGATCCAGTAATATAAGCAAACATCGCAGCCAGAGCAAATCCAGCTGAAAATACATATATCCTAAATCTTCTATCTTTTAGTATAAATTTATAGTTTTGCCATACAGATTTTGGGCTTAAATTTAGCGTTTTATCGATTTTTGCACTTTCATCTAGCCCAAACATTATCATCAAAAAAAGCAAAATCCCAAGCCCAAAAAGCACGCTGAATATAGCTTTCCAAGAAAAATAATCCAAAAAAATACCACCAAAAGTAGGTGCAAGCATAGGAGCTAAAGACGAAACTACCATCATCAAAGCAAATATTCCAGCAGCTTCTTTGACGTTAAATTTATCATTTACTATGGCTATGGCGATGACTACTCCAACGCATCCACCAAGCGCTTGAGTGAAGCGAAAAAATATAAAAGTATAAATCGAATCGATGCTGATACAAGCGATACTTGAGAGTATAAATAGCAAAATTCCGCCATATAGTGGCTTTTTGCGTCCATAAACATCGCTGAGTGGTCCATAAGCAAGCTGTCCAAGCGAAAATGCTATGAAAAACGAAGCCAAAGAGAGCTGGGTCAAAAATGAGTTTGTAGCAAAGCTTTTTTGGACTTCGCCAAGAGCTGGAAGATACATATCAGTAGCTAGTGGCGCTAGTGAGGACATAAAAGCTAGGATTATTATGAGTTTAAATTTATAAAATTTGGAAAATTGTTCTTTCACTATCACTCCTAAATCAAAGTTTGAGCGTGATTTTATCACTTTTTGCTTAAGGCAATTTTATATTTTGATAAATAAAATCATTTATAAATAAAACTATATAAAGTCAAATTTAGTTTAAATTTTTGCTTTTTTTAAGGAAGTATTTTGTATAATTCCACTTCTTTAATTTAATGTGCGCTCTTAGCTCAGCTGGATAGAGCATTTGATTGCGGTTCAAAAGGTCAGAGATTCGAATTCTCTAGGGCGCACCACTTATCTAAATTCCAAATTTAGTTTCAAATTTATCCACACAAAAATCAAATAATACAAAAAAGTAACACAAAATAAAAAAACAAATGCAAATATAACTATTTTTTAGCTAAACGTAATCAAATTTGGCTATTATTATGCAAACAAAGATTTTCAAAAAAGGTAAGATATGATACATAAAATTCTTATAGCCAACCGTGGCGAAATTGCTGTTCGTATAGTAAGGGCGTGTAAAGATCTGCATATAAAAAATGTTGCTATTTACACAGAACCAGACCATGAATGTCTTCATGTCAAAGTCGCAGATGAGGCATATCAGATCGGCAAAGACCCAATAAAAGGCTATCTTGACGCAAAAAGAATAGTCGAAGTGGCTAAGGCGTGTGGGGCTGATGCGATCCACCCAGGGTACGGATTTTTGAGTGAAAATTACGATTTTGCAAAAGAAGTTGAGGACGCTGGACTTATATTTATAGGGCCAAATTCAGACATAATTCGCAAAATGGGAAACAAAAATATCGCAAGATTTTTGATGAAGAAAAACGGTATTCCAGTTGTCCCTGGTACTGAAAAACTAAACAACGAAACAATTGAAACTATCAAGGACTATGCTAGCAAGATCGGCTATCCGGTGATCTTAAAAGCAAGTGGCGGCGGTGGTGGCCGTGGAATCCGCGAAGTGTGGAGTGAAGACGAGCTTGAGAGCAACTATGAAAGCTGCAAAAGAGAGGCAAAGGCGTTTTTCAACAATGATGAAGTATTCATGGAAAAACTTATAGAAAAACCACGTCATATTGAGTTTCAAATTTTAGGTGATAATTATGGCAATCTAATCCACCTTTGTGAGCGTGACTGCTCAATCCAACGCCGTCACCAAAAAGTCATCGAAATAGCTCCTTGCCCTACTATCAGCGAGGATTTGCGTAAACGTATGGGCGTGGCAGCTGTAGCAGCAGCTAAAGCTGTAGGCTATACAAACGCTGGCACAATTGAGTTTTTGCTTGATGATTATAATAACTTCTATTTTATGGAGATGAATACTCGTATCCAAGTTGAGCATGGCGTGACTGAAGAGATTACTGGTGTCGATCTTATAAGCCGTCAAATCCGCATCGCAGCTGGAGAAATCCTAGACATCGAGCAAAGCGAAGTCAAGCCAATGGGCGTGGCTATAGAAGCAAGAATCACAGCTGAAAATGTCTGGAAAAACTTCGCTCCAAGCCCTGGTAAAATCACAGGATATTTCCCAGCTCTCGGACCTGGCGTCAGAGTAGATAGCCACTTGTATCAAGACTACGCTATACCGCCATTTTATGACTCAATGCTAGCTAAACTTATGGTAAAAGCAGCGTCTTACGACCTAGCAGTTAGCAAGCTTGAGCGTGCCTTAGATGAGTTTAAAATAGAAGGCGTTATCACTACTTTGCCATTCTTGCTTGCGATTTCAAAACGCCGCCACTTCAGACGCGGATTTTTTGATACAAGCTATATAGAAGAGCGTTTGCAAGATATTCTTGAAAACACTCACGATGGTCGCCAAGACAACAAAGAAGAGGTCATAGCAGCTATCGCAGCAGCGATAAAAAAAGTAAAAGCTGACAGGACTAAGGAGTAGGGTGTGAATGATTTTTTTGATAGTTTAAAGGATATAAAAAGCGATCTTGTAAAAGAGCAAAAACAAAAAAAGCAAGTCGCCCCTAAAAAGCCAAAGCCAAATCCAAATAGAGATGAGTTCAAAGACATCTTTAAAGAGCCAAATGAGATAGAGATGCCAGATGCTAAAGAGCATAGACTAAAAGATGAGTTTTTGGATTTTATCAAATTTGCAGACGTAAAAAAGATTGACTGAGGTTGGTTTTTGCACTTTAGATACGCTTTGTCCGTACCTAAAAGATAGAGATTCTAGAACTAGATATAGATATATTGATGATTGCACATTTAGCTACAATTCAGAGCTTATAAAACGTGGATATAGAAGGTTTGGAAACTATTTTTCCAAACCTATCTGCCACGGATGTGATGAGTGTAAAAGCATTAGAATAGACGCTACAAACTTCAAATTTAGTAAAAGTCACAAAAGAGTTATCAATAAAAACGTGGGCACAAGAATAGAAATATCCAAGCCAAAAGTAGATACCGAGCGACTAAATTTATACACAAAATATCATAAATTTATGCAAGAAAAACGTGACTGGGAGTTTCACGAGCTGGATTTCAAAAGATACTATAATGTCTATGTAGAGGGCGCTGGAGAGTTTGGCTATGAGGTTGATTATTTCGTGAATGAGACTTTGGTTTGTGTGGATTTGATAGATATAGGAGATGATGGAATAAGCTCGGTTTATTGCTACTGGGATCCAGATTTTGCATATCTTAGCTTGGGTAAATTTTCACTTCTTATGCAGATTAATATGGCTTGTTTGAGCAATCTTAAATGGATTTATCTGGGATTTTATGTCAAAGACTGCGAGAGTTTGAGATACAAAGACGAATACAAACCATACCAAACACTAAAAACTTACTGTAAAATAGACGAAAATCCTGTGTGGCTAGATAGTTTGGAATAAACTTTGCTTGACTAAAATTAGTAAAAATTTTAGCGAGGTTTATGATGAATATCACTCAGACTTTGGAGTCTATAACTGTTAGAACTGATGATGCGTTGTTGTTTGAAAGTCTTGGTAAAAAGATCAAAGAAAATTTCCTAAACTGCGTTGGAAATCGCGATAAAATCATCGTTTTTTACAACGAAAATGAGCTTGTACAAAGAAGATATTTCTTAAAATTAATTAGCAAAATTTACTCAAAAATCTCAAACCAAAGTGTGAATTTTTTATTCACATATCATAAAAATATCAAACTAGTTTATAAAAAAGCAAACTCAATCCAAGCTTTGCTTAATATTCCTATTAAATTTGATAAAAACAGTATTTTGATTGATTTGCAAAACAGCGAGGAGCTTTTCAACAAATATCTTATGAAAAGTTTGGGTGAGATAGAATATGAGTATTTTGATACTAAAAAAACTCTTATAATAAGTCTCAAATCTAGTGATAAAATCGAGATTTTAGATAGTATTTTTAACTTCAAAGAGCATCTGAAATATATGGTAAATTTCATCTTTGAAAAAGATGATTTTGAGAGCTTTAAAAAACGCATCAAAATCCAAAACTCAAAAAACTATGTAAGAAGATTTTCTATGCTTGCAAGCTTGCTTGAAGAGCATTTTGAGACTTTGGGCTGCAGCGCTAATGATGATTTTGAGACTGTTAGAGCTAGTTATTTAAACCTTACTAAAATCTACCACCCAGATCGCCACAGTAAAAAACCACTAGAAATCCAAAAAGCCTACACAGATAAATTTCAAAAAATAGGCATCGCTTATGAATCGCTAAAACCGTATTTCAAAGAGCAAGATAACTTTATAAGTGCTTAAATAAATTTGATGTATAATCTATGTCAAATTTAAACTAAAGGTTAGTTATGAAACTTGGCGTAAATATCGATCACGTGGCAGTTTTAAGAGAAGCTAGAGAGGTTAATGATCCAGATATAATCTCTGCGATGTATGAAGCCATTAGCGCTGGCGCTGATCAAATCACCATTCATTTAAGAGAAGATCGCCGTCATATCAATGAAACTGACGTAAAAAATATCATAAATTTCAGCAAAATCCCAGTAAATTTAGAGTGTAGCATTAATGAAGAGATTATAAAGTTAGTCTGTGCCCTTAAGCCAGCTCGCGCGACAATTGTCCCAGAAAAAAGAGAAGAGCTGACGACTGAAGGCGGGCTAAATTTGAGCTCAAAAGGGCTTGAACACGCCATAAATGAGCTGCATAAAAACGGCATAGAAGTTTCGCTTTTCATAGATCCGAGCCTTGAAGATATAAGGCGTTCAGCTGCTCTTAAAGCCTCTTTTGTGGAGCTTCACACAGGAGCATACGCTAATACATATTTGATGCTAAACTCAAATTTAAAGTATACAAAATACTCCATCGATAGCCTAAATTTAAGCAAAGATGAGCTAAAAAACTTACTAAACTTCGAGCTTGAAAAGATAAAATCATCAGCCAAACTTGGTGTAAATTTAGGCTTGAAAGTAGCAGCAGGCCATGGACTAAACTATCAAAATGTTGGAGAAATAGCAAGCATTGATGAGATTTTTGAGCTAAATATCGGACAAAGCATTATAGCAAGAAGCGTTTTTGTGGGGCTAAAAAACGCAGTTTTGGAGATGAAAGAGCTGACAAAATGAGTGCAAATTTACCCAAAATCGCAGTTAGCGTAGGCGATATAAACGGCGTTGGCATAGAAATAGCCTTAAAATCCCACGAAGAAATAAGCAAAATTTGTAAGCCTGTATATTTTATAAATCAAGATTTGTTAAAAGAGGCTTCAAAGCTTTTAAATTTGCCTATTCCAAGCGATTTTGAGATAGCTCAGTGTGGGGAAAGCTTTAGCATAAAGCCAGGAATTGTGAGTAAAAAAAGTGGTAAATTTTCATTTCTTAGCTTTGAAAATGCCATTTTAAGCACGCAAAATGGCAGCACTGACGCAGTCGTAACCTTGCCAATTAATAAAGAAGCGTGGAAAAAAGCAGGTTTGCCATATGTCGGTCACACAGACGTTTTATCCAAGCATTTCAAAAAAGACGCCATAATGATGCTTGGGTGCGATGAGCTTTTTGTAGCACTTTTTAGTGATCATGTTCCGCTAAAAAAAGTCTCAAAAATGATAAAAGCAAACGAACTTGCTATGTTTTTGATAAATTTATACAACTCAACTAAATTTGAAAATGTAGGCGTTTTAGGGTTTAATCCACACGCTGGGGATAACGGAGCAATCGGCGGCAAAGAAGAAAAGCAAATCTCAAAAGCTATAAATTTAGCAAACAAAATACTCAAAAAAGAGATTTTCAAAGGGCCTTTGGTGCCTGACGCGGCCTTCAATCCATTATCGCTAAAGTCTTGCAACCGCCTTGTAGCCATGTATCACGACTCTGGACTTGCACCGCTTAAGGCTTTGTATTTTGATAAATCAATCAATGTAAGCCTAAATTTACCAATCATTCGCACAAGCGTAGATCACGGCACGGCTTATGATATAGCCTATAAAGGCGTGGCTGATACAAGAAGCTTTAAAGAAGCTGTAAAATTTGCTATTAAATTACTTAATCGTGGTTAAATTTAAGAACAAAAAGTTTATAATATGTAAATTTTATTACAAAATGGAGGTGTTTTTTGTCAAGAGATAATCTCTTTGCACTTGTATTTTTCATCATTTCATTGACCGCATTTTTTATGTGGGGTTATAGTTATATTCCTAGCAATCATCTTTTATTATTTATTTTAGCTAGTATTTTTGGGCTTTTTATGGCTTTCAATATCGGTGGAAATGACGTCGCAAACTCATTTGGAACAAGCGTCGGGGCTAAGACTTTGACACTAAAACAAGCTTTAGTCATCGCAGCTGTCTTTGAGCTAAGTGGAGCTGTTTTTGCTGGAGCAGAAGTCACAAATACCATAAGAAGTGGCATTATATCCTTGCCAAAAGACAGCGTAAATCCAATGACCTTTGTTATCATCATGATTTCAGCTCTTTTTAGCTCTGGAGCATGGTTGTTTATAGCTACTAAAAAAGGTCTTCCGGTGTCTACAACTCACTCTATAGTGGGTGGTATAGTCGGCGCTGGACTTATGATGGGCTTTATATATTATGATGGCAGCAGAGCTTTTGAGATGGTAAGATGGAGCGAAATAGGTTCAATTGCACTGAGCTGGGTGGTATCTCCAGTGATGGGTGGCGTGGTCGCATACCTAATATTTGGCTATATCAAATCAAAAATCATTATCCCGTCTTCAAGAATCCAAAGTGAGTTAAAAGCCTTAAAAAGGGAGCGTAAAACTTATAAAGAGCAGTATATCAAAGAGCTATCAAACAAAAGTGAAACCGAGCAAATCAAAGAGTTGCGTCGCATAGCTATCACTGATGAAGATGAGTGTGAGGGCGCTGAGTGCGACTTTAGAGATAAAATAAAAGTCATGAAAGAGCGTGAAAAATCAGTAGATACTACAGTTTTTATGAGGACTCACATCCCTATGGTGGCTGGTGCTGCTGCCATGATAATTGCTGGAAGTATGTTATTTAAAGGGCTTAAACATACTGGATTAAATTTAAGTTCTATTCAGACTTTGTGGATTATATTTGTCATAGGAATCGCAGCGTATTTGGTGAGTTTTGCAGTGGTAAATTTGATCAAAAAAGACAATGCAAGCAAGAGCATAAACCGTATTTTTGGCTGGTTCCAGATATTCACGGCTTCATCATTTGCTTTTAGTCATGGCGCAAACGATATAGCAAACGCTGTTGGACCTTTTGCTGCTATACTTGATGTTCTAAAACATAATGCGATAAATGAGGCTTCACCAGTTCCAGGAGTTGCTATGGCGACATTTGGTATCGCCCTTGTGGTTGGTCTTTGGTTTTTAGGTAAAGAGGTCATCACGACTGTTGGCTCAAAGCTAGCTGAAATACTTCCGACAACTGGATTTAGTGCTGAGCTTGCTTCAAGTATAGTCATACTTATAGCTACACAAATGGGTCTTCCTATTAGCTCAACTCACGTTCTCATCGGTGCAGTTCTTGGTATCGGTATCTATAACCGCAATGCTAATTGGGGTATGCTAAAACCAATTGGTCTAGCATGGATCATCACTCTTCCAGTATCTATGATAGGCTCAGCCGTAGGATATTTGGTCATCAAAAATATTATGGGACTTTAATAGTCTCATAATATTTTTTACTCATAAAAAATTTTATATTACCGATATATCTCAAATGGAACTTAATTTGCTTGTATTAAGCAAAATATTAGGAGCTCATTATGAGAGTTACAAGTCAATTACTAAACTACAATACATTAACAAATTACCAAACAAGTGCAAAAAGTATCTATGACTTAAACGCCAGCTTAACAAGTGGATCAAAAATCCAAAATTCATATGAAAATAGTGGTATTTACTCAGATGGTACAAGACTAGAATATGAAGTAAATTTGCTAGATCAGATAAAAGAAACAACCACAAAAGCCACAGAGTTTTCCAAAAACTCAGATCAAGCCTTAAATGACTTTGTCAAACAGCTAGAAAATTTCAAAACAAAACTTATCCAAGCAGCAAATGAGATCCACGATCCTACATCAAGAAATGCTATCGCAAACGACTTAGAAGGCATAAAAGAGTTACTCGTAAATATAGCAAATACATCGATAAATGGTCAATATCTTTTTTCTGGAACAGCCCTAAACACAAAGCCAATAGATAGTCTAGGCAACTATAAAGGCAATGATCAAAACATTCAAGCAGTTATAGGAGCTAATCAAACCACAACTTATAATATAGATGGTTCTAGCTTGTTTTTAGGCGCAGATAATGACTATAGTAAGATTTTAACCACAAATGTTAGTCTTAAAAACAATTTGCAAAAACTATATGATGAGAGCAAAGATATAGCTATTACAACTAGCGATAAAATCATGGATATAATAGGTGGAAGCTACAGATCTCCAGATTTAGAAAAAATGAATCCAGATAGTGATTTTGCCGATCCAACGGCTTTAGCTCAAACTACTTTTTATATGCAAGGCAAAAAACCAAATGGTGAGTCTTTTAGCACTAAATTTACTATGACTGCCGATTCTAGCGTTCAGACTTTGCTTGATAATATCGGCTACGCTCTTGGAAATGACAAAAATGGCATAAATAAAATAGTCGATGTAACCCTAAATAATAGCGGTCAAATCGAGATCAAAGATGTAAAAGAAGGAAATAAACTAACTGAGTTTAGTATATTTGGTTTGACTGATGTAGAAGTAGATCCACCAGTTCCAGCAGGAACCACAATGGCTGCAAATTTCACAAATTTAGATGATATTCAAACTGCTATAAATGACGGTAGAGTGCATTTAACTGAATTTATCAAAAGTGGGTTTAAAACAGAGACAAACAGCGCTTCAAGTGCCATTGATTACAACGATTTACAACTAGTCAAGAAAGACAATACCTTAACTGGCACAGTATCTCAAGTAGTCAAAAAAACAAATGCTTACGCTACAAATGACACTAGGCTAAGCGAAGTGGCTGGTGGGGATTTGCTGGCTAATCCGGAGTCGAATCTAACTATGAATATAACTGCAAAAGACGGCACAAACTATCAAGTTAAGATAAATTTCACAGATCCAAATGGAGGAGAATATCCGACTTTTAGCGTGACAAGATATGACGCCAACTGGCAAACTCCAGATGCAGACCCTGCTTATGTAGGCAATATTTATAACGGCAAATATAACGAAACAACAAAACAAACAGACGGAATCTCAACACCAGCAAATGATATAACCTACAAGCAACTAGGTGATATCATATCAATGGTAAGCGCTGGAAATCTCCCAAGTGCAGAGCCAAACGTGACTTTAAATAACAATATAAATGGTCTAACTGCTGGGGATTTAGGCAGTGCAGCTGGTGTGATTACTGCTTTAACGAATGGTATCGCAGACGCTGATACGGTCGCTTCTATAACAGCAGCCATAGGAACTATCACAATATTTCCAACAGACATAGCAACAGTTAAAAACGCTATAAACTCAAATAGGGATTTTGTAACAGCAAGATACGAAGAGTACAATAAAGCAGTCACCGATGCAAGCTCTACTATAACTGCTGGTTTGAATTACCGTGGAGAGATGGAAGTAATCGATAAAACAAAATCTCAAACAAATATTAATGTTTCTATCTTTGAGTCATATAGCGCGACAAATACGCAGTTTGATAGTATGGTGGAGACTGTCGGTGGCGTGACAACTACAAAAGATTTCACCACAAAAGCTGGAAGTTTATTTAGCTTTACATCAAATAATGCTATTGCCATAGATGAGCCAAGTGTGGATATTTTCAAAGATTTAGATAGTATGATTCAAGCAGTTAGAGATGGTAGCTATAGAGCTGATTCTGGTGCGACTGATTCTAGAACTACTGGTATCCAAGGTGCATTAAAAAAGATAGATCACTTAGCAGACCATATCAACAAACAACACACCCAAGTAGGAACGTACACAAATACTCTTGATAATACAAATGCACGTGTAAGCACGCTTAAAGTCAATGTCTCTTCTGTCAAATCAGAGATTATAAATGCTGATTATGGCGAGACATATCTTATGTTTATGCAAAGACTTATGGGCTATCAAGCTATGCTTCAAGCTTCATCAAAGATGAATCAAATCAGTCTTCTAAACTATCTATAAAATAGTAAATTTCTAGTTATTTTAGCTAGAAATTTACCCAAATTTAGCTTACCACCATTGCAAATTAACCTAGTTTTTTATATAAATTTGATATAATCAGCCTAAAATCAATAAGGACATTAAATTTTGCGTGGTATTTTGCTTACGATAAGCGTTTGTATTTTGCTTTTTTTTGGAGTTGCGACTATAGTTCCGCAGGCCTCATTTGTAGGGACTTTTGGCAATATTATTGGTAGTGCAAATCAAAAACTTTTTGGCTTCATCTCTTATATTTATCCTTTTATTCTTTCGTATCCAGTTGTTTTATTGTGTAAAAATTTTAAAAAATTTGATTTTCGCTTATTAGGACATTTTATCGGCGGAGTGCTTATGTTTTTTGCATTTTTACTCTTTATATCGATGTTTTCAAAAAACTATGGCGGATTTGTTGGTGGATTTTTGATAGAGTCTTTAAACTCAGTTATTGGTAGCATTGGAAGTATGGTTTTTATACTTATGATATTTATCATCTCATTTGGGCTTGTTTTTGATGATAGACTTGATGTGGCTATCAAAAAGGCTTTTGTAGATAAAACTGGTGTTAAACAAACGGCCTTTGTTATCAAAAAAGATAGCCAAAAACCAGAGCAAATTTGCAAACCAAAAAAAGAAGAAAAAAAAGCAGTTCAAGATAAAAAAATTGAAATAGAAGAAGAAAAAGAAGAGATTAAAATTGAGAATTTAGAAGCCCAAAAAGCTCCAGTTACGATAAATGGAGTTGAAATTTTAAGCCAAGTAGCTGAAAACAAAGAGCTTTTAGACCAGCTTGAAAAGGGCAAAATCGAAAAGCCAAAAGACTTTAAACTTCCAAGCTTGGATTTTTTAAACGATCCACCAAAACGCTCAAAAAGTATAAATGAAGCAGAAATTGATGGCAAAATAGCTGATTTATTAGATAAACTAAGACGCTTCAAGATAGACGGAGACGTGGTTCGCACGTATTCTGGTCCAGTGGTTACTACATTTGAGTTCAAGCCAGCAGCTCATGTAAAAGTAAGTAAGATTTTAACACTTCAAGATGACCTTGCAATGGCTCTAAAAGCCCAAACTATCCGTATCCAAGCTCCAATTCCAGGCAAAGACGTCGTAGGTATCGAGATACCAAACAAAAATATAGAAACAATCTACCTAAAAGAGATTTTGCAAAGCGATATTTATAAAAATGCAAAAAGTGAGCTAACAATCGCTCTTGGCAAAGACATAGTTGGAGATCCATTTATCACAGATCTTAAAAAACTCCCGCATTTGCTAATAGCAGGAACTACTGGAAGTGGTAAGAGTGTGGGAATAAATGCTATGCTTTTAAGCTTGCTTTATCGCAACTCACCAAAGACTTTGCGTCTTATTATGATAGATCCAAAAATGCTCGAGTTTAGCATTTACAACGACATCCCGCACCTCTTAGCTCCAGTCATAACTGAGCCTAAAAAGGCTATTTCGGCTTTGGCAAATTTGGTCGCTGAAATGGAGCGAAGATACCGCATTATGAGTCAAACAAAGACTAAAAATATAGAAACATATAATGAAAAAATCAAAAAAGAAGGTGGCGAAACTCTGCCATTTATCGTTGTTATCATCGATGAGCTTGCAGATCTTATGATGACAAGCGGCAAGGACGTGGAGTTTCATATAGGTCGTCTTGCTCAAATGGCAAGAGCTAGTGGAATTCACCTTATCGTAGCAACGCAACGCCCAAGCGTGGACGTGGTAACTGGACTTATAAAGGCAAATTTACCAAGTCGTATAAGCTATAGGGTAGGTCAAAAGATAGATAGCAAGGTCATACTTGATCAAATGGGCGCTGAGAGTTTGCTTGGGCGAGGTGATATGCTATTTACTCCTCCTGGAAATCCAGGAATAGTGCGTTTGCATGCTCCTTTTGCCAGCGAAAAAGAGATAGAAGATATAGTTGAGTTCCTAAAAGCCCAAGAAGACGTGGTGTATGAAGAGAGCTTTATGAAAGATTCTAGTGACTTACAAGCTGGAGGATCTAGCAGTGGTGATATTGGTGAAACTGATGAGCTATACGAAGAGGCTAAAAGCATCATACTAAGCGAAGAAAAAACGTCGATTAGCTACTTGCAAAGACGGCTTAAAATCGGCTACAACAGAGCAGCTAGCATAATCGAACAGCTAGAAATGGCTGGAGTTTTGAGCCCAGTAAATGCAAAAGGTCAAAGAGATATAATAAGATAAAAAGATTTAATCAATCTTTTAAAGAAATTATTATAAAATTGGGCTTTGTTTAAATTATAAGGATTAAATTTGAATTACGAAGATGATATATTTGGCGGTAGTCCAAAGGATAAATTTTTTGATATAGTTTTCAATGCAAATAGAAATTTAGTAGAAAATGAGCTTGAAAAAATCTTTATGGAGCTTGTAGCTTTAAGAGAATTAGGCGAAGAAAAAGGCATAAATATGCAAGATATAAACTCATTTTTAGCTCTTAGGCAAGATGAGCTAGAAACTGGCTTAAATGATGTATATATCGGACTTACAGGAGATATTTTAACTCAAAATGAGTAGGCTTTTAGCTCTTGTGGTTTTTCTTGTAAGTTTTGCAAATGGTGCTGCGCCAAATTTCGAACACAAAAAGACATTTGAGCTAAAAAAAGATGAAAAGGCTTTTGTGATTTTCACTCATAGACGTGAGGATATAAAAGAGATATTTGAGTTTTCATGGACTTTGTATGATAATACAAATATGGTCGTGCATACTAAATTTAGAAAGTATCCACGCCAAATAATGCTGAGCTTAAGACGTGGGCTTGAGCTATACAAGCAAGAGATTTTGCCATTTACAAAGCACGAGCCAACCGATAGCGTGACGTTGTATTTGGAGTTTAAAGAGTATAAAAAAGGTTTGGCTATTTTTAATGTCTTTATAGATGACAATAATAGGCGTGACTATGTTGAATTTGAGCCAAACAAAGAGGGACAAGATGGACAAAATTGATGAAATTTTATATGGTTTTATAAGCTCACTTGGCTATAAACCAGCTTTAGATATGTTTGAAAAAATCAGCTCTGGTAAAAAGCTAAGAAGTAAATTAATACTAAAAATAGCTGGCCAAAATGAGCAAAGCGTGAGATTATGCGCCGTTGTCGAGCTGATCCATTTAGCTAGTTTGCTTCATGATGATGTGATAGATGATAGCTTGCTAAGACGTGGCAAACCTAGCATAAACTCACTTTTTGGGACGAAAAATGCCATAATGCTTGGTGATATTTTGTATTCGAAAGGCTTTAATGAGATAGTTAAATTTGATATGAAAATAGCAGACATCATCTCTGACGCAGTTTGTAAGCTAAGTATCGGCGAGCTCATGGATGTGGAGCTTGGAGCTAGTTTCAATGACGATCAAGAAAAATATCTAAAAATGATCTACTTAAAAACAGCAGTCTTAATAGAGGCTAGTGCAAAAGCTGCAGCAAGCCTAGTAAATTTAGATGAAGAAAAATATGCTAAATATGGTAAAAACTTAGGTCTAGCATTTCAAATAGTAGATGATATACTAGACATTACTGGCACGGCTGATAGTCTTGGAAAACCAGCCATGAATGATTTTAAAGAGGGCAAAACAACTCTTCCATATATGTTTTTGTATGAAAAACTGAACAAAGAAGATAAAGAGACTTTAAAATCAATGTTTAAAAAAGAGCTAAATAAAGAGCAGATCGCTTGGATAAAAGCTAAATTTGATGAATATGATATAATAAAAAATAGTATAAGCTTAGCCAAAGATTACGGTAATAAAGCTATAAATTCAGTTTGCAATGATGATTTGAAACAAATCGTTTCAAACATGATAGATAGGGACTTTTAATGCATTATATAAGTGTAAGTTTTACTCATAAAAATACAGATATCAGTATAAGGGAGAAGCTCTCTTTTGCAGACGCGGATAAAAAACGAGAGATTTTAAGGCTGATTGGTGCTAATGAAAATGTGCTTGAATCCATGGCTCTTAGCACCTGTAACCGTGTGGAGATATTTGCTTATGTTAAAGATGCAAAAGTGTCTTTGAAACATATTTTAAACTCAATATCCATTTTGACTTTAGTGCCATTTGAGGCTTTGGAGCTTAGAGCTGATACTTATGAAGATGAGGGGGCGATCCACCATCTTTTTGCAGTGGCAAGCTCACTTGATAGCCTAGTCGTGGGCGAAACCCAAATCGCAGGTCAGCTCAAAGATGCGTTTAAATTTGCTTATGACAATGGCGATTGTGCTACAAATGTGAGCCGTGCCATGCATTTTGCTTTTAAATGCGCCACTGAGGTTAGAGCTTTAACTCAAATCAGCAAAAATCCAGTCTCAGTCTCAAGCGTAGCAGTCGCCAAAGCAAAAGAGATATATGGAAGTATCGGCGGGATGAGCGCCGTGGTGGTCGGTGCTGGAGAGATGAGTAGGCTTGCTTGTAAGCATTTAATCGGAGCCGGAGTAAATACTATTATCTTAAATAGAGATTTGCAAAAAGCTGAGAATTTGGTTTGTGAGCTTGGCGAACTTGCGAGTTGCGCTAGTATCGACAAGCTTAGCGAGTATGTGAATAGATATAGACTTATTTTTAGTGCTACTGGAGCGCCAAATGCTATTATCACAGATGATATAATCGAGCAAAAAGACTTCCATAGATACTTTTTTGATATTGCAGTTCCAAGAGATATAGATATAAGTGAAGATGAGTTTACTCACGTTTACGCTGTTGATGATCTTGAAGAGATAGTTAGGACAAATTTAGCCCTGCGTGAAGAGCAAGCTAGCATTGCATATTCTATTGTCGGTAGATCTACGGCTGATTTTTTTAAGTGGATTTCTTCACAAGATAGTAATCCTGCCATCAAAGCCCTAAGACAAAAAGCAAAAGATATAGCGGGTCTTGAAGTAGATAAAGCTATCAAAAAAGGTTATATAAGACATTGCGATAAGGACGAGGCTTGCAAGCTTGTTCATCAAGTTTTTAAGGCATTTTTACATACGCCAAGCATTAGACTTAAAGAAAAAAGCAATGATGATATTTTGAGCTCATTAGAGTATTTATTTGATATAAAAGTTAAAAAAGATGATAATTTAGAAGGGAATGAATAGTGAAATTTTCAAAATTATACGCACCTACAACAAAAGAAGCTCCAAAAGATGCAACGCTTCCTAGCCACCAGTTTTTGGTGCGCGCTGGATTTGTAGCTCAGATCGGAAGTGGATTGTACAACTTCTTGCCACTTGGAAAAAGAGTTTTACGAAAAGTAGAGCAAGTAGTCAGAGAAGAGATGGATAAATCAGGAGCAAACGAAGTGGGGCTTAGCTTTGTAACTCCAAGTGATCTTTGGAAACAAAGTCGTAGATACTATAAATTTGGCAAAGAGCTTTTACGCATAAAAGATAGAAAAGATAATGAGTTTTTACTAGCTCCAACCCACGAAGAATCCATAGTAGATGTAGTGCGTGATAAGGTCACAAGCTACAAGCAACTCCCACTTCATTTGTACCAAATCGGACTTAAATTTAGAGATGAGGCAAGACCAAGATTTGGGCTTTTGAGATGTAGAGAGTTTATCATGAAAGACGGATATAGCTTCCACGCAAACCCTGAAGATATGAAGCGTGAATTTGGAGTTATGGAAGAGACTTATAGCAGGATTTTCAGTCGTTTGGGGCTAAATTTCAGAGCAGTTGAGGCTGATAGTGGGGCGATTGGCGGAAGTGGTAGTAAGGAGTTTATGGTCTTAGCTAGTAACGGCGAAGATGACATACTTATCAGTGACGCTTCAAACTACGCTGCAAATGTAGAAGCTGCCAAAAGAGCCAAAAGAACTTGCCAAAGCGAACGCCCTGAGGCTAATGGAATGCAAAAATTCTATACGCCAGAATGCTCAACAATAGCTAAAGTAGCTGAGTTTTTCAAAGTAGATCCATTTTATACTATAAAAGCCGTTATCAAAAAGGCTATTTATGAAGATAGCTCAAAAGTAGTTGTGTTTTTCGTGCGTGGCGATGATGAGCTTCAAGAGACAAAGGCTTGCAATGCTTGTGCGGCTTTGGAGCTTGAAGATGCAAACGAAAATGATATAAAAGAAGCTGGTCTTGTGGCTGGATTTTGTGGTCCTGTGAGCTTGCCAGAGGGCGTTGAGTTTTACATAGATCTTGAGCTTGAAGATGAAAAAGAGATGATTTGTGGTGCAAATGAGAAAGACTATCACGCAATTGGCGTAAATATTATAAATTTCAACAAAGATCGTTTCAAAGATTTAGTCACTGTAAAGGCTGGAGACAAGGCACTTGATGGCGGAACTTTGTCTTTGACAAAAGGCATTGAAGTAGGGCATATTTTTCAGCTTGGTCAGAGATATTCAGAAGCGATGAACGCGACATTTTTAGATGAAAATGGCAAGGCAAAACCATTTTATATGGGTTGTTATGGTATCGGAGTGAGCCGCCTTGTGGCTGTGATGATAGAAGCAAGCCACGATGAAAAAGGTTGCATCTGGAAAAAAGAGTGCGCTCCATTTATGGTTCATATCATCATCTCAAATATCAAAGACGAGGAGCAAATGAACTTTGCTCTAAATTTAGAAAAAGAGCTTGAAAGTCTTGGCGTAGAAGTCTTGTGCGATGATAGAAATGAGAGATTTGGCGTGAAAATGGCTGATTTCGAGCTTATTGGTGTGCCTTTTGGTGTGGTTGTCGGAAAGGGCTTAGCTGAGGGCGAGGTCGAGCTGGTAAAACGTGCCGGGCTTGAAAAAACAAAAGTTTCCAAAAATGAGATTATGAGTAGATTAAAAGAGTTATTATGATAAGAATTTCACTACTTCCTTATCTTGTAATCGAGCTTATTTGCGTTGCATTTTATATAGCTAATTATGGGATCTTAAACTTCTTTGGAGAGGTTTTTTTAAGTGGAATTTTAGGAGTAATCCTGCTTTTTAACTATGGTTTTTCAAATTTTTATGGAAGTATGAACCAGCTAAATTTGAAAAATATATTTGGTTCTATGGGTATTGCTTTTGGTGGAATGTTGCTCATAGTTCCTGGGATTTTAAGTGATTTTGTTGCTATTTTTGTCTTGTTGGTGTCTTTTACTTTAAAATTAGTAGCTTATTTACAAGGCTCAAATGCAGCAGATCACAGTGAATTTACAAATACAAAAAGCTCTTGCGATAGCGAGATTATAGATGTTGAGATTATTGATACAAAAGGACAAAAATGAATATAAGAATAGCAAGTAGAAATAGCGTTTTAGCACTTTGGCAAACTCACCATATAAGGGATTTGCTTGAGGCAAAAGGTCATAGTGTAGAGATTATTACGATGAAGACAAAAGGCGACGTAATATTAGATACTCCTTTAGCAAAGATCGGTGGCAAGGGGCTTTTTACAAAAGAGCTTGAAAACTGCATGTTAGAGGGCAAGGCCGATATAGCAGTCCATAGCTTAAAAGACGTGCCTACCACATTTCCAGATGGGCTAAAGCTGGCTTGTGTGTGTAGTCGTGAAGATGTGCGTGATGCGATGCTAAGTATGAATTACAAAAGTCTTGATGAGCTACCAAATGGTGCTAAAGTCGGCACAACTTCACTTAGAAGAAAGATGCAAATCCTAGCTCACAGACCAGATCTTGAGATTATCTCTTTGCGTGGCAACGTCCAATCTCGTATAAACAAGCTTAAAAATGGCGATTTTGATGCTATTATTCTCGCAATGGCTGGCATAAATAGACTAAATTTAGACAAAGAAGTCAAATTTACTGCGCCGATTTCAAGCATACCTGCAATGGGACAAGGAGCTCTTGGAATAGAAGCAGTCGATAAAAAAGAGATTTTAGATGCAATAGAGTTTTTAAACGACGAACAAAGTGTGGTCGAAACGACTATTGAGCGTGATTTTGTTCATACTTTAAATGGTGGTTGCCAAGCACCTATCGGAATAAATGCAAAACTAAATGGCGACAAAATCGAAGTAGAGGCTATACTTGGGTTAATTGATGGAAGCGAGATTTTAAGGGACAGCAAGACTTATCCAAAACTAGCTTATACAATAGCTGGTAAAAACTTTGCTGACGAGTTTATAGCTAGAGGAGCAAAAGAGCTTCTAAAAAGAGCCGAAGAGATGGTGGAACTAAGCTAGATTTTCTAGCTTAGATTATAATTTTATATCTTTAAATATTTTTGCGCATACGATATCTAGACCGTGCATTCCATCAAAAAAATCCTCATTTTTTAGCATATATGTATGTGGATTGTATGAGCCTAATACTTGAATGTTGTTTTGTTTAGCAAAATTTTTTAAATATATTTCTATATCGTTGATAATAGTATATTTGGGATTTTGTATTAGCAAATCATAAGTATATGGATTGTATGGTGGAAGAAAAAAATAAATTTTTGTTCCATTTAAAATTAAATGTTTTATAAAATCTTCAAATATTTTTGTATTGCTTAGATACTTAAACATCTCTAAAGAGTAGACTTGGTTATTTATAGCATACGCAATAGCATCTCGCTTTACTCTATTAGTATCTGGATATCTGTATTCGAAAGGATAGTGTAGCGAGCCATCTGACTCTCTTAAATAATCATCTATATTTGTATCTTTTACTATATAAAATTTCTCTTTTTTTAGTGATGAAATATTGGTTAAAGTATATTCAATAGATAATAATTTGAATATATTATTTGATATTTTTGTAGTTTTTTCTTTTGTGTTTAGTAATTTGTTTTTAAACTTCAAATAATAATCTCCAAATGATTTATATCTGTTTTGACCATTGTTTTTATTAAAAATCCATGGATCTATGCCTATTATTATGTTTTTAGGATAGTTTTTAAATTTATCATAATGAATTTGTATAAGTCCAAGATAATCTTCTAAAGATGCTCCTGAAACTCCATAATTATGAAATATTATATTATCTGCTATCATTTTTGTTCTAAGTTGCATTATTCTAGAGCTTCCTATAGCTACAAAATCAGGTTCTTTTTTTAAATTTAAAATTATATGTTGTTTAAAAGCCCTTTCATCAAAATTTTGCAATCCAGCAATTATATTGCCTTCTGCTAATTTTTGTGTAGCCAAATTTATATTGTTATTTCTACCAAAAATATTCAAACTATCAACATAATAATTAAATACAGATATGCAAAATATTGATATTAATGTTATAAATATCCAGAAATTTAATAATTTTTTACTTTTCATGGGTTTTCCTAGAAATTAAAATATAAAAATTCAGAGATTTTACTTAATGATAAAATGCTATATGAAAATATAAGACTTGATAAAAACATTATTTTATAATTTAATTTGGTATTTAATAAATGCATAGAATTCTTGAAACATAATGTTAATAAAAAAGATAAAAATATTAGAATAATAGTATATCTATTTCCTTGTATATCTGCAAATAAAGATCCAAATTCCACACCAAATTTACTTAAAAATGTAAGTTTATTTGATAAAAAGCTTGGCAACACAATCCCACTTAGCCCACACATTCCTTTAAGCACTTTGATAGCATCTTCCCACTCTTTAGCTCTAAAAAATACCCACGCTATATTGATAAAATTAAATGTAATAAACCAAGCAATGATTTTTGGTAGTTTGAGATTTAGGCTTTTCCAAATCCTATGAATGACTAGTGCAACTCCATGCATGAATCCCCAAAAGATAAACGTCCATCCAGCTCCATGCCAAAGTCCACCAAGTATAAAAGTAGCTAGTAGATTTCTATAAGTACGCCAGTACCCCCCCCTATTGCCGCCAAGAGGTATGTAGAGATAGTCTCTTAGAAATCTACTAAGTGTTATATGCCATCTTCTCCAAAAGTCTTGTATATCAAGAGCTTTATATGGAGAGTTGAAGTTTATAGGTAGTTTTATATTAAATAGCAGTGACGCTCCTATAGCCATATCACAATATCCACTAAAATCAAAATAAAGCTGAAATGTATAGCTTAGACTTGTAGCCCAAGCTTCTATAAGAGTAAGGATTTGCGCATTGTCAAATCCATTATTTGCCCAGACAGCAAATGTATCTGCGATCACAACTTTTTTAAATAGTCCAATAGAAAATATAAATAGCCCAAGAGCTATGTTTTTGTAGTTTTTTACCCAGTTAAATTTGCTAGCAAATTGAGGCATCATATCTTTATGATGGAGTATTGGTCCAGCAAGAAGGTGTGGGAAATATGTCACAAATAGCATATAATGAACCAAACTATACTCTTTTGCCTCACCTCTATAAGCATCTACTAAAAATGCTATTTGAGTAAAGGTAAAAAAGCTTATGCCAAGAGGGAGCACTATGTGAGGTAGTGGCACATCAGAGCCAAATATACCATTAAAGTTTTCAAGTAAGAAATCTGTATATTTAAAATATCCTAGTAAAATCAGATTAAAAGCAATACCAAAAATCAAAATAGTTTTTGAGTTTATCTTTATTTTATTATGATTTACAAGGCTTAATCCAACTGCGTAATTGACAAATATAGAAAGTAGTATCAAAGGCACATAAATAAAATTCCAATATCCATAGAAAAACAAGCTTGCAATGACTAAAAATATCTTCGCTCCTAAAATTAGTCTTTTGCCTAAAAGATAAAAATATAATATAAAAGTAAATGGTAAAAATAAGAATATAAACTCATAACTATTAAAGAGCATGATAATCCTAAAGGTTAAATTTGAGCTAAAAGATTAACTTAAATTTGGTTAAAGTTGGGTTAAAGTGAGCTATCTTTACTATTTGGGTATTCTAAAACAGCACAAAGCTTCACTCCATATAAAAATATTATCCATGATAGATATATCCACACAAAGAAAAATAGTAATATCGAAAATGAGCCATAGATGCTTGCGTATGTTTTGTTATAAAATGCGTATTGCACGAAAAACCACTTAGAGATCGACCAAGCCAGCGAGCTGATAAATGAGCTTATAAGCACGGTTTTTAGCGAAATTTCGCGGTTTATGATGATGAGATAAGTGATAGCGAATATCGCCCAAATAATAAGATAAGGAAAAATCGCAAGGAAGTTTATCTCGCTTGTATATTCGCTTTGATTTAGCGTATTTTGGATTAAATTTGACAGGTAAAACGACATGGCTAAGCCAAGAGGCATAAGGGTAATGAGCGTCCAGTAGTTGCTAAGACTTCGCCAAAATCCACGACTCTTCGCCCCTGTGATCTTAGAGACGACATACTCAAAATCACTAAAAAACATAATGCTAGTAAAGATAATAGCCACAAATCCCATTATTCCAAGACTGCTTGAATTACTTAAAAACTGATCGATGTAGTTTGTGATACTTTCTTGATGGCTTGGGAGTAAATTTGAAAAAATAAACTCTTTTATCTTGGTGTAATATCCAGAAAAGCTAGGCATTTGCGTAAAAATAGATAGAGAAATCAGCAAAACTGGAATGATAGAAAGCATAGTATGAAAGCTAAGAGACGCAGCAAAATGCAACAGATCTTTATCTTGCCATTTTTTATAAAAGTTGCAAATCGCCATGTAAGTCTTAGCTAAGCTCATCAAAGCCCCATTTTAGCTGGATTTAAGATATTGCTTGGATCAAAGGCTTTTTTGATAGTTCTAAAGAGATTCATCTCAGCTTCACTAAATGCAAGGTTCATAAATGGAGCCTTGCTAAGCCCGATTCCATGCTCTCCAGAAAGTGTCCCGCCAAGCTCGACTGTAGCTTTGAAAATCTCAGTTATAGCCTCGTGACCTCTTTTTACAGCCTCAGGATCACTTGCATCGACCATTACGTTTGTATGGACGTTGCCATCTCCAGTATGCCCGAAGCACGGCGTTGTGACGTTAAATTTAGCTGAAATTTCTTTGATTTTTTCTAGGAGTTCTGGAAGCTTTGAGCGTGGAACTGTGATGTCTTCATTTAGTTTTAGGCTTCCATAGCAAGTTATTGCTTGAGAGCAGTTGCGTCTGGCAAACCATATATCGCTACTTTCGTTTTCATCTTTTGCTACTCTAAACTCACTAGCGCCGTTTTGCTTGAAAACTTTTTCTATCGTCTTTAGCTCTTCATCTAAAACGCCTAAATTTGATCCATCGACTTCGCTTATGAGTATGGCTCCAGCGTCTCTTGGCAGACCTTTATTAAATTTATTCTCAACTGCGTTTATGCTAAGATTATCCAAAAATTCCATTGCTACTGGTGTCACGCCAGCTGCCATTGTCTTATAGACTGCGTTCATAGCGTCATTTACGCTAGGAAACACGCCCATTGCGGTCTTTTTAAATTTAGGCTTTGCGATGAGTTTTAAAGTGATCTGAGTGATGACTGCAAGACTTCCTTCACTAGCTATCAAAATGCCAGCTATATTGTATCCTGCGACATCTTTTATGGTGCGTTTGCCAGCTCTTATGATATCTCCGTTTGGTAGCACTGCTCTTAGAGCCATTACATAATCTTTTGTGATGCCGTATTTTGCAGCTCTCATGCCACCAGCGTTTTCGCTGACATTGCCACCGATTGTGCTGTAGTTTTCACTAGCAGGATCAGGCGGATAAAACAGCCCAAGCTCTTCAACTGCTTTTTGAAGTTTCATATTGACTAGACCTGGCTCGACGACTGCGACCATGTTTTGCATATCGATTTCTATGATTTTGTTCATGTGTTTTTCAAAGCTCAAAACAACTCCGCCATTAGCAGCTAAAGCTCCACCAGTAAAGCCGCTTCCAGCTCCACGAGGGACGATGACAATGTTATTTTGGCTGCAATATTTTAGTATATCGCTTACATCTTGTTCGTTTCTTGGAAATAGCACGCCATCTGGCTCAAAGCGTTTTTTAGTAGCGTCATAGCAGTAGGCTATTTGATGGGCTTTATCAAATTTAGCATTATCTTCGCCTAATAGTTTTTCAAAGTATTTTATATGAGCTTTATCCATTATTTATCCCCTAATAATCTTTTATAATATTTGTTGTAATTGCCGATTTTAGCGCTATCAAGCTTCCAAAATACGGTATCTATATCTGTAATTCTTGTATAAAATGGAAGTTGATAATAACTTATATCTTTGCTTTTGAATTTTTTAAGCACGTTAAAACTACCACAATCAGCAAAAACAGCTTCGCCATCAAGAGCTATAAATATAACTCCAGCTGCGTTTTGAGCGCACATCAAACGAAAGTCATTTTTGCTTGGGTTTGGCTTGTATTCATAGCTTAGATATGAGCCCATCATATCTGGATGAACGAAAGTTATATTTTTAAAATGATTTGTTATTTCTTTGAAAACTTCTTCATTCGGAGCGACTATCAAAGCTCTATCGTATAGGTAGTTTAAGACTATTTCGTCGCCATTTTCTGGTAGTATTTTTGGGATAGGCAACGCTGGTTGTTTTAAAGAGTCAAAAAGCTCGAATCTAACCTTGGCAAACCCAGCTTTTTTCTCAGTTACTACAGCTCTTGCGATGATAGATTTACTTCCGTCGCTAAATTTATGCATCACGATGCCACTACTTCCTACTATGATATCTTTGCTATCTGTTATCTCTCCAAAGCCATCATCAGTTGTATTAAGTAGCAAACTATATGTCGTTTTCATATCAAACTCAGCACCAAAAGCAAAACTACACAGCATTAAAAATAAAATCACGACTTTTTTCAAAAGTATCTCCTATTGTTAATTTGATGTGATTATAGCCAAATTTGTTTAAATTTATTGTTTGTTATAAAATTTTTAAGTTAAAAATACAATACATTAGTAGAATATTTATTAAAATAATATGATTATATAATTTATTTGTAATGCTATTTATAAATAATTACTTATATTTTAATATAAAAATATAATATTAATCAATAATAATCTATTAAACGAAAACTACGATTTAGTGGTACTTATATTAATTATAATAAATCTAAGAAATATAATTTAATTTTATATTAATATTTCTAAATATAAAATTATCAAGTAATACAAATGGGGTTTATATTGGTTGATTAATATAAAGATATACCGTAGTAATACCTTATATCTTTATAGATAGCACCATATGGTTTTGTAATGTGTCCTATTCCCAGATCATATGGTGTTTTTTCGTAGATGATTTATAAGAAGGTGATATGAAGAGTGTGTTATTAATAATTGTATTAGTAAATTTGCTTTTAGGAGATAGCTTTTTAATAGGCGTTGATATCAAATATAAGGATTTGGTTAAAGATCTAATCTATGAAATGAAATCCGCAAATAATAACTTCAACATAGAACCAGTATATAATACAAAAGAACTTTTGATTTTATCTCAAAAACAATCAAAAGATTTAAGTTTTATAATATCTGATAGAGATTTTTTAGCTGTTCAAAATATAGATATGGTTTCTTTATCAAGATTAGGAAATATACTTTTAGCTACTGCTAATACTAGCAAAGATGGGGTTGTGAGTATTACTATAGCAAATGGCAAACCGCATAATAAAGAATTAGGTTTGATTGTATTTAAACTATGTAGCCTAAATGCTAGTTGTACGGATTTTTTGAATTTATTAAAAAATGATAATACCAAAAAAATATTTCAGAAATACGGATTTTAAAATTTGATTTAGGTATATGATAATGATAGATAAAAGAGATAATGTTTATCCAAGTATGGAAGATGCTGTAAAGTCTTTTCATGCAGCCCAAGTATTTAAAAAATCAAAAGCAGATATAGTAATAAAAACAGAAAAAAAATATCAAAGAGATTTAAACAAATACTTACAAAATATATCCAAACATTTAAAGGATAAATTGTGACAGAATTTTATTTGTTTACAGGAACTATAAAATGCTTAAAACTTGTTAGAGATAGATATGGCGTGCTTAGGTATTATTGCAATCTAAATGATAAGATGTTAATATTTCATAAAGATATGTTGCGAAGAGACATAAAAAACGATGATGTTGTATTCGTAAAATGTACTCGCATACAAAATAATACTTTTTTAGTGTTAAAAATGTTTAAAATTGAGTAAAATTACGTTTAGGATCTTTTGTGAATATATTTTTTTATATATCAATATCATTATTATTAATTTTTATGATAATATTAATAACAACATTACTTTAAGGCTTTTATAAATGACTAGAAAAATAATTTTAATAATATCTATGCTCTTAGCTTGTGTCTATGGCGATGATTTTGATGATGGTGTGGTGAGCTATCATCAAGGAGATTATGATAAATCAGAGCAGGTATTTGAAAATAGCTGTAAAAGTGGCAATATGAGAGCTTGCTCATCTCTTGGGTATCTTTATGTAAATAATAAAAAAAATCCAAATTTGGCTATAAAATACTATAATTTATCTTGCTTGAACGGTGATTATAGAGCTTGTAATAATCTAGGTGCAATATATGCAAACGACCAAAATACATCTTATGATATGGCAAAGGCTTTATTTGTACAGTCATGTGCTAATGGCATTAATGGTGCTTGCGCGAATTTACATACTATATATACAGTCGAGTGTAATTTATCAAATTTCACCAGCTGCAATGAGCTTGGTGTCTTATACGAGTATGGCAAGGGTGTTGTGAAGCATTATGTGTATGCTACTAAGCTATATCAAAAGGCATGCGATGGAAATGACGGGCTTGGATGTAGTAATCTTGGTGCGATGTTTTATAAAGGATTTGGCGTAGAAAAAGATATAAATAAAGCTAAAGAATTTTTTGAAAAGGGATGTTTTTTAGGTAATGAAATCGCTTGTAAAAATTTACAAGCCTTAGATAGGACTTAACAGTAGCTTTAGATATATAATATAACTAATAGTAATATTTTTTGTTTAAATTTTTGCAAATTGTAAGTAAGTTTAGTGTAGAATTATGCGATTTTATAACAAGGAATATTATGATTAAAAAACTTTTTATATTTTTATTTATAGCTTTAAATTTATATGCAGCCAAACCAAGCGTTGAAGAGCTAACATGGCCAAATGGCGAAAGCCTTTTGATGTTTTTAGAAAATAACAAAATACCATTATCACTATATTATAACCTAGAAAAAGAAGATCAAGAGCTAGCTAGTGAGATCACGACTGGGACTAGATTTCAGATACTAAGAGACGATGATGATGAGATATCTCAAGTCTTAATCCCTATAAGCGATGAGCTTCAAATCCACATCCACAAAGACAAAATTGGTAAATTTAACCTAGATTTTATCCCTATAATATACGAAAACGAAGATAGAATTTTAAGCATTGATATAAATCGCTCTCCATATCAAGATATCATAGAAAATACAGGAAATTTAGCTCTTGCAAGTGCTTTTATGAACGCTTTTAAAGGTAGTGTTGATTTTCGCGGATTAAAAAAAGGTGATAAACTCATCATCACTTATAGCCAAAAAAGAAGAATGGGAAGAGTTTTTAGCACTCCAGATATCAAAGCTGCCATGATACAAATCCGTGGCAAAGCTGAGTATGTTTATCAATATGATGGTAGATTTTATGATAAATTTGGCAAAGAACTTGAAAACTTTTTCTTAGTAAAACCAGTTAAAAATGCAAGAATCAGCTCAAGATTTACGCCTAAAAGATTTCATCCTATACTAAAACGCTATAGAGCTCATCTTGGTATGGACTACGCTGCCCCAAAAGGAACTAAAATCTATGCTGCTGGAGATGGAACTGTGAGCTTTGCTGGCAAAAAAGGCGGCTATGGCAATGTGCTTACCATAAACCACGCTGATGGCTATATGACACTATACGCCCACGTAAATGGCTTTGCAAGTGGTATGAAAAGAGGCAAAAGTGTAAAAAAAGGTCAGCTAGTGGCGTATGTAGGAAACACAGGCATGAGTACTGGTCCACATCTCCACTTTGGGCTATATAAAAACAATAAAGCCATAAATCCAGAATCAGTAGTAAAAATCACAAAAAGCGCACTTGGAGGCAAAGAAAAAGCAGAGTTTAACGCTCTAGTAGCTACTTATAACAAAGACATCGACAAAGGCTTGGGCGACCATAAAAATTATCCAAAAGAAGAGACTTTTGAGAGTGTGATAACATTTTAGGTTCATAAATGAATAAAGAGCTAGATGAAGTAAAAGAGCAGTTAGAAAAACACTTTGACGATGCGGCCGATCTCAGTGCAGCAGACCTTGCAGAGCATCTAAAAGTACTTAAAAAACACGATGAAGATGAGTATGCTAGCTATCTTGATAAGCTAGATTCTGCTAGTCTTGGCGAAGTCGCTATAGAGATGCCAGATCACATGCTCAAAGACGTGATCGAAAATGTCTCAAATGACAAGATAGTTGAGGCTATTGAAGAGCTAGAAAGCGATGACGCCACAGACTTGCTCCAATACATCGAAGAGATCGATGAAGAAAAGGCTAAAGAGCTGTTTTGCTCTCTTGAACTAGATAGCCAAAAAGAGATTAGTAAGCTTATAAACTATGAAGAGAGTGAAGCTGGAGCATATATGCAAACTGAGCTTTTTTCAGCTAGGCTTGATGAGAAGCTAAGCTCAGCCATAACTCGCTTTAGGGTGATGAAAAAAAACGGTGACATAGAAAACGTTTTTCAGCTTTTTGTAGTCGATAAAGACGGGATTTTGCATTACGCTGTGCCGATAGAAGATCTTTTAGTTTTTGATTTTAATCAAAATTTACAAACTATAGTAAAAAACAGCGAAGATGACAAATACAAACCGCACTCAGCACTTGATACAGACGATATAAGCGATGTTGCGACTATGGTTAGGGATTATGATCTAAGTGCGGTCGCAGTGGTCAATAAAGCTGGAGTCTTGCTTGGTCGTATCACCACTGATGATATACATGACTTCTTAGAAGATAGCGCAACGGAGCAAATTTACCACCTAGCTGGAGTCGATGATGAAGCTGAGGATGAAGATACTTTGTTTAAGGCTGGCCGCGCACGTGCGCTTTGGCTTTTTGTAAATTTAATCACTGCTATTATCAGTGCTTCTATCATAGGGTTATTTGATGAGACTATCGAGGCTTACGTGGCTCTTGCGATACTTATGCCAATAGTAGCAAGCATGGGTGGTAACACAGGCACGCAAGCCCTTACGGTTACTGTGCGTAGGCTAGCACTTGGTGATATAGAGTTTAGCAATGCAAAGAGCGTTTTAGGGCGTGAAGTAAGCATCGCACTCATAAATGGAGTTATATTTGCTAGCATAATGGGCGTTATAGCTTATATTTGGTTTGGGGTGAGTATGCTTGGGCTTGTTATAGCTATATCTATGGTTATAAATTTATTTTGTGCTGGTTTGTTTGGTACTTTGATACCTCTTGGACTTAAGAAATTCAATATAGATCCAGCTGTAGGAAGCTCAGTGCTACTTACTACTGTGACCGATGTCGTTGGATTTTTCAGCTTTTTAGGACTTGCAAAGTGGATACTATTATAAAAAATTTAAAAATCGTTCCTTTAGAAAAATCAAAATTTGTAAAGCCGTTTAGCATTTTATACACTCAAGACGGCAAAGAAAAAAAATGGGATTGTGTAGAAGCTCACGATAGTGTGTCTTGCGTGATGTACCATAAGGAGTTTGATTCGTTTTTGTTCGTCAAGCAGTTTCGCCCATCTCTTTGGTATTATCAAAAGAAAAACGATATTTGCTCTGATGAGCCTGGATTTACTTATGAGCTTTGTGCGGGTATACTTGATAAAGGTCTAAGCCCAGAAGATACAGTGGTCGAAGAGATTTTAGAAGAGACTGGATATGAGGCGACAGTCGTAAAGAAGATAACTAGTAGCTACACAGCTCTTGGATTTGGTGCAAATCGCCAAACTGTTTTTTATACCATTATAGATGAAAGTATGAAAAAAACAGCTGGCGGTGGCGTCGATGATGAGCGAATCGAGCTTGTTTTTGTCAAAAAAGATGAGATTTTGGAGTTTATTTATGATGAAACCAAAGTCAAAGCTCCAAATTTACAGTTTGCTTTGCTTTGGTTTTTACAAAATGCAAAGGTCTAAAAAAGGCTTTTAAGACCTTTTATGAGTTCTTTTGCGTCATTTGATTTAGTAGAGTTGGACTCTTTGCCGCCAAGCAATTTTTCTAAGCCTTTTTCTATCTTATTTTGTAGATAGTTTGATTTTGCATCATATTTTGGATTTTGCGTTGTGCCTGTTATTTTGACGCTTATATCGGTTTTTTCTACATTCATATCTATCGGTATATTTAGAGCCTTTGTGGCTAAATTTATTGTGCCTTTTGTGACGTTTATATCGGATTTTGGAGAGCTCATTTGCTCTTTGAAAGTGACTAAATTTTGATTTATATCGCCTTTTATATAGCCATTTTTATACACTTCGCTTGTGATATCGCGGTTTAGGATTAGGCTGACTGTGTTTGTAAGCTCACTTTTGCTTAGTTTTCCTTCTAATATATCTGCGTCAAATTTGCCTTTTTGGGTGCTTAAATCATAATTTGCTTTAAGATTTCCGCTACCTTCATAAAACTGAGCGTAGCCTAGCATTTTCAAAAGATCAGCTATAGCAAATTTATCTATATTTAAGTTTATAAGATTGTCATTTAGGCTGGATTTTAGCTCGCTTCTAAAGAGTTTTGAGTTTAGCGTGGCTTGTAGATTTTTATCAAATTTAACCTTGCCGTTTGCATTTAGTTCGCCATTTAGTTTGGCTCCAGTGATGAACTCTAGGCTTGATAAATTCGCAATATTTGCTATATAATTTGCATTTAATATATTTTTATTTATATCAAACTCGCCGTCAAATTTGGTTATTTTAGCTAAATTTGAGTTTAAATTTGAGCTAAAATATACTATTGAGTTTGTGAAATTTGGCTTTGAATTTAGGCTGAATTCCACGTTTTTTGGAAATTCTTTGCCAAGAAGCTCACTCATATTTTTTTGATTTAGCTTGCCGTTTGTGATACTCAAAACGCCGTTTCCATTTAGATTTTTTATATCAATTGTGCTTAAATTTATATCAGCATTTATCACACCATCGCCAAGAGGTTTTTGGTTGGTAAGCACAAATAAATCATGCAAAGATGCGTTTTTTACGCTTGCTTTTAGATTTTGCCCTTGCAAGCTTGCCTTGATCTCTCCACCAAAAGCATTGCTTAGCAAATTTAGATTTTCTAGCTTATCAGCTTTTAGTTTTGCGTCTGCTTGAAGGCTTAGTTTGCCGTTTAGCTCTTGATTTATTATCTCTTTAAATTTGCCAAGATCGCTCACGTCTGCTTTTAGGCTTATATTTGAGTTTTTTGTATTTAGATCATAATTAGCGTTAAGAGTGCTTACTTGTAGCAGATCTGAGTTTAGGCTGGAGTTTGATTTGACAAGACCTTTATCGATGTTGATATTTGTGTTTAGAGCAAAATCAATGTTCGATTTTAGGCTGGAGTCGATGATTTTATTTAGCTCAGAGCTTTTTAAATTTGCTTTTGAGATTTGCAAGTTTGCCGTGCCACTCATCAGGGCTGGCTCATTTAGTTCATTTATCTTTACAATGCCGTTTATATCGCCATCTGCTAGTGGAGCGATAGAAGCTAATTTTAAGATTTGAGATAGTTTTAGATTTTTTATTTGAGCATCTATTTGTGAGTCTTTTAGCTTCGCGCTCACAGTTCCGCCAAGCCCTTTGATGTCTGCATCTAAGTAGTCTAGCTTGCCTTGTACTGCTTTAGCATTGCCTTTTAGTAGTATTTCGCCGTTTAGTTTTTGCTTGATTATTGGCTCAAGCTTGGCTAAATTTGGTATGCCAAGATTAAAATCTGAAGTAATTTCGTTTTTATCCATGTCATAAAGCGTATTTAAGGCAGCAGCCACGGCAATTGGGGTTGAAAGCACGGTTTTTGCGTGCACGATTTGGTTTTGTATGGCTATATCTGAGCTTAAATTTAGAGCGAAATTGGCTGGCAAAGTGATATTGAAATCATCTTTGATAAGCTTAGAGTTTAGATATGAGCTTACGGTCATGAGCTTTGCGTTGCCAGATTGATTTTGATCTTTGTACGCTATATCTGCTACCAAATTTAGCTTGCCAGTTGCGTATGGTTTTTGGTTTGCTAAGACGAGCAATTCATCTATATTTAGCCCTTTGGCATCTAGTTTTAGCTCTTTTGGGGCAAAATCAAGCACTCTTGAGCTAAATTTAATATCAGATCCAGCCACTATGCCAGAGCCGTTTGCTATGAAGTTTTTTAGTTTGCCGTTTGCATTTCCGCTTAGCGATACTTCCTTTGCCCAGTTTAGCCCAAAGTTTTTCAAAGTAGCAGCACTTAGCTTGTAGCTCATATCAAAGCTTTGAGAAAACAGATTAAAACTTGCATTTATGTCTAAATTTAGATCTTGATTTATGTTTATAGTGGTATTTAGCGTGCTTGAAGTGAGCGTAAAACTACTTAGTTTTATAGGTATTCCACTTTTTTGCGTGGCGTAATTTTCTATATATGGTTTTAGAAGTTTGTTTCCAGCACTGCTAAATAAAACAGCGTAAATAAGGGTAAAAAGTGCAACAAAAATAGCAAAAACATAAGCCAAAATCTTCATAAACATATCCTTGTAATTTTTATTATCATTATAACACTATAATGTAAAGGAAAAGTTAAAATGTGGTTTTATAAAGTTGAGCCGATTAGACTAAAATTTGATGATAAATTTAGCTTTAGGCTCTTGACTTTGAAGTAAAATTATGATATATTTTCATCACTCAAAAGGTAAGAGTGCTAATTACAAAAATAAAAATAATCATATTGAAAGGGAATAAAATGAATTTTCAACCACTTGGAAAACGTGTTTTAGTAGAACGCGAAGAAGAAGTCAAAACAACTGCTAGCGGTATCATCATACCAGATAACGCTTCAAAAGAAAAACCATCAAAAGGTAAAGTTGTAGCCGCCAGCAAAGAAGCTGAGGGCGTAAACGAGGGCGATGTAGTTGTATTTGCAAAATATGCAGGCAGCGAAATCGCACTTGATGACAAAAAATACTTAGTTTTAAATTTAGAAGATGTTTTAGGAATAATTAAATAAGGAGATAAAAATGGCAAAAGAGATTATATTTTCAGATGATGCAAGAAACAAACTTTACGAAGGTGTCAAAAAGCTAAACGACGCTGTTAAAGTGACAATGGGACCACGCGGTAGAAACGTGCTAATCCAAAAAAGCTTTGGCGCTCCAACTATCACAAAAGACGGCGTAAGCGTAGCTAAAGAGATCGAGCTTAAAGATACTATAGAAAATATGGGTGCAAGCTTGGTTCGTGAAGTTGCTAGTAAGACAAATGATGAGGCAGGAGATGGCACTACTACTGCTACAGTTTTGGCTCACGCAGTTTTCAAAGAGGGTCTTAGAAACATCACTGCAGGAGCTAATCCAATCGAAGTAAAACGCGGTATGGATAAATTTGCTGAGGCTGTGACAAATGAGCTAAAAGCAGCTGCTAAAAAAGTAGACGGCAAAAAAGAGATAGCTCAAGTAGCGACTATTTCAGCAAATAGCGATAGCACAATCGGTGATTTGATCGCTGAAGCTATGGAAAAAGTAGGCAAAGACGGCGTAATCACTGTAGAAGAAGCAAAATCAATCAATGATGAGCTAAATGTTGTTGAAGGTATGCAATTTGACCGTGGATATTTAAGTCCATATTTCATCACAAACGCAGAAAAAATGCAAGTTGAGCTAAGTAGTCCATTTATACTTTTATTTGATAAAAAAATATCAAATTTAAAAGACTTGCTTCCTGTCCTTGAGCAAATCCAAAAAACAGGCAAACCACTTTTAATAATCGCTGAAGATATCGAGGGCGAAGCTCTTGCAACTTTAGTTGTAAATAAACTTCGTGGTGTTTTAAATATTTCAGCTGTAAAAGCTCCTGGTTTTGGCGATCGCAGAAAAGCTATGCTTGAAGATATCGCTATTTTGACTGGCGGCGAAGTCGTAAGCGAAGAGCTTGGCAGAACACTAGAAAGCGCTAGCTTACAAGACCTTGGACAAGCTGACCGCGTCGTAATAGACAAAGATAATACAACTATCGTAAATGGCGCTGGAGATAAAGAAGTAATTGCAGCTAGAATTAATCAAATCAAAGCTCAAATAGCTGAAACTACAAGCGATTATGATAGGGAAAAATTACAAGAAAGATTAGCTAAACTAAGTGGTGGCGTTGCAGTTATAAAAGTAGGTGCTGCTACTGAAACTGAGATGAAAGAGAAAAAAGATAGAGTTGATGACGCTCTAAATGCTACAAAAGCAGCTGTTGAAGAAGGTATAGTCGTAGGTGGTGGTGCAGCACTAGTCAAAGCCGGAAACAAAGTAAGCCTAGATCTAAAAGGTGATGAGCTAATCGGCGCACAAATAGTAAAACGTGCTCTATTTGCTCCGCTTCGCCAAATAGCTGAAAATGCTGGATTTGACGCTGGTGTGGTAGCAAATGCTGTAAGCTGCTCAGAGTGTCCAAACTATGGCTTTAACGCAGCAAGTGGCGAATATGTAGATATGTTTGAAGCTGGTATCATCGACCCAGTCAAAGTAGAAAGAGTTGCTTTGCAAAACGCAGTAAGCGTGGCAAGCTTGCTACTAACTACTGAAGCTACAGTAAGTGAGATCAAAGAAGACAAACCTGCTATGCCAGCAATGCCTGATATGGGCGGTATGGGTGGCATGGGCGGAATGATGTAACCCATAAACCAACATAAAGTCTCCTTTTTAGGAGACTTTTATTTTCTTCTAAATTTAATATTATTCAAAATCTTAATAGCCAAAATCGTAAGCACAGTACCTATAATAATAGAAGCTCCTATCTTTTCGCCTAAAAATGAATAGCTCAAAATAATCGCAGAAAACGGTACAAAAAACACAAATGAGCTGACTTCAGCCGCTCCAAGCTTCGTAACTCCCAAAAAATAAAATGCATTTGCAAAAACTGTCGCGCCAAGTGATATGAGAGCCATATTTATCCAAAAAATATAATCAAACTCGCCAAAGCTAATTTCATCAAATTTGACAAACAAAACCGCATCTATAAAGCTGGTTGCAATGTAGAGATAAAAGGTAAAAACAATCGGCGAAATCTTGGATTTGGCACTTATGATAGTCAAAATAGCCCAAGTAATCGCAGCTAAAATATAATAAATATTTTGTGGGGCTAGTAAATTTGCAGTGTTAAACTCCCAAATACGTAGCATTACAAGCACGCCTAAAGCTCCTAAGAGTAGGGCAAAGCCATCTTTTTTGCTAACCTTTCTTGCTCCAAGGATAGCCAAAAACACAAAAGTGATGATAGGTATCATCGTCGTAACCATAGCCCCACCAAGGCTTGCGGTGCCATATTTCGTGCCATAGTAGAAACAAAACATATAAAACACAAGGCAAAATCCAGTCAAAATAGCTACAAACAGGCTTTTTAAATCTATTTTAAAAGAGTGTTTCATCGCCAAAATCACAGGAATCATGGCTAGAGCTGATATGCCAAAACGTATAAAAATCAGATCAAATGGATTAGAATAATTTACCAAAATCTTCATATTGACCCACGATCCACCCCAAAAAACCATAGAAATAAACAACAAAACGTAAAAAATATTTTTACCTAAGCTCATAAATTTACCTTTAAATTTGTTAAAAACTGGTAATTATAACACTTTTAAGGTATTTTTTAGTATAAAAATTTAGTAAAATCAAGATATAATAAACTTTAATAAATTTAAAAGGAATAAAATGGCAAAAGACAGCAACGGTAATGAATTAAACGCAGGGGATAGCGTAACAGTTATTAAAGATCTTAAAATCAAAGGCGCAAGTAGCACCATAAAACGTGGCACAACCGTAAAAAATATCAAACTCACAGGAAGCCAGAGCGAAGTAGAATGCAAGATAAGTGGAGTCGGAACAGTCGTTTTAAAAACAGAATTTCTCAAAAAAATCTAACTCAAATTTAGGTTTGAAGCTAAATCAAACCTAAATAAATCCAAGCAATGGTATGACTACAAAAAGCGTCGCCATAGAAAATAAAATCTCAAAAGTCGTGATAGAACTCATTAAATTTACGTCGCCCCCAAGTTCTCTTGAAAGTATGTGAGATGTCGGAGCTGTAGGCATCGCAGCGTACAAGGTAGCCACTGCTAGATAAAGCCCATTAGCCCCCATAATCTTAGCTAAGAAATACGCAATGATAGGCAATAAAATAAGCTTAGCAAATGAACTTATAAAAAGCTCCTTTTTAGCTGAGCTTATGGATCTTAGCTCAAATCCCACGCCCACAGACAAAAGTCCCATGGGGAGTGCTGCGTGGCTTAGGATAGAAAGAGTTTTAAAGACAAAAATAGGTATAAAAGCATTTGTCAAATTTACGATATAGCCGATCACACAAGCGACTATGAGTGGATTTTTGGCTATTGTTTTGGCGAAATTTCGCATAGAAAATTTGCCATTTTTAAGGTAAATAGCAAAGATAGATATGCAAAGCACATTTACAAAAGGTATGGCAAAAGCTATGATTATGGCTGCGACTACTAAGCCGTCTTTGCCATATATTGCAGAAGTAAGGGCTAAAAACACGTATGTGTTAAACCTGATTCCGCCTTGCACGACGGAGGTAAATGCACTGTTTTTAAAACGAATTATCAAATTTAAAAGCACCAAAATAACTAGCATAATACTAAGTGATCCAAGCGAAGAAAAGACCACATTTATGGTTTTAGATATGTTTAAATCGACACTTCCAAGCTCATACACAAGCAAGCACGGCATCAAAACATAATATGTAAATTTATCCATTTTAGGCCAAAATTCTGTAGAAGGAAACTTAATATGCTTAAAAAAATATCCAGCGCTTATAATCAAACAAATAGGTAATAGCGCGTTAAATATATACTCCATTGCTTTGCTCCAAATTTGGTTTGTAAAAGTGGATTATTATAGCACTTTTATGGGTTTTAAACAAAGTTTTTAAGAAAATCTAAGATATAATTTGCAAAACTAAATTTAGGAAAAATATGGAAATCTATATACTTTTTGGCTCTATTATTTTGCTGCTTTGTGTGGCTATTATTTATCTGTTTTTTAGGCTAAATAAGCTTAAATTTGAGCTTATTTTAAAAGAGCAAAGCTTAGTAAATTTGCAAAATAAATTTGATAAGCTAGAGATTTTTAAGCTAAATTTAGAAGATGAAAATGCTAAATTTAAATCTTTGATTTTGGATTTGCAAATGCAAAATACAAGACTTCAGACTAAATTTGATGAGCAAATTTCTATAAATAGTGAGCTTAAAACTCGCCAAAATGAGCTAGATACAAAAACTAGAGAGTATTTTGATCTAAAAGTAGCTCAAATGAGTGAAAATCTGCTAAATTTGAACACAAAAAATTTAAGTCAAAACTCACAAAAAATCCTTGAAAATCTCATAACTCCACTCAAAAATGAGATGGAAAAATACCAAAAAGAGAGCCTAAACACAAACACGACTTTCAAAACCAACTTTGAAAATCTCAAAACTGAAACCAAAAACATAATGACCCAAGCCAAAAATCTAGCCGACGCACTAAATGGCAACAAAAAAGTGCTTGGCAACTGGGGAGAAATCCAGCTTGATAGCGTTTTGCAAGGCAGCGGGCTTGTTTTGGGGACGAATTATTTCAAGCAAGTTGGCTACAAAGATGACAGGGGAAATCAAAAATATCTTGATGTGGTAATTGACTTTGGCGAGGGCAAAAAGGCGATAATCGATGCAAAATGCTCGCTTGTAAATTACAATGCGTATTTTAATGCGACCGATCTAGAAAAGCCAGCTTTTGCAAAGGCACTTGCGGGTGACGTGAAAAGACATATTGACCTCTTAAGCTCAAAAGAATATCAAGATTATGACACCAAAACCTACGAATACATATTTATGTTTGTGCCAAATGACAGCATATTTTACACAGCGTTAAATCAAGATAGCACGATATATGAATACGCATATGAAAAGGGTATTTTCATCACTACTCCACTCACGCTTTTGATGGCTCTTAAGACTGTCTATATGTGCTGGAGAAATCTCAAAAGCGATGAAAACGCTATGAAAATCCTAAATGAAGCTGGTAAGATGTATGATAAATTTGGAGTATTTTTAGAGCAGTTTGAAAAGCTAGAAAACCAGCTCCAAACAGTATCAAAAACCGTGCAAACTAGTAAAACAACACTTTTTGAAGGTTCTGGAAATCTACTTGGTAGATTTGAAAATATCAAAAAACTTGGTGCAAAAACAAGCAAAAATATAAATAATGCTTTGCATTAATACAATATTAGTATTATAATTTAATTTTATAATTTATATTGACTTAATGAAAATTAAATTGTATAATGCCAATTGTTTAAACCAAGGCCTTGGATTTTAGTACTTAATTTTTAAAATTCAAAGGAGAATACTATGTCTTTAAAAAAGGTTTTTATACTTATGCTAATAGCCATAACTTCGGCTTTTGCTAAGCCTACTATCTACATACTTGCAACTGGTGGTACGATAGCTGGAAGCTCATCAAGCTCATTAAGTAGCGCTTATTCATCAGGTACGCTCACAGTCGATAAACTCATCTCCGCAGTTCCGCAAATAAGCCAAATAGCCACCATAAAAGGCGAACAAATCTCAAATATCGGCTCTCAAGAGATGAATAATGAGGTTTGGCTAAAGCTTGGCAAACGCATAAATGAGCTTTTATCTAGCGGGCAAGCTGATGGCGTAGTAATCACACACGGCACGGATACTATGGAAGAAACTGCGTATTTTTTAAATTTAGTTATCAAAAGCGATAAGCCAGTTGTAATGGTCGGAGCTATGAGAAACTCTGATTCTTTAAGTAGCGATGGTCCTTTAAATTTGTATAATGCAGTCAGCGTGGCAGTAAGTAAAGAAGCTGTCAGCAAGGGCGTTTTGGTCGTGATGAATGATGAAATCCACGCAGCTAGAGAAGTGACTAAAACAAATACAACTGCAGTTGATACTTTCAAATCACCAAATACAGGCAAAATCGGCAGCGTCATATATGGAAATGCTAAGTTTTATATGCAACCAACAAGAAAACACACAAAAAATAGTGAGTTTGATATAAGCAAAATTAATTTACTTCCACGAGTAGATATAATCTTTAGCCATTCAAATGACAATCCAGATTTTATCAACACTTCTGTAAAAAATGGAGCAAAAGGCATAATCAACGCCGGAATGGGAAATGGAAATGTCTATCCATCTGCACTTAATGCATTAGCAAATGCTGTTCAAAACGGCGTTGTGGTTGTCAGAGACAGCAAAGTAGGTAGCGGAGAGACAACAAATCCAGGTGAGATAGATGATGCTAAATTTGGATTTATAACAAGTGATAATCTAAATCCAGTTAAAGCTAGAGTGCTTTTAATGCTAGGACTTACAAAGACAAATGATCCTAAAAAACTTGAAGAGTATTTTTTAGCTTACTAACCAAAAGCCCCTTATTCTGGGGCTTTATATTTTATTTATTGATTAATATTTTTACCAAATCACTTTCTTTTATGTTGTTTTTAGCCACAAATTTTTCTACGCTTATATCTTCAAATTTCAAATTATTTTTGTTTAAAAATTCATTGAAAGTATCTTCATTTGTACTAAAAGCAAGCTTGGCTTGACTTAGGCTTAACTGTAAAAAATTAGCATAAACATCTTTAAATGGTGGTTTTTGTCCATTTGGCATGAGCTCTAAACTTACTATACTAATAGCAAGTAAAATGGCAATGGCTATTAGCTTTTTACCTATAAAATACTTTTTAAAAAGCGTTAAATTTGCGATTATATGGACGATACAAGCTACTATCATTGCAAGTCCTACGTATTCATGAAGTAGCTTCATAGCTCCATTATTTAAGTGAAAAAACATAAGCACACCAGTTACACCAACAACTATAAATGTAACAATAGTGGCTGTTGTACCGATTGGTTTTGTGAGTTTCATTTTGTATCCTTTTTGTTTTGTGAGTGGAATTATAAATTTGCGATGTTAAAAAATTGTGAATTAAAAATTATTTTATATTTTTTTAGATACTATTTTGAAAAATTTAAAGGAAATTTATGGATTGGATGCTTTTTACTACTAGTTTTTTCTTGGCAGCTCTTAGCCCTGGATTAAATATGATAATGGCACTTACTGTTGGGCTTAGCGCTGGATACAAAAAAGCGTTTTTGTTTATTTTGACTTCGACTGTGTCACTAGCGGCTATCGTATTTTTAAGTGGAGTAGGGATTGGATTTTTGATAACCAAATTTCCGATTTTCTTTACTATTTTAAAGATATTTGGTGCGTTTTATCTGTTTTTTATAGCTTATAAAATGTTTACAACAACAAAACTCCAAACTACAAATATCGATGCAAGTTTGCTTAGCACAAAAGCCATAGTTTTTCAAGGATTTGTAAGTGCGTTTGGCGATCCGATTATTTGGGGATTTATGATAAGCTTGCTACCTAAATTTATGGATATAAACGACCCATTTAATGGGACTTTTGCAGCATTTATCATCATCATAGCTTGTATTGAGTTTGTCGCGACAAACATCTATGCGATCGGCGGCTCTGGAGTCAAAAGATTTTTCAGTGCAAATTTCAAAATAATCAATAAAATAAGCGCTACCATGTTTGGACTTCTTGGAGTTTGGATGCTTTTTGAGGTTATAAAGTAATGGACTGGCTTTTATTTATAGGGTTTTTTTGGGCTGCATCTTTGATGCCTGGACTTAATATGACTTTAGCTCTTAGTCTTGGTATGAGTGTGGGATATAAAAAGACCTTGTATATGATGTTTGGAGCTACTTTAAGTCTTGGGATAGTGGCTTTTGTCTGTGCTTTTAGTGCTGGAGCTTTGCTGCTTAAATTTCCACTGTTTTTTCAAATATTTACGTTAATTTGTGCTTTTTATCTGCTGTATTTGAGCTATAAAATGTTTAAAGGCTCTAAATTTAGCTTAGAAAACAAAGCAACTGATATAAGCCCAAAAGCGCTATTTTGGCAAGGATTTATGAGCTCGATCTCAAATCCAAAAGCTTGGGCTTTATTTGTAGCTTTGATGCCGCCATTTTTGGACAAAGCCGATCCATTTGGCTCAAGACTTTATATGATGATAGCCGTTTTAATGGTGATTGAGATGATCGATTTTCATATTTACGCGCTTGGCGGAATGAGTTTTAAAAAAATATTGCCTACAAAAGCGTATTTGCTGGAAAAAATAAGCGCGACTTTAATCGGAGCGATTGCTATTATTATGATTGTAGAGATAATTTAATCTTTGAAAATGCAAGAAAATGCGTATATGCGTTATTTTTTTATTCAAAAATTATGTTAATTTTGCTATAATCCACCAAATTTTACAAGGAAAACCATGTCAAAAGTATGGAAATTTAAAGACAATATTGATACTGATATAATCATAGCTGCAAGGTATTTAAACACAAGCGATCCAGATATTTTAGCCAAACATATCATGGAAGATGCTGACAAGGATTTTTATTCTAAAATTTCAAAAGGTGACATTATTGTTGCTGGAGAAAATTTTGGCTGTGGAAGTAGTAGAGAGCATGCTCCATTAGCTTTAAAAGCTGCGGGAATTAGCGTAGTAATAGCAAAATCTTTTGCAAGAATTTTTTATCGCAATAGCTTTAATACTGGGCTTTTGATACTAGAATGCACTCAAACTGATGATATAAATGAAGGCGACGAGCTTGAGGTAAATTTCGGTGGTGGAATCATCAAAAATTTAACCCAAAATTGTGAGTATAAATTTGAGCCAATCCCTGAGTTTATGCAAGAATTAGTCAAAGCTGGCGGGCTTATTAATTACGCTAAAAAAAGTTTATAAGTTAGGTAAAAAAATGAAAAGATATAATATTTGTGTGATAAAAGGCGATGGAATAGGCCCTGAAATAGCTGATGAGGCGATAAAAGTACTTGATAGTGTGAGTGATAAATTTGGTTTTGAGCTAAATTATGAGTATTTTTTGATGGGCGGGGCTGCTATAGATGTATTTGGCGTACCGCTTCCTGATGAGACTCTTGAAGCTGCTTTGAAAAGCGATGCTGTGCTTTTTGGTGCGATTGGTGGAGAAAAATGGGATAATTTGCCAAGAAACTTACGCCCAGAAAGCGGACTTTTAAAAATCAGAAAATCTCTTGAAGCATACGCAAATTTGCGTCCAGCTTTGATATTTGATGAGCTAGTAAACGCTTCAACTCTAAAGCCTGAAATCTTGCAAGACGTCGATTTGCTCGTTGTCCGTGAGCTTACTGGTGGGCTTTATTTTGGTGAGCCAAGAGTTAAAGAGCAAAACAGAGCTTACAATACAATGGTTTATACAACTGATGAGATAAGAAGAATAGCAAAAATCGCCTTTGAAGCGGCGATGAAGAGAAACAAAAAAGTCTGTATGGTGGATAAAGCAAATGTGCTTGAAACTAGCCAGCTTTGGAGAGAAGTCACCACTGAAGTCGCAAAAGACTATCCAGAAGTGAGCCTTGAGTTTATGTATGTCGATAATGCAGCTATGCAGCTTGTCAGAAATCCAGCTCAGTTTGATGTCATTTTGACTGAGAATTTATTTGGCGATATTTTGAGCGATGAAGCAAGTATGATATGTGGATCTATTGGTCTTTTACCAAGTGCTTCAATGGGTGGCAAAGTCGGTATCTATGAGCCAATTCACGGAAGCGCTCCAGATATCGCAGGACAGGGCATTGCAAATCCTATAGCTATGATACTTTCAGCAGCTATGATGCTAAGATACGCGCTAAACGAAAACAAAGCCGCTGAAGCTATAGAAAAAGCTGTAAAAGCGGTCTTAAAAGATGGCTATAGAACAAAAGATATAGCTAAATTTGGAGCTGTTGAGATCTGCACTACGAGTGAAATCGGATCTATCATCAGCGACTATGTAAAGAAAATATGAAAAATACGGTAACCGAAGCACTAATCTATGAAAATCAAGGGCTAAGAGATGATGCCCTTGAAATATACAAAAACATACTCAAAGCCGATCCTACAAACAGTGAAGCGCAGTCGGCAATCCGCCGTCTAAGTGGGCTTAGGATAAAAAATATAAGTGTAAATGAGCAGATGCTTGAGTTTTTTTTAAATTTAAAAAATGAAGATGAGATAAGAGAGTTTAAAAGGTGGTTAATCAAAATATGAAACTTGAAGATATAGCAAAAATTACTATAGACGAAGTCGCAGCCGAGCTAGAAAAGATACAAAAATTAGAAGAGATGCAAAGAGCTGATGAAACACCTAAAACTGATGATATCATCGTCATAGAAGAAACAAATGCTAATGAGCCAAAGCCAAATTTAGACTTAAAAGATGAGCAAATTTTCTTACAAAATCTAAAAGATAGAATCTCAGTTTTGTTTGAAGGGCTAAATAATACCAAACAAGACAACATAGCTCTTAGGCTAGAACTCACCACTAAATTCTTAGAGTTTTTACTTGCAAATATCGAACACCGCCTTAGCAATATCTCAAAATAAAGAGTTTATAAGCTTACGCAAACTTCTCAAACAACACACAAAACGTGCATATTTTGTCGGTGGATATGTCAGAGATACATTGCAAAGTTTGCAAAGTTGTGACTTTGATATAGAAATTTACGATATTAGTCCTGAGAAGTTTGATACTTTGATGCAAAGTATTGGAGCTAAAGGTGTTGGTAAAAGCTATTTTGTCTATAAATTTGGCAATTTTGATCTAAGCTTGCCTAGAACTGAGAGCAAAAACGGTATCGGACACAAGGCGTTTAACGTCGAGTATTGCAATGATGAGCTTTTGGCTAGTAAAAGGCGTGATTTTACTATAAACTCAATGATGATAAATATTTTCAGTGGTGAAGTGCTTGATTTTTGGGGTGGAAGAGCTGATCTGAAAAATAGGATTTTAAGAATTGTTGATGAAAAAAGCTTCAGCGAGGATAGTCTTAGAGTTTTAAGAGCGGTTCAATTCGTGGCTAGATTTGGCTTAAAGGTCGATCCAAAAAGCTTAGAAATAATGCAAAATATTGATATAAATGACCTTAGCAAAGAGCGAATTAGGCTTGAGCTTGAAAAGCTTTTTGCGGCAAAAAATCAAGATCTTGGTATAAATTTGCTTAGTGATTTGGGGCTTGATATCAAGCTTTTTGGGGCTAAATTTGAGCCAAAATTTGCTAGGCTTGTCAAAGAACATTTTAAAATAACAAAAGATAATAGAACGTTTTTGTATGATTTAATAAATTTATATAATTTAAAAAATTTGCCCGAGATTTTCTCGCTTAGTAAAGAGTATAAAAGTGTGTTAAATGAACCATTTTTTACTAAAATTAGTAAGTTCGATATGCTAAAAGTAGCCCTAAATTTACCACTTTGCAAATGGCTTGGACTAAATACAAAAAATAGGATCAATCTAGCTAAACGACTTGGCTTTTATGAGACTAAATTTGAACCAAATGTCGATATAAAGAGTATTTTATCGGCTGGATTTAGTGGGGAAAATATCAAAAAAGAGATTTCGCGTAGGCAAAATTTAGCTATAAAAAATTATCTAAAAGATTTAAAATGATTATATGTATAGACCTTGGATCAAATACCTTGCGAGCTTGTTTGATGAATGAGAGCTTAGAAGTCATCAAAAGCTATGAAAAAATAGTCGGCTCAGCAAGAAATCTAAGCCCAAAAGGGCTTGCTGATGACGCGATGGAACGCATAAAATCAGGCTTAAAAGAGATAAAAAATGAGTTTGATTTTGGTAAATTTAGGCACAAAGCAGTGGCGACTGAGGCTTTTAGGCTTGCGAGCAATGCCAAGGCGTTTTTTGATGATATTTTGGTGGAGTTTGGTATTAAATTTACTATCATAAGTGGGCAATTGGAAGCTAGACTTACCAAACTTGGAGTGCAAAATAGGGCAGACAAACTTGGCATTGACATCACAAATGCTTTGTTAATTGATCTTGGTGGGGCAAGTACTGAGATTGGCTTTAAAGATGAGTTTAAGAGTTTTAGATTTGGTATAGTGAAATTTTGCGAAGAGTGCTTGGGTGAGGATTTAAGTAGTTTTAAAAACTATGATGATTTTGAAAATATGGCTATAAAAAAGACCAAAGAAGCTAGAGAATTTATATCTAAATTTAAATTCAACACCATTTTGCTAACTTCTGGAGTGCCTACAAGCGTGGCAGCGTTGAAGCTTGGGCTGACATATAGCTCTTATGACGCAAAGTTAGTCAATGGTCTAGTCATAAATGAAGCCGATATGGACGCCACAATAGAGCTTATAAAAACAAATCCAAATATCGATGAGCTAACAGGAGATAGTAGAGCTGGACTCGTGCTTGGTGGGATTTGGCTACTAAAATCCATGCTTGATAGCTCAAAACCATGGATCGTCATAGATGATGGGCTAAGAGAAGGCATCGCAGTAGGTGCGAAAATAAATCTAATCTAAAGGAGAAACAATGAGCGTAAAAGAGCAAATTTTAAACGACATAAAAGAGGCAATGAAGTCAAAAGATAACTTCAAAAGAGATACTCTAAGGCTGATAAACTCAGTATTTAAACAAATCGAAGTAGATGAAAGAGTGGAGCTTAGCGATGAGAGAGTCTTTGCTATCTTGCAAACTGAGATAAAACGTAGAAACGAATCAGCCACTCAGTACAAGGCTGGTGCTAGAGAAGACCTGGCAGATAAAGAGCTAAATGAGATAGCAATAATCTCTTTATATTTGCCAAAACAACTCAGCGACGAAGAGCTAGAAGCTAAGATGAAAGAGCTTATAGCTAGCATTGGGGCAAATGATATAAAAGATCTTGGAAAGCTAATGAAAGTGGCAAAAGATGAGTTTGGCGCGAGCTGCGATGGCAAAAGAATGAGTGAGTGCGCTAAAAAAATGCTAAGCAAATAATAAATTTAAGTAAATTTGATAAGTGCAAAACCTATCAAATTTACTATCTTACCGCGTTTGCCATATCCCACATCGGCATAAATATACCAAGACCAAGCAAAATAACCATAGCTGCGATAAATACAAGCAAAATAGGCTCAATATAACTGGCTATATTATCTATGATATTATCAAATTTTTCTTTGTAGTAGTCGGTGACTTTTTCTAGCATTGAATCAAGGCTACCGCTTTTTTCACCAGCACTAATCATCTGTATAAGCATACTCTCATAAAGTCCAGTATCCTTAAAAGAATCATTTAGAGAGTTACCTCTTTGCACGTTTTGCTTTACGCTTAGCATTTTGTTTTTCATATATGAGTTTTGTATAGTCATACAAGCAGTATCCAAAGCCTCTGCTATAGGTATACCAGCCTTGATAAGCTCAGCAAAAACTAGACTAAATCTACTCATAGTCGAGTAAAATATTATCCCGCCGATTAGATAAATTTTTAATACATATCTATCGACTATGCTTTTAAATGTATCGTTTTTTTGGTAAATCTTTTTGATGAGAAATACAAAAGCTATAAATCCGATAAGCAGATACTCGCCATAGTTATTTATGCCTGATTCTATGCCAAGCAGTATTCTAGTAGGTAGTGGCAAGGTCGCATTTAGCTGTTCGAATATATCTCTAAATTTAGGTACAACAAAAACCATTAAAACTATAAAAGCTAAAGCTATGGCTACAACGACAGTTATAGGATATCTTATGGCTTTTTTAAATTTGACTTGATTATTCCAGACTTCTTGGAGTATATCTGCTAGTTTTTTTAGTGCTTCTGCTAGATTTCCTGCTTCTTCGCCGAGCCTTACCATAGCAATTACTATATTTCCAAGATCTTTTTCATATGCCATTAAAGATTCAGTAAGACTCATACCAGCATTTAAGTCGTTGTTCGCCCCTTCAAAAATCATCTTTAGTTTTTTATCTGTTGTTGATTTTGCTACTTCTTTTATGCTGTCATGTATGGATATACCAGCATTTGTCATGACACTCAGCTGTCTTATAGAAGCGACAAGTCCAGGTATTTTGATCTTAGAAAATCTCATAGACTTACCAAATTGCTCTTTTAGCTCTGCGATTTGCATATCTAAAGGTATATTTTTTGTTTGGGTTATTTTTATTATAATGCCTTGATTATTTTTAGAGGCTATTTCTCTAGCTTCAGTTAAGTTTTCAGCCCTTATAAATACCTTTTGGCGTTTGTAGTTGATGATCTGTTCTACTTCGTAAACTCTCATGTTTTAGCTACTCTATAAACTTCTTCGATGGTTGTTATACCACGCGCTGCTCTGATGATACCGTCGCTAAACATATCGATAAAACCCTCTTCATAAGCTATCTTTTTAAGCTCTTCTTTTGAGGCGCCAACTGCTATTTTTGATGAAATATGATCACTGATTGGCAGTATTTCGCTTATCATCTCTCTGCCTAAAAATCCAGTTTGCGAGCACTCTTCACATCCTACGCTTTTGTAAAACTCATAATTTTGTGGTAGATATTTTTTGATACTATTCAATGTGTTTTCTGGCAAAACTGTTTTTTGCTTGCAGTGTGGACACAATCTTCTTACGAGTCTTTGAGCCTCTATAGCTACTAAAGCCCCACTTACAAGGTAGCTTTCTATACCCATATCGATTATTCTAGTAATTGCTGAAATAGCGTCATTTGTGTGAAGTGTAGAAAACACTAAGTGTCCAGTAAGTGCTGCTTGGACTGCTATACGCAATGTCTCTTGATCTCTTATCTCACCTATCATTATAATATCTGGATCTTGACGAAGAATAGATCTAAGTGCTAAAGAAAATGTAAGTCCAGCTTTTTCATTTACATGAACTTGTTGGATCAAATTTAGCTGATATTCGACCGGATCTTCGACGGTGATAATCTTCTTTTCGACGCTTTTTATATCATTTAATGCGCCATATAGAGTTGTTGTTTTACCGCTACCTGTAGGTCCAGTAACTAAGATTATGCCATAAGGCTGATGCATTGCGTTTTTAAATTTAGAAAAATTATCTGGATGCATTCCAAGATTTTCAAGACTAATGATGACTTTTGATTTATCAAGTATTCTTAAAACGATGCTTTCGCCATTTAAAATAGGCAAAGTCGAAATACGAAAATCATACTCTTTGTTTAAAATTTGAGCCGAAAAACGCCCATCTTGTGGCTTTCTACGCTCAGCAATATCCATATTTGATAGAAGCTTTATACGGCTCACTAGTGGTGGGTAAATGTCTTTATCAAAGACAAAACTCTCAGTAAGCATACCATCGATTCTGCTTCTTACTATGCAGTTGTTTTCTGCTGGTTCGATGTGTATATCGCTCGCTCTATTTTGTATGGCGGTTCTTAGTATGGTTTCGATGAGCTTTAAGATACCGCTGCTGTCGCTCTCAGCCGTACTTGAGCTACCAAGGTCTTTTCTGATCTCAGAGATAATGCCTTTTATGCTCTCATTTAGCTCGATTTTACTCATATATTTGTCTATAGAAGCTGGATCACAGACGACAACTTTAAGTAATTTTCTATTAAATATATGTCCGATTCTATCTTGAGAGTCTAGATCAAATGGATTTTTGAATGCGACATATACATTTATCTCATCTTCTTTTATCGGTAGAGCGCCTAGTTTTCTTAGCTGAAAAACTGGTATCTTTTCTGCTAAAGCATAATCCAAACTAGCACTATCTAAGTCGCAATACTCAAGTTTAAAGTGCTTTGCCACGTCTCTTAAAAAGTCGCTTGCTTCTATGTTAAAGCGTTCAGAGATTTCAAAAAGTGTTATTCTATCTCTTCTATATAGATCAAGCAGGGCAAATTTAAAATCATCGCTTTGGATGTGATTTTGATCTAATAAAACATTTTTTAGCCCATTTTGTATGATTTGTGGCTCTAAGGATATCGCCAGTGAGCTATCTAGCTTCCCATCTCTTACTAAAGTGAGTAGCAGCTGCTTATCTACTGGATTTAGCTCGTTCTCTCTCGAGACTGGTTTTTGGTAAAATTCAGGTCCGGATATAGCTTTTTCTTCATTCATAATTTTGCCTAGTTATAGAGTACCTGTTCGTATTTGCACTATAAGCCCATCGACATTTGTGGACGGTTGCTTTTGTTTTAATGCTTCTAATACTTTTAAAGCATCATCTTTTTTACCCATTTTATACTTGGCTTTTGCAAAGATGATCCAACCTTCGGCTTTATTTGCATCTATATTATTTATTATAAAAGCCCATTTCATAGCATTTTGATAGTCATTTTGTTTATAGTATTCATTGGCTAACATAATGGCGTATTTTACATCATTTGTACTTTCAAAACGCTTTTTTAAAGATGCTATTGATAAATTTAATTCGCCAACTTCTATAATGACTTTTTGTTTTTGATCTTGCTCTTTTTGCTCTATTTCTTGTTTTGCAGGCGTAATTTGTGGTTCATTTACGCTCGCAAACTCTTCTACGGTGATTACTTCTGGAATTTGGTTTATAAACTCCAAATTTTCTTCTATTTCTACTTCTTTTTGTGTGATAAGCTTAGGTGTTAGCTTCTCTTTTGTGGTTATATTTTTTTCTATTTTTATAGGTTTTTTAGGTGCTGGCGCTTCTTGTATCTCTACTATTTCTAAATTTTGGCTTGGCTCTTCATAAGTTGTATTTGATACATTATTTTCTTGTTGTTCTAGTTTTAGCTTAGCTTCTCTTGCTCTTTGTTTTAGTTCTTCAACTTCTTTTTGTAAATTTAGCTTTGCAATCTCTTGTTTGGCTAAATTTTCTTTATGCGTAGTATATGCAAAAAATCCACTAACCCCAGCGCCTATTACTGCTAAAATTAGTACAAATATAGAGTATTTTTTATATGATGATTTTCTTTGTTTGGATTTGTATTTTTTCCATCTATTTTCGAGTTCTAAAATTTCATACGCATCAAGCATCTAGTAGCTCCGAGTCTATGGCTGCCATCTCTATGATTTGAGTTACCATGTATTTTGAGTTTATAAAAGACGGTTTATTTGCTTCATAATGCTCATAAATTTCGTAAATTTTATGCATAAGCCTATTTAAGGTTCTTAAATTTCCATTTGTTAGCTTATGGATGAGCTTGAGCTGAGAGTGTTTGAACATACTAAAAAACGCTTGTTCGTCGTGAAATAGAAGCTTTTTTTCTATATAAAGGCTTATTTCGTCTAAATTTGAACTAGTAAGCTCTATGCTCTCCCAAATCCTAGTTTTGAAATAATCTTTTGCCAAAACATCTTCACTGCTTGTCTTATGAACCGTAAAAAGTATTTTAAAATATCTTGTATCAGCCATAAGCCTTATTTTTTCTATCAAATAATCAGGATAAAGCTGAGCCTCGTCAAGCAAAAGTATAATCTGATCTTGTGGATTTATAACTGTTTTTGTGTCTAAATTTGAGCCATATTTTTCTTTAAAAACTCTCATAAACTCTTCATAGCTATCTATATTTTGTGCATTTTGACCAAATATATTAAAATAAAGCGTGTTTATAAACTCTTTTTCATTGAAAAATGGTTGTGGAAAAAAGATAACTTTTTGTTTAGAAGATAGATCGTTACATATTTTATTTAGCAAAAATGTCTTTCCACTTCCTGGCTTGCCATAAAATAGTATGAGCTTCAGCGGTTTTTGAAGTGCATTTAGTATCTTGTGATACGTAAGAGTTGATTTATCGAGATTTACATAGTCAAATACGCCATTTTCCTCGATAAATATCTCTTTTAGTTTTGTATATTTATTCATACACAGACTCAGAAAAACCAAGTTCTTTTAATGAAGCTTTTATAGGTTTAACATCGTTTGCATCCACAACTCTTGGAGTAATGATAAAGATAAGCTCTGTTGTGCTTAAAGCATCTCTTTGGCTTTTGAATAAATTTCCAAGCACTGGTATATCGCCAAGAACTGGGACTTTGGTGTTATTTTTGCCTCTGGTTTCGCCTATAAGACCACCAAGTATGATGGTATCTCCGCTATTTACTTGAACGACTGTAGAAAGCTTCTTTTGAAGAGTATCTGGGGCTATCGTTCTAGGGGTTGTTTGTCTTTGATTGTCTTCATTGTATTTAAAATTACTTAGACTTGGATTGATTCTAAGCATTACTTTCCCATCATCGCTAATTTCTGGTAGTAAATTTAAAAGAATGCCTATAAAAATAGAATATTGTGTATTGCTATTTGTTTGTGTTCCGGTATTGCCATCTGTCCTAGCTGTAGCAACAACATAATTTATATTGTCTCCGACTGTTATAAGGGCTGGTTGGTTATTCATAGTCATGATTTTCGGACTTGAGACGACTTTTGTTTTGCCTTTGGTTTCTAAAAAGTTTAAAACGCCGTCCATACTTAAATTCAGTCCACCGCCAAGAACAAATCCGCCTGTTATATTTCTAAGGCTTTGAGCTGGATTTTCAAAAGTTCCTGTGCCAAATTGAACGCCAGAAGAAAATGGATTACCATTATTATCTGTTAGTATGTTTCCATCGTTTCCTCTTAGATAGCTATTAAATCCTAGCTCAAATTTAGACCAATCAACACCTTTGGTGTATTCATTATTTAGCTCAACTGCTATGATAGATACATCGATCATAACTTGCTTTTTAAGGCTTTGTTCGACATCTTTTATATAATCTTCAATGCGTTTTATCTGAGAGCTTGTTCCAGATACTGTGACAAGTCCAGCATTTGGATTGATTACTATAGAGCCTTTATTATCTGTTTTATCTGAGCTATCAAGTATGGCTTCTAGCTCGCTTTTTAAATTTACCCAAAAATCAAAAGCTTCTGTTGTTTTTATTTCGTTATCAAGAGTATTGCTAGATGTATTGTCTTGTGTCTGACCTGAGCTTGTGCTACTATTTCCTATTTCTACTGGAGCTGAATCCACAGATGCTCTTATAGATGCACTTCCTTCTCTTTTTGAGTTTATATAATCTATCTTAAAGGTTTTTGTCTTTAAAGATGAAATTTTTAGTACATTATGGTCAAATGTGTAGTTTAAATCTTTTTGTGATATTAAGATATTAAAAATTTCATTTAATGTTAAATCTTTTATATTTATACCAGAAATATTACCGTTTAATACCTGCCTTGAGTTTTCATCGTTTTGGATTATGCTAAAATGACAAATATCAGAAATTTGGTTTAAAATTTCATTTGTAGATACTGAATCTGTAATCTTGATATTAAAAACTCTTTTAGAGCAGTCATTGGCCGATAAATTTGGCGTAAATATTACCATAGACAAGGCTAAAGATAGTATTTTTAATGTCTTTTTATTTATATGATATATTGACATTTTTGTCGCCTTTCGTTAAATTTAATTCTAAATTTTGTGTTTGATTTTTTAGGATAACACTGCTTTGTTTTATTTTTTCGACAGTATATGGACCGATTAAATCACCTTTTTTTAGCCAAAGACTATTTATTTTGACTTTATTATCAAAAATTGCATAAAGTCTGTATGGATCTTGAGTTTCATTTATATCGACTATATTTGATGAAACTGCAGTTTGTGGCTTGATTATAAATGGATTTGATAGACTTTGTATCTCTATCTCAGTAAGTCCGGTTCTTTTTTCATTTATGTCTTGAATGAAATTTGTGTATTGTTTTATTATTTCGTCATTTCCGCTCATAAAAATGCAGCACAAAGCTATTAATGTAAATTTTTTCATCAATACATAACTCCCCAAGCAGAAATATTCATATTTACATATAGTTTATCATCTATTGAGGTAATGATTATATTGTTTAGCTCAATGATGAAATTTGACTGCTCAAATGCGTTTATAAACTTAACAAAATTACCAAAATTTGAGATAAACTCTACATTTATATCTTGTATTTTTCCAACGCTTAGTTGTGATATCGCTTGTGAATTATCTACTATTTTTGTGACAAATACACCATTTTCTTGAGCTTCTTTGGCTATATAGTTTAAAAATGATTTTTTATCTTTAAACTCAAAAGAAATCGCAGATAGCTTTTTAAGTTCGCTATCTAAATATTTAACATCATCTTTTATATTTTGGATTTTATTGATATTTTTTTTAAGCAAATTTTCTTCTACATTTAGCTCTTTTTGAGAGCTCATATCTTGATTTAAAACACTGATTTTTTCCATGATATTATCATACAAATTTACATTTTTATCGTAATATTTTTGAGAAATATCAAAGACAAACATATAGCAAATATAAAAAACAATAATAAATACTATACAAAATATAGCATAAATTTCATTTTTCTTTTTACCGCTAAAATACGCATCTAGTCTTGAAAGCAAATTTTCTATATTATTCATTATCTGATCTCCACAGTGACATTGCTCTCATAGTATCTTTTAGTAGAGTTTGAGTCAATCAAGCTTATCTCTTTTGTCACTGTTTTATAGATGTTTGACGCTCTTAGATCTTCTATGAGTTGCGTGATGTGTTTATCATTGCTGCTGATTAGATCCAAAACAATCATTCTATTATTTATAGAAATTTCTTTGATTTTAATATCCGTTTTGTTGATATATTTTGTTATATCGTATATAGCAACACCTTTCATAGGATAATTCATTTTTTTATCATAAATTTGATCTAGTAGATCTTTTTTGAGTTGCAAATCATTTTGTTTGTTTTCTAGCGTCTGTTTTATCTGCTGAACGTCAGCTATAAGCTGATTAATTTGGTTTTTGTATAGTATATTTTTTTGACTTATTTCTTCTAAGATAATCTGCTCTTTGTCTATTTTCATAGATAAATAATACCCATAACTAAACTGATAAATAGGATATAAAAGCCCAATTACTAAAGATATAAAAACTATAAGTATAAAAACTCCACTATCGCGGCTTAAAAAAGGAGGAGGGCGTAAAAAGTTAGAAAAATTTAATAGTTTTTTATCTTTTATATAATCTTTAGCATACAAAATCATAAGATTATGCAGATATGTTTGGTCTAATTCTTTGTTTTTTAGCGGTATATCGAAGTTAAAATCTTGAGTTTTTATAAGAAGTCTATCTTGTACAAATTTATCAAGTCCATTGATAGAACCAATATCGCTTCCTATATAGATGTTTTGGATAATGACGCCCGAGAATTTAGTAATGCTGTTTATGACGTCTGAAACATAATAAAATATATCATCTAATATCTGAGTTAAATACTCTTTTTGCTCTATATTTAGACCATTTTGCTTTAATTTGTTGAAAAAATCTTCATTTTCTAGTCTGTTTCCAGTCAGCTCTGTAAATTTATTATTTATCGCTCCTAAAGAGTATCTAGTGAGTGATTTTGACTGAAAATATTCTCCATTTTGATACACCGCCAAGAATGCGTCATCTTCTTGAAAATATATAAAACAATCGACTTTATCTTTAGCAAGCAGTGAATTTGTATAAAGGCTAGATAATAAAAGTGGCGCTGGGGCTATGCAGTCGAGATATTTTATTTGAGGTATTATATCTTTAAATTTATTTTCAATTGTTCTATTGTTTGCTATAAATACATCATATATGCTATTTGTGTTTGGATTGTTTTGTTTGATATATTTGATTTGGTATTCTAAATTTGGATCAAGACCAAGCTCTTGATACGCCTTTTGGATGATAATTCCTTCGATTTCGTCATATGTTGGGATATCGTAGTTCGCTACTGTGATGTCAATAGAGCTTATGATGATATCTTTGTGTTGGACATAAGATATAAAAAATCCATTTTCTTTTTCAAGCTTTAGAATGCTTTTTGAACTCAAGCTATCTTTTTGGCAGCAAAAAGCAGTTTGCTTAAATGGATCTATAGATATAATGCTAATATTACTTTGTTTTTTATCCACAACTTAACTCTGTTTATTATAAATTTAAGTTAATTGTATTACAAAAATTGATAAAAGTCAATATTCAAAGCTCTTTTTAACGGCATTTTCATCGCTTGTCCAGTTTTTATCTACTTCAACATTTAGTTTAAGAAATATTTTATTTTCTACTAATTGATTGATAATTTTTCTTGAATTGATGCCAATTCTTTTTATTGTGGCTCCGTCTTTGCCTATTAAAATACTCTTATGATGCTTGTTATCTGTCACGATAGTAGCATAAATTTCAGTTATATCTTGCTTTTCTACCACCTTATCGACTTTGACATCTGTCGAGTATGGAATCTCATCGCTAACACATTCAAAAATAGCCTCAAGTATAAGATCTCTGTAAATATCTTTTCCTCTGGCTGTGGTTATAAACTCAGGATCATAAAAATACTCATGTTCTGGCAAATGCTTGCAAATTTCATCCATTAAAATCTTTTTATAAGCTTGTTTTTTGGTGCTTGTTGGGATGATTGCTTTAAACTCATCGGCGTATTTTTGGTATTGGCTAAGCTTGTCAAAAATCTGTTTATCACTTGCTTCATCGATTTTGGTTAAGGCTATGATGTGCGGAACATCACGTTTTAAATTTAGAAACTTTTTATAATTTTCAAGATTATCAAAAACACTTGTTACGAAAAGTATCAAATCGCAATCGCCAATTGATTTTATCGCAGTTTCGATCATGAGTTTATTCATAGTTTTGTTACTCTCATGAAGACCTGGGGTATCCACAAATATAGCTTGGTCGTTTCCGTGCATGACTATGCCATTTATTTTTCTTCTAGTTGCGTTTTGTTTGTGAGAAACCATAGAGATTTTTTCATTTAAAAGATAGTTTAGAAGGCTACTTTTACCAGCATTTGTACGTCCTATAAGACTTATAAAACCGCTTTTCATAAGATATACTTTGCTAAATCTTCGTTTTGGCTGATCTCTCCAAGCTTTTCATCGACTAATTCTTTTGTGATTATCACTTTTTGTCCTTTATACTCATCAGCACTAAAGCTAATGTCTTCTAAAACTCTTTCAATGACAGTATGAAGCCTTCTAGCTCCGATATCTTCGACTTTTTGATTTGCATTTTGCGTGACTTTTGCTATGGCTTTTATGCTCTCATCGCTAAACTCAAGCTTGACATCTTCTGTTTTTAATAGTGCTTGATACTGGCTAAGAAGTGAGTTTTTAGGCTTTGTAAGTATCTCATAAAGCGCATTTTCGTCCAAACTATCTAAATTTACACGCAAAGGAAATCTGCCTTGAAGCTCTGGAATCAGGTCGCTTGGCTTGCTTATATGGAATGCTCCAGCAGCTATAAAAAGTATATGATCTGTTTTTAGTGTGCCAAATTTAGTGCTAACGCTTGAGCCTTCAACTATAGGCAATAAATCTCTTTGAACTCCTTCTTTGCTTGGATCTTGGTGGTTTGAGCTCCCACTAGAAACTGCTACTTTATCTATCTCATCGATAAAAATAATGCCTTCGTTCTCAGCTCTTTTCAAGGCTTGAATTTTAATGCTATCCATATCCAAAATCTTCTCGCTAGCTTCGTTTTTTAGGGCTTCTTTGGCGTCTTTGACTTTGAACTCTTTTTTAACTTTTTTGCTTCCTATTCCTATGACTTTTATGAAGTTTTCTTGCATAGCAGCCATATCTGGAGGCAAATTTGACCCAGCTTCAAAAGTAGTCTGGTCGATATCAAGTTCTATGCTTAGATGATCTAGTTTGCCGTCTTTTAGCTTTTCTTTCATCTTTTCATAGCTTGTTTCATAGTCTTTTAGTTTGTCTTCGCTAGCGCCTTTTGGAAGTGGCGGAAGAAGTTTTTCTAAGATTTTTTTCTCTATATATTCGTTTATTTTGTCGCTGTTTTTTTCGCGTTCTTCTTTTTTGACTAAATTTAAACTAGCCATCGCTAGATCTCTTACCATAGACTCCACGTCACGCCCCACAAAGCCCACTTCAGTGTATTTGCTGGCTTCAACTTTGATAAAAGGCAAGCCAAACATCTTAGAAAGTCTTCTTGCGATTTCGGTTTTGCCAACTCCAGTTGAGCCTATCATAAGTATATTTTTTGGGATTATATCTTCTTGCAAGCTTTTATCAAGTTGCATTCTTCTATAGCGATTTCTTAGAGCCACAGCGATGATTTTTTTGGCTTCATCTTGTCCGATGACATAATCATCTAAAAATTTAACAATCTCTTTTGGTGTTAGGTTCATTTCTCATCCCATAAAGCATAAGTTTTTATATTTGTATTTGTGTAAATGCAGATTTCTCCAGCGATTTTAAGGCTTTCTTTTACTAAATTTTCTTCATCAAGACTGCCAAATTTATCTAAAGCACGAGCTGCACTTAGTGCGTAGTTGCCACCACTTCCGATAGCTGCTATCTTGCCATCTTCTGGCTCGACCACATCCCCAGTCCCACTAAGCAAAAATATATGCTCACGGTCAAGCACAAGCATCATGGCTTCAAGTTTTCTTAAATATTTGTCTTTTCTCCACTCTTTGCTAAACTCAATTGCTGCTTTTAGCAAATTGCCTTTTGTACCCTCAAGTATGCGTTCAAACATATCAAAAAGATTAAACGCATCAGCAGTACTTCCAGCAAATCCAGCCAAAATCTTGCCATCAAGGAGCTTTCTTATCTTTGTGGCGTTGCCTTTTAAGACTGTATTACCAAAGCTAACTTGCCCATCTCCTCCGATGACTGAGCCGTTTTTGCCTTTATAAGCTAAAATCGTTGTTGCATGAAACATTATTCACCGACCACGACTAGTTCAAATTTAGCACTTATTGAGTTGCCAAGCTTTAGGCTCACGTCGTATGTGCCAGTTGTTTTGATGTGATCACATTCGATTGATTTTTTATCTACGTCATAGCCTTTTTGCTCTTTTAGAGCGTTTGCGATATCGTCTTTTGTGACACTACCAAAAAGTGCACCGTTTGCGCCAAGTTTTGATTTGATAAGAATTTTGACATTTGATAGCTCGCTTGCTAGTTTTTGGCTTTGGCTAATCTCATAAGCCTTAGTTTCAGCTTCTTTTTTCTTTGCGGCTTCATATTGTCTCAAAACTGCGTCAGTAGCTGCTTTTGCTAGACCTTTGCCAATCAAAAAATTATTACCATATCCGTCTTTTACATCCTTGACTTCGCCAGCTTTTCCTAGACCCTTTACATCTTTTATAAGTAGTACTTTCATATTTTATCCTTGTTTAAATTTGAGCCATTCTATCATAAAACATTTAATAGTTCTCTAAATTTAGGCTTTTGGGGCTATAAATTTATCTTTTGTTATTTATTTAGTATTGCAAAAAATGCTCTATAATCACGCAAAAAATTTAAAGGTAAAAAATATGGCTTTTGAAAAAGTTTTACAAGCGATAGAGGATATAAAAAACGGCAAAATGGTTGTCATGGTCGATGATGAAGATAGGGAAAACGAGGGCGATATAGTTTACGCTGCTTGTTTTAGTGATATTGAAAAAGTAAATTTCATGATAAGCCACGCAAAAGGCGTCTTGTGTACTCCAGTTACAAGAGAGCTTGCGAGCAAATTTGAACTAGCTCCAATGGTTAGCTCAAATACAAGCTGCCACGAAACAGCTTTTACAGTAAGTATCGATGCTAAGGCTGCAGCCACTGGCGTGAGTGCTTATGAGCGTGATATGACTATCAAAATGCTAGTTGATTACAACACAACTGCTGATGATTTTGTGCGTCCTGGACACATTTTTCCATTGATTGCTAAAAATGGTGGCGTTTTGGAGCGAACTGGGCACACTGAAGGAAGCATAGATTTATGTAAACTTGCTGGAGTGGCGCCAGTTTCTGTTATTTGCGAAGTTGTAAATGATGATGGAACTATGGCAAGGCGGGATGACTTAGAGAAGTTTTGCGAGAAATTTGGACTAAATATGGTAAGCGTTTCAGATATAATAGAATACCGTTTGCACCATGAAAAGCTTATAAATGTAAGTGAGCCAAAGCAAGGTAGCGTGGCTGGATTTTTGGCTACAAAATACAGTATAAAAGACCACTTAAGCAACACTCACACAGCCTTTGTGTTTGGGCAAATAAATAAAAAAACAAATGTTAAATTTCACAAAATCAGAACCGATATCGAGCTTCTTAGCTCTCCAAAATATCCAGAGTTCATCTCTCATCTTGAAACGCTTAAAAAAGAGGGTGGAATACTTGTATTTTTAGACGGCGAAGACTGTAACTCAAATATATTTAAAAATTATGGCGTTGGTGCTCAAATCATAAAATATTTTGGTGCAAAAGATATAGAAATTTTAAGCTCAAGCGAATATAAAGAGTTTGTGGCTATAAAGGGATTTGGATTAAATATATTAGGTTATAAATCTTGATTGTAAGCACTGCAAATGCAGTGCTTAACTAAATTTATTCAGCTTTTTTACTTGGTTTTTTGAAGCTTCTTTTATTACCAAAATCTTTTTTTGGTGTGTCTTGTTTTGGTCTGCCTTTACCAAAGCTTTTTTTAGCATCTTTTGAGCCAAATTCGCCTTTTGGTTTAGCATCTCTTTTGAAATCTTTTTTGAAGCCAGACTTTGAATCTGATTTTTCATCACTTCTTTTGCCTCTGAATTCTCTTGGTTTGTCTTTTGAGAACTCTTTTTTAGGTGATTTTTTAAATTCTCCATCACTTGAGAAATCTTTTTTAAATCCAGATTTTGGAGCTGATCTTTTAAATTCTTTTTTAGGAGCATCGAAGCTAAACTCATCGCTGAAGCTGTGATCTGAAAACTCTTTTTTCACATTTCTTTTAAATTCTCGTTTTGAGCCAGTTTCAAAACCATCATCTTTTTTGAAGCTTGGTTTTTTGTCTTTAAATTTATCATCAAATTTAGAGCTTCTTTTTGGTTTGAAATCGCCATTTTTAAATTCGCTATTTTCAGAAGTTTCTTTTCTAGCTCTTGGTTTTCTATCGCCAAATTTATCATCGAAACGACCTTTTCTCTCTGGTCTTTGGCTATCATCCCTATCTCTTCTATCTCTTCGCTCGCCTCTATCTTTTCTAAATTCTCTTTGTCTTGACTCTATTTTATTGCCATTTTCGCTATCTCTTGTTGGCTCTTTTTTGACATTTCCACCACGTCTGATAGGCTGCGGTTTTACGCTAAGATCGGCTTCAAATCCCTCAAGGCTCTCTCTAGTCATTTTTTGATTTGTTAGTTTTTCTATATCTCTTAAAAACTTAAACTCATCAACGCATACTAAAGATATAGCAAGTCCGTCATTTCCAGCTCTGCCAGTTCTTCCTATCCTATGAACGTAATCTTCAGGAACATTTGGAAGCTCTAAGTTTATCACGCAAGGCAGTCCAGCTATATCGATACCACGAGCTGCGATATCAGTAGCTACTAGAAGCTGAGTTTTGCCACGTTTGAAATTATCTAGCGTCCTTGATCTCACGCTTTGGCTTTTATCCCCATGAAATGCAGCTACGCTTAGCCCAAGAGAGTGCAAATATGATGAGCATTTATCGGCTCCTCTTTTTGTGCGAGTGAAGATTAGGGCTTGAGCTGGATTTTCTATTTTTAAAACCTCGTTTAAAAGTTCATGTTTTTTATCTCTATCTACTGTAATTACTCTTTGAGTGATTTGTGATACTGTGCTATTTTGTGTATCTACTTGGATTTTTACTGGATTATTTAGCACGATAGAGCAAAGTGTCCTAACCTCTTCAGGATAAGTCGCTGAAAATAGCATATTTTGTCTATCGGCAGGCAAGATTTGAATGATTTTTTTGATATCGTGGATAAAGCCCATATCAAACATTCTATCAGCTTCATCAAATATCAAAGTATCCACGTGAGATGTATCAACGACATCTTGAGAAACAAGGTCTAAAAATCTACCAGGAGTTGCCACAACTATATCTAAACCGCTTTTAAAAGCTTTGATTTGTGGGGTTAAGCTAACTCCGCCAAATATCGGCATAATTTTAAATGGTAAATTTTTGGCATAAGATTTGAGATTTTGTGATACTTGGTTTGCAAGCTCTCTTGTAGGCACAAGGATTAAAACGCGAGTTTGTGGGTGTTTTTTGTTTCTATCTTTTTGTAAAAGTTTTTCTAAAATAGGCAGACCAAAGGCTGCAGTTTTGCCAGTGCCAGTTCTCGCACCAGCTAGTATATCTTTACCCGCAAGCACTGCTGGAATAGCTGCTTCTTGGATTTTGGTAGGGGTTTCATAATCTAGCTCGAATAGTGCTTCTATAATTTTAGAGCTGAGATTAAAATCTGAAAATAACATAAAAATTTCTTTCCTTTTGTTAAGTAAATTTGTGAAAATAAGTTTGATCTTATAAAACTAAAATATAAAGAATCTCAAAAGCGATCAGTTGTGTGGAATTTAAGTATTGATAGTCTAAAAAACTCTTTTGCGTATTTTGCTTGAATTTACCTTAAAAACAAGACTGTTTTTTGCAAAATTTCAAAAAATATTTCAAATTTCTATATTTTTACTAAATTTACTCTCCAAATTTAGTAAAATTTGCTTTGTCTCTAAGCCGTTTCCGCCACTATATCCACCAAGCGAATTTACTCCAACTACTCTGTGACAAGGTATGATGATAGGGATTTTGTTTTTTGCATTTGCATTTCTGAGCTCTAAAGGCGTTTGGTGAGCCGATAATCTCGGCGATTTGCTTATATGTTACGATTTTACCATAAGGGATTTGGAGCAGTGCCTTATAAACTTTTTGCTCAAACTGGCTTCCTTGCAGCTCAAATTTGGTGCTAAATTTAGTCAGTTTACCAGCAAAATACATTTCAAGCTCTTTCAAGCAAAGCTTTAAATTACCATCTTTTGGAGAAGTTTTTACAAACTCATCACAAAAATCAATGCTACAAATTTTGCCATTACTTGAAGAAATCTTTAAATTTCCAACCAATGATTTTAAATATGCTATTTCCAAATTTTAACCTCTTCTTTAAAAAATTATAAAATATTAGATTTAAGTTTCTTTTTTCTTTTTTTATTTTATATAATTTATGATAGAATTATACAAAAAATTTTATTAAAGGAAAAATTATGAGTTTTTTTGATGACTACAATAAGGCAAAAGAAGAAAGAGCAAAACTTGGCATTCCTCCGCTCCCACTTAGCAAAGAGCAGACAAAAGATGTTTGTGAGCTACTTAAAGCCTGTGCGACAAATGAGCTTGTAGAGCTTCTTGCAAACCGCGTAAATCCAGGTGTTGATGACGCTGCAAAAGTGAAGGCTGAGTTTTTAAATGAGATTATAAATCATGATTTAAAATGCGATTTGATAGATAAATTTGCGGCGATTAAAATGCTTGAGCCAATGCTTGGTGGATATAGCGTGATCGTGCTTGTAGCAAGTCTTCATAATAGTGATGAAAAGATCCAAGAAGCAGCTGCAAATGTGCTTAAAAATACAATTTTTGTTCATGATTATTTTAATGATGTTGCAAAACTTGCAAAAGAGGGCAATAAATTTGCAAAATTAGTTTTAGAAAGTTGGGCAAATGCTGAGTGGTTTAAAGCAAGAGCTGATATCCCTGAAAAAATCGAAGCAATAGTTTTCAAAGTAGCTGGAGAGACAAACACAGATGACCTAAGTCCAGCAAGTGATGCATTTAGTCGCTCAGACATACCTTTGCACGCAAACGCAATGCTAGTCAAACGCCAACCAGGTAGCTTAGAAAAAATAGCAGAGCTAAAACAAAGCGGACGTGAAGTCATATATGTAGGCGACGTAGTGGGAACTGGAAGCTCAAGAAAAAGCGGTATCAACTCTATCCAATGGCATCTTGGCCGCGAAATAGACGGCATCCCAAACAAAAAAACAGGCTGCGTGATACTTGGTAGTATAATCGCTCCGATTTTTTTCAACACTGCTGAAGATAGCGGCGCATTGCCAATAGTTGTAAATGTAGATGGCTTAGAAATGGGAGATAAAATCGAAATCTATCCATATAAAGGCGAAATAATAAAAGAAGGCAAAGTGGTAAAAACATTTAGTCTTGAGCCAAACACACTAAAAGACGAAGTAAAAGCAGGCGGCAGAATCCCGCTAATCATAGCTAGAAGTCTTTGTGCAAAAGCTAGAGCTGAGCTTGGTCTTGGGGCTGAAGATATATTTATCAAACCATCCCAACCAGCGAGCGACAATGAACACGGCTACAGTCTAGCTCAAAAAATGGTTGGTAGAGCGTGCGGAGTTGAAGGCGTAAGAGCTGGTATGTATGTAGAGCCACTAACTCTAACAGTAGGTAGCCAAGACACAACTGGACCAATGACAAGAGATGAGATCAAAGAGCTAGCAAGCCTTGGATTTTCAGCTGATTTCGTACTTCAAAGCTTCTGCCACACTGCAGCCTATCCTAAACCAACTGACGCTTTGATGCATAAATCATTGCCTGATTTTATGATGAGTCGTGGTGGCGTGAGCCTTAAACCAGGTGATGGTGTCATCCATTCATGGCTAAATAGAATGGTTCTTCCTGATACCGTGGGTACTGGTGGCGACTCTCATACACGCTTCCCTATAGGTATAAGCTTCCCAGCTGGTAGTGGCCTTGTGGCGTTTGCAGCAGTTCTTGGCTCAATGCCACTAAATATGCCAGAATCAGTTCTAGTAAGATTTAAAGGTAAAATGCAACCAGGAATTACCCTAAGAGATCTTGTAAATGCGATTCCATATTACGCTATCAAAAAAGGTCTTTTGACTGTAGAGAAAAAAGGCAAAATCAACGTATTTGCTGGTAAAATTTTAGAAATCGAAGGCTTGCCAGATCTAAAAGTAGAGCAAGCATTTGAGCTAAGCGATGCAAGTGCTGAAAGAAGTGCTGCAGCTTGTGCTATCGCACTAAATAAAGAGCCAGTTATAGAATATCTAAAATCAAATGTAACTCTAATAGATGCAATGATAGAAGCTGGATATGGTGATGAGCAAACTCTAGCTAGAAGAAGAGATAAAATGAAAAAATGGCTAGACAATCCAACTCTTCTTGAAGCTGATAAAAATGCAAAATATCACACAGTTATAGAGATCGATATGAATGAGATCGCTGAGCCAATCCTTGCTTGTCCAAATGATCCAGATGATGTAGCTACACTTAGTGAAATCCTAAATGACCCTAAACGCCCACACAATATAAATGAAGTATTTGTGGGTAGTTGTATGACAAATATCGGTCACTACAGAGCCTTAGCTGAAGTGCTAAAAGGCGAAGGTCAAGTCCCAACTCGTCTTTGGATAGCTCCACCAACAAAAATGGATGAGAAGCAACTAAGAGCAGAGGGCAAGTACTCACTATTTGGCGCTGCAGGAGCTAGAACAGAGGTGCCAGGATGCTCACTATGTATGGGTAACCAAGCAAGGGTCGCAGATAATGCAGTAGTATTCTCAACTTCAACAAGAAACTTTGACAACCGTATGGGTATGGGCGCTCAAGTTTACCTTGGCTCAGCTGAGCTAGCAGCAGTTTGTGCTATGCTAGGACGTTTGCCAAGTGTTGAAGAGTATATGAAAATCGTTCCAGCTAAACTAAGCGGCAAAGAAAACGAAATTTACACTTACTTAAATTTCAATCTTATACCAAATTTCAAGCTTGATTGCTTTTAAAATTTAAATCCGCCTTTGTGCGGATTTTACACACATGAGCCAAATTTATTTGGTATTCATAACTATTTAAATATACTTTAAAACCATTTACTATACAATCCATACTTATTAAATTTACAAAAAGGGTTTGTTTTGGACGAGTTAAAATCCACTCAAAGTAGCGCTTTATTTACTGATTTTTACGAATTAACCATGGCTCAAGGATATTTTAAAGAAAATATAAATCACAAAGTTGTGTTTGATATGTTTTTTAGAAAAAATCCATTTAATGGCGGTTTTTCCGTGCTTTGTGGTACGCAAACTCTTCTTGATAAATTGCTTGATTTTAAATTTAGCGATGAAGATATAGAGTATTTAAGATCACAAAATATCTTTTGTAATGAGTTTTTAGACTATTTAAAGAGCTTTAAATTTAGCGGTGATATTTATATGATAGATGAGGGCAGCGTGGTATTCCCTGATGAGCCACTACTTAGAATCCACGCAAACTTAATAGAAGCCCAAATCATCGAGGGCTTAGTGCTAAATATTATAAATTTTCAAAGCCTGATCGCGACAAAAACAGCTAGAATCTGGCTTGCTTCACAGTTTGCTCCTATCATGGAGTTTGGATTAAGAAGAGCTCAAGGATATGATGGAGCGATGAGTGCTACAAGAGCTGCGTATGTAGGTGGATCGAGTGGTACCTCAAACACTCTTGCTGGACAAGTCTATGATATACCAGTCATGGGGACTATGGCTCACTCTTGGATCATGTCTTTTCCAAGTGAGCTAGAAGCGTTTAGGGCATATGCTAAAATTTATCCACAAAACTCAGTCTTTCTTATAGATACCTACGATACCTTAAAATCAGGCGTCAAAAACGCCATTATAGCAGGTGGTGAGCTGGTGGAAAAAGGTTATAATTTTGGCGTTAGGCTAGATTCTGGAGATACATCTTATCTAAGCAAAGAGGTAAGAAGGGAGCTAGATAAAGCCGGCTTTAGCAAAGCCACTATTTCAGTATCAAACGAGCTTACAGAAGACATAATATCTGCCCTAATAAATAGCAAATCGCCAATAGATAGCTGGGGCGTGGGAACTCACATGGTAACAGGGGGCAATGAGTCATCATTTACTGGAGTTTACAAGCTTTGTTCTAAATTTGATAAGCAAAAAAATACCATGGTTAGTGTGATGAAATTTAGCGACAATCCGCACAAAACAACAAATCCAGGCATCAAAAACGTCTATAGGCTTTATGATGAAAACGGCATGAGTCTAGCAGATATTTTAGCTCTAGAAGATGAACTAATAGAGCCAAATAAAGAGCAAGTATTACATCATCCAATGCTTGATTACAGGCAATTTACCTGCAAGCCAGCACGCGTAGAAGCCTTGCTAAAAATCCAGCTAAAAGATGGCAAAAGAGTTCATCCAAAACTCTCAAGCGCACTAGAACTAGCAAAAAGTCGCCAAAATCTAGCAGAGCAGTTGGCTAAATTTGATGAATCGTATAAAAGGATTTTAAACCCACACGTTTATAAGGTTTCGATTTCAAAAGCACTAAAGGAGCTAAAAGTCAAATTTGTCGAGCAAAATATCAAGTAATAATTTATATTTTATTTAACTTATAGCTTTAAAGTGATATTATACTGACACAATTTAGTCAAATTTATAAACAAGTAGCAAATATGAAACATACAACAATATCTAAACAGTTAATCATATCTTCACTTATTATCTCAGTGCTTTTTACTGCGGTTATTTTTTATATCATAAATGATAGCAAGCACAGACAGCTAAACTCGATTATAAATGACCAAGTTTTTTATATGCAAAACAACATAGACAAGGCACTACTTGGCTTGTATAAGCTAGAAGCTTTCATTATCGGAGCCAAAGGCAAAGATGTAAATTTAGAAATAATTGGAAAATATCTTATCGATCCAAAATATACTTTTATAAGAAATATACTCATAGCTCCTGGCGGCGTAGCCTCTCAAGTATATCCATTTAAAGGCAGCGAAGCAGTCATCGGACTAGATTTGTTATCAAATACAAATAAAACGAACAAAGAAGCAAGATACGCTTTAGAAAACAACAAAACGTTTGTTTTCACAGGTCCTTATGAGCTCGTAGAGGGAGGTATGGCGATATCTGTTCGTACACAAGTCGGCTTCAAAGAAAATGGCACCGAAAAAAACTGGGGCTTGATCTCCATCACATTCAACTTTCCAGAAGTCATGCACAACGCCTTTATAGACATTTTGCAAAAGAACGGATACGCCTACAAGATATCCAAGCTAGACCCACAAACCAAAAAATACGTAGCAGTAATCTTAAGCAATTGGGAAAACGAACACGTAGATGAGCCAGTTGATTTCAGCGTAAATGGAATGGATTTTAGGATAGAAGCTCATCCAATAGGTGGCTGGCATAACTACTTTTATATCATTGCTACAGCGTTTGGACTGTTTTTTTCTATCGTATTTTTATCTGAAATCACAAAATACTTGACAAATATACGCAAAGAAGCGTCCATAGATTCGCTCACAGGAGCTACAAACCGCGTGCATGGCGAAAAACTAATCAAACAAATCATCAAAAACAAAAGCTATAAAAATTACGCATTTATACTTTTAGACATAGATCATTTTAAAAATGTCAATGATACTTTAGGTCACAAGCTAGGCGATGAAGTCTTAAAGATAAGTGCGAACATTTATAAATCCATTTTTAGTAAAAATAGCGTTGTTTACAGGCTTGGCGGAGATGAATTTGTTATATTTTTGCTAGATAAAGAAGATATCCAAAATCTAAATTTAAAGCTATCAAATTTACTAGATAGTATGAGAAGATCTATCATCAACAAAGACCAAAAAGTAGCCATAAGCTGCAGTATCGGCGTGGCATTTTGTCCTGATGATGCGAGCAGTTTTGAAGAGCTTTATGAACGAGCAGACAAGGCTCTATATGAGTCAAAATCTAAAGGCAGAGATAGATTTACATACTATAAAGATATCAATTAATTGTTTACTTGTAAAAGTCGATTAACAAGGAGAAAATATGAATAAATCGGTATTTATAAAAGTTGGTATTGTGGCAAGTTTAGTTTTGCTTAATAGCGCCATATTAGCTAATGAAGATAAACCTATTGTGTTAAAAACTATGGGGAGTTTATTTTTTGGTGGAACTGTTAAACAGCTTCCAAATGGAGAAACTTTTCATGGAGATCATGGTTATGCACAGTTTTATATACCACAAAAAGCACACAATTATCCTTTAATTATGTGGCATGGAATTGGTCAGTCTGGGCGTAGTTATGAATCTACTCCAGATGGGAGGGAGGGCTTTCAGGCTATTATGCCTAGAAGAAATTGGGCTATTTATATAATTGATCAACCAAGACGTGGTAGAGCAGGAAGAACGCTTTCAACAGAAATTATACAAGCCGTACCTACAACTATGAGAGAAAGCTCTGCTTGGAATGCTTTTAGAAATGGCATTTGGAATTTACCTCAAAAACCTTACTATTATGCAGATACACAATTTCCACATGATCCTGCTTCTATTGATGAATTTTTTAGACAGCAAACTCCAGATACGGGAGCAGAACCACGAAATTTAGAATATTATAAAAGTATGGGTAATGCTATGGGAGAATTACTCAAACAAACAGGTTCGGCTATACTTATTACTCATTCTAATAGCGGAAAATATGGGTGGTTTAGCGGTATAAAAAACCCAAAAAGTATCAAAGCTATTGTGGCTTTTGAACCAGGACATATTGTTTTGCCAGAAAATGAAAAAGTCATAGATCCACCTGCTGGGACGGAGGCTGCTGGTAAAAATATGCAACCTATTAGAGTAAAAGAAGAAGAATTTAAAAAGCTTACTGGTATGCCAATTTTAATAATATACGGCGATCATATTGCAACAGAACCAAGTACTATATTTAATGTAAATATTTGGAGGCTTTCTAAAATTAGAGCAGGACAATTTGTAGAAGCAATCAATAAAAGAGGAGGAGATGCTAAGGTTATTAGCCTACCAGAACTAGGACTAAAAGGCAATACTCATGCTCCTTTCGCTGATAAAAATAATCTGCAAGTAGCAGATATTGTAGAAAAATTCTTGCAAGAAAAAAAGCTTAACGGTGAAGATTTAGGTTACGCTGGTCCTAAGAAAAAAAATATACAAAATTATACTATTCCTATTGTAGAAGAACCAGTGACAGAAAGCAAATAAAACAGCACGTAAAAACTCTATCGTGCCAAGCTAAACCAACAAGAGTAAATTTACCCATAAAAGATAAATTTACTCTTGATCAAAAACAACTTTTACCCACTTCAAATTTGTTATAATCCACCAAAACACAAGGAAACACATGCGACAAAAAGCTATAAATGAAGCTTCTATAAATGATCTTATGGAAGTATTTTACGAGAAGATTAGGGTGGATAAGGATTTGGGCGAGATATTTAATCACGCAGTTGGCACAAGCGATGAAGCGTGGGAAGCTCACAAGCAAAAGATAGGTGGCTTTTGGAGTAGCGTGCTGCTTGGCAGTGGCGTTTATACTGGCAATCCACTACAAAAGCATTTTGAGTTGCCGCCATTTCCAAGAGAGTTTTTTAGCATTTGGCTGGGACTTTTTGAAGAGAGTTTAGATGAGATCTATAGCCAAGAGTGCAAAGCCGTAATCTTGCAAAAAGCCCAAATGGTAGCAAATAGATTTATGAATATGCTTTATACAAATTAGTTAAATTTAAAGCTCGTTTGGCCTTCTTATGCTTTGTATTATCTCAAATTTAAGTCAAATTTAGCTAAAATCTACCATCAAATTTACAAAAGAAAAATTATGCAAAGATACAACACAAAACAGATAAAAGTAGGCAAAGTAGCTATCGGCGGAGACGCACCTATCAGCGTGCAGTCTATGACATTTTCCAAGACTCGTGACGTTAAAGCCACGCTTGAGCAGATACAAAGACTGTATTTTGCTGGGTGTGATATAGTTCGCTGCGCTGTGTTTAACAAAGAAGATATCACTGGACTTGAGCAGATAAAAAAAGAAAGCCCACTTCCTATCGTGGCTGATATTCATTTCAACTACGCTTACGCGCTAGCTGTGGCGAAATTCGTCGATGCGATAAGGATAAATCCAGGCAATATAGGCGGCAAAGACAGGATAAAAGCTGTCGTTGAAGCTTGCAAAGAGCATAGCATTCCTATTCGCATAGGGGTAAATTCAGGTAGTCTTGAAGAGCAGTTTGAAAAGGCTCATGGCAGAAGCGTAAAAGGCATGGTAGAAAGCGCACTTTACAACATTCGCTTGCTTGAAGAGTTTGATTTCACAGATATCGCTGTAAGTCTTAAATCAAGTGATGTACCAAAGACAATGGAGGCTTATAGAGCCTTAAGACCTTTGGTTGATTATCCATTTCATCTTGGCGTGACTGAGGCGGGGACGACGTTTCACGCTACTATCAAGTCAGCTATCGCTCTTGGCGGGCTTTTGCTTGAAGGTATCGGCGATACGATGAGAGTGAGTATCACTGGAGAGCTAGAAGAGGAGATCAAAGTCGCCAAGGCTATCTTGCAAGACACAGGCAGACAAAAATCTGGACTAAATATCATCTCATGCCCGACTTGTGGTAGGCTCCAAAGCGACCTTATGAAAGCCATAAAAATAGTCGAAGAAAAGACCAAACACATCACAATGCCGCTAAATGTCAGCGTAATGGGCTGCGTGGTAAATGCCATAGGCGAAGCAAAAGGCGCAGATGTAGCCATAGCCTTTGGCAAGGGTAATGGTCTAGTCATGAGAAATGGTGAAGTAGTAGCCAAGCTAAAAGAGAGCGAGCTAGTGGATAGATTTTTGGCTGAATTAGAAGATGAAATAAAACTAAGGCAAAGCAAATAATGGCTATAAATGAAGAAATAATGCAAAATCTGTATGATTTGGATATGGAGCGTGGAATCCTCTCTGCGATACTCTTTAGCGAAGACAATCTAAGCGAAATTTACGATATCGTAGCTCCTGTGGATTTTTATCTCAAAGGTCACGCCGACATATACGCAGCCATGGTGGAGTGCGTCAATCATGATGAGCCAGTAGATATGGCATTTGTCAAAAAACGTCTTGGGAGTAAATTTGATGATACGATTTTTAGCAGCGTGGTATCGACTAATTCTATCTTAGATATCAAAAAATACGCCGAAGAGCTAAAAGAAAAATCTATCAAGCGCTCACTTGTCAAAGTCGCCCACAAAATCCCAAATAAAGTCAATGAAGACAAACAAAGCCGTGATATGGTGGATGAGATAAGTGGCGAAATCTACTCGCTTGTAGAAGGGGCTAGCGCTGGACTTATCAAAGATAGCAAAGAGATCGTAATCGATGTAATAAAAGAGCTTGAAAAACAAAAAAATCTCATAGACCGCGATATAGTAGGGCTTGATACTGGATTTAGAAGCCTAAATGAAAAAACAAAAGGCTTCAAAGACGGCGATTTAGTCATCATCGCAGCTCGCCCTGGTATGGGTAAGACTACATTTGTTCTAAATTTAGTCCAAAAAGTCCTAAACCAAGACCTTGGCGTGGTATTTTTCTCTCTTGAAATGCCATCAACTCAGCTCATGCTAAGACTGCTTAGTGCTAAGACTTCCATACCACTCCAAAACCTTATGACAGCAGATATGGACAATGAAGAATTAAGTCGCCTAAGTGATGCCTGTGATGAGATGAGCCAGAAAAAACTCTTCGTCTATGACAGCGGAAATGCGACCATACACCAAGTAAGAACACAGATGAGAAAGCTCAAAGCCAGCCACCCAGAAATCCGCCTTTGCGTGATCGACTACATCGGACTTATGACAAACTCATCAGCCTACACAGATAGACACTTGCAAATCGCCGAAATCTCACGTGGACTAAAGCTACTAGCTCGTGAGCTAAACTTGCCAGTCATCGCCTTGTCTCAGCTAAACAGAAGCCTTGAAGCAAGAGCTAATAAACGCCCAATGCTAAGTGATTTGAGAGAATCAGGGGCGATAGAGCAAGATGCTGATACGATACTTTTTGTCTATAGAAACGACGTTTATCTCGAGCAAGAAGAAAAAGAAAGAGAACAACGCGCTAAGCTTGAGGGCAAAGAGTACGCTAGAAAATTTATGCCAAACAAAATAGAAGAAAACGCAGAAATCATTATCGGCAAGAACCGTAATGGTCCAACTGGCACGATAGAAGTCATCTTCCAAAAAGAATTTACCCGCTTCGTGGATAAGACTTATTCGGCTCCGCTGCAAAGCGTGGCGTTTGAGGGCTAGACTTTATCTTTGTTTTTGACAAACCAAAAAACTCCTAGCACTGCGATACAAACTATCGCTGCTAGGACTGTTGCGGTTCCATTTGGAGAAGACAAAAACATATCGCCAGTATTCATTCCAAAAAATCCAGTTATTAAATTTAACGGCAAGAAAAACGCAGAAATAATAGTAAGAATATACAAATTTTTGCTATGCTTTTTATCGTTCAAAGATGAGTAATAGCTAAAAACCATAGATAGTTTTAGAGCTGTATCATCGATGATTTTATCGATTCTTCCAAGCGATTCATTAAGCGACCTTAGCTCTTTTTTATACACAGCAAAATCACTCGCAAAGTCGCCAACTGCTACCATAAAATACTGATGTAAAGCAGCGAAATTCGTAAAAGCTCTTTTGAGTTTGAAATATTTTTCTAAGAAATTTTTATCAAATTTGCTCTTATATGTGAGATTTTCTATCTCTAAAATCTGCTCTTCATACTCATCTAATGAGTCTTTGAAATACTTGAGTTTGGTATCTAAGCTTAGCTTTAATTCTTCAAAGCTTATCTTTGTAAATTTACCCTCACAAGTGTAAAATATCTCATCATTTTGAAAGATATATCCATCGTTTTGGCTCTTAAAACTTGTGCTAAGCATGAGAAATTTATACCCATCTCCGATGAAATACCCACTTCTACTGGAGATTTTTTCTAGCTTTTTTCTATGCTCGTCACTTATCATATACGCCTCTTTTTGCGTAAAATGCCTTTTTGAACTCTTTAAATTTGCCTTGCATGATAGCTTGCCTCATTTGCTTGACTAAATTTAGATAATAGTGCAGATTATGAAGACTTGCAAGCCTAAAAAACGTAAGCTCTCTAGCCTTGTAAAGGTGGTTTAGATAGCCACGACTGTAGCGTTTGCAAGTGTAGCAGTCACAGTCTGGATCAATTGGCAAGTGGTCGTTTATGAACGCAGCTGATTTGATATTTATCTTGCCAAAAGTGGTAAAAAGTGTGCCGTTTCTAGCATTTCTTGTAGGCATCACACAATCAAACATATCCACGCCACGCTCCACATTTTCCACCAAATCCTCAGGCGTACCCACGCCCATTAGATATCTTGGTCGTTTTGGATCGATGTGGGGCATCACGGCTTCAACCGTATCATACATCTGCTGATTGCTCTCTCCTACGCTTAATCCACCTATAGCAAGCCCGTCAAAGCTCATCTCACACAGTGCCTCAGCGCAAAACCTGCGTGCTTCAAAGTCGGTTCCACCTTGGATAATTCCAAATATATTTTGATTTACACCTATGCCTTTTTGTTTGTTTTCTTCATGATAAAGACTTGCCTCTTTAGCCCATTTTATCGTACGTTTTATGCTTAGCTCGATGCGTTCTTTAGTCGCTGGCAAAGCCACAAGATCATCAAGGATCATCATGATATCACTGCCTAAATCATACTGCGTGTCTATGACGCTTTTTGGAGTGAAATAGTGCATACTTCCATCTATATGGCTTTTAAATTTAATACCATTTTCATCTGGTTTTGAGATTTTAGATAGTGAAAACGCCTGAAAACCGCCACTATCAGTCAAAAAACTTCTATCAAATTTACTAAATCCATGAAGCCCACCAAACTCACGCACGACCTTGCTTGTAGGGCGAAGATATAGGTGATATGTGTTGCCTAGTATTATTTTAGCATCAAGAATTTCTTTTAGATCAGTCGCATCTAGGCTTTTTACAGCTCCCACAGTTCCTACAGGCATAAAAATCGGTGTTTGGATCGTAGAATGGGCTGTTTGTATAGTGCAAGCTCTTGCATTGCCGTCTGTTTTATCTATTTTAAAATTCATTTGTGCTACAATTCCTTTTTTAAATTTGGAGATTTTATTTTATGAAAAATATCTTAATAATTGCGGATGGTATTTTAGCAAAACATTTCTTAGAAAGGCTTTTTAATAGTAAAAACAACAGCCTTCACAACTATACGATAATCACTTATAATGATGAAACTATCCCGCAAATGCAAACCAATTTTGAGAATTTCTCGTTTTTGAGCTTTGATCCAACTAGTCTTGCAAAACTGAGTAAAAACATAAAACAAGATTATGAAAAATTTCTAATAATTATGGATAGCGAGTTTGATACAAAATCCGTCTATGAAAATCTCAAAAAAATAAGTCAAAAAACAGAGATAGACATTATGGATCAATGGGGTCTTGAAGATGAAATTACCACAAATGACTTTAGATTAAGACTTATTGATGCTAGGAAAATTCTTAGCTCTAGATTTATGGACTTTTTGCCAGATGTCCCAGTAATCGCTGATAATATCGGTCTTGGAATTGGCGAAATCATGGAAGTGAAAGTTCCAAATGGAAGTAGCTATGTTTATCGCCATGTCGGAAACATACGCAAGAAAAAGTGGAAAATAGCTATGATTTACAGAAGTCAAGACTACATTATAGCCACTCCTGAGACTATCATTTTGCCAAATGACGTGCTTTTGATAGTCGGCGAGCCTAGAGTGCTTGAAAGTGTATTTCGCGCTGTCAAAAAAGAGCCAGGACAGTTCCCAAGCCCATTTGGCAACAATATATATTTGATTTTAGATATGAAAAGAATGAGCCAGGAGCGTATTAATTTACTCATTAAAGACGCCATACTCATTCACTCAAAACTAAACAACAAAAAGCTTTTTATAAAAGTCATTAATCCGACTCTAACAAGCATATTTTCAAAGATAAAAAAGCTCGCCACAAAGAGCATTTATGTATCGATCGACTATCAAAATACAGATTTAAACATCACAAAAGCAAATATGGGAGAGCTTGATATCGGTCTAATCATCACTGATACAAAGACATTTAATGCTAAAAAACAAGTTTTTTGGACGCTTAAAACTCCAGTTTTAAAAATAGGTGAATTTGGCTTTGCTACTGTTAAAAGTGGCGTTATCGTGGGAAATGAAGATGACGCAGAGCACCATTCAAGCGTTATTATGGACTGTTGCAAACAGCTTGATTTTGATATAGATTTTTATCATTTTGATACTAAATTTAGCTCAAATACAGACAGCTTAATAGAACATTTTGAAAACCTATCAAAGCTATTTAATAAAAAAGTAAATATCATAAAAGACGGACAAAATCCACTGCTTAAACTAAGAAAAAGAGATGATATATTGCAATTCATTTCGCTTAGTCAAAAGATATTTGAAAACCGTTTTTTAAGTATTTTTAGCAAAGATACTGATAAATTGCACTATATACTTGATAAAAACTATCAACTATTTATCCCGCAAAATGACAAAATTTAAAAAGGAAATGCTATGAAAAATACAGCTTTTATCACAGGAGCTACATCAGGATTTGGCGAAGCAGTCGCTAGAAAACTAAGCCAAAATGGATACAAACTAGTCTTGCTAGGACGTAGAAAAGACAGGCTCGAAAAACTTAAAAATGAGCTTGGAAATGCTTATATCATAAATGTAGATATAAGGGATAAAAATGCGCTTTTTAAGGCTATTGATGAGCTTCCAAGCGAGTTTAGAGATATAGAAATCTTGCTAAATAACGCTGGTCTTGCTCTTGGTCAAGAAAGGGTAATGGAAGCAAATTTAGACGATTTTGAAACGATGATAGATACAAATATCAAGGGCTTATTGTACGCTACAAAGGCGATTTTGCCGATAATGAGCCAGAGAAAAAGCGGATATATTTTCAATCTTGGCTCAGTTGCTGGAGCGTGGCCTTATCCTGGAGCAAACGTTTATGGTGCGACAAAAGCATTTGTCAAGCAGTTTAGCCTTAATCTTAGAAATGACGTAAAAGGCGAAAATATAAGAGTGACTGAGATAGCTCCAGGTATCGCAAAGACTGAGTTTAGCGTGGTTCGCTTCAAAGGCGATGAGGCTAAAAGCGACGCAGTTTATAACTCTACAAAATATTTAAAAGCCGAAGATATAGCTGGGATCGTGCTAGACTGTGTAAATTTACCAAAAAGCGTAAATATAAACTCACTTGAAGTCATGCCTACAACTCAAAGCTGGGCTGGATTTTTCTTCGAAAAAGAGTAAGCTTGAAAAATCTTGATTGCAAATATTTAGGGAGTTGTGGGAGTTGCGTTTTAAACACAAGCTATGAAGAGCAAATGGAGTTTAAATTTAATAGTATCAAAGAGCTTTTTAGCGAATTTTATGATGGCGAATTTGAGTTTTTTGATAGCGGGATAACTGGCTTTAGGAGCAGGGCGGAGTTTGGTATTTATCACGATGAGCAAGGCATTAGCTACTCAATGCGTGGAAGCAAGGTTAAATTTATCAAAATCGATGAATGCAAAATCGTCGATCCAAAGATTGCTGCTCTCATGCCAAAGCTTTTAGAATATGTGTCGCAAAAAGATGAGCTAAAAACAAAGCTTTTTGGAGTTGAGTTTATCACCACAAAAGATGAAATTTTAGTCATACTTTTGTATCACAAAAACGTTGAGCTTATCAAATCAGAGTTAGAAAATCTCAGCCTTAATCTTGGTCTGAATTTGATAGCTAGAAGCTTTAAGAAAAAACTTGTTTTTGGTAGCTCAAACCTAAATGAAGAGCTTATTATATATGATAAAAGCTATTTTTATACATTTGGCGATGGGGCTTTTATCCAGCCAAACAGATCGGTAAATCAAAAGATGATAAGCTGGGCTTTAGGCTGTGCGAATGACGGAGCAGATTTGCTTGAGCTATATTGCGGACATGGTAATTTCACCATTCCACTTAGCTTTAAATTTAGCAAAGTCTTAGCAACTGAAGTTAGCAAAGCTTCTATCGCAAATGCTATGAAAAACTGCGAACTAAACGGCGTGAATAATATCAAATTTACAAGGCTTAGTGCAGAGGAGTTAATGCAAGCTTTTAACGGTGTTAGAGAGTTTAACAGACTCAAGGATACTTGCTTAAAAGATTATAATTTTAGCCATATTTTAGTTGATCCGCCACGCGCAGGATGCGATGATAGCGTGCTTGAGTTTATGAAAGATTATGAAAATATAATTTATATTTCGTGCAATCCTTTGACACTAAAAGAAAACCTAAAAACGATTTGCAAAACGCATAAAGTAATTAAATTTGCTATGTTTGATCAGTTTGTACATACAAATCATATTGAGTGTGGAGTTTTGCTTAAAAAATTAGCTAAATAAAGTTGATTGAGAGAAATTTAGAGGCTTTCACCTCTAAATTTTACTTATTTTCGCAAGTTTTTGAAGCGACCATTTGACTAAATATATCAAATAGCTTATGAGATCCTTCTTCGGCTTTTTTGAATTGTCCTATGACAGAAGTTAGCGGAGCGTGATTTTGCGCCATATCGATAGCTTTATTTATTGATTCATGCACTTGTTTATGAGGCTCTATGATTTTGCTAAACTCTGGGGTATGTCCAAATACCTCTTTGCCTTTTCCATCGTACCACTTGCCAAGACGGCAATTTATATGGTCGCTCATAGGCTCGTAATTTTTAGTTAGAACTTTACCATAACCAGTGATTTTGAATACAACGTGGTCGAGCTTCGCAAGAGAAGCAAATATCTCATGAGATATGACCTCAGAGCTGCATTCTATATATTTTGCACTAGAAACTAAGTCTTGAAATTTTCCTATAAACTCTTCGATATGTCTGTTTGACTTCATAGAGATTGTCTCTACTTCCTCGCTTTGAGCAAACATATCGCTAGCATTTTGTTTTAGTAAATTTATATTCATTTCGACTTCAGCTGTAGCTTTTTGTGTTCTTTCAGCAAGTTTTCTTACTTCATCAGCAACGACAGCAAACCCACGTCCATGCTCTCCAGCACGTGCTGCTTCAATAGCCGCATTTAGGGCAAGCAAGTTAGTTTGGTCTGATATATCTTTGATTAAATTTATAACATTTGTTATCTCATCAACACTTTTATGAAGATTTTCTGCTGTAGCACGAGATTTATTTGATGAGTTGTTTGTGATCTCATTTAATGAGTTCATAAGCTCATTGCTTGTGCTTGATAAGATTTGTATATTATCTATATTTTGAGCTACTTGATCAATAGTTCCGTGAGAAAGCTCCAAGTTTTTTTCAATTCCTGCTTGAATGTTTCTTATACTCTCTTTTGTACCACCAACCATAGTATCTGCCATTTCTGAAATAGCGTCACAATCGATATTTTGAGCTACTTTTTCTTTTAAAACATCAATCTCAGAGCTCAAAGCCTTATTTTTTTCGGTTTGCTCCTCAAGTTGTTGTTTAAGACTTGTGATCTGTTCTTCGTATTTTTTGATATCTTTGCTAGATGAACCAAACATTTTTAAACTCCTTAAAGGTGTATTTAGATACTCTTATCTGTTCTTACAAAGATTTTACATTAAATGAAATTAAAATATACTGAAAATAAAACAAGAAAGATCAAATAATAAAATAAATGAATATTGATTTTTTAAGATTTAATAAAATTTAATATAAGAGAATTATTGTTTAATAAATTTACGATTTTATAGCTATAAATTTAATCATTTATAGCTATAATCAAACTATCAGGATCTATAATCAGCATTTATTTTTACGTAAGTATGACCTAAATCACAGCCATAAGCAGTAAATTTGCCATCACCAATTCCAAGCGAACAAGAGATTTTATAGCTATCTTTTTGCATTACAGCGTGGGCTTTAGCTTCTCTTTGTTCATCAAGCTCTGGATGGTCCTTATCAAAAACAAGTACATCATCATAGTAAATAACTAAGCTTTTGTCGCAGCATTCTATGCCGCTAGCTCCTATGGTTGAAGCGATTCTTCCCCAGTTTGGATCCTCGCCAAAAATGGCAGTTTTGACTAGAAGAGAGTTTGAAAGAGCTTTTGCCCCAACTTCAGCCTCCAAGTCATTTAGGGCGCCATTGACTTCAAAAGCCACCACTTTCGTGCTTCCTTCGCCGTCTTTGACTAAATTTAAAGCCATATTCAAAGTAATTTGCTCTAATGCAAATTTAAACGCTTCTTTGTTGTAAGTCCCGCTTTTTCTTGAAGTTAGCAGCATTAAAGTATCATTTGTGCTAGTATCTCCATCGACGCTAACAGCGTTAAAGCTATGTTTTACGCAACCAGCTAGAAGCTCATCCATATCGCTTTTTGGGATATTTGCGTCTGTTAGGACAAAACAAAGCATTGTGGCAAATGCTGGATTTATCATGCCTGCACCTTTGCAAATGCAAGCTATATTAAAGCTACTTCCATCTTCAAGCTCAACTCTAAAAGCAAGCTCTTTTTTGAAGCTATCAGTAGTCATTATCGCTCTTACAGTTGCGTCGCTATCTCTTGAGTTCAGATCAAATTTACTCGTTCCAGCGATGATTTTTTCTTTGTTTAAGCGATATCCGATGACGCCAGTTGAGCTCATTATAGGATTTGTTAAATTTACATTTTTGCCTATCTGGGCAAAAATCTCATCTATATCATTTATTCCAGCTTCTCCAGTCATCGCATTTGCGTTTTTTGAGTTTAGCAAGATGAAATTTGTCTTGAAATTTGGCTCATATCTCAAAAAATGTCTAATCGGAGCGGCTTTAAATTTATTACTAGTAAAAACAGCGCTCACATCGACAGGCTCATCGCTTCTGATAAATCCCAAATCATTGTCGCCATTTGGTTTAAACCCAGCACTGACGCCGCCAAATTTAAACCCTTCAATATTTTCAAGTCCATTTTTAAGACTAATTAGATTAAACATATTTAAATTCCTCTGGTTTGTGTTTGCTAAATATAAGTTTTTTTGTAGCTCTTATGCTCTCAGCAGTGCCGATAACAAGGAGCTTTGAGCCAGTTCCTATGAGTGTATCGCCTTTTGGCATTGGAGTAAATTTATTATTTTGATCTCTTATGCCTACGACATCGGCGTTTGTGATATCACGCAAATGCGTCTCTTTAAGCCTTTTAAATCTAAGCCACGAGAGCTCAGGTACTTTTATCTCTTCTATATCAATTGGCGAATCTTTTTTATACAAAAACTGCTCAAGCATATTTTCCATATCAGGACGTACACTGACTGCTGAGAGACGTTGAGCGACTAGTTTTGATGGGCTTACGACCGAGTTTGCACCTAGTTTTTTAAGCTTTTGTGTGTCATCGTCGTTTTCTGAGTTTGTCATGATAAAATACGGCTTGACTCTGCCAAGCTCTTTTTCATAAAGCCTTACTGAAGCGATCAGCGCTATATTATCAGCGATATTTGGGCTAAGAGTTATGAGACCTTTTGCGCTTGATAAATGAGTCTTTAGCATAGCATTTTGAGTGTGTGGCTCATCAACGATAAAATATGGATATTTGTATGTTTCAGCAAGCTCTGGCAAATCTTCTCTGCTATCAATCACAACAAAAGGTATGTGATTTTCTCTAAACTGTCTAGTTAGCTCAATCGTATAAAGATTGTGGTAGCAAATCACAAAATGGTTTTTAAGCCTAGCTATTTTATATAGCATATTTCTCTCCTTTATAACCTTTGTCAAAGCGCCTTTTTTAAGTACTTCTATAACAAGACCCATAGAAAAGGTAAAAACACCAAAACCCATCAAAATAAAAGTAATCGTAAATAGCCGTCCAGCCGTGCTAATAGGGGCAACTTCAGTAAATCCAACGGTCGTAAAAGTCATACCAGCTTGGTAAATTCCATCTATTAAAGAGAAATTTGCTATGACGACATATCCAAGTGATCCAAAAAGCATCATTAAAACAACGGCGATTAGTGGAAGTCTGAAAGATTGTAATTGTTGATAAAGTTCTGTGTTGAGATTGTATTCGGGTTTGGACTCGTTTGTCCAGTTGAGGAATTTTTTAATCTTTTGAATTAAAGACATAAATTCCTCTTTTTAATCATTTAGTTTGATTGTTTTTTCATAGTTCTTAGTGTAGAAGCTGCAACTTTTATTTTTCTAGTTGTTCCATCTTCAAGCATAACGCGAACTGTACGAAGGTTTGGCATAAATCTTCTTTTTGTTCTGTTATTTGCGTGGCTCACGTTGTTTCCAACCATTGGGCCTTTTCCTGTTATTGCACATCTTTTTGACATTTTCTTTCCTTACAAACAAAAATTTGGGCTGATTATAGCTAAATAAAATATAATTTTAGCTTAAATATAGCTAGTTTTAAGCCATTTCTTAATCTGAGATTTTTATACTTTTATATACGATTTTATATAAATATTAGGCTTATTTTGTTAAAATCTTCCTAAAATCAAAACAAATTTGGATAAATTGATGAATGATGATAAATTTAAAAGGGTAAAATATCTAAGAGCGTTAGAAAAATTCGCCAAGCTAGTCATACGTAATCTCAAAAGAGAGGATTATGATGAGCAAAGATTTACCACTTTGGTTACTAAAAATTTAGAAATATTGCAAAAAGTCGAGCCTGTATTTTTGGATCAACCATACGCAAAAGCACTTTGTGAGTTTTCAAATTTAACCATAAATTCCACAGATCGCTCTGTGCTTTTAAAATCAGCAAATAATCTTGAAAAATTAAAAAATGCAAAAAACTACAAAAAAGAAAAACATAAAAAAGGTGGATATGATGAGTACTAAATGCGTTATTTTCGATATGGACGGCACCTTAGTTGATAGTAAAAAAGCTATTTGCAAAACCATAAATTACATGAGAAGTGGGCTAAATATGTCAAATTTAGACGATGAGTTTATCATCTCAGTAATAAATAATCCAAAAAAAGATGCCATAAAAGAGTTTTATGGCTTTGATGAGATAACTTTGGATATGAAGCTTGAGTTTGAAAAACAATTTGATAAAAACTATGAGCTTTATACTGTTGTCTATAAAGAGGCTATAGAGCTTTTAGCTACTTTAAAGTCCAGCAGGTACGCTCTAGCTGTCGCCACAAACGCACCTCACGCTACTATAGAAAGCATACTTAAAAACTGTGGGATACTAGATTATTTCGATACGATTATAGGGGCAGGTGAAGGTATAGCTCCAAAGCCAGATCCTGCGATGCTAAATATTATAAAAGAAAAAACTGGTTTAGAATGCGTATTTATAGGAGATAGCAAAAAAGATTTTCTAGCTGCTAAAAATGCCAAAATGGAGTATATAAATGTTTTGTGGGGCAGAAATGAGAGCATAGATGAGGCTAAAAACTGCAAAACAGTTAGTGAGGTAATTAATATTTTATATTAGTTGATATTTATTTTGTATTTTAAATTTAGAAGTAGAATTATTTTAAATTTTTATAATAAAGGCTTTTGATATTATTTTCTTAATTTTTTATAAAAATAAAAAGTAAATAGCTTAATACTTATAAGAATTAACAAAAACTTTGGTAAAATTAAAAAAATTTAATAAAAAGGACAAAAATGGCGGACATAATCTACACCTACACAGACGAAGCTCCAGCGCTTGCTACATACTCGCTTTTTCCAGTGATTAAAGAGTATCTAACAAGAGGTGGCATAGATATAGAAACTATGGATATATCGCTTACTGGTAGGATTTTGGCAAACTTTAGTGAGTACTTAAAAGACGAGCAAAAAGTTCCAAATAATCTTGAAATTTTAGGAGAAATGACAAAAGAAAAAACTGCAAATATCATTAAACTTCCAAATATTTCAGCTTCACTTCCACAGCTAAATGCTGCTATTGCTGAGCTTCAAGCAAAAGGATACGCAGTACCTAACTATCCAGAAAATCCAAGCAATGAAAAAGAAGCAGATATAAAAGCAAGATATGCAAAAGTGCTTGGAAGTGCGGTAAATCCAGTGCTTAGAGAAGGTAACTCAGATAGAAGATGCGCTGCGGCTGTTAAAGCCTATGCGAAAGAATTCCCACACAAAAACGGTGCTTGGGACTCAAGTATAAAAACAAAAGTTGCTTATATGAGTGATGGCGACTTTTTTGGCAACGAAAAATCAGTCATAGTAGATCAAGATAGTAAATTTAAAATAGAGTTCATCTCAAAAGATGGTAAAAGCGAACTCCTAAAAGACGGCATAAAAGCTGGCAAAGGCGATATCGTAAGTGCAACTTATCTAAGTGCGAATAAACTTGATAAATTTATCAAAAATTCAATTGAAGAAGCTCAAAAAGATGGTCTTTTGTACTCAGTGCATTTGAAAGCCACTATGATGAAAGTAAGCGATCCAGTGATTTTCGGTCATTTTGTTAAGGTATTTTTTGAAGAGATATTTAGCGAATTTAAAGCTGAACTAGAAGCTGCTGGAGTAGTGCCAAATAACGGTTTAAAAGATCTTTTTGCTCGCATAGAAAACCTGCCTTGCAAAGATAAAATTTTAGCCAAATACAATGAAATCCTAGCCAAAAATCCTGATCTTGCTATGGTCGATAGCGATAAAGGTATTACAAACCTGCACGTTCCAAGCGACGTTATAATCGATGCTTCAATGCCAGCTATGATAAGAAATAGTGGCAAAATGTGGGACAAAGAAGGCAAAACTAGAGATACGCTAGCCGTAATTCCAGATAGAACCTACGCGACAATATATGAAGCTACAATAGATGATCTAAAAGCAAATGGTGCACTAAATCCAGCTATCATAGGAAGTGTCTCAAACGTCGGTTTGATGGCTAAAAAAGCAGAAGAATACGGTAGCCACGATAAGACTTTTATAGCTAAAACTAATGGCAAATTTGTAGTAAGTAGCGAACACCAAAAGATGGAGTTTGACGTAGAAGCTGGAGATATTTTCCGTGCTATTCAGGCTAAAGATGAAGCGATAAAAGACTGGATAAAACTAGCTATAAATAGAGCAAACGCGACAAAATCTCCTGCTATTTTCTGGCTTGATGAGACTAGAGCTCATGATGCAAGCATGATAAAAATCGTAAAAGAAGAGCTAAAAAAATATGATATTTCAAATCTAGATATAAGTATAGCTGAGCCGACAGATGCGATAAAAAGAAGCATATCTATCATAAGAAGTGGCAAAGACGCTATCAGCGTAACTGGCAATGTTTTAAGGGATTATTTGACTGATTTATTCCCGATTTTGGAGCTTGGCACAAGTGCAAAAATGCTCTCAATCGTTCCACTTTTAAATGGCGGCGGATTATTTGAAACAGGAGCTGGCGGAAGCGCACCAAAAATCGCTCAACAATTAATAGAAGAAAATCACCTTAGATGGGATAGTTTGGGCGAATTTTTAGCTCTTGGAGCAAGCTTAGAGCATCTAGCTAATGTCAGTGGCAAAAAAGAGGCAAAAATACTTGCAGATACTCTTGACCTTGCAATCCAAAGCTATCTTAAAAACGACAACTCTCCACGCAAAAATGTAGGTGAAAACGACAACCGCGGAAGCCACTTCTACCTTGCATTTTACTGGGCAAATGAGCTTGCAAATAGTGAATTAAAAGATAAATTTAGCCAAATTGCAAAAGCTTTAAATGATAGTAAAGATGAGATTGTAAATGAACTAAATGGCTCTCAAGGTCACAAAATGAAAGTCGGCGGATATTATAAATTCGATGATAAGTTAGTATCTGCTGTAATGCGCCCAAGCAAATTTTTTAACCAAGCACTTGAGAAATAAGTTGAAAATCGCAATAATCGGCGCTGGAAATGTAGGAGCAAGCTGTGCAAGCTTGCTTACTTGCAAAAGTGTATGCGAACAAATCGCGCTTATAGATATTAATGCGAATTTAGCTAAAGCGAAAGCACTTGATCTATCTCACATGGCTGCTATTTTGGATTTGGATATTAAGATAAATGGCAGCGATGATTATGAGCTTTTAAGAGATTTTGATATAGTTGTCATCACTGCTGGTTTTGCTAGAAAAGACGGGCAAAGCAGAGAAGATCTAGCCAAAGCAAATGCAAGCATAGTTTCGCAAAGCGCAGCCCAGATAGCTAAATTTGCACCAAATTCAATCATAATAGTCGTAACAAATCCACTTGATCTAATGGTTTATGTAGCATTAAATGCTAGCAAATTTAAGCCAAATAAAGTGATCGGTATGGCTGGAGAACTAGATAGTGGAAGATTAAAATTCCAAATCTCCTCACAATTAAATACAAATGTTACGAATTGTAACGCTATATGTTTGGGAATGCATAATGATTCTATGATTTGTCAAAAAAGCAGCATGAAAGTGGGCGAAAAGGCACTAAGCGACGTGCTAAGCGATGAAGATATTCAAGGTATTATCCATAGATCAAGAACAAGCGGCGCTAAGATAGTCGAACTAATGGGAACTTCAGCGTTTTATGGGCCAGCAGCTGGTGTTTTGAAGCTCTGCCAAAGCATAAAAAATGAGTCAAATAATACGCTTGTATGCTCGGTTTGCGATGATAGTTTGATACCGACTGGAAGAGTGGTTAAGCTTGATAAAAATGGATTAAAAGAGATAGTTGAACCAAATTTAACCAACGAAGAGGAAGCTAAATTGCAAAATAGTATTGATAATCTTATATTATTTATTAATACTATTTATAAATAAGCTATAAAAATTAAGAAAAAATAAAAATGTTTATTTAGTTATTTAGCAAGTCTATTTTATCAACTTTTTTAAGTTAAATTTATAAAAATTAAAGTTACTTTAGCATAGATATGTTTAGATAATTTTATTTTGGTTTTTGTGATTCTTAAATGTTTTAAAAAACTCATTTTTGAATTTAGTTTGTACTAGTAAACAATGAAAGAAAATAGGAGAATACTATGATAGAACAACCAGCCGGTATACCTGTTTGGGTTGATGAGAGTAGGTGTAAAGCCTGTGATATCTGCGTAAGCTACTGTCCAGCAGGAGTTTTGGGTATGAAAGAAGATGTTCATGCTGTCCAAGGTATGATGATCGAAGTCGTTCACCCAGAATCTTGTATAGGTTGTAGAGATTGTGAGCTTCACTGCCCTGATTTTGCTATTTATGTAGCTGAGAAAGGGTTTAAATTTGCAAAAGTTACTCCAGAAGCAAAAGAAAGAGCTGCTGCTGTTAAAGCAAATCACTTTAGGAAACTTAAATAAGGACAACAAATGAGAGAAGTAATCACAACAGGAAATGCGCTAGTATCAAAAGCGGCAGTTGAGTGTGGATGTAATTTTTTTGGTGGTTATCCTATAACTCCATCAAGTGAAGTTGCACATGAATTAAGCGTTTTACTACCAAAAAATGGCGGTAAATTTATACAAATGGAAGATGAGATAGCTGGTATTTCAGTTGCTCTTGGTGCGGCAATGAGTGGGGCTAAGGCAATGACAGCTAGTTCAGGCCCTGGAATCTCACTAAAAGCTGAGCAAATCGGACTTGGTTTTATCGCTGAAATTCCTTTAGTTATCGTAAATGTTATGCGTGGTGGTCCAAGTACAGGTCTTCCTACTCGCGTAGCTCAAGGTGATATTTTGCAAGCTAAAGCTCCAAGCCATGGCGATTATTGCTCTATTGCAGTAGCTCCAGGAAGCTTAGATGAAATTTACACTGAAACAGTAAGAGCATTTAACCTAGCAAACCGCTTTAGTACCCCAGTTTTCTTGCTACTTGATGAGACAATCGGTCACATGCAAGGCAAAGCTATGGTTCCAGAAATAGCCGATCTAAAAGTCGAGCCAAGACGTGAGTTTAAAGGCGATCCAAAAGATTACAAACCTTATGAAGCTGCAGCTGATGAGCCAGCTACTTTAAATCCTTTCTTTAAAGGTTATCGCTATCACATCACAGGTCTTCACCACGGCGAAACTGGCTTCCCGACTGAAGATGGAGCTTTGGTTGATTACAATATAAAAAGATTATTTAACAAAATCAAAGGTCATATGGACGAAGTATCAAACTATGAAGAATACAAACTAGATGACGCTGAGATCTGTATCATCTGCTATGGCAGCGTGAGTCTTGCAGCTAAAGAAGCAGTTGATAAGCTAAGAAATGAAGGCATTAAAGTTGGTATTTTCCGTCCTATTACTCTATGGCCAAGCCCAGAAGCTAAACTAAAAGAGATCGGCTCTAAATTTAAAAAGATTTTAGTAGCTGAGTTAAATTTAGGTCAATACCTAGAAGAAATTGAAAGATGTACTTTAAGAAATGATTTCAAAACACTACTTAAAGCAAACGGTCGTCCGCTTAGTCCAAGCGAGATTATAAGTAAAGTTAAGGAGTTTTAAGATGGCTTTTAACTATGATAATTATTTAAGAACAAGCAAAATGCCTACACTTTGGTGCTGGGGCTGTGGTGATGGTGTCATCTTAAAAAGCGTTATGAGAGCTATTGATGCTATGGGCTGGAACATGGATGATGTGTGCGTAGTAAGTGGTATTGGCTGCTCTGGTAGATTTTCAAGCTATGTAAACTGCAACACAGTTCATACAACTCATGGTCGCGCCATAGCATACGCAACTGGTATCAAACTAGCAAATCCAGAAAAACACGTAATAGTAGTAACTGGAGATGGAGATGGTCTAGCAATCGGCGGAAACCACACAATACATGGTTGCAGAAGAAATATAGATATAAACCATATTTTGATAAATAACTTCATTTATGGTCTTACAAACTCTCAAACAAGCCCTACAACTCCACAAGGTTTTTGGACTGTGACAGCTCAATGGGGAAATATCGATCCGAACTTCGACGCTGCTAAGCTTGCGACTGCAGCTGGTGCTACATTTGTCGGACGTGAAAGCGTGATAAATCCAGCTAGAATAGAAAAACTTCTAGTGGAAGGATTTAAACACGAAGGTTACAGCTTCTTTGATATTTTCTCAAACTGCCATATAAATTTAGGTAGAAAAAACAAAATGGGCGAAGCTACTCAAATGATTGACTGGATCGACCAAAGAACAGTCTCAAAAGTCAAATTTGACGCTCTTAGCGATGAAGAGAAAAAAGGCAAATTCCCAACTGGCGTTCTTCACAAAGATGAGAGCCATATAGAGTATTGTAAAGCTTACAGCAAGGTTATCGAAGCTGCTCAAAACAAAACAAAAATCAACTTTGAGGAGATAAAATGAGTAATCGTGAGTTAAGATTTGTCGGCGTTGGCGGACAAGGTGTTATCCTAGCTGGTGAAATTTTATCAGCTGCAAAGATCGAAGCTGGCGGATATGGGGTGAAAGCTTCTACTTATACTTCTCAAGTGCGTGGTGGTCCAACAAAAGTTGATATCATCCTTAGCGACAAAGAGATCAGATACCCTTACGCAAACGAGGGTGAGATAGAGTTCATGCTAGCAACTGCTCAAAAAAGCTATGATACTTTTAAAAGCGGTGTGAAAGATGGCGGAATCATCGTAGTTGAGCCAAATTTGGTTACTCCAAGCGAGGAAGATAAAAAACGCTGGAAAATTTATGAGATTCCTATCATTTCTATCGCAAAAGATGAAGTAGGAAACGTAATCACTCAAAGCGTTGTAGCTCTTGGCGTGGCTATTGGCTTTACTGGCGTTATGGACGCAGAAATCGTCCGTAAAGAGATGCTTAGCACCGTTCCAGAAAAAGTCAAAGAGGCTAATAACAAAGCTTATGACCTTGGTCTTGCTTACGCTGCAAAATGCTTATAATCTAAATTTTCGGGCTATTTTTTAGCCCGAAACATTCTTTTTATTCAAATTTAACAATATATTTTATCAACTTTTTTATTTTTATAAAGTAAATAGTATTTAAGCACAATTTTTGTCTTATTTAGATAAAATACGAAATTAAATTTAAAAATAAGGATAAAAAATGTCAAAAGTAGGCGTGATTTACGGATCAAATAGTGGCGATACAAAAGAAGTTGTGCAGTATATAGCTGCAAATTTTAATAGCGAAATAATCGATGTAAAAGAGCTAGAGGCTGAGTTTTTTACTAAATTTGATAAGTTTATATTTGCTGCTTCGACTCATGGTCAAGGTGAGCTTCAAAAAGACTTCAAAGCTAAGCTAAATTTGGTTGCAGAGGCTGATTTTGGCGGTAAAACTATAGCTTTGGTCGGCGTTGGTGGACAAGTCAAACACCCAACTACATTTTTAGACGGTTTGGTTGAGTTTTTGCCACTAATCCGTGGTGCAAAACTTGTTGGTGCTAGCGATGTTGATGGATATAAATTTAAACATTCTTTGGCATTTATAAATGGCAAATTTGTAGGCGCGTGCATTGATTTCAAAAACGATCCAGAGTGGAAAGCAAGAGCTGATAAATGGGTCGCTTCGATCAAAGGCGAATTCTAATCTAAATTAGATAGCGAATTTAGATTATCAAAATAGGGTGCAAAAGCACCCTATAGCTCCTAAATAATTATAATTTAACCTTTAAAAGTTTGCCACTTATCATTTGTGGTATCCAAAGATATTTTCCATCATAAAATATATCAGCTGGCCCTTGCATAGCTGGAAGATCTAGTTTTTTATAACCATTTTTATCTACTTTATACACTACACCGTTTTTTGCATCTACCCAGTCACTTATATAAATATTTCCATCTTTGTCCACAACTAAGCCATCAAATGAGCCTTTTAAGTCATTTACTTGAGTAAATTTACTACCGTCAAATTTGACAAAACTAGCTGGATTTTTGCCATTTGGATCATAACCAGCTACAAAAAGTTCGCCATTTACCATAGCCATTCCATTTGGTCCGCCCTCTGTTTTTACATCCATTTTTGCAAACTCTTCGTATGATTTTTGAGTTAAGTTTATTTTATGGATTATGCCAGTTCCAGTATCGCTGACTAGAGCTTCATTTTGGTTTAGCTTTGTGATATGGTTTAGAAAAATGCTATCTTTTATAGGTATAAAAAGTAGTTTTTCGCCACTTTTTTCATCAAAAATCTTGATTTCGTCAATGTCAGCTACAAAGATTTTTCCACTATCAACCAAAAGTCCCTTTGGAGCATTTAGCCCTTTAATAAACTCTTTTGATATAACTTTTCCGTTATAATCAAGCTTTGAGATAAATCCGTCACCGTCTTTGCTGAGTGGATCAAGCTTTGCTCCTAGCTGTGAGATATAAACGTTTTTATTCATCACAAAGACACTTTCTGGATTGCTTAAATTTGAGATTTCTATTTTGATTTGCTCTTTTGCTTGTAAAGAGAGTGCTAAACTAGAAACAATGCTAAATGCGACTAATGTTTTTTTCATATTATTTCCTTTAATATTTTATAAAATTATAAAAGAAATTTGATATAAAATATATATTTTTTATGTTAAATTATACTAGTTATTTGATATTTTTAGTTTATATGGAGTTGTGCCAAATTTAGCTTTAAATCTAGCTATAAACCACGCTGGCGAGCCAAATCCACATTCTAGACAAATTTGATTTATATTTTTATTTGAGTTTTTGACTAATTGCAAGGCTAGCTCAAATCTCTTATCATCTAGCCATTCTTTTGGACTTTTGCCAAAAACTAGCTTAAATTTTCTACTAAAACTACTTATATCCATTTTAGCAGTTTTAGCCATAGAAGCCACATTCTCATAGATAAAATCTTCAAAAAACATACTTTTAAAATCAAGCAAATTCAGCCTTTTTATCTGGTTTATATAGGATATAAACTCTTTATTATTGCTTTTAACTAAATACAAAAATAGCTCTTCAAATTTGAGATCTAGTATCTCTTTAACATCTAAATTTGAGTTATATAAATTTAGTGATTCAAATAAATTTATGATTATATTATTTTTTGCAATAAAACTTATATTTTCATTATTATTTTGACAAGGCTTTGTGGTTATATTGTATTTTTTGAGAAGCTTTATGATAATTTCATCGCTAAAAAATAGTATCCAAGACTCATAGCTACCATTTTTACTTATATCGCTTAAAGTATGGCTAGTCGAAGGCAAAAATAGCAATTCTTGCTGATTTATAGTATATTTGTTTTTAGGAGTAATTACTATTTTTTGACCAGTTTTGACGTATATTATTGCATTTTGTCTAAAGCTTGCTTCATAGTTTGGCGTGGATTTTTCTACCTTATATTTTACAAAAATAAGATTATCGTTGCATATATTTTGGTATTTGTTTAGTAGATCATTTGGTAAATTCATATCAATTTTCTTTTATTTTTAATGAATTATACCATAAAAGGCTGCAAATTTACAGCCTTTTATGAGTTTTAAAACGCCACGTAGTTATTTGTTTCTCTCCTTTTCCCACTCATCCCATGAGTTTGGTTGATGAAATTTTTGCTCATAAAGCATTGAACCAAGGTTTTTATGGCCTACGTGTTTATGGCAGTCAGTACATTTCATAGCGTCTTTTGTGCCTTTGAATTGCACGTATTTTTCATGCATTTGATTTGTCTTTCTAGTAATATTTCCATCACTTACTTTTAGGATATTTGCGTGGCATTTTAGACATGAACTATCAAAAGTATAGTTTTTTCTAGCATGTTCTCTATTGCCAAGCCAGTCTTTTTTCTTGGGATCGCCAAATATTGTAGTAAATCCCTCTGCAACGCCGTTTTTAGCCTTGGTAAATAGATATCCTATATTGCTATCATGAGGCAAGTGGCAGTCTGTACATGTGACTTTGACACCGTGTTTTGCACTAGCTCCATGCACAGTGTCGGCTAAGTTTGTCTGAGCTATAGCTCCATCCCAAGCATGACAAGCCCCACAAAATGGATAATCTCCAGTGACTTCTACTACTTTTTTACCACCAAAGATAAGCACTAAAGTAGCAATGAGTGTTATTGCAACAATTGTTATAACTTTTTTCATCTTTTACCCCTTACTTAACTTTTAGTTTTTTCATAGATTCTTGCGTGTGACATCTTAGGCACATATTTAGCGTTGGTTGGTGTGCTTTATGACAGTTATCACAATCAAGCGCTGCGTAGTGCGGACTTTTGTGGATATTATCATTATGACCTAGACCGCCAGTTGCCTCAGCTAGTTTATCATAGCTTCCATGGCAGGCTAGACATGAGCCTTGCATTGCTGAAGAGTAGTCTTTTTGCTCTTTTTCTAAGTGACAGCTTTTGCAGTCTAGATTTAGCTTTTGGTGCACTCCAGTTATAGGAAATGCCTTTTGGCTAAAATCAGTTATTATCTCGCCTTTTTGGTTTACAAGTGGATCTAGCTGTAAGCCAAAAACACAAGCACAAAACATAAATAAAGCTAAAATTATAGTTTTCATTATGCACCCCTTTTATCGTTATATCTTTTTGCTAGAGCAGCTCCAGCTCTTTTGCCATATACCAAGCAATCAAGCACAGCATTTGAGCCAAGCCTATTAAATCCGTGTCTTCCACCAGTGACTTCACCACAAGCATAAAGCCCAGCAACCAACTTCATATCGTTGTTATATACTTCACAGTCTTTTGTGGTCTTTATCCCGCCCATACAGTGGTGCACCTTTGGTCCTGGACGAGCTGCGAAAAATGGCGGCTTTTCTACTTTGATAAATTTGCCCTTATACGCAGAGTAATTTCTGCCAAATTTAGGGTCTTTGAGATCTGGATTTTTAGATACTGCATCAACCCATTCATTATATTCTTTAAGCTCTTGTAAAAACGGCTCTTTGTTGATACCATAATAAGCTATAAGCTCATCCATGGTTTCAAACTGCTTAACAGCGCCCACTGCCATGCCGCGTTGTAAGTCTTTGATATCAACAGTTTTTGTACCTTCAATATCCATGATTAGAGTAGGTGGGTTTGTGCCTTTTTCATTCATACCCCAAATCGCGTCGCTCGCACGTCTTCTATCTGTTATTTCATTGACAAATCTAAGCCCAGTTTTTGGATTTACCATAAGACCATACGCGTAAGCTCTTGTTATCCAGCGATACGCAAACCCAAAAAACGGCTCATCTTGACTTGTTACATGAAATCTTTGCAAATGCTCCATATCTACAAACTTGATATCATCATTTATAAGCTTTCTTACTGTATATCCTGTAGCTCCCATGTGGTTTGTCGTAAGCACATCTTCTTTCAAAACTGGATCAAATTTGATTCTAAATTTAGTATCGGCTGACCATCCGCCAGTAGCTAAAATAAGCCCACCATAGCATCTATAGTAGCGAACTTGACCGCTTTTGTTATCCTCTTCAGCTGCAAGCCTATCAAATTTAAACTCATACTTTTCGCGAACCTTTATCCCCACGACTTCACCATTATCATTGTAAATTATGTCGTCCATGATAATGCGAGTTCTTATCTGACCGCCGATTTTTTGTATGGTTTCTTGAAGTGGACGAGTGATGTAGCTACCAGCTCCAGCTGAGTGGCTTCTTGGATTTGTATGTCCGCCACTTCTACTTACCCATTTGAATTTAACTCCATTTTTTTCAAGCCAAGTAAAGGTCTCAGGACCAGAATACACCATAACTCTAACAAGCTCTAAATCATTTAGATCTCTACCGCTTTTTAATGTATCTTTTATCTGAAGTTCTGGATCATCTTTTATCCCATCTCTTTGCTGGATCCAAGTTCCAGCTACTGCGATACTTCCTCCGCTATATGCTGAGTTGCCACCAAGATATGGCATTTTATCTATCATCACGCAGTTTTTTAGACCATAATCCATCAATGATATCATAGCTGCACTTCCAGCAAAACCACTACCAACTACTATAGCATCAAAGCTCTCATCCCATCTTGGCACGTCATTTGCGTGAACCTTACCAAAACTTAAAGTTGGAAGCAATGATACAGCAGCCATTCCGCCAAGCATTTTTAGCGTATGTCTTTTGTTAGTATCCATTTTTATTCTCCTTATGTTTAAAATCAAAAACAATGGAATTATAAATGAATTAAAAATTTACAGAAATAAAAAATGTGCTAAATTTGTTAAAAGCATTATTTGTTAGATAATGTGTAGATATGATAAATTAGGTATCTAAGCTATATTTATGTATATGAAATTTATTTTATCAAATTCATTTTTGGTATAAAATGCTATAGGAATTTCGTGCTTATAAGCTTCATAATCATAAAAAACTGTATAAATTTTGTTTAAAATAAGCTCTAAATTTAAACCAGTACGTATGAAATCGACTTTTACAAATTTTAATTTTCTTATAGTGATGTCTGGATTTGAGTTTGTTTTTGCGCCGTAGATTAAATTTGAATATTCTATCAGAAAATACCTGTCGCCTTCTAAAAACTTAGCATTATTTTGACTAAATGTAATAGTAAGGTTTAGCTCATCCATAAAAATTTCTTCATAATAAAGCTCATCTTTAATAATTTCTTTTTTGGATTTATCTCTAAATGCACTCGGACTTAGCTCAAATTCTTTATTAAAAGCTCTACTGAAGCTTTCTATATGCGAAAATCCACTATTATAAGCTATATTTGATATGGTTTCATTCGTAAAACTAAGTAAAAATTTAGCCTTATTTAAACGAGCTTGCCTTAGATAATTTGCTAAAGTCTGACCGGTGTAGTTTTTAAACATTCTTTGAAAATGAAACTTTGAATATCCGCTTATCGCAGCTAGTTTATCGATGCATTGGCTATCGTCATCTATATTTTTATGAATAAAAAGCAAAACCCTATCAAGCGTTCCATCATACTCTTTTTTTACCTCTTCATAGCTTATATCTTGGAACAAAAAGCTTATATCATCATTTGCATCAGTTGTCGTGACAAGATAAGTTTTGCCGTTTATCGTAAGATTTTTATACTGCTCATGAGTGCTAAAAAATCTCTGTTTTTCTTCATCTAAAATATACTTTGAGTTTAGGATATTTTCTTTTAAATTTGATCCATTAAATATATCATAAAAGCTTTCAAGCTCTTTTGAAGTGATGTTAAAACTCTCATCACAGCTAACCAAAACGGAGCTATTTTTATTCACTAAAGCATCTTTGATAAACTCATTTTGCTTGCCAATGAGTTGGTCGCTTTTTTGATGTTCTTTGAGCCAAAATAAATTTGTAAAAAAGTATATAAATACAAAAAAACCATAAAATATCAAATTCATCATAAAAAACTCACTCAAACTACTTGTGTAAATTTCATCATTTCTCTCAAATACAATAAACCATTTTGTACCTAGTACAGGGAATTTGATATAGTTTGGGTCATTTAAATTTATACTTTCGCTCTTTGTTGTTTTGCCAAGTATTTCGCCTTGCGAATCGATCAAAAACAAATCCTTGTCATAAAGCGATTTATATTCATTAAAATAATTTGATATAAACTTAAATGGCTGACCACCACAAAATACCCCAACATCACCAAAAATCCTTATAGGAGAGCAGATAGAAACACTTCTAAGCCCTAAACGCATACTAAAATATGGTCTTGTGACTATAGTCCCACCAGCGTTTAAAGCGTCATTAAACCAATCTCTTTTTACTGGAGTGTAGTTGTGTGGTGTGACAAACTCTTTATCTGAAATAAAAAATTCTCCACTTTTTAACCCAAGTATAAGATATGGGAAATTTGAGTTTTTTTGCAATTTATACATAAGCTCTTGCAAGGATTTATGGTCTTGGAGGTTTTCTTCTTCGATGAGTTTTACCATTTTATTTACATCGATGAAATTTGCTTTATTCCAATCATCGATTTTGAGTTTTACTCTATCAAAAACGCCTTGTTCGTATCTGCTAATGCTGTTTTTTAGAGTGGTGTAGTTGTAAGCATAATTTATAAAAAGAAATACAAGAAAAATAAAGCTAATAGCAAAAAATGGTTTTGTATCTCTTTTTATAATGCGTTTCATTTATACAGTATCGTTCCTAAGCGAACCATATTTGAACCGCATTTTATGGCAAGCTCAAAGTCGCTACTCATACCCATTGAGCAGATTTTTGCCCCGTGATTTTGTAATTTTTCATATATTTCGCGCGTTAGCTCAAAGCTTTTTTGGACTATTTTTGCGTCATCTTCATGAGCTCCGATACTCATCACACCAACTAAATTTAGATTTTTGCACTCATCTTTAATACGCAAAAACTCTTCTATCGCCTTGTCTGGATCCACGCCTTGCTTAGTATCTTCGTGGGCTGAGTTTATCTGAAGCAAGCAATCAAGCTTGAAATCAAGCCTTTTATCCACAGCTCTTGCCATTTCTAAGCTCTCGCAACTTTGCCAAAGAGTAGGGCGAAGAGAAATGAGATGATTTATCTTATTTGTTTGAAGCCTACCGATAAAATGCCAGTTTAAATTTAGCTCGCTTAAAATCTCTTTTTTGCGTTTTAGCTCTTGAACTCTGTTTTCGCCAAAGTCCATTTGACCTTGTTTATATAGCTCCAAAACCTCGTTTTCGCTCACGTTTTTAGATACAGCAATCAGCTTTGCATCACCAACTTTTTTTAAAATTTCATCAAATTTCATTCATAAACTCCTGCAAGTCGTAACAAATCATTAAATATCGTAAATGCCATCAAAGCAAACAAAAACATCATAGATCCATAGCTTAACGCGTTAAAAACCCTTTGATTAACAGGACGGCGAAAAATCATCTCATAAAGGTTGAAAACTATATGTCCGCCATCTAATACTGGAAGCGGGAGTAGATTTAGCACGCCTAAATTTACAGATATTAAAGCCACTATAAGAAATAAAACTGATAAATTTATCTGAGATGCCTTGGTCGTGATGTCAGCCATCGCCACGATTCCACCCATTTCTTTGAGTGGAACTGCGCCGATTATGAGCTTTTCAAGCCCTTTGTAGATGAGTTTTGAAGCCTCAACAGTCTGGCTAAAAGCATAACTCAAACTAGAAAATCCACTATGATAAACCTTAATTATGTCGCCATTTGGAGAAATCCCAATGAGCGGAACCTCTACTTTTTCTCTAAAAATATTTATGCTTTCGCCTATTTTTGGGGTTAAGATTATATTTAGAGTTTCATCTCCTCTTTGCACGACTAAGTCTAATGGAGAGAGGCTAACTTGTCTTTTTATATCTTCCCATTCGTTGATTTTCACGCCATTTATGCTCAAAATTTTATCATCTTTAACTAGCCCAGCACTAAGTGCAGCTGAGTTTGGCAAGACAGTCCCGATATTTGGCGCTAGCTTATCAACGCCCATAAATCCTATGGCAATATACAAAAAAAATGCAAGCAAGAGATTAAAAAACGGCCCAGCAAAAAGTATAGCGATGCGTTTAATAGGGCTTAAAATATTGTAGCTGTCATGGTCGTAATTTTTAGTATTTGGGTCTAAATCATCTTGCCCTTTTAGCTGCACGTATCCACCAAGCGGGATAGCACTAAGGCAATAATCAGTATTGCCAACTCGTTTTGTATATATTTTCTCCCCAAAACCAACGCTAAATGTATTTACTCTCACACCAAAAAATCTAGCAACCAAAAAATGCCCGAGCTCATGGAAAAATATCAAAAACGAAATCGCCAAAATCGTCACACTAAAATGCACTCCATAATGCCAAAATGCAAACGCTAAAATCATCAAAAATAGAACCAAACTCTTCAAATTTATCCTTTTTTTGTATTTAGTATATCATAAATTTACAAAGAAAATCTCAATAAAAAGTTGTTATTTTATTAAATTTTATGTAATGAAACGCTAAAATAACGCAAAATTTTAAAGGTAAATTTATGTATGTAGCACCAAGCATTTTATCGGCTGATTTTGGAAAGCTAAGTGATGAAGTAAAGGCTATTTGCGAGGCTGGAGCTGATCTTGTGCATGTAGATGTGATGGACGGACATTTTGTGCCGAATTTGACAATTGGACCCCTTGTAGTAAAAGCCGTAGCAAAGGCAGCCACCAAGCCACTTGATATACATTTAATGGTAGAAAATGTGCCGTTTTTTGTGGATCTGTTTTTGCCACTCAAACCAAAGTTTTTAAGCTTTCACATAGAAGAAGAAAAGCACCCTTTAAGGCTCATTGACCACATCAGAAAAAACGGCGTTAGCCCTGCAATCGTGCTAAACCCACACACGCCAGTTTCATCGCTAGAATACATCATAAAAGAGGTCGATATGGTGCTTTTGATGAGTGTCAATCCAGGATTTGGCGGTCAAGCATTCATACCTTCAGTGCTTAAAAAAATAACCCAGCTAAGAGAACTGATAGAAAAAACAAGCTCAAAATGCCTAATAGAAGTCGATGGCGGCGTAAATGGACTAAACGCTCCAGAGCTAGACGAGGCAGGAGCTGACATAGTCGTAGCTGGCAACTTCGTCTTTGGCTCAAGCAGTTATGAAGAAGCTATAAAAGCATTAAAGTTGTAAATTTGGAAAAGAAGCTAGAAAACTTTATAAATTTGCTTGGCAAAACTAGTCTAAATTTCCATGATTTTTTGCAAAAAGCAAACGATATTGAAGAGATAAAAGAGCTGATAAATATAAGAAATTTTGATGATTGGCACGTTTTGGGGCTAAATTTACTCAAAACAGAAACTGGTAAAATCACACTTGAAAGTAGATATACGGAGTTCAAAGATCAAGTTTTTTGTGTGGTGGATATAGAGACAAATGGCGGGATAAAAACTGGTCAAATCATCGAAATAGGTGCCGTAAAAATCCAAGATGGCAAAGAAATAGGGCGTTTTGAAAGCTTTGTTTATGCCGAGCAAATCCCAGAAAATATCAGTGAGCTTACTGGGATTTATCCCTCGCATTTAGTAGGTGCTCCAAGTCTTGCAAGCGTGCTTGAAAAGTTTAAAATATTCTTAGGAGATAGCGTTTTTATCGCTCATAATGTCAAATTTGACTATGATTTTATCAGCGCTAGCTTAGAAAAAATCGGTTTTGGAATGCTACTAAATAGGCGAATTTGCACCATAGATCTAGCACGTCGCACGATCCCATCGCAAAAATACGGGCTTGGCACTTTAAAAGAGCTTTTAGGCATAAATAACGCCCACCATAGAGCCTTAAATGACGCAGTTGCGGCAGCTTTGATATTTGAAGAGTGCGTTAAAAGAGTGCCTTGGAGTGTCCAAAGCGTCGAAGATCTGATAAATTTTAGCAAAACAGCCAAAAGCTTAAAGCTCCCAAACACGCCATTTATCCAAAGCTAGTTAAAGCTCACCGGATCTATGTCAGCACTGCCGCCAAATCTGCTCGCCACATTTGCAGCCTTTAAAAGCGGTATATGTGAGCTTGAGCGAAGCATAATCTCTCTTCTAAATTTAGAGTTGATAAACTCTATCAAGGCCTTTCCATGACCGATAATCTGCAAATCAGGTATGCTTGCTATATTTTTTAAAATTTCTTCTTCTAAATTTTGCGCGTTTGCTTCACTTTTATCGCTTATGATTATCCTAAGAAGCCTTGCAAATGGCGGATATAATGGATTTCTAAACTCCAGCTCATCTTCTATAAATTTATCATAATCGCTGATATAATTCTCAAAAAAATCTTTTTGCAAAGTCTGGATAATGACTTTTGCTTTGCTAGCTCGCCCAGCTCTTCCAGCCACTTGCATAGCAAGCGAGAGAGTCTTTTCGCGCGCCCTAAAATCGCAGTATTCAAGGTGTTCATCAAGCCCCATTATCACAGCCAAATCGACATTGTGATAGTCATGACCCTTACTTAGCATTTGAGTGCCGACAAGTATGTCTATTTTTTTGTCATTGAAGTTTTTAAGAAGCGTTGTGAGCTTTTTGTGCGTTGTTATCTCGTCTTTATCAAATTTAGCTATTCTTACGCCTTCAAACTCACGCTCAAGCTCCAAGACAAGCTCACTTGTACCGATTTTTTTGGATTCTAGCATTTGAGAGTCACAATTTGGGCAGCTTTTTGGGATAGGCATAGCAAACCCACAATAATGACACCTTAGAGCATTTGTCTTTTTATGCAAGCTCATCGAAACGCTACAATATGGGCATTTTATACTTTTATTGCACTCCTTGCAGAGCAAAAACTTAAAATTCGCCCTTGTAGGCAAAAACACAACAGCCTGCTTACCTGAATTTAGTGAGTTTCTCAGCTCATTTATGATGGTTTGGCTAAGCGCTGTCGCGCTCTCATCGTAGATGAACTCTTTTTGAGATTCAAAAAAAGTCCCCTTGAGCCTAAAATGGTTAAATTTATCAAAGCTACTCACGCTTGGCGTCGCACTTCCAAGAAGCACTTTTATACCAAATTTAGCCAGATAAACGCTTAAATCCCTTGCGTTATAATACGGCTTTGAGCTGCTTTTGTAGCTGTCATCATGCTCTTCATCGACGACTATAACGCCCAAATCGGTAAATGGTAAAAACAGAGCCGACCTAGCTCCAGCAATTAGCTTTATCTCGCCGCTAAAAAACTTCTCCAAAAGCTCTTTTTTAGATTTTTGAGTGATTTTTGAATGCCAAATCCCAACGCCACACCCAAAATACTCTTCAAGACGTTTTTGCATTTGTGGGGTTAGTGAGATTTCTGGCATCAAAAACAAAGCCTGCTTGCCGGCGTCTAAAAACTCTTTGATTAAAGAGATGTAAACCTCGCTTTTGCCACTTCCCGTATCGCCAAAAAGCAGTGAAATTTGATTTTGTTTTGCGTAGTTTAGAGCCTCAAGCTGTTTTGGGCTTAAATTTGGAGATTTGGTAAATTCTCCTTTAAATATTTTTGTATCCAAACACGGCTCAAAAAGCCCAGATGCCACGCCTAATTCGCAAGTATAATAATAAGATATAAACTTCAAAAGCTCTATTTGAAGCCCTGTGAGTTTGGCTCCAGTGAGTTCTAAAATTTCGGCAGTTTTGAAGCTTGGCTTATCAACCTCACGCACGATATAGCCTGTTTGAATTTTGTTTTTTAGTTTGATTTTTACCTCTGAGAATGGCTCTAAAAGAGTGGTAAATTCATAAGTTAGTGGTGGAAGCGAGGCACCACTAATAGCTACTTCATAATAATACATTGATTATTATTTATAGTTCGCTTTCTATTTTTTTGCATAATTCATTTGTATCATCACATTTAAAAGATCCATCATCTTTTTTATATGTAAAAGTTACGGTTTTACCATCTAAATTTAGCGTAAATGTATTTTCAGATTTTGTCCAGTTTTTTGAAACGTTTGCAATTGCCGTTATCTCTTTGCTTGATAGATCAGGATATCCAACTGTGCCTTGCAAAAGATTCTGGTTTTTCATAAGCATTATGGCAGATCGCAATGCTGCTACTTCGACTTTAGCTTTTGTTATTTGCGCGTCTTCTTTGTTTGCGACTAGTCTTGGCACAGCGATAGATGCTAAAACACCAAGTATAACTATGACAAAAATAAGCTCAACTAAAGTAAATCCCTTTTTCATATTTTTTCCTAAATTTATTTCAAAGTCTTGTCTAAATCGCCAAGGATTTTATCCATTTCAGACTCTTGAGTGTAGTTTTCATGGCATTTTTGCACAAAAGCAGTCAGTAGCTCTTTGACGCCAAATTGATATTTGTCATTTAGCAGCTTTTTTATATCAGCCGCAAAAGCCTCTGCGAAGTCGTCTTCTAGTCTTATAGTGTAGTCTTTAGAGGCTATTGTAAGGACTATTTGTTTCATTTACCAAGAACAGCTTCAACTTGTTTAAGTAGGTCGTCGCTAGCAAGATTTTGAGTTTTTAGCTCTTCTTCAAGGCGCATTATTTGATTTGTTTTAGCTTCATTTTGTGCTTTTACGCTTACAAGCTCGTTTCTCAAAGCCTCGTTTGCTTCGCACACTTCTTCATATTTTAGCATTAGTTCAGTTACTTTTGAAGCTAGGGTATTTAAAACTTTTTCATTTTCAAACATAATCATTCCTTTATTTTTTAAAAATATAATCTAATTTTAGCATACTTTTGTTCATAATTATCTGAAAATAGATATGTTTTTATAAAACTATAAGCCACATATAATGCAAATTTTTATATTAGATTAATGTGTTTGTAATTATAATTTCGTTTGTAATATATCCTTAATAGACATATTATATATTTTTTATTTATATTTTTATAAATAACCAACAAATCCAAAAGGAGAAAAACGTGTTTGGCAAAAAACCAGAAGTCATAATCCCTAAAGAAGAAAAGCCAAGTCCTGAAATAGACGAAGCTAAATTTGAAGCTTTAAGGCTGGAAAATGAGACATTAAAAGCTCAAAACAAACTTTTGAAAGATCAAATGGACATAGTTCATTTAATGATCAAAGGTGAAAAATTTGATTTTTCTTCTATACAAAAGAATTTAGAAAGACTCTCAAGAGTAAAATCGATATCTCAAAAATCAGATCAATGCTTAGACGTGACAAAATCATTAAGCGAGCTTACTAACGATCTTATAAAATCGATAGTATCTATAGCAGAAACGACAAATAGATCAAAAGATGTAGCTTCAAATTTAAATAGAAGTGTAGAAGAGATAACAAACATTATAAATTTGATAAAAGATATATCAGATCAGACAAACTTACTTGCTCTAAATGCAGCTATCGAAGCAGCACGTGCAGGAGAGGCTGGAAGAGGATTTGCTGTAGTGGCAGATGAAGTAAGAAAGCTTGCCGAAAAAACACAAAAGGCGACTGGGGAAGTTGAAGCAAATATCAATATCCTAAAACAAAATGCCGTAGAAATGATAGAAGTAAATAATAACGTAGATAAAAGCTCAACCATAGCAAACGATAGTATAAACGGACTTAAATCAAATGTCGATCAAGTCTATGAAATATCAGATATGATAGGGTTTGAGTCTATGTGCGCTTACTACGAGATATTTATATCACTAGCAAAATGCGACCACGTAGTTTTCAAAATAAACGGTTATAACAACGCTATAACGTGTCCAAATAGCCTTGGAGATCATAAAAACTGTCGCATTGGAAAATGGTATTTAGCAGATGCAAAAGAGGTTCTTGGAGACGCGACAAACTACTCACTCATAGATGAACCTCACGCAAATGTCCACAAATACGTAAATGGCGGACTAGATATAATAAACAAAGAGGGCAACCTAAGATCTGCTATAGATATGTTTAACCATGCAGAAGAAAACTCTAATCGTCTATTTGAGATACTAGACAACTTAGTTCATGAGATCATAGAGAAGAAAAGCAAAAACTACAAAAATACGCATTTAGAAGATTGATTTTATCTGTGTTGGTAAATTTAGATTTTGCCAACACAATTTAATACTTAATTTCTTATAATTTAAATTTAAATAATCTAGTTTGGTTATAATTCCACAAAAACAAAAGAGGATATATGGATAAATTTGAAATATCAAGCAAATTTCAGCCAAGCCCAGATCAAGAAAACGCTATAAAAAATATTGTAAGCTCAATCCAAAATGGCAACAAATACAACGTGCTTTTAGGAGTTACTGGAAGTGGCAAGACTTTTACTATGGCAAACGTGATAAAACGCCTAAATATGCCAACTCTCATCATGACGCACAACAAAAGCTTAGCAGCTCAGCTTTATAGCGAGTTCAAAGGCTTTTTTCCAAAAAACCACGTCGAATACTTCATCAGCTACTATGATTATTATCAGCCAGAAGCCTATATACCGCGTTCTGATCTATTTATTGAAAAGGATAGCTCTATAAATGATGAGCTTGAGCGTTTGCGTCTTTCTGCGACTGCAAATTTGCTTGAGTTTGACGATGTCGTCGTCGTAGCTAGCGTATCAGCCAACTACGGCTTAGGAAATCCAGCTGAGTATAAAGGCATGGTTTTAACCCTTACTCAAGGAATGCAGCTCAACCAAAAACAGCTACTTTTAAAGCTAGTCGATATGGGATACAAAAGAAATGATGCGTATTTTGATCGCTCAGATTTTCGCGTGAATGGCGATGTGGTCGATATTTATCCAGCGTATTTCAATGACGAGGCTATCAGGCTTGAGTTTTTTGGTGATGAGCTTGAGAGTATGTATCATTTTGACGTATTAGAAAACAAACGCACAAATGACGTGAGTAAATTTATACTCTACGCAACAAGCCAGTTTGTAGTCGGTGAAAATAGACTAAAACAAGCCATAAAGGACATTGAGCTAGAGCTTGAAAGTAGGTTGGAATTTTATCAAAAAGAAAATAGACTAGTTGAGTATCAAAGACTAAAGCAAAGAGTAGAATTTGACCTTGAGATGCTAGCAAGTACAGGCAGCACAAAGGGCGTCGAAAACTATGCAAGATATCTAACAGGGCAAAAGGCTAGAGAGACGCCTTATTCGATGTTTGATTATTTTGAGCTTGATGATAAGCCTTATCTTGTTATTGTCGATGAGAGCCACGTGAGTTTGCCACAGTTTCGTGGAATGTATGCAGGAGATAGAAGTAGAAAAGAGGTTTTGGTGGAGTATGGCTTTCGTCTGCCAAGTGCTTTGGATAATCGTCCGCTTAAATTTGATGAGTTTATCAGCAAAAAGGCGAATTTTTTGTTTGTTTCAGCTACTCCAAACGAATATGAGCTTGAGCTCTCAAAGGGTCATATTTTCGAGCAAATTTTACGCCCAACTGGTCTGCTTGATCCAAAAATAGAAGTCATAAGCAGCGACAATCAAGTCGAAATCCTATTTGATAGAGCTAAAAAAGTTATTGCAAATGGCGAAAGGGTGCTAGTCACGACGCTAACAAAAAAGATGAGCGAGGAGCTTACAAGGTATTATTTAGAGCTTGGTATAAAGGTCAAATATATGCACTCAGATATCGATGCAGTCGAGAGAAACGAGCTAATACGTGGGCTTAGAAAAGGCGATTATGATATGCTTGTGGGGATAAATTTGCTCCGTGAGGGCTTGGATCTTCCTGAAGTGAGCTTGGTGGCGGTTTTGGACGCTGATAAAGAGGGGTTTTTAAGAAGTCGCACAAGCCTGATCCAAACAATGGGAAGAGCTGCAAGAAACGAGCATGGAACTGTTATTTTATTTGCCAACAAAATCACAAACTCAATGCGTGAGGCCATTGACATCACTGAAGCAAGACGTAAATATCAAGATGAATACAATAAAAAACATGGTATCACGCCAAAGTCAGCCACTAGAAATATTGAAGATAGCTTAAAAGAAGAGGACACACCAAATCTATACAATAAAGCCAAAAAATTAGAAAAAATGCCAGCGAGCGAGCGAGCCAAAATAGTCAAAGAGCTACGCAAACAGATGCTTGAAGCTGCGAAAAATTTGGAGTTTGAAAAGGCTGCAGCTTTGCGTGATGAGATAGCAAAGCTAAGAGATTTGTAAAAAATTCATATATTTTATTTACGTTTAAATTTAGTTTATATAGAATGACGCATTAAATTTAGGAATATTTATAAATGACGATAACAAAACAGATAAAATTATACATCAGCATTATTTCAGCACTCATTGTCTGGTTTTTGCCAAGCGAGGCTTTTCCTTTTGAGCTGACGATAGTAGAGCAAAGAGTTGCAGCGATTTTCGTGCTAGCTGCTAGCCTTTGGATCACTGAAGCTATCGCTATTTGGACGACTTCTGTTATGGTTATTGTACTTATGCACTTGAGCGTTTCGACTAGTAGTTTTAAGTTTATGCTACCGCCAGCTGGCTCGACAAGTGAAATTTTAAACAAATATGGCACTTTTATATATTATAAAAACATTATGGCGACGTTTGCCGATCCTATTATTATGCTTTTTATGGGAGGATTTGTCCTAGCCATCGCAGCTTCCAAATACAAGCTTGACGCTAGTCTTGCAAAAGCACTTCTCAAGCCATTTGGCACGAATGCAAATATGGTACTTTTGGGATTTATTATTATGACTGCGATTTTTTCTATGTTTATGAGTAATACAGCCACAGCTGCGATGATGCTTACAATACTCTCGCCAGTCCTAGCCTCACTTAGAAATGATGTAAAAGGCAAAATCGCTCTAGCCATGTCTATCCCAATAGCTGCAAACATCGGTGGTATCGGCACTCCAATAGGCACTCCACCAAACGCCATAGCTATCAAATACATAGCAGACACTCTTGGGGCTGATGTGAGCTTTTTTGGTTGGATGATGATTATGGTGCCAATCATGCTTATCATACTTCTATTTTCTTGGTGGCTTTTAAAAACGCTATTTAAATTTGAGCAAAAAGAGATAAAAATAGAGCTAACTGGTGAATTTGAAAAATCACCCAAAGCCTACATTGTTTATGTCACGTTTGCCATCACTATACTTCTTTGGATAAGTGATAAATTTACTGGAGTAAATGCGAATGTAGTAGCACTCATTCCTTTTGCGGTTTTTTCAGTCACTGGAGTCATCACAAAAGATGATCTAAAGCTCATAGACTGGGACGTGCTGTGGCTCGTGGCTGGTGGTTTTGCGCTTGGCGTAGGGCTAAATGAAACGGGTCTTGCTAAAAATTTAGTAGAGCATATTCCGTTTAATTCATATTCAGTTTTAACGATGATGATAGGGGCTGGACTTTTGTGCTACGCCATGTCTACATTTATGAGTAATACAGCCACCGCGGCGCTTCTTATACCTATTTTAGCAGCAGCTGGCATGAGTATGCAAGGCACTCTTGAGAGCTTTGGTGGGATTCATGTTTTGCTTATATCTTTAGCTCTGTCTGCCTCACTTGCTATGGCTTTGCCTATTAGCACTCCACCAAACGCTTTAGCTTACGCAAAAGGTTTTATCAAGCAAAAAGACATGGCAATAGTCGGCATTATTATCGGTGCTTTTGGCATGGTTGTGGGCTACTTAATTTTAATAATTCTAGGCAAATTTGGACTACTTTCATTTTAAATTTTTATAAATTTAATTTAAATTCATAAAAATTTGTGTAGAATTCGAACCAAAATTTAAAAGAAAGGCAAAAATTGAGAGAAATTTATCATTTTGAAATTCACGCTTTTTGCCTTGAAAATCTCTACATACAGGCTTCTCACACACTTTGGTAACCAAAATATTTTAAATCACAAACTAAATTTAAAATATAAAAAGGTTAAACAATGAATAAAATAACAAAATTATTTTTGAAATACACAATACCAAATATCATAAGCATAGTTTTTATTTCTATCTATTTTTTGGTTGATGAAATATTTGTCGGACAGATTTTTGGTGCAAAAGCACTTGGGGCAGTTGGGCTTGTGATGCCGTTTGTGATGATTGGTTTTAGTATTATCGACGTCGTTGCCATGGGCTCATCGGTGCAGATTTCACTCCACCTTGGAGCTAAAAAACGTAAAGTTGCAAGCGGTATTTTTAGCTTTAGTTTGATTTTTATCATTTTTATGGCGAGCGTTTGTTTGGTATTTGGGGTTTTATTTGCAAGGCAAATTTGTGATGCTCTAATAGAAGATAAAGAACTTGCAAATTTATGCTTTGAGTTTGCCATAGTTTACATCATCTTTTATCCTGTTATTTCTTTGCTTTTTGCTTTGGATAATTACTTAAGAATCGCCAAAAAACCTCTATATAGCATGGCTGTAAATGTCATTGCAGCACTTTTAAATATCATTTTGGATTATCTATTTTTGGTCGTTTTTGGCTGGGGGCTTTGGAGTGCGGCTTTGGCTAGTTGTATCAGTATGAGTATTGGAGCGTTGATAGCGTTTTTGCCATTTGTTTTGCAAGACTTAAACCTAAAAATTACGAAAATTTACATGGATTTGAAGCTATTTACAAATATTATTTTTAATGGAAGCTCTGGGTTTTTAGTCGGCATTTCATCATCTATTTTTATGGTAGTTGCAAACTCTATTTTGCTTGATATTTCAGGGACTACTGGCGTGGCAGTTTTGAGCGCTATTATATCTATTGAGTTTTTAGTAAGCGGGATTATAATGGGTATGTGTGATGGAGTTCAGCCATTATTTAGTTATCAATACGGTGCTAGAAACAAAAATATCTTATCAAAACTCTATAAAATCGCATTTTTTACAGCCGCTTTGATCTCTATTTTAGGCTTTATTTTAGCCCAGCTTGGTGCTGAGTTTATCATCGCTATTTTTAGTAAAGACGCTGAGTTTATCGCACTTGGAAAAGATGCTTTGATGATATTTAGTCTGGTTTATCTTTGTTCTTGGTTTGTGAAGTTTTGCGATACTTGCTTCACATCGACAAATCAGCCTATGCTATCGTTTGGAGTGGCTATCATTTCTGATTTGCTGCCTATAGTTTTGCTTTTTGTTTTGGTAGAATTTTTTGGCATAAATGGAGTGTGGATAACTGTTTTTGTTGCTAAATTTATGGCGAGTATATTTTGTATATTTTTTATTAAAAGATTGCAAGTAGTCTAAATTTAAATAAATTTAGTTTAAATGTTGTCTTAAATTGATAGTATTAAGTATTTTTTTACGAATTTTTTGTATAATCATAGAAAATTTATTAAGGTTGGTTTATGGAGAATAAAGATATTTTTATCAATCGCGAACTGTCTTGGCTGAGATTTAACTCAAGAGTTTTGAGCCAATGTGAAAAAGACTTACCATTGCTAGAAAAACTCAAATTTATAGCAATTTACTGCACAAATTTAGATGAGTTTTATATGATTAGAATAGCTGGACTTAAGCAACTATTCGCCGCTGGAGTTGTAGTCAGTGGAAATGACGAAATGACGCCACTTGATCAGCTTAGAGAGATAAGAAAATACCTAAAAGATGAGCAACAAATTTTAGAACATCACTATAAAGATACAGTTGCAAAACTCGCAAATGCTGGGCTTCATATACAAAAATACGAAGACCTTGCACCAAATGTCAAAAGCAAAGCTGATGAGTTTTTCTTCTCAAATATCTTGCCAGTTATCGTACCTATCGCAGTCGATGCTACTCATCCATTTCCGCATCTAAACAATCTTAGCTTTGGGCTTGCGGTCAAACTTTGTGACTCAGATCACCCTGAGATAATCAAATTTGGAATGATACGCATTAGCCGTGTTTTGCCAAGATTTTATAATGCAGGGGATGGCGTTTATGTACCGATTGAAAGCATAGTTCATCGCCACGCTGAGGAGATTTTCCCTGGATATAAGCTACTTGCAAGCTGCGCGTTTAGAGTTACAAGAAATGCTGATATGGTTATCGAAGAAGAAGAGGCAGATGACTTCATGATGATATTAGAGCAGGGCTTGAAACTCCGCAGAAAAGGGGCTTTCGTCCGCTTACAAATCGAAAAAGATCCAGATCCTGAAATACTTGATTTTCTAAATTTGCATATGAAGATTTTCTACAAAGACATCTACGAAAATAGCATTCCACTAACTCTTGGTGCACTTTGGCAAATCATCGGCGACAAGGAGTTTTCTCATCTTCTTTTGCCACCATACACACCAAAAACACTTCCACCCTTTGGGCAAAACGTCTCAATGTTTGATGCCATAGACAAAGAAGACGTGCTGCTTTTTCACCCTTATGAGAGCTTTGATCCTGTAGCGCAGTTCATCAAAGAAGCTGCAAAAGATCCAAAAGTCATATCTATACGCATGACACTTTATAGAGTTGAGAAAAACTCAAGCCTCATCCAAGCTCTAATAGACGCTGCAAGTGATGGCAAACAAGTGACTGTAATGGTCGAGCTAAAAGCTAGATTTGATGAAGAAAATAATCTCCACTGGGCAAAAGCACTAGAAAACGCCGGAGCTCACGTAATCTATGGAATAACAGGATTTAAAGTCCATGCAAAAGTAAGCCAAGTAATCCGCCAAATAGGCGATAAGCTTAAATTTTATATGCATCTTGGAACTGGTAATTACAACGGAAGCAGTGCGAAAATTTATACTGATATTAGCTACTTTACAAGCAGAGAAGAGTTTGCAAAGGACACAACGACTTTTTTTCACATTCTTTCTGGATTTAGCAAAAACCGCAGATTAAACGCACTTTCCATGTCTCCAATGCAAATAAAAGAAAGAGTCATACAAAAAATAAAAGATGAAGCAAAAGCTGGAAAAGATGGCAGAATAATTGCCAAAATGAACGCTTTAGTCGATAGTGATGTGATAAAAGCACTGTATAATGCGAGCAAAGCAGGGGTGCAAATCGATCTTATCATCAGAGGTATTTGTTGCCTTAGACCTGGAGTTGCAGGTATCAGCGAAAATATCAGAGTAAGATCTATCATAGGAAAATACCTTGAGCACGCTAGGATATTTTACTTCAAGCACGCCGATCCGAAATTTTACATCTCAAGCGCTGATTGGATGCCAAGAAACTTAGAACGCCGCTTGGAGCTAATGACTCCGATTTATGATGAGATGCTTCAAGACAAATTAAGTGAGATCTTAAGACTTCAACTAAGCGATAATGAGCTTGCTTATGAGCTTGGAAGCGATGGAGAATACACAAGCGTCATAAGAGGTGACAATGAAAAACCACTAAACAACCATGAGTTTTTTGAAGACCATTTAAATAGAGTTTTTAAAACACTCAAAAAAGATAGCGACCAAGACAAAGCCCAAATTTTGGCTTCAAAACTATTTAAAGATAGTTAATCTCAGTGAGTCATTTGGCTCACTGATTAAATTTTATTTTATTTAAGATATTTTTTATTATATTTTTGGTACTATTATCAGAATTTTTAACTATAAAGGCATTGAGATATGAGTTGTCCCATGTGTATTAGCCTACAAGGCGATAAATAAAGCTTTAAAAAAAGATAGAAAGTTCAAATTTCTATTGAATTTGGAGTTTACTTTTATAAGCATATTTTCATATTTATCTTTTATAGTTACATTTCCAATTCACTGCAACTGCATATTCAGACGCAAAACTCGCTTAGCATTACATCACAAGCAGTTTTTATTGCATTTAGATAATGATAAATTATTTTACAAACTTCATGGAGTTAAACCGCCACTTATCTTTTTTGAAATGCATAGAAATTATCTAAATTTTTAATCTTAAATATTTTTTTATAGTTGGTCAGAAGACCTTTTTTTATGTATTTTTTAAAGGATAAATAATGTCAAAAAGTTTTATAACAGGATTTCCAAGAATAGGTGAGCAAAGAGAGCTTAAATTTGCACTTGAGAGTTTTTGGGCTGGCAAGAGTGAGTTTAGCGAGGTCGAGAAAGTCGCTAGCGAGCTAAAAGCACGCCACTGGGGCTATCAAAAAGATGCAAATATTGATTTTATCAGCGTAAATGACTTTTCATATTATGATTTAATGCTTGATAATATCGTAACTTTTGGAGCTATTCCACCAAGATTTAAAGGACTTAGCGAAACTGAGCTTTATTTTTCAATGGCACGTGGAAACAAAACAAGCGTTGCTATGGAAATGACAAAATGGTTTAACGCAAACTACCATTACATCGTACCAGAGCTTAGCCGTGAGAGTACTTTTAGCCTAAATTCAGACAAAATTTTGAATGAATATAAAGAAGCAAAGGCATTTGGAATCGCAAATCCAAAGATAAATTTGATAGGACCTATCACATTTTTAGCACTTAGCAAAACCACTGATGGTAGCTGCGCGCTATGCCATTTAGATGCTTTGGTAGAGCAATATGCAAAATTAATAGATCAAATTTCAAATCTTGATAATGAAGTAGTAGTTCAAATAGATGAGCCGATTTTTGTGACAGACAAAGCCGAAAAACTAGCTGAAAAAATTGTCCCAACATATGAAAAACTAACCACAAAAAGCAATGTCAAAATCATATTTATGACATATTTTGAGCATGCAACTGAAGCTGTAAAAGAGGTAGTAAAAACTAAAATTTGGGGCGTTGGACTTGATTTTGTTCATGCAACTTGCCAAAAATCATCTCTTGAAATCCTAGCAAATAGCGATAAAACCGTCTTTGCTGGTGTGATAGATGGAAGAAATGTTTGGGTAAGCGACATCGAAGCCAAACTAAACTTAATCAACGAAATCAAAAAATATATCCCAAGCGAACGCCTAAATATCGGTACTTCTTGCTCGCTTTTACACGTGCCTTATACTTTGAAATACGAAGAAAAACTAAGCATAAAAGAGTGGCTTAGCTTCGCAGTAGAAAAACTAGCTGAAGTAAAACATTTAAGAAAACTAGTCGATGGTGAGAAATTCTGCGAGTCAGGAGAAGCTTGGTTAAAAGCCAATAAAAACGCCATAGAATCACGTAAAACTTCAGATTTAGTAAATGATAAAGCAGTTCAAAACAGAGTTGCAAATCTAAGCAAATTCCAAAGAGACGTGGCATATGAAGAGCGTATCAAAATCCAAAAGGCTAAATTTAACCTTCCAGAGCTTCCAACTACAACAATAGGCAGCTTCCCACAAACCCCAGAACTTCGCCAAGTCCGCAATGCTTATAAAAAAGCCCTTATTACAAAAGAAGCCTATGAAGCTGATATCAAAAAATATATTGATGATTGTATAGCATTCCAAGAAGAGTGCGACATCGATGTTTTGGTACATGGTGAGCCAGAGAGAAACGATATGGTCGAGTATTTTGGAGAGCAGCTTAAAGGTTATGCATTTAGCACAAATGCGTGGGTTCAAAGCTATGGTAGTCGCTGCGTTAAGCCACCTCTTCTTTTTGGTGATGTTAGTCGCCCAAAAGCTATGACAGTGGAATGGATCACTTATGCTCAAAGCAAAACCAAAAGAATCATGAAAGGTATGCTAACTGGACCAGTAACTATCCTAAATTGGAGCTTTGTGCGTGATGATAAACCAAGAAGCGAGATAGCAAAAGAGCTAGCACTTGCGATTTATGATGAGATAGACGACTTGCAAAATGCCGGAATTAGGATCATTCAAGTAGACGAAGCAGCGTTCAAAGAGGGTTATCCGCTAAGACGTGAAAACATACCAGCTTATGAGAAATTTGCAGTTGATTGCTTCAAACTAAGCGTTTCAGCGGCTAAAGCCGAAACTCAAATCCACACTCATATGTGTTATTCTGAGTTCAACGACATCATTAAAACAATTGAAGCAATGGACGCTGATGTCATAAGCATAGAAACTGCTAGAAGCGGTAACGAACTACTAAAAATCTTTAAATCAGTAGGCTACAAACAAGAAGTCGGCCCTGGCGTTTACGACATACATAGCCCAAGAGTTCCAAGCGTCGAAGAGATAGCAACTCAAATAAACGTACTTCTTGAAGTTCTTCCAAAAAGCCAACTATGGATAAATCCAGATTGTGGACTAAAAACAAGAAAATGGGAAGAGGTTAAACCAAGCCTTAAAAATATGACTGCCGCTGTTAAAATCGTACGTCTAAGCTAAATTTTCGCTCCTTTTGGAGCGAATTTAAAGGATAAAAAATGCTAAAAGACAAGATAGAAAGCAACACGCCAGGCATTTTGCTATATGGTATAACTCCGCCGAAGATAAATTTAAGCAAAGAAGAGGCTGAGGAGATAGCAAATAAGCAACTAGAAAGGCTGAAAGATAGCAAATTTGACGGGCTTGTGATATATGATTTACAAGATGAAAGCAATAGAAATAGCTCTGAGCGCACTTTTGAGTTTATCTGCACGATAAAACCTGAAATATACCATAAAGAGTTCTTGCATAGTGCTTATCCAGCAGTCATTTATAAAGCTGTAGGCAACTACGACGAAGCAGAGTTTAGAGAGTTTTTGCAAAGCTCTAGCAGCGACACACTAAGCGTTTTTGTCGGAGCAAGCTCTAAACAAGACAAGCAAAAACTCGCACTAAATGATGCATACAAGCTTAAAAATGAGTGCGGGCAGGGCGTAACTCTTGGTGGGATTTGCATACCAGAACGCCATATAAAAAAGGGCGATGAAGATTTAAGAGTAGCTGGAAAATCCATAAAAGGATGCAAGTTTTTTATCACACAAGCTGTGTATAATATAGAAAATGCTAAACGCTTTATAGATGATTATGCAAATCTTGGAGTCAAAAAAGTACCTATAATCTTTACTTTCACGCCTTGTGGAAGCAGCAAAACGCTTGAGTTTATGAAATGGCTTGGCATAGCAGTTCCAGAATATTTTGAAGATAGGCTATTTAGCAGTCAAAATGCCTTAGAAAGCTCTGTAAGTTTGAGCCTTGATATGTTTGAGTTTTTGTTTAAATACGCAAAAGCAAAGGGCATCAGCGTAGGGGCAAATGTAGAGAGTATTTCTACTAGAAAAGTCGAAATAGAAGCTTCTATAAATCTACTAAATGGCATACAAAAAATCATCGAAGATGAAAAAGAGCTTTCATATAGAGAAATCTGGCAAAGTGCTTCAAAAATGACAGAATAATGGACTAATCTTAGTCCATATTTATTTTTAAATTTATATTCAAATTCTCATTTAAATAATGCAAAATAAAATATATAATATTTATATATAGTAAAATTATAAATATATAAAATAACAAGCTTTAATAAAAAAATATTATATAACGCAATAAAAGAAGCAAAATAATAGATGATGGGTAAAATGGGATATTTACATCAAGTTCAAATTCTAAGCCGGCTAAATTTAGCCAAAAAAGTAAAATACAAGCTATTTTTATTATTTTGTATTGAAAACGTTAATTTTCAATCTTTTATTTATATCCTATTCTGCCGTTGTATATTGGTAAGTTAAAGTATGTATTTAAGGATATTTGGATAACTTTACTTTTTGTATGATAAAAATTTATCCATCAAATTTAGCTAAGAATTTAACAAAAAATTATATAGTAAATTATCAGCTAAATTTTAAATACTTTTTTTGGGCGATTTACCTTATTTGTTATTTGCTTATTAAAAATTAAAACAACAGCTTAAATATTAGACTTGTTCGAAATTAAGCCTAAACACGAATTATAGTTTGGTTTAATATTTAAATAGATAGTTTGTTTATATATTATCTATTTGTTTTTTAATAACCGTTACGGCTGTAAATTTATGATTAAGCAAGAAGATAAATCTATAAAAACAACGCAAATCAAAATATCAATCATTTATCTTAGCTTAAAAACAAGCTAAAAACTTAGCAAAATATCTGTTTTGTTGAACTATTGTCAAGTAATTTTAAAAGCAAATTTGAAGCTTAAAAATATAAAAAATAGGCTAATAACTTTGTTAAATTTGATTATTTTAGAAGCAGTTTTATGAGAAAAACATCATTTGAGCTATCCCCTATTTTGAGATAGCTATAAAAATAAAAAATTATTTGTGCTTTTTAGGATAGTCAAAAAACAGCGCATGACCGTGGTGGTTGATTATCTCTTTGAAGCTTTGCACGTCAAATTCAATACAAAAAATCCCACTTGTCGGAATATTTCCTATATCAGAATCACTCAAAAACTCAGATATTTCTGTGATGCTTGGGTTGTGTCCTACTATAAACACGCTTTGCAACTCATCATCTATATTTTTTATAAACTCATGCATATTAGTAGGACTGCAATCATACAGCGCTTTTACTTGAGTAATTTCTTTTTTGTAGCCTATCTCTTTTGAGAGTAAATTTGCAGTTTTCAAAGCCCTTTTGGCTGGCGAAGCAAATATGATATCAGGCGTAACTTTATGTTTTTTAAGTCTTTTACCCATAAATTTAGCCGCACTTTCGCCCTTTTCTATCAGATCTCTAGCAAAATCATCGTCATCTCTTTTTTCCGCCTTGGAATGCCTTATAAAATATATAGTTTTCATAATTTTTCCTTATCTAGTTGTAATTTTTTCATCGCTTCAAGTTCATCAGTACTAAATCCAGCCATAATGCGGTGCGCCTCATCTAGCTCTCTTTTTGTGCTAAATGCGTTTGGATAGTGCTTTAGGACTATATTTATCCACGAGTTTGGATCCACGCCCTGCTCTTTGCAAGCAAATTTAAACCACTTATCGCCCTTTTTGACATGGTCTATCTCTTCGTGGTGGATTATTTTTAGCGTATTGGTTAGCCAGTTTTTTGAAGCATCGGTTTTGATTTTTTCCATCATAAAAAGATTTGCATCAAGCCCATTTGCCTCCATAAATCTAGGCAGTACCGCCATTCTATCAAGCAGTGAGCCTTGTGTCTTTTGCAAAGCTATGAAAAGCCCATTATGTACGCTCAAATCGCCATATTTATAGCCAGTTTTTTGCAGCTGCTCATCTATCATTTTGAAGTGTCTTATCTCATCACCAGCCACCTCAAGCCAGTCAAAATAATACTCCTTAGGCAAGCCTCTAAATCTATAACAAGCATCAAGAGCAATATCAATCGCGCTGTATTCTATGTGGGCAATAGAGTGCAAAAAGGCTGCGTTTTTGTCTGCTGATTTTTGTTTTTTAAGCTCTTTCATCTCATAAATTTGAGCAAATTTAGCATAGCTTGGGCTAATAAGTGGCTCTATAATCTCATCTTCAAAGCCAAGTTTATCTGATCTGAAATCATCAAATAATGCTTCAAAACCGCTAAATTTAGACTCCAAATCCCCATCATCCAAGACCTCTTTACACCTAGTAAAAAAACTCATCTAAAAATCCTCATATAACCAGCCAAATACCCTATCCCAAATCCAAAAAGATGAGCATACCAAGCTATATTCATACCAAGTAAAAGTGGCGCAAAACTCATAAGTAAAAGCGCTATGATAAGCCCTTTTCTACTATATCTATCAAGATTAGCCATAAAGCCAAGAAGCACACATATCGCACCGCTAGCTCCTACTAAATTTACAGTTGGATTTATAAAAAGATAACTAAGACTAAGAAGGCTTGTAAGAACTCCTCCAATCATATATAGTAGTAAAAATTTAACCCCGCCAAGATAACGCTCAAAAATAGTCCCAAACTGAAACAAAACAGCCATATTCATGATGATATGAGTAAGTGAGCCGTGCAAAAACATCGTGGTCAAAATCTGCCAATAAGCACCAGCAAAAAATAGTTTATTAAGCCCAAAATACATACCAAAACCAAATGGATCATAGACAAAATATTGCAAAAAATAAATAACCGCATTTACAGCTATCAAAATCGGAGTTACTGCCAAATTTACCTCGTTAATTTCGTGATTTTATAAATTTAATACTTTATATTCAAGCTTTTATCTATCTTACCAAAACCAGCAAATTTATTTGAAACCAAGCAAGATGTGTTATTGCATCTTGTTATGTAAGCATTGATTTTCTTGCCATTTAGTTTATGTGTGTTTTTATATTTTAGATTCATCACGCTTCTGATATTTTTGCCATTTACATTGTGTAAAAAAGTCACCGTGCCATTTGGCTCTATTTTATCGACTATGCCAACATGAGTTATTCTATTTTCTTTAAGCTTTCTAGTCCCTTTAGTTGTATTATTGAAAAAGACCAAATCGCCTAATTTTGGCTCATCAAAAGCAATTTTATTTTCAGCTTTATACATATTAAATAGAGCTTGGGATTTTCTACCATGCTTATCATAAAAGTTATCTAGCTCTTTACTGCTAAAATACAGCTCGTTATTTTCATTATTTATTAGAGTTACAAGGCCAGAGCAGTCTCTGCCAACTTTTTTATTTAGATATTTACTCAAATTTATATCTTTTTCGTAAGATATATTAGACTCTTTATCATCATTTTGCTTGAATTGACGAGTTATGCTAGAGCTATAATCTTGATTTGAATTAAATTTATAAGAGTTAATTTGAGTAGTAGAAATATCACTTTTTGTAGAACAAGCACTTAAAAACAATACACCAATCGCACCGATGCAGATAGTTTTAATATTCATTGTGTTTCTTTAAAAATGGTTTATTTATGCAATTGTATCAAATAAATTCTTAAATCTTAAACATAAATTTGCTATAATCACCCTTATTTTTTAAAGGTTATTCATGGATTATTTAGAAATCAAAGGCGGAAATAAACTATTTGGCGAGGTAAATATCAGTGGTGCTAAAAACGCCGCACTACCTATCATCGCTATGAGCATACTGGCTAAAAATGACGTCCTTGTATCAAACATTCCACAAGTCGAAGATATAAAAACATTTATAAAATTGCTACAAAATTTAGGCGCGACCTCGACTTTAGATGGCTCAAATTTAAAAATTAACACAACTTCCATAAACTCCACAAAAGCCACTTATGACATCGTTCGCAAGATGAGAGCTTCTATTTTAGTTCTTGGCCCACTTGTTGCAAGATATGGATATTGTGAGGTTTCTTTGCCTGGAGGGTGTGCTATTGGAGCTAGACCTATTGATTTGCACCTTGCTGCACTAGAAAAAATGGGCGCAACAATAGAGATAAAAGACGGATATGTCATAGCCAGCGCAAAAGACGGGCTAAAAGGCGCAAACATCGTCTTTGATAAAATCACAGTCACAGGCACTGAAAATATCGTAATGGCAGCAGCCCTAGCAAACGGAACTACAAAGATTTTTAACGCAGCAAAAGAGCCAGAAGTGGTTCAAATTTGCCAAATTTTAGAGACTAGCGGAGTAAAAATAGAAGGCATAGGAACCAGCGAAATAACAGTCCATGGAACAAACAAAGAGCTTTTAAATTTACCAAAAATCACCGTCATACCAGACAGAATAGAAGCTGGCACATACCTTTGTGCTGTAGCTATAGCTGGCGGGGAAGTCACACTTAAAAATATTGAGCCAAACCACCTAGTTTCAGTCCTTGGAAAGCTTAGCGACATGGGATTAAATTTTGAGTTTAATGATAAAAATATCAAAATCATCTCCTCAGGAGCTCTTCATCCAGTCCAGATTATTACAACTGAGTTTCCAGGATTTCCTACTGATATGCAAGCTCAGTTTATGGCACTTGCTTGCGTGGCAGATGGCGTTAGCACGATTGATGAAAGACTTTTTGAAAACCGCTTTATGCACGCAAGTGAGCTTATAAGAATGGGCGCAGACATTAAGCTAAATGGACATTTGGCGACTATTTGTGGTGATGAATTAAACGGAGCTGATGTCATGGCAACAGATCTAAGAGCAAGCTCAGCGTTAGTTTTGGCAGCACTTAGAGCCAATGGCACGACGAGAGTACATAGAATCTACCACCTTGATAGAGGATATGAAAACCTAGAAACAAAGCTTAGCAAGCTTGGAGCAGACATAAAAAGACTTAGCGAATAAGGATAAAAAATGGAAGTTAATGAGATGTTTTCAAAAATTGATGAGCTAGAATGCTTAGATAATTATGAGTTTATCAGCATAAATTTAGCCGTAGGTAGAGTTTTAGCTGAAGATATAATCACTACAAAACCACTTCCATTTGCTGACAATTCAGCCCTCGATGGCTACGCTTTTAATTATAATGATATAAACAGTCCTTTAAAAATCCTTGGAACTATCTTTGCAGGGGATAAAAAAGAGTATAGCATAGGCAAAAACGAATGCTACAAAATAATGACTGGAGCGATATTTCCCACTGGTAGTGACACCGTTGTTATGCTTGAAGATGAAGCTTTTGATGAAAATGGCAATTTAATCGTACCAAAATATATTAAAAAAGACAACGCCAGAAAGCTAAAAGGCGAAGAACTAGGCGTTGGAGAGCCGCTTCTTAGCAAATCAACACTTCTAAATGCAGCCAAAATCATGCTTTTAGCCTCTCAAGGCATCAGCTTTGTAAAAGTCTTTGCTAAACCAAAAATAGCAGTTTTTAGCACAGGAAATGAGATAAACGAGCCTTGGCAAACTTGTGATGATAGGTCGATTTATAATGCAAACGCGCTTGGCATAAGCTCACTACTTCTAAATAACGGCTTTGAAAGTGAGTATAAAGGTATCTTAAAAGATGAAAAACAAAGCCTCAAACAAGAGATAATAAAAGCTTCAAACTACGATGTCATCATCACAAGCGGAGGAGCTAGCAAAGGCGAAGCTGATTTTATGAAGTCTTGCTTGCAAGAGCTTGGATATGAGTGCATTGTAGGAAGTATAGACATCAGACCAGCAGGTCCTACAAAGATATTTAAAAAAGGCAAACAGCTTGTATTTATCTTGCCAGGAAACCCGATGTCATGCTATATAGGTTGCTTTTTGTCAGCTATCCCAGCTATCAAAAAAATAAGCGGAAGAAAAGAGTATCTCCACGAGACGTGCGAAGCAACATTTAATGGCGATATGATTCAAAAAGGAAGTCGCGCAAATATCGTGCTTGGCAACTATATAGACGGCAAATTTACACCACTAAACAAAAACAATAAATTTAGTCCAGCGATGATAAAACCACTAGCAAATGCAAACGCTTTGTACCTTTCAAAAATCGGTGAAAATGAAATTTCAGACAAAACTTTGATAAAAATCATCAAACTATCTTGACATATGAGTAAATTTATGCTACAATCACGCTCTCAAAACAAGACAAGCGGGAATAGCTCAGGGGTAGAGCACAACCTTGCCAAGGTTGGGGTCGCGAGTTCGAATCTCGTTTCCCGCTCCATTTTATTTTTAATCCTAATCATTTTATTTTCACAAAAGCTTTTTTCAGCATCTTTAGTCTCACTGCTAGAAGAAAATATCAAATCGCAAATTCCAAATATAATAATAGAAAAGCTAAATATCCAAAAACCAGATAATTTGCCACAAGATTTTAATGAGTACGAGCTAAAAGAGATATTGCTTTTATCTCTAAAAGATGACGGCGGAAATCTAAGAGCCGTATACAAAATGCCAAATAATCTAAATAAAAGTATGTTTTTTAAATTTGACATCAAAGCCAAAGTTAAAGTTTTTGTAGCTTCAAGAGACATGGACAAGGGGCAAATACTAAATTTAAGTGACTTTGAGAGTATTTTAGTCCCGCTAAACAAATACGAAAAAACAGCCCTAACCTCACTACCAAAAGTATCTCTAATCACAAAAACTCGCATAAAAATGGGAAGAGTTTTGACAACTAGACAGTTTAAAACCCTAAGCGACATAAAAAGAGGAGATCAAATCACAGCTATTATAAATGACGGAAGTTTGAGCGTCGAAATACTAGTCACAACGCTTGAAGATGCAAACATCGGAGAAATAATCCAAGTAAAAAATGAAAACAATCAAATCTTTAAAGCAACTATCATATCAAAAAATAGAGCAATAATAAGGTAAAAAATGAATAAATCTTGTATATATCCAGGGACTTTTGATCCTATTACAAATGGTCATATAGATGTCATTAAAAGAGCCTGCAAGGTCTTTGATAGAGTTATCGTAGCAGTGGCTTTAAATGAGAGCAAAACGCCCTACTTTTGCCACGAAAAGCGAATAAATTTAGCCAAAATAGCTACAAAAGATATCTCAAATGTAGAGGTTGTTGGCTTTAGCAATTTGCTTGTGGATTTTGCTAAGGCTCAGGGCATAAACACAGTCGTACGTGGGCTTAGAGCAGTTAGCGACTTTGAATATGAGCTCCAAATCGGCTACGCAAATGCATCTTTGTGGAGCGAGTTTGAAACGGTTTATTTCATGCCAAGCCTCAAAAACGCATTTATTTCAAGCTCGATTGTGCGTTCTGTTTTGAGTCATGGCGGGGACATCACAAATTTAGTCCCAAAAGAAATTTTAGAAGATATAAAAGGTAAAAAATGCTAGTTACATTTGAAGGGATTGACGGAGTTGGCAAATCAACTCAAATTTCACTACTTAAATCTTTCATTCCAAACGCTATAATCACAAAAGAGCCAGGCGGAACTGAGTTTGGGGTAAAAGTGCGTGAGTTTTTGCTTCAAAATGCAAACAAAATTTGTTCAAGAGCTGAGATTTTGCTCTTTTTAGCCGACCGTGCAGAACACTATGAAAAGGTCATAAAACCAAATCACAAAGAGCTAATTTTAAGCGATCGTGGATTTATCTCTGGTATGGCTTATGCTATGGCAAGTGATGAAAATTTAGACATCGCAGAGCTTTTGGAGCTAAATAAATTTGCACTCAAAAATGATTTAGGCGATAAATTTATCTTTTTAAAAGCAGATGAAAATCTCATAAAAACCCGCCTTTTTGGTCGTGGGACAAGTGATGAAATCGAAAATAGAGGCATAGAGTATTTAATGAGAGTTCAAGGATTTATGAGTATAATACTCGCCGATTTAAAATTTGATGTTTTAGAAGTGAATGCAGGTCTTGACATCAATGAAATTCAAGATAAAATAAGGAAATTTATATGATAAATGCACTTCGCGGTATGAAAGATTTGCTAGATAATGATGGAAAATTATATAAATTTATAGTAGAAACTTGTGAAGAAGTAGCCAAAAACTACAGATATGAGTTTTGCGAAACTCCAAAAATGGAAGAAACTGGGCTTTTTAAAAGAAGTGTCGGCGAAAGTAGCGATATAGTCGGTAAAGAGATGTATCAGTTCACAGACAAAGGCGGCAATGACGTTTGCCTAAGACCTGAGGGAACTGCTGGAGTCGTAAGAGCATTTATCGAGGCTAAATTTGACAAAGCCGGCGGGGTTAAAAAATATTTTTACAGCGGAAGTATGTTTCGCTACGAAAGACCACAACGTGGGCGTTTGAGAGAGTTTCATCAGTTTGGCGTGGAGTGTTTTGGCGAATCAAGCGTTTATGAAGACGCGAGCGTTATTTTGATGCTTAGCGAGATTTTGAATAAATTTAATATCAAAACCACTCTAAAAATAAACTCACTTGGAGATAGTGAGTGCATGCCACTTTATAGACAAAAATTAGTTAAGTTTTTGGAGTCAAAAGATGGTCTTTGTGAAGACTGCCAAAGACGCATTAAAACAAATCCAATCCGCGTCTTGGACTGTAAAAATGACCATTGTCAAATGCTTTTAAAAGACGCTCCACTCATCACTGATAACCTAAATCAAATTTGCTCTAGCGAGTTTGAAAAATTAAAAGAGATTTTAGCTCAAAACGGCGTTAAATTTGAAGTAGATGCAAGGCTTGTGCGTGGGCTTGATTATTACTGCAAGACTGCATTTGAGTTTGTAAGCGATGAAATCGGCTCAAAAAGCGCTGTGGCTGGTGGTGGAAGATATGATAGATTAGTCGAGTTTTTGGGTGGCAAAGCTACTCCTGGAGTTGGCTGGGCTATGGGAATCGAGCGTATAATGGAGATTTTGAAACAAAAAGAGCTTCCAAATTTTAGGGATGGGATTTATATATGCGCGCTAGATAATGCGTATGTAAATGACATTTACAAAATTGCTTTTGAGCTTAGAAAAGAGCATAAAGTAGAGGTCTCATACGAGGCGAAAAGCCCAAATAAACATCTAAATTTAGCCGACAAGAAAAACGCAAAAATATTTTTGTGTATCGGTGAAGATGAAGCAAAAAACAGTCAAATTTGGTATAAAAATTTAGACACAAAAGAAGAAAAACGTATAAATATTTCAAATTTAAAAGGTGAGCTATGACAAACGATTATGGATTAAGCCTTTGGGGCGATTCAAACTTTATAGTTGATGGGGGCAAAATTTGTCTAAATAACGACTTCAAGCCAGCCATAATCGACATAGTAAAAGACATAAGAGACGATGGCTACAGAGGGCCTTTGTTGCTTCGTTTCCCACACCTTATCAAAAAACAAATCGTTCAAGTTTATTCAAATTTTGAAAGAGCAAAAAAGGAGTTTGGCTACTCAGGCACCTTCAATGCAGTCTATCCGCTCAAAGTCAATCAATATCCAGGCTTTGTAGAAAATCTAGTAAAGCTAGGCAGTCCATACGGATATGGCTTAGAAGCAGGAAGCAAGGCCGAGCTACTTCTAGCCATGGCTTACAACAACTATGACGCTCCTATCACAGTAAATGGATTTAAAGATAAAGAGCTGATAAATTTGGGCTTCATAGCAGCTGAAATGGGACACAATATCACTCTTACGATAGAAGGCTTAAACGAGCTAAAAGCCATAATCTCAACATCAAAAGAGAGATTTGCACCAAAGCCAAACATCGGTCTTAGGATCAGACTTCACAGCAGCGGAACTGGGGTTTGGGCTAAGAGTGGTGGCATAAACTCTAAATTTGGTCTTACTTCAACCGAGCTTATAGAAGCTGTAAATTTACTAAAAGACAACGGATTAATCGAGCAATTTACAATGATTCACTTCCATATAGGAAGTCAGATAAACGAAATCCATCCGCTCAAAAAAGCCCTAATAGAAGCAGGAAATATCTATGCAGAGCTTCGTAAAATGGGTGCTTCAAACTTGCAAGCCATAAATTTAGGCGGCGGCCTAGCTATAGAATATTCGCAGTTCAAAGAACATCCTAGCAGAAACTATACATTAAAAGAGTACGCCAACGACGTTGTTTACCTGCTAAAAACCATAGCAAACCAAAAAAATGAAATTGAGCCAAATATCTTCATAGAAAGTGGTCGCTATATCGCGGCAAATCACGCAGTTTTAGTAGCTCCTGTGCTTGAGCTTTTTAGCCAAGAATACGCAGAAGAAAAACTTGTTTTAAAGAAAAAAAACCCACCTCTAATTGATGAGCTTTACGACCTTTACACCACCATAAAACCAAGCAATGCGATCGAGTATCTTCACGATAGTATCGCCCATATGGAAAGCGTTTTAACTCTATTCGACCTTGGATATGTGGATTTACAAGATAGATCAAACTCTGAAGTTTTAGTACATCTTGTCATGAAAAAAGCCATATCGCTTCTTGGAAATAAACAAAACTACGCTGAACTTTTAAAAATCCAAGAAGAAGTCCAAGAAAGATACTTGGTAAATTTCTCAATGTTCCAAAGTTTGCCTGATTTTTGGGGTTTAGGACAAAACTTCCCAGTTATGCCACTTGATAGACTAGATGAACGCCCTACGCTTTCAGCTTCTATTTGGGATATAACTTGCGATAGCGACGGCGAAATAAGCTTCGATGCAAACAAAAACCCACTATTTTTGCACGATATTGATGTCGAAAAAGAAGAATATTTCTTAGGATTTTTCTTAGTTGGAGCTTATCAAGAGGTTCTTGGAATGAAACACAACCTTTTCACTCACCCTACAGAAGCTACAATCTACTTAAAAGACAATGGCAAATATGAGATAAAAAACATCTTAGAATCTCAATCAATCATGGATATTTTAGAAGACTTAGACTATGATATACACGCTATCAGAGATACTTTAAATGAACGCATCGAAAACTCAAATTTAGTCGATGAAAAACAAAAGAAGCATATTTTGGGCGAGTTGTATTTGTTCTTAAATGATAATGGATATCTAAAAACTATAGGATAAAAATGGGACTTTTAAATTTGATAAAAGAAGATTTAAGCCAACCAAAGCTTCAAGATCCAGCGTATAAATCTTTTATAGAACTTATTTTTAACTATCCTGGCGTTTGGGCTATAGTAAATCATAGAATAGCTCATTTTTTATGGAGCAAAAAACTATATAAAATAGCCAGAGCAATAGCAGGCATTAGCAACTTCTTAACACGCGTCGATATCCACCCGGCAGCCAAAATAGGAAGTGGCGTTTTCATCGATCATGCAACTGGAGTTGTCATCGGTGAGACTGCCATCATAGGCGATAATTGCTTAATCTATCAAGGCGTCACGCTTGGTGGAGTAAGCCTTGATAAAGGCAAACGCCACCCTACTTTAGAAGAAAGCGTTGTAGTCGGGGCTGGAGCTAAGGTTTTGGGAAATATAGTCATCGGAAAAGGCTCCAAAATAGGAGCAAATTCAGTCGTCGTAAAAAGCGTCCCAGATGGCTGTACTGCTGTAGGAATTCCAGCTAGAACCATAGGCGAATGCTGTAAAAAACCTCTTGCCCATGATAATCTACCAGACGTCACAAAAGAGATGCTTGGATATCTTATAAAAAGGATTGAAATTTTAGAAAATGAAGTGTCAAAACAAGGCGGAAACATCTCAAGCGAAGATGAAAAACTAAACGAAATTTATCAAAAATATATACAATCAATCAAGGAGTAATAATGTTATCTAAAAGAATTGGAGTGCTATCAGAGAGCCTAACTATCGCTATTAGCTCAAAAGCAAAAGAGATGAAAGCAAACGGCATAGATGTTATTAGTTTTAGTGCTGGAGAGCCTGATTTTGACACACCAAAGGTCATCAAAGACACAGTCATTAAGGCTTTAGATGCTGGTTGTGGCAAATACACTCCAGTCCCAGGCGCTGCTGATACTCTAAAAGCTATTGCCGTAAAACTAAAAAGAGACAATAACTTAGAATACAAAACAAGCCAAATCGTAACAAACGTAGGCGCAAAGCATTCATTATTTAACATTTTTCAATGTATCATAGATGACGGCGATGAAGTCATAATCCCATCTCCATACTGGGTAAGCTATCCAGAAATAGTCAAATTTAGCGGTGGAAATCCAGTGATCGTAGAAACAAGCGAAGAAAATAAATTTAAAATAACTGCTTTGCAACTAAAAAACGCTATCACTCCAAGAACAAAAGCAATCGTACTAAATAGCCCAAGCAATCCTTGCGGTGGCGTTTATAGTAAAGATGAGCTTCTTGCCATTGGTGAAGTACTAAAAGGTACAAATATCGTAGTTTTAAGTGATGAAATTTACGAAAAACTAACTTATAATGACCAGTTTGTAGCTACTGCTAGCGTGAGCGATGATATGTTTAAAAGGACTATCACTATAAACGGACTTAGCAAATGCGGAGCGATGCCTGGTTGGAGATTTGGATATATGGCAAGCGTGATGGACGAGCTAAACGCAGCTGTCAAAAAACTTCAAAGCCAAAGCACAAGCAATATCTCAAGCATAGTCCAAGCTGGAGCCATACCTGCACTTCTTGGAGAAGCTGACGCTGATATAGCCTACATGAAAAGCAAATTTATGGAGCGTCGCGACTGGGCAGTCGAGGCTATAAACAATATCAAAGGTCTAAGCGTAGTCAAACCAGATGGTGCATTTTATCTATTTGTAAGTTGCAAAGATGTAGAGCCAAACTCTGTTAAATTTTGCCAAGAACTACTAGAAAAAGGCTTGGTAGCTACTGTGCCAGGCGTTGGATTTGGGATGGATGGATACTTCAGGATTAGCTTTGCTTGCGACCTTCAAAGCATCAAAAAAGGTATCGCAAGAATCGCCGAATTTGTAGAAAATTATAAAAAATAATGCCAAAAATCAGCGTCATTATCCCTTGCTATAATGCAGGGGAGTTTCTTTGCAGATCTATAAACTCAGTGCTGCAAAATGATTTGCAAGATATAGAAATAATAGCCATAAATGATGGAAGCACGGATAATACGCTTGAGATTTTAGGTAATTTTAGCGATGATAGGCTATCTATCATAGACCAGCCAAACTCTGGCGCAAGTGCGGCTAGAAATGCTGGCATTAATAAAGCTAGTGGCGAGTTTGTGCTTTTTTTGGATAGTGATGATTTTTTATGCCCAAATATCCTAAATGAACTATATCAAAATGCAATTAAATTTGACGCCGATATTGTTTTTGAAGATTTTAACTACTATTATGACGAAAGCAAAATCATAGCTCAAACAAACTATGAAACAAACAGTGGTTTGGTCGATAAAGAGCGGTTTTTGTTTGATTATTTTACAATCAGCAAAAGCGTATTCCCGTGCATTTGGGGAAAAATCATCAAAACATCACTACTAAAAGATAATAATCTTAAATTTATAGACAAAGTTTTTGTCGCCGAAGATGCAAATCTAAATGCTAAGCTTATATGGCTAGCACAAAAAATAGTCAAAATAAACAAGCCAATTTGCAACTACCAAATCGGCTCAAACAATAGCTCAAAACAGATGAAATTTAAGCATTTTAGCGATGTTAGAATAGTGCAAAGCGACCTTGAAAGATTTTTTGATAAATTTAGCTTAAATGATACTCAAAAAGCTTATGTCAATGCTTATTTTTTAAATTTAAAATACGCCGCAGCTCTGACTTTGAAGCCTTATAGCTTTGATGATTATGGCAAAGTTATGGAGTTTGCTTGTGCGGATATAAAAACTGCTTTCAAAAGCCCCGGTTTTAAACTGCTAAATAAAAAACTAAAGATACTATTTTATCTATTTCGTTTTTCATTTAGCTATAAAATTTATGCAAAAATTATAGGGCTTAAATTTAAATAGTTAGTTTAGCCCTACTTTGATTTTGGTCTAAAAACCTTCATTTTGCTTTCATCAGTATCGATATAAGCTCCACCAATCAGATCTATGCAATACGGAATAGCTGGAAAAATCGGCTCCAAGCACTCCTTTATAGCCTTTGGCTGACCTGGAAGATTTACTATCAAGCTTTTGTCTCTGATACCAGCAGTTTGCCTTGAGAGAATCGCAGTAGGGACGTATTTGAGGCTTGTAGCTCTCATCAGCTCGCCAAATCCTGGCATCATCTTTTGACACACTTGCTGCGTGGCTTCAGGAGTGACATCACGGGGCGCTGGACCTGTGCCGCCAGTAGTCAAGACTAGATCGCAACCAGCGTCACACATATCTTTTAAATTTTGCACTATCAAATCAAACTCATCAGGAATGACCTTGTAGACATACTCACACTCGCTCACTATCCAATCGCTCAAAATCTCTTTTATAGCCACGCCACTTTTGTCCTCATACACTCCACTACTCGCCCTATCGCTAAGCGTCAAAATCCCTATTTTAACTTTCATGGCTCTTCCTTATTAATTCTTTTATTGTCTCTTGATCTATGATTTCATTTTCTAGTAGATATTTAGTTGTGGCTTCTAGCTGGGGCCCTATTTTAGAGACAAACTCCAAAGTTTCGCTCATGCATCTATCAAGCACGGCTTTTATATCATTTACTCCAGCTATTAAATTTAAGTTCATAGCATACTCATTTACATATCTTGTAGCAAGCTCTCTAGCTTTTGCAAGGTCTTTGCTGGAGTTTGTGTAGAGTTCGTTTTTGTAAATTTTAAGTGCTGCGTAACCAACAAGATGGATTTTTATCTTAGATAATAAGGCGCTTTGAGACTCTATAAACTCGCCACTCTTGCTAAATTTATCTTCCAAAAGCGAAATTCTATCAAACTCAACTCCCAAAAACTCAGCCATCAAAGCCTTTGAGCCTTGATAGATAGCTTGAATCTCTTTTTCTTCTTTGCTTAGCTGATGAGCCTTTTTCTTTCCAAACAACACCTTATCGCTCACGGCCTTAAAATCATCTTCGCTTATCTCATTTCTTTTGCATCTAAGAGCATTGATCGCTGCTTCATTGACTAAAGTTGCAAGCCCTGCTGAGCTAAATCCAGTCGTATTTCTAGCTAAATTTTCTATATTTACGCTATGATTTTTATCTTTAAGATATGAAGAAAGTATGGCAAATCTGTCTTTAAGATCTGGCAAACTCAAAAATATACGCCTATCAAACCTTCCACTTCTAAGCAACGCGTCATCCATCATTTCTATCTTGTTTGTCGCAGCAATGACGATAACTCCGCTATTGTCCTCAAATCCATCCATTTCGGTTAGAAGTTGATTGAGCGTAGCTTCTCTCTCGTCACTTCTGCCGCCACCCCTAGCCTTACCCACAGCGTCAATCTCATCGATAAATATTATACTTGGCGCGTAAGCCTTAGCCATAGAAAAAAGCTCTCTAACTCTTTTTGCGCCCATTCCAGCATAAATTTGCACAAAACTTGCACCACTTTGGTAAAAAAATGGCACGTTCGCCTCTCCAGCGACTGCTTTTGCCACAAGAGTTTTACCAACTCCTGGAGGCCCTACCATAAGTACGCCTTTTGGCATTTTGATACCAAATTCTTTATAAGCTTTTGGATTTTTCAAAAAATCAACCACTTCCATTAGCTCTACTTTGACTTCATCTATGCCAGCCACATCGCTAAATTTCACGCTTGAAATAGCTGGAACTACTTCATTTGATACCATAGAGCCAAGCTCTTTTTCCTCTTTTTTGCTTTGAATAGCTTTGCCTTTTGATATAAATTTAAATACAGCAAAACCACCAAAAATAGCCAAAATAAGAAGCAAAATAAAATATAAAAATCCATATCCGCTAGCTGAGTTTATAGCTACTTTTTGACCTAATTCGTTTAAATTTATAGAATCTTTAAGCACAATGAAGTTTTGATTGCCAGCTTTTATGATGATATTTTCATTATCAAGAGTTGCACTTTGGATTGAGTTTGACTGAAGCAAATTATCATATTGCATCAAATTTATATGTTTTGGCGTATTTCTAAGTGCCACAAAAACAAGCAGCAAGCATAAAACAACGCTTACTAATATTATTATATTTTTTGGGCTAAATTTAAGGTTAAATTTGGGCATAGTTATCATCGGCTTTTACCTCGTAATCTTTGATTAAAATCCACTCTTTTCTTATATCGCTTTTTGAGCTTATTTTTATTTTGTTATAAAACTGGTCAAATCCGTCATAAAGTCCGTCATCATCACGTTTTTCGACCAAAATCTCCAAAGGAACTCTGTTTTTCTTCCTAAACTCAAAGTTGTTTAGATAGACTATATTTTTTAAGGTTTTTAGGCGATTTTTGGCAGTTATGCCATCCACGTCTTGCTTCATCGTAGCTGAAACCGTCGCATTTCTTGGGCTATAGATAAAGGCGTGAAGATGAGTTAATGGGAATTTTTTAAAATTTTCTAATGCCTCTTCCCATATCTCTTCACTCTCTCCAGGATGCCCCACGATATAATCAGTCCCAAGAGCAAATCCAATCTCGCTAAGTTCATTAAAAAGCTCAATATCTTTAAACGCCCTATTTCGCCTTTTCATTATCGTAAGCATCTTTTGGCTTGTGTGCTGAAGAGCTATGTGAAGATGACGCTCTAGCCAAGGCTCTTTTAAGATCTCTTTGAAACTCTCATCTATCTGGCTTGGCTCAATGCTACCAAGTCTTATGCGTTTTATACCTTTTATACTTCCTAGTTTTTGCAAAAGTTTACCAAGACTTGAATTATTACTCTGCCCGTAACTTCCTATATTTGTACCAGTTAAAACTATCTCATTGTAGCCATTATTTGCTAAGATTTTGGCTTCATTTAAAATAACTTCTTCATCTATGCTTCTACTTTTTCCTCTTACGCTTGGGATAATGCAGTAACTACAAGCAAAGTTGCACCCCTCTTGGATTTTGATAAAGGCTTTTGTGTGATTTTCATAGTCGCTTACTATATTTTTATCGATGAAATTTAGATCTCCAAGCTCATAAAATGGGGCTTGTGAAGCTAGAAAACTATCGATTTTTGATTTATGACTAGCTCCAAGCACTCCAAATACTGAGCTTTTTTTAAACAGCTCTTCGCCCTTGCTCACTGCTCCACAACCAGTCAAAATAACCTTTTTACCGCTATTTTTCATGTGATTTATATACGTTCTAGCGCCACTATCTGCGCCATTTGTGACAGTGCATGAATTTACTACTATCACGTCAGCCTCAAACTCATCATTTACTATAACTGCGTTTTTGACATAGCTTTTCATAAGCTGGGTATCATAAATATTTGTTCTACAACCAAAAGTTTTAAAATATACTTTCAATATAAAAGTTCCTTGCTAATATCTGGTATTTCTTGGGGTTGTTTCTTTTGCCCAAAAAATAGAGTTTGGGTCGGATAAGCTATTTTGATATCATCTTCTAAATTTAAAGCTTCGATTATTTCAGCACTTATAGTGCTTCTTAGAGCCAAAGCTGCGTAAGAGTTCGTCATATACCAAACACTTATATTTATACCATAAGGCTCAAAAAAACTATAAATCCTTGGCTCAACATTTGGATTTTTTATACTGTATTGATCTCTTAGCTTATTCATTTGTTGTTTTGCTATGTCTGTGTAGCCTTTTGAGTATTTTCTGGTTATATTTTTGATGATATACATTGCTTTTTTGTGGTTACTATCAAAGCTTAGCATGATGTCAATTCCATCCCAAACAGTCTTCATACCGCTATGAGTGTAATTGGCGATGAGCTCTGTAAAAATATAGTTATTTGGTATGAAAACTATCCTACCACTACGCCTATTTGTAAGATAGGTAGTAAGCGTGATATCTTCATAAATAGTCATTCTAAGTAAGCTTATATCGATGATATCGCCGACATAATCGCTGTTTTGATATCTTACGCGGATTCTATCTCCCACGTGGAAAGTACCGCCAAAAATAATAACACTCCAGCCAAGCAGACTCATAAACATATCTTTCATCGCAATGGCAAGACCAGCTGAAGCAAAACCCAAGATAGTCACCATATAGCTTACATTTTCGATATAAGCAAAAAGCAAAACAAAGATGATAATGGTGAAATTTATTACGTTTATAAATTTATTTACAGTGTAAAATCTTTGGTTGTCAGTGATGTATTTTTTGGCTATAAATTTACACAAAAATCCTATTAAAATAACCACAATTATTGTTAGAATAATGGCAAAAGTCTGTTTGATCTGGTCTTTTACTTCGACACTTGCTCTATTTATGGCTTCATCAAGCTTTTTTTGATAGACACCAAAAGTGGTAGTGGCTATATCTTTTGCTATTTGAAACTCACTTATCTCTCTTCTAGTTTCATTAAGGCTGGAGAGATTTTCCATGCTTTGATTTACGTCATATAGCTCTTTTTGGGCTATCTCTTTTTGTCTGAAAACCTCCAAAGCATCTTCAAGCTTCAAAAGCCTACTCTTATACTCTTCTTTCTCATTTTTTAGGCGTTTTATATATGAAAAACCAGATATCAAAGCCACTGGATTTGTGATTTTAGGGAATTCATCTATCTCTGGGACGACTAGCATATTTTGAAACGGGGACTTTTCATACTCTTTTAAAAGCTCGATTTGCTCTGTGAGGCTTGAGCTTTTGTTTTTTAGATCATCAATTTTTTCTATATCTTTTTTGTTTGTATTTTGGATTTCGTTTTGGATATCATCTAGCTGGATTAGCAAATTTTGATACGTGTTGTAATTAGCGTAGCGAATTAGCCAAATGTTGTTTTTTACCTGTGAATCATAGTTTATAATTTTTGCATTTAAGTCATTTATCTTTTGTTCTTGGCTTATATTTGACTCGCCAAAGAGTAATAAATTTATGATAAAAACAGCTAAAAACGCAACTAATTTTTTCATTTAAACATCCTTAAAACGTCCAAAACAATATCTTTATCTATATCATTTTTAAGGGCAAAATTTCCTATTTTATTTGGCAATATAAATTTGATTTTGTTATTTCCACTTTTTTTATCCAAGAAAAACGCATCATAAAACGCCTCTTCATCTTCTATCTTGTAGTTTATTGGCAGACCAAATTTAACTAGCGTATTTTTAATACTTTCAAGCTCAAATTTATCTATCAAGCCAAGCTTAAGGGCTAAATGATTTGCCATATTCATACCCACTGCGACTGCTTCACCGTGCAAAAATTTAGTATATTTTGTCTGCATTTCTATGACATGAGCGAAAGTATGGCCGTAATTTAGCACAGCTCTAACTCCAGCTTCTTTTTCATCTTTGCTTACGACACCAGCTTTTAGGCTGACGCATTTTGCAATGATTGTTTTTATATTCTCATTATCATTTATATCGCATTTTTGCATAAAATCAAAAAACTCTTTATCAAACATAACTGCCATTTTTAACGCTTCCGCAAGCCCAGCACTAAACTCTCTAGCTGGCAGAGAGCGTAAAAATTTAGTCTCGCAATAAACTGCTTTTGGCTGATAAAACGTACCGATTAGATTTTTGCCAAATTTATTATTTACTCCAGTTTTGCCACCCACGCTAGCATCGACTTGAGCTAGAAGAGTTGTCGGGATATTGATGAAGTTTATCCCACGCTCATAAATACTCGCCGCAAATCCAGTCATATCGCTGATAACCCCGCCACCAAGAGCGATAAGTGTGCTGTTTCGCTCTAGTCTACTTACAAAAAGTTCTTCTAAAATTTTCTCTATTGTTGCTAAATTTTTATACTGTTCGCCATCAGGAATACTCACGGTAAAAATCTCATCAGCTTTGATTAAATTTAGCACTTCTTTTAGATAAAGCCCACCGACTTTTGAGTTTGTCACGACTGCTACTTTGCCCTTAAACTCAAGGCTTTTTAGCTCATCTATGAATACGCTATAACCATTATCTTTTAAATTTATATCAATTTTCATAATTCATCCTTTTTATAATTATTTTATCAAAAAAACATTTAAAATAAAGAGTAATTGTATAAAAACAATCCAAATAAAACTTACGAATTTATAGCGTATATCTTTTTTCTTTGGCTTGAACTTCCGATATTTAGTGCTTTTCTGTATTTTGTGATAGTTCTTCTGACGATTTTTATGCCAAAATCTTTTTCTATGCAAGCAAGTATCGCCTCATCGCTGAGTGGTTTTTGGTGGTTTTCTTGTTTGATTAGGTTTTTTACAAAATCCTTTATGGCTGCGTTTGAGATATCTTCACTGGCTGCTGCTGCAAAGAAGTTTTTGAGTGCGACAATTCCACGCGAACAGCTAAGAAATTTATTTTGTATGGCTCTGCTTATGGTAGAAGGATTTCTGCCAAGATCTCCTGCTATGTCTTTGAGTTTCATTGGCTTGATATCTCCACCCAAAAAATAATCATACTGATACTCGATTATCATAAGCCCGATTTTGTAAAGCGTGGCCTTTCTCATCTCAAGAGCGTCTATGAGATCGCGAGCTTCTTTGATCCTAGAGCTGACAAACTCGCATTTTTCATCAATGCCCTCAGTATCAATGAGGATTTCTGGGTAAAACTCATCATTCACCTTGACTTCCACGCCCTCATCTGTGGTGAAAACGTAAATATCAGGCGTAACTTGAGCTTCATCTTCTAGGTATTCCACAGCTGGTGGATTTTTGAATTTTTTAATTATTTTAAGTGCGTTTTCGTAGTTTTTTTGCTTTGTATATTTTGATAAATTTTCAAAATCATTTATCATATCTTTTGCTAAAGTATAAATTTCATCATCATCACAAAGCTCATCAAGCTGGAATAAAAAACTCTCTTTATAATCCTTTGCCCCCACGCCAATTGGCTCAAGATAAGCAAATCTTTTTCTTATTTTTTCCACATCTTTAGCATCAAATTTGGCTAAAATTTCATCATTATACTCAAAATAACCTTCGCTATTTATGCACTCTATAATGGCATTTGCTATATCTTTTGATTTTTGAGTTGGAAAAAGTGGTTTGTCTATTTGAGAATAGAGTTTTTCGTATAAGCTACACTCATAAACGCTCATTTGCTCGATTCTGTCGCTTACGTGGTTGCTATAAAACTCATTATAAAAGTTTTTTGAATGGTGAGGTTTGTCTATTTCGATTTTAGCAAATGGATTGTCTTTGATAAATGGCTCTAAAGTATCTTTAAGCTCATCACTACTGGCTTGCAATATAGGAAGCCAGCTACGTAATGTCTGATTTAGTTTAGCTTTTTGGGTTACTTTTTGAGCTAGTTTCATCAGTCTAGGAGTTTAAACTCCTCTCCAAGATAATGCGTCCTAACAAGCTTGTTATTTGCTACTTCATTAGCGCTTCCGCTAGCAAGCAAGCTTCCGTTTTTGATGACATAGGCTCGGTCGCATATAGCTAGGGTTTCTCTGACATTGTGATCTGTTATCAAAACGCCGATATTTAGGTTTTTAAGGTCGTTTATAATGCTTTGTATATCAGCCACTGCTATTGGATCTACTCCAGCAAACGGCTCATCAAGAAGTAGAAATTTAGGCTTTATCACAAGGCTTCTTGCTATCTCACATCTCCTTCTTTCTCCACCACTTAGGCTAAGTCCAAGGCGACTTCGAATCGGCTCGATGTTTAGCAAATTTAGCATTTCATTGACTTTTTGGTCTATATCTTTTTGGTCGCTATAAAATATCTCAGCAGCTAGGCTTAAATTTTCTTCTACACTAAGGTCTTTAAAAACGCTACTTTCTTGTGGCAAATATCCGATGCCTTGGCGTGCTCTTTTGTGAAGTGGCATGTTAGATATATCTTGTTCATCTAAAAATATCTTTCCATTTGTCGCAGATATAAGCCCACAAATCATATAAAATGTCGTGGTTTTTCCAGCTCCATTTGGCCCAAGTAGACCGACGACCTCGCCACTTTTCACATTTAGCGAAATATCATTTATAATCTTTGTTTTTTTTATGATTTTTTCTAGGTTTTTAACTTCTAATTTATGCAAAACTCACCTCATAAATTCGTTTATTTGTAGCATTTGTTATCTTGATCATGCAAGTAGGAATGCTGTATTTTTTAAGCATTTTAATAAGCTCATCATCGCCCCATTCTACGATATGAAGCCCGTCTTCAAAGAGATTTTCAAACAAGCCATTTTTTTTCAGCCCTTCAAAGCCATCTTGATAAATATCATAATGATATATATCTCCATAGTTTTGCATCACACTAAAAGTCGGCGAAGTAACATTTTCATTCATTCCGTGGCTTTTTACTATGGCTTTTGTAAGCGTGGTTTTTCCACTTGCTAAGTCACCTTGCAAGATTATCACGCCAGATTTAGGCAATCTCTCTACAAGCAAATTTAGCTGCGATAGCTCTAGTTCAAATCGCTCTGACATAAATACCCTGCTCACTTTTTGGGATAGTTTTAAGCACAGGAAGCTCAAGAACTTCATAGCTAACTTCTTTTGATATAAATTTGATAGTGATTATATCGCCTATTTTGACCTCTTTGCTAGGTTTTGCGACAGTAGAGTTTATGCTTACAACCCCACTTTTGCACATATCTTCGCTTACTGCTCTTCTTTTTGTTATATTTACGGTGTTTAAAAATTTATCTATTCTCATGTTATAATAATAGCCAAATTTGGCTGAATTTAGCATTTTATGGTAATAAATTTGGGTATTTAAAATTGATTTTTTGATTTTGTATTTTCCCTTCATTTAAGAAGGGAATAAGAATTAAATTATTTCTTTTTAGCGCATTTAGAAGTGCCACAACCGATTTTAGCTACAGCATCTTTTAGGTTTTTGCCTACTTTAAATTTAACAGCTTTTTTAGCTGGAACTTTTATTTCTTTGCCTGTGCTTGGAACTTTAGCTGTTCTAGCAGCTCTTTCAGTTACACCAAATGTACCAAAACCAACAAAAGTTACGCTATCGCCTTTTGTTAGAACTTCACTTATACTCTCAAGAAATCCATCAAGTGCAAGTTCAGTATCTTTTTTAGTTAGACCAGCTTTAGAAGCTACTAGGCTTACAAATTCTGTTTTTGTCATTTTAAATCCTTTACTTAAAAATTTTACAATTCGTATTCTACATTATTTTTAAACATTATTCAAGTAATTTAAACAATATTTTGCCATAAATTCTTAAAAAGAAGCAATTATATCTACATTTTTAGAGAATTTCATCTATTATTTTCTTAGAGCCGTCTTTTAAAATAGTTTTTTCAAGCCCTCTAGACATTTTTTCAAGATCTAAATTTAGCAAATTTTGCATAAAATCTTGAGTATTTATCTCGCCTTGCTTATAAATTTGAGCCAGTCCAAGCTCTTCTAAAAACTTGGCATTGAAATACTGATGATTTTTCGCAGCGTATGGATATGGGATAAAAATAGCTGGCAAAGAGTTCGCACAAAGCTCCCACAAACTACTAGCTCCAGATCTGCTAATAGCAAGATCAGCTTCTTGCATATAGTTTTGTATATCTTTGCTAAAGTCAAAAATAGTGGCGTTTATGCCTAGTTTTTCGTAGCTTTCTTTCACGCTCTCTAGCTCTTTTTTTCCACATTGATGAATGATTTTTATGCCATTTTTATCTAAATTTGGAGCTAAATTTAGAGCTAAAGAGTTTATAAAACTAGCACCTTGCGAACCACCTAAAAATAGTATAGTTTTTAGATTTTGCCTGATTCTAGCACTGTCAAAAAACTTATCGCTCACTGGATAACTATATGGATTTTTACTATATGAGCTAAAAAATTTAGTACAAAATGGTTTGAGAAGCAAATTTAGCCTTCCGCACACTGCATTTTGCTCGTGGATGTAAAGTTTTTTACCAAACAAAATAGCAGCTATTGAAGCTGGAGCTGAGCTGTAGCCACCCACACTTATGACCTTTTGAACGCCATGTTTTTTAAATACTCTCTTGCAAGCAAATGCTAATTTGATGATATTTATAAGTGATGAGAGTTTTTGAAATCCGCTTTTATTTACCACGCCGCTACTTGGTAAAAAATACTTAAACCTGAAGCCCTCATCATGCTCAAACCACATCTTATCTTGACCGCCACTAGATCCGATAAAAACGACTTCTAAGCCTCTATCTTTTAGCTCTTTTGCAAGAGTTTTTGCGATCGCCAAATGACCGCCAGTGCCACCACCACTTACTACTATCATGATAAATCCGCCTTTTTGCTTATCATTAAAACCATACCGATGCCTATACAAAGAGCTAAAATCGAGCTACCACCATAGCTTAAAAATGGCACCGCGATACCTTTAATAGGCGTGATAGAAGTGATGCCATAAGAGTTCATCAAAAACGCCAAAGTCACGATAGCGCCGATTCCTAAAGAAAATAGATGATAAACTTTATTTTCACTCCTTGCAGAGATTTTAAGTATTCTATATATCACACTTAGCATAAGCATAGTAATGACAAAAATCCCCACAAATCCAACCTCTTCAGCTATGCCAGCAAGCACGAAATCCGTATGAACCTCACTCAAAAATCCAAGCTTAAATGTACCATTTCCAAGCCCTACCCCAAAAAATCCACCATGATAAATGGCATTTAGTGAGTGGGTTATCTGATATGGCTCTTCAGCGTCGCTCACTCTCATAAACTCAGCCATATTGGCTGGAAGTATGGATAAAAAGAAGTCTTGGTTTGTCACCCACCAAGACTGAAAACGCCTGATTCTGTGCGGCTGAGATATGATAGCAAGGACAACCAAAACCATACCAGCTACTCCAATAATTCCAAAAAATTTCTTGCTAGTACCAGCAAATGTCGCAAGTATCATAAGCACGAGGGTTAAAACAACTACTTGTCCAAGGTCTTTTTGTAAAATAGCAATAAGAAAAACAGCCATACCAAAAAGTATAAAATACGGAAAAAGTATCTTAAACTCATCTTTTAGCCTCTTTTTATTACTATCTATTTTCCTTGAAAAGCTCCACGCTAGGAAAAACACGAAACCGATCTTAAAAAACTCAACAGGCGATAAAGAAATACCACCAAGCCTGATCCAACGCTTAGCACCACCAGTTACTGGCACTATGGAAGCAGGCAAAAATTGCATCACAATCATAAGTATAAATGAGCTAAAAAACAGTCCAAATCCAAGCACTTCAAATGTCGTAAGAGAGCCTAAAATCTGGCGATTTGGATCTAGCCTAGATATAGCCCAAATGATAAGAACTCCAGCCATTCCTATAATGAATTGTCTTATAAAAAAATGATAACTTTGGTAGTCAAAATACAGCACAGTAAATGCCGGCAACGACAAAGAAAATATAATACCGATTGCTATAAGCGCTGCGCAAGTGTAAAAAAGTTTGGTATCACAAAACAAGTTGAGCCTTTTTAAATTTAACGGCTTGGATTATACTTAAATTTGGCTTTTATAAGGATAAAAGATAAATTTTAGAGATAATTTTATTTTATAAATTTATAAATACCAAATTTAATTACTCGCTCAGATCTTCGGCGACTTTGGCAGCGAGTTTTAGCTTTTCACTATCAAAATGAGTATAAATCCTGCTTGTATTTAGACTAGCGTGACCAAGAGCTTCTTGGACTAAGACTAGGTCTTTTTGCTTTTTGTAAAGCATAGTAGCAAACGTATGGCGGAGCATGTGAGCGCCGTTTTTTTCTTTGCGAATTCCAGCTTTAAACAAAATCTGCTCCACAATGCGGCTTATGTAGGCTTGAGTGAGTTTTGTGCCTTTGTGATTAACAAAAAGATATCCATCTTGATTGATATAGTTTATCGCGATGTTTTGCAAATGCTCTTCGATGAGATGTTTTTTTATCATCACGACACGGTATTTGTTGCCTTTGCCACGAATCCTGATGATAAACAAATCACCATCTTCGCTCAAATCTTTTCTTTTTAAATTTAGCGCTTCGCTGACTCTAATGCCTGTAAAAATGATGATTTTGACGATTAATTTGTTGCGGTTTGAGTTTTGTTTGAAATCGGCTTCTTCTATAGCTTTTAAAAACTGCTTAACCTCATCTTCGCTCATAAACTCAGGCAATTTTTGACCCCTAGCACCACTCACGCCACCCCAGTTTTTTAGCTCGATTTCAAAAAGATGAGCCTTGCCGTCTTCTTCATTTTGTTTTTCGACAAACTCAAAAAAATTTATCACAGCTATGCGGTAATTTTTTTTGCTTGCGTCGCTGAGATTTCCAGTCGTGCTAGCTAGAACTTCGCTGATAAGCTCTTCATCTATCTGCGTCAAGCTCTCAAGCTCGTAAAATTTCAAAACTTCAAAAACTTTTTTAAGTGGATTAAAATACGTGTTAATACCAGTAAGCCCTGCGTTTCTAGCCTTTTTGACAAGTCCGTCAAGCTCATCAATGTTGCTCACGCCTTTTGTAAGGGCAAAATTCACGCTAGCTAAGGCTGCGCCGTCTTTTAGCTCTTTGTTTGATAATGAGTTTAGCTTGTATTTGACAAATCTTGTAAGCCAAAATAAAAATGAGCTTTCAAAGCTGTCTTTGCAGTCAAGTTTGTATTTCATGAGTTTCTTTAAATTTGGATAAATTTAAAGCCCAAATTTAGCATTAAAGCCAAATTTGGACTATATAAATTTAGTTATTTGTTCTACCGTTTTTGCCAGCAATGATGAATCTAAGGGCATTTAGCTTAATAAAGCCGTTTGCGTCTTTTTGATCATACACGCTGTCTTCTTCAAATGTGCAGTAAGCTTCGTTGAAGAGATTATCTGTTTTGCTATCTCTGCCGATGATGATGACATTGCCTTTGTATAGCTCGACTCTTACTGTGCCATTTACGTGTTTTTGGCTCTCATCGATTGCGGCTTGAAGCATTTTGCGCTCCGGAGAGAACCAATATCCATTATAAACTAAACTAGCATATTTTGGCATTAGCTCGTCCTTTAAGTGAGCTGCTTCTCTATCAAGAGTAATGCTCTCGATGGCTCTGTGGGCTTTTAGCATGATTGTGCCGCCTGGAGTTTCGTAGCAGCCACGGCTCTTCATACCGACGTAGCGGTTTTCTACTATATCAAGACGACCTATGCCGTGTTTTGCACCAAGGCGATTTAACTCAGTTAGCATTTCAGCTGGGCTTAATTTTTTGCCATTTAGTGCGACTGGATCACCGTTTTTGTACTCGATTTCGATTATTTCGCTCTCATCTGGAGCGTTTTTAGGGCTTACACTCCATCTCCACATATCATCTTCTGGAGCGTGATTTGGATCTTCTAGCACAAGACCTTCATAAGATATGTGAAGTAAATTTGCGTCCATTGAATATGGCGATTTACCTTTTTTTTTGCTTATATCGATGCCATTTTTCTCAGCGTAAGCAAGCAATTTTTCGCGTGAGTTTAAATCCCATTCTCTCCAAGGAGCGATGACTTTTATATTTGGATTTAGAGCGTAAGCACCGATTTCAAATCTCACTTGGTCATTTCCCTTACCTGTAGCCCCATGGCTCACGCAGTCTGCACCAGTGGCTTTTGCTATTTCTACAAGCCTTTTTGCTATCAGTGGTCTTGCGATAGATGTGCCTAGCAAGTACTCGCCCTCATAAATCGCATTTGCTCTAAACATAGGAAATACAAAATCTCTTACAAACTCTTCACGCAAATCTTCGATGAAGATATTTTCTGGTTTAATTCCTAAATTTATAGCTTTTTTACGAGCTGGCTCGACCTCTTCGCCTTGACCGATGTCAGCTGTGAAAGTCACAACCTCGCATTTGTACTCATCTTGAAGCCATTTTAAAATAATACTTGTATCAAGTCCGCCGCTATAGGCCAAAACTACTTTTTTAACATCTTGTTTTTGCATTGTCCACCTTCTTTGAGTTTAAAAATTTCTTGCGATTTTATCTAAATTTATATAAAGAGTTTCTAAATAAGTAAATTTGATAAATAATTTGTATAAATTTTACAAATCATCAAAAAACCCTTGACAAATCCAAAAAAAAATTATATAATTTCGGCTCATTTTAGCAATGGGGTATAGCCAAGCGGTAAGGCAACTGGTTTTGGTCCAGTCATTCAGAGGTTCGAATCCTCTTACCCCATCCAGCTTTAATGTTCTGCTATTTTATACACCTATCGCGAGATAGAGCAGTGGTAGCTCGTCGGGCTCATAACCCGAAGGTCGGGGGTTCAAGTCCCTCTCTCGCAACCAAATCAAATATTGATTTTATCACACTTTGCTTAGTTGTTAAAAATAAATAGAGGGCTTCTTATATTCAAACCAAAGGAACATAAAAGGAACTTTTCTTAACAATTAAATACAACTCTAGCACCTTATGCTAAATTTGTCCATTATGGCACAAAGCCCAATATGATCAAAGTAAAAAAAGCTAAAGCCTTAGCATGGAATAGTTCGGGGTACCCCACAAGTGGTGCTTTAGTGGGTGGTGGCGGGCGGACTGGTTCGCGTGGCACAAAAGCATTCGCAAGGAAGGTAAATCATCCAGGCACTAAAGCTCAGCCATATTTAGAGAATGCTTTGGATAGATATTTGAGTAGTGGAGGATTTACAAGGGCTAAAACTGCCCTTGCTAGAGATGTAAAAAGTAAGGTTATAAGCGATATTAAAAAGGCTTTTAAATTATAAAATTTACACAAAAGACTTTTTATCTTGCAGATGAGCCAACAAAGAAACGATACAAATTATCGTTTAGGCTTGGCGAACCAAGTCGGTGTAAATTTGGGTGTGTGACCCAAAATTTGCTCTTATATACTCCAAAGCATCGATGAAAGTTCCACTAAATTTATGCCCATTTGATAATACTTCAAAGTCGCAAATCTCGTAAAATTCTTTATATTCTTTTGCTTCTTCTATATCTTCTTATTGTGGGGTTAAGATATCAAATACTTGTGCTATTTTTCCATCTATTACAGATGTTATAGGTGAAATTATTTTAAGCCCTTTTTGCTTTATCTTTATCATAGTTAGAAACTTCTATAAACCACTCTATGCCCAAATACTCTATATTAAATTTACAATTTTCCATTTTATCACCTCTTTTTTATCATATACCGATCTTCTTTTAAAGTAATCAAACGCCTCTTTTTTGTTCTCGTTTGGCTTATAGCAGGTCACTATCTCATTACCATTAAAAACCATAAAATACCCATTGTCACTAAAGGTATTTATATATCTGTTGTCTTTATTCGGAGCAGTTGTATTTATAGAGTTTAGAGCTTTTACTATATTTTCCACACTACTTTCTTTGTGCTTTTTGGCTATGTGGGTATTGTTATTTTTTAAAACTCTTTCTACCCCAGTCTTATCTATATGTTTTACTACTTCATCTTTATTTAATGGACTTGTATTATTCATCAAGACGCCATCTATCTGCTCACTATCTATCCACGCAGGCACAAGCTCAGTGCGACATCTAAAATGATATGGTGGCAAACCAAAGTTACTTGGAAGCATTTTACCTAAAAACGGCTCGTTTCTCCAAATAGCTGCAGATTTTTTCTCGCTTTCAGTTTGTATAATTAACCCTTTTTATGGTAAAATCACAAAATATTTACACAAATTTGGAGCTGTAATGAAAAATTTTAGTTTTACTGATTTGTCTGATTGCGAATTTTTTCCGCACATAGTAATTTTTTTAATTTCAGCACTAATATGGTTTGCATTTTTGTTTATAGATATTTTAAAAGCGATATTTAAAGCACCCAAAAAAAGACAAACTTATAAAAGAGCTTAGAAAACAATCTAACAAATGTAAGATTTGAGATATTAGAAAAAGGTGTTAAAAAATAATGGGGTTGAGCTAAGAGATATCAAAGGCTCACATCATCAATTTAGCAATGGTAAATTATTAATAACATTGCCATATCATAAGCCTATGAAAATATTTTATGTAAAACTAGTATTAAACGCTATAAAAGGATAAAAATGCAAGATTTAGAATATTATTTAAATTTGCCATATAAAATAGAAATTACAAAAATATCAGACAGTGAAGGCGGTGGGTATTGTGCTACAATGCCAGATTTTAAGGGCGTAGCGTTATTTTATGGTGATGGCGAAACTAAAAAGAAAGCTTTAGATAAGCTTGATTTAGCTTTTAGGCTTATGCTTGAAACTTTGATTAAAGATAAGAGTTATATTCCACTTCCTGCTAGTTCGGATACAAAAGTAAGAATAAACATAACCTTACCTAAAAGCCTAATAGAATCTATAGACAAAATCACAAAAAACAGATCGCAGTTTTTGGCTGAAAGTGCAAATTTAAGGCTTAGTAGCCTTTGATTTTACTAAATTAATCCTTTGTGTTATAATTATTTATGCTTGAGCTATTAGGAAGTATTTTTGTAATATGCTTTGTTTTTATTTTCAAAATAATATATCATTTTCAAACCACTTTTAAATGTTTTGCATATAGATTTTAGGCCTAAATTTAAAGCAAAATATGATACCTTTTTAGATATTATGTCTTTCGCTGGACTTAAATACGCTTTAAAAAGCCTATTTGATAAAAAACATTAATCTTATTTAATTCTAGCTTTTATTCTTAAAATGATAACTATGAAGATATTTCTTATACTTACTAATAAATTTAGGTAAGAATTAGTATAATTTTTCTTACTTTATAGAAAGGTATGGGAAATTTTTCCTAGAGAAAATAGTATATTTATAACATTTAATTTGAAATTACAAGGGAAAGTATATTTCCCAAACACTTTCAAACAATGATATAATGGGTTTTAATAATAAAATAAACAATGGTGCCCAAGGTCGGACTCGAACCGACACACGGTTGCCCGTACAAGATTTTGAGTCTAGCGCGTCTACCAGTTTCACCACTTGGGCATAAAAATAAGAAATTGGATTATACAAGAAGATAGATTAAATTTCCTTTAATCTATCTTTACAAATGCCAATTATTTTTTAGCACATTTTGAAGATTTGCAACTCTTTGCTGCAACTGCGTCTTTTAAGTTTTTACCAACTTTAAATTTGACAGACTTTGAAGCGGCTGTTTTGTATGTCTTATCACTGCCTGGGATTTTGCCCTCTCTGGCTGCTTTTTCAACAACATTAAAAGAGCCAAATCCGATGAAACTGACATCTTTTCCAGCACATAAAGATTCGCAGATTGAGTCTACGACGCTATTTACAGCGACTGACGCATCTTTTTTTGTAAGACCGGCTTTTTTAGCAACTAAATCAATAAAATCAGCTTTTTTCATATTTTATCCTTTATGAAAGAATTATGTTAGCATCATTTTACAACTATTTGGGATTTTTTACAATACTTTTTTAGTGTATACAATATATTTTTAATATAATTATTCAAAAATATCAAAAATTATTTCATTTCTTAGCTTTTTTTGAATAATTTTATTGATCTTTAATTTTTTTATATTTAAGTTATAAAATTCATCAATAGTTTGGACTTTGTTTATAGCCAATTCTCTTAGCAATATGCCACGATATGCTTTTGCGAAATGGCTCACAACCTTGCCATTTTTTAAAAATTTCACAGTCAAAAATGGCTTTTTTATAGTGTAAAATTTTTCATAAAAACCAGCTCTAAGATCGATTATATCTTCATTTTCAAGCATTTTATCAAGCTCATCACTAAAGTTTTGTTTGTAAAAGTCATCAAAGACAAAATCTGGTAGATTTTCACCCTGCTTGAGCTTGTAATCAACAATAAAATTTTTTGCCAAAATCGACCCATATAAATTTGAAAAAATGAGTGTATTTTCATCTATGTAGCTTTGTGCGTTCTCATCTAAACTTCTGTATTTTAGGTATTCATAAGCTACGCCGTTATAACGCAAAATGGCCTTCATAAGAGGTTTTGAGAAGATATCATTAGAGTAGTATTTGACCTCTTCATCTTTTTTTAAGCCAAAAAGTTTTGAAAGCTCATCAAAAGATGCATTTTGCAAAAAATCATTAAATTTATGTAAAGCCAAAACTCTTTTTTCATATAAATTTGGAAAAATGAGTGAGCTTTTATCAAATTTAAGCTCGTCTCCTCCAGCAATCTTGGTTTCGCTTGGTGAAAAGAGAATTTTCATTTTAAAATCTCATCAAAGGCTTCTTTTAGGACTTTGTATTGCTCATAAAATGGAACTCCATGAATCCTTGTGTAGCCTATGGTCGTTATAAAGTTTGTATCCCTACTCCACCTTGGAACCAAATGATAATGTATATGCTCAGCTATCCCAGCCCCAGCCGCAGCTCCAAGATTCATACCAATATTTACGCCATTTGCGTGGAGTTTGTCCTTTAAAACCCCTACCCCAAGCCTTACAAAATGGCTCATTTCTTGCCAAATTTGCTCATCTAAGCTTTCTATATTATCAGTGTGAAGATATGGAATCACCATAAACTCGCCAAGCGTGTAAGGGTAACGGTTCATCACGCCAAAGCAGTTTTGGGCTCTAAAAAGTATGAAATTCTCATCATTATTTCCGTCTTGCATTTGGCAAAATACGCAACCATCAGTTTTATTACTGAAATATTCAGATCTCCATGGGGCAAATTCGTGTTTCATATTTGACCTTTTATGTTTTTTACAGCCTCATAAATGCTACTTTGTCTCATAAAATGCTCTCCTATCAAAAACGCATCAACGCCGATTTTATTCAGCCTTATGAGGTCTTCATGTGAGCTAAGTCCACTTTCTGCGACTATGATTTTGTCTTTTGCAATAAGTGGAATAAGCCTATCTGAAAGGCTCATATCCATTTTAAAAGTTTGCAAATTTCTATGATTTATGCCTATGATATTTGCTCCAGCGAAGGTAGCTTTTTCCAAGTCTTCTTCATCGTGGATCTCAAACAAAACCTCCAAACTAAGGCTTTTTGCATACTCAAAAAGCGATTTTAGCTCATCTTTTGACAAGGCTTTTGCTATAAGCAAGACAAAATCAGCACCATAAACTCTAGCCTCAGCAATTTGGTAGTTATCTATGATGAAATCTTTTCTAAGAATCGGGGTTTTTGTGTATCTTCTAATGAGCCCAAGATACTCTAAATCGCCCTTAAAATAAAATGGCTCTGTAAGCACTGAAAAGGCGCTCGCTCCAGCTTTTTCATACTCTAAAGCAATGCTAAGTGGATCAAAATCTTTCCTTATAATGCCCTTACTTGGGCTTGCTTTTTTGACTTCAGCTATGATATTTAGTTCTCCATTTTTGCTTTTAAGGCTAGCTAGCACGTCTCTTGGCTGATACGCACCTAAAAGCCCTATTTCAAGGAGCCTAAATGGCAATTTTTCTTTTTTTATTTCAAGTTCAAATTTGGTTTTAGATATTATCTCATCAAGTATCATTTTTTGCCTTTTATGAGGCATTTGTCTATCTTGATTTTATGCTCTAATGCCTCGTTTGTATTCATAAATTTAATATCATCTTTGACTTTATCCATCCATATTTTAGCCTCTTTACAATCTCCAAGCTTATAATATCCCCAAGCAACTGAGTCGATGATAAAAGGCGAGTTTGGATCGATTTCATAGGCTTTTTTGACAAGCTCAAGACCTTTTTTGATATCGATTTCATGGTCGATTAGCAAGTATCCATAATAATTTAAATAAACTGGATTATTTGTAAGTTTCATAGTATCTTCAAAAAGTTTTATGACTATAGCAAGCTCAAATTTGCTTATTTCTTTGCCATATTGCTCGTATTTATAAATCGCCATTTTTGCGATATAATCAGGATTTTTAGTGATATTATAAATCTTGGTAGCCATATTATATGCATTTTGATACTCGCCAAGCTCGGCATAAATCTCAGCCAAAGCCATGTCGTTGAATTCATACTTTTCAAGCAGTATTTTAGCTGCTAAAAGATCTTTTTTATATACCAAAATCTCAAGCGCCCTTTGCAGAAATTTAACCTCTTTAAACTCATTATATAGTTTTTCATATAGCTCAACCATCAAATTTAACTCACCAGCTGATGAGTATAAATTTAAAAGTGCAAAGCATACCGGCTTTGAGCATTCATTTTCTTTGATCCAATTTTCAAGATATTTGATCGCATCATTTTGTCTGTCTAGTTTATTATCCAAAATATCTGCTAGTTTTAGCACATTTTCTTCATTTGGGTCTAGATCATAGGCTATTTTCAACTCTTTTAAAGCCATTTTTGGCTTGTTATCAAGCAGATAAATCGTGCCTAAAATAGAGTGGTTTATGCTATTTTGTCCCTCTTTGACTAGAAGAGTTTTAGCTAGCTGCTTAGCTTCATCTATTTGAGATGAATAAATATAATATCCTATTTCCATTCTATAGATATCAAAGTCATTTTTTATAGATTTATTTGCTTCTTTTATAAATTCTTCTAGCTTTTCATCTCTATTTACAAAGGCGATTTTTAAGGCTTCTTTGAGATAAGCACTATCTTTTGTTATTTTATATAATTCATAAAATTTATTTAACGCCTCTTTATTTTTACTCTCATCAAGCATATAAAATGCCTCTAAAGTATCAGAATAAAGCGTGGAATTCACATCTATATTATCATAAATTTGAACTTTGTTCGCATCTATATTTTGTTTGAGCGAGCAACCAGATAAAAAAAGAGCAAGCACTAAAGTTGCTTTACACCAATACATTCTTTCTCCAATTCATTATAATTTTTCTTAAAATAGTTCCAAAACGGAAAGGTCTTGCATTGCTTTGGTCTATACTCGTAGATACCGCAGTTTAGGTCTTTTTCATTGAAAAATACACAAGCAAAGCCGCCATTATACTCTTTTTCTTTTAAACTAAATCTTACTCCAACTTGATAAGTAAAAATGCTCTTAAAATTTGCGATATCAAGATCAAGATAACGACTTAATTTACTCATTTCATCTTCATCAATCCAGATATAACCATTCTCGCCAGTACAACACTTCCCACCACAACTCTGGCACTTTTGCGGGTCAAAACAATAAGAAAATCCATCTTCTTTTAGCATTTATAAATCTCACTTTTAGTATTTGATTTTGCAAAAATTTCACTAGCTTCTTTGCCGTAATTCTCACCATCAAACATAACCAAACTTGGCAATATTTCGCATTTTGATTTTGAGCTTTTTTTGGCTTCAAAAAGAGCAAGTTTGGATGCGCTATTAGCTTTTGCATGGACAAATCTAAGCTTTGTTAGGTTAAACTTAAACTCACAAAGTCCTTGCATAACCTCACAAATCCGCCTTGCATCATAACAAAAATAAAAGCTTCCTTTTGGCTTTATGATAGCATTCACACTTCTAAGCATATCCCTAAGATCAAGGCTCTGGCTGTATCTGCTTAAGTTTATATGCTCATTTTGGCTTTTTGGTATATCGTCGCTGTAAAATGGCGGATTTGAAACCACAATGTCAAATTTAATCTCACTTTTAAACTCATTAAAATTAGCACAAATAGTCGTCACATCAAGGTTGTTTTGCTTAGCGTTAAATTTGGTTATTTGGGTATTTATCGCTTGAATATCAAGGCCAGTAAGAGCGATATTTTTAAAATCATTTTTGAGAAGCAATCCCAAAATCCCGCACCCGCACCCAGCGTCAAGGACATTTCCACTAAGCCTATTTTTGCTTATAAAATCATATAAAAACAAGGTGTCGCTGTTGTAGCGATACCCATTTTCAAGCTGGTATAAAATCATTTATAAACTTTTAAACCAAATCCATAGCCATTTTTGACAAAAATAGTTTGATTTGAGTAAGATAAATTTGCCCCATTACCAAATTTATCCAAAATCACCTTGCGCGCTAGTTTTAAGGCGTCTTTGCTGGATTTAAAGTTTTGCAAATTTATATTTATAAGATCACTATTTTCAGAGCTTAAATACTCAAATTTAGCCACAACTGGAGTTATTTCATAAAAGTATTTTTCATCATATTTTTTAAATAGTTCATTAAGCTTTTTCTCGCAAGCCGTGCTTAGTTTACCCCCAGATAAATCATCGCAAACCATCTCAAAAACAAGCTTTTTATCTTCTATATTAAAGCTATTTTTTAGGATTAATTCCTCTTGATTTTTGATATCGCTTATCCTATTTTCATAGTATTTTATTAGCAAATCGCCGTTTTGTTTGGCTCTTTTTTTCTCTTCATCAACTAGTTTTTTTGCCTCATTATCAAAAGAGTTAAGCCTATTTTTTAGCTCTTCATTTTGTGATTTTAGATTTGTGATAGTGGAGTTTAAAATCTCATAATTTTGCCCTGTTTTTGGATCTAGTTTTGCATTTTTTATCTCATTTATTTTTTGGTTTAAAGAGAGTATTTGGCTATCTTTTGCACCCAAATTTGACTTTAGCTCATCAACTTCTTTTTGAAGATTTTTGCTCTTTTTATCTTCGGCATTTTTCAAAGACATTGCCTTGATTTTCAGCTCTTCAAGGGATTTTGAGTATTCTTCATCTTTTTTTGATATTTCTACTTTAAACTTAGATTCCAAAGCTGAAATTTGATCTTTCAAACTTCCTATTGTAGCATTTTGTTCAAAAATTATTCTATTGTAGTCATTCTGGACTTTTTGGATTATATTTTGAGTTATCTCTTTTTGCTCCTTTTGGACGCTTAATTTTGCAGATTCTAGCCCTCTTTGAGAGCTTACTTTATATTCTTCATACTCTTTTTTAAGCTTCAAAAACTCGCCACTTTTGGCATTTAACTCATCCAAATACTCTTTTTTTTGTGCCAAGATTGTGTTTTTTAGCTCATTTAACTCTTTTGCATTTTTGTTTTGAAGCTCGATAATCTCATTTGTATGAGCTGCTAAGAGATCATTTAGCTTATTTGAGTCTTCAAAATTTATCTGTTTTAGCAGATCCATTTTTGATTTTTGGTCTAAAATTTGAGCTTCTAGCTTTGAAATTTGAGCTTTCATAGACTCTTTTAAAGCCTTTATTTCTTCGTTTAGATAGCGATTTTTCTCAGCCAAAGCAGAGCTATTCATACGCTCATCTCTGGTAGCATTTATAAGCCTATCATCGAAGCTAAGGCTTGTTTCTTTTAGCTTGTTTTTGTAGTTATCAAGCTCATTTTGTAGTGCGACGACCTTAGCTTCATACGATTTGATATTGGAAATATTTTCTTTTTGAAGGTCATTTATCTTTTTGGTTAGATCATTTATGTTTTTGTAGTGCTGGTTTTCAGCGTCATTCATATCTTCTAAATTTTTTGAAATAACAAGCTTTTTCTCATCGTCAAATGCTGTTTTTTGCTCCCTAAATTTATTTAGCATAGCCCAGTTTTTGCCAATAAGTTCAGCATTATCTTCAAACAACAACCTATTTTTTTGCCTTAGTGTCTCAATCATAGCTTTAAGCTCATTGATATCACCATTTATCGGCTCTCCACTGCTTACTAGCTCTTTTTCATAGCTAGAAACAGTGAAATACTGACCAAATTTGTCAAGCTCATCTTTGCTTATATATCTGTCTTGTTCGTCTGCTGGTAGGTTTTCAAATTTAAGATATAGATTATTTGAGCTATTTTTGCTCTGCGACTCATTGCATCCAGTAAGCAAAATCCCACCAATAATAAGTAAATTTGAAACTACCTTTTTCACAAACAAACCTTATTTTATAATATAACTAATCACTTTATGAGCGTCATTTAACGCCACAACGATACTTCCACCAGTCCTACTAGCGATATCTCCACCGACAAAAAGCCCTAGAGTTTTTGTTTGAAGATTTTCATCTAAGATAGGTTGAGAGTCGCTATTCATCTCTATACCGCATTTTTGTAAGAAATCAACAGGAGTTGAGCCACCAATTGCATATATAATTCTATCATATATTTGGCTTGATCCGTCGTTGAAATTGACTTTTACAAGGCCGTTTTCATTGTCTAAGCCAACTACATCTAAGCCAAGTTTTAGTTTTAGTTTGCCAGCGTTTGCGTATTCAAAAACGCTAGTTTCGTTAATCTCATTTAATCTTGTGAATTTTTCTTTTCTATAGCATAGCGTTACTTTGTTGCATTTACTAAGTTCCACAGCGTACTCAGCAGCAGAGTTTCCACCACCCACGACCAAAATCTCTTCGCCACAGTTACAGCCATTTAGGTTGAAATTTACCACTTGATTTAGTGAAGGCGGGATTTTGTACTCTGGCTTGTTTGGTTTGCCCATTTTGCCGATACCTATCATCACATATTTTGTTTTGAAGCTACCTTTTGCAGTATGCACGTCAAAAATCTCGCCAGTCTTTTTGATCCCCTCAACTTCGCAGTTGAAAAGTGCATCTATCTTACCATCATCAAGAAGCTTATCAAAGTAGTTTAGCGTGCTTTCTTTTGTCCCATCAAAAAACTCAACGCTACCTTTTGTATCGCTATCAAGCCCTTTATAGACCTTATCAACCCTCTTGCCGTCTTTGTAAAATTTACGAATAGTTTGAGAGTGATTATCACCTTTTTCTAGTAAAAGGACGTTTTGGAAGCCTTTTCGTTTGGCCTCAACAACAGTGGCGATACCAAAAGGTCCTCCACCAATCACGATTGCATCATATATATTTTCCATATTTTCTCCATTATTATATTTGTTTTAAAGCATTTTAATCTTAAAATATATCAAAATTTCCCTTAAAAATAGGTTCTAAAATGGAAAAATTATTAAATGATCTGAAAAAGTCATCAAAATATTTGCAAAAAATCGGGCAAAAAAATAGAGTAAATTTGATACTAGAAATCTCAAATCAAATCAAAAAAAATATAAAAAACATCATTGAAGCAAATTTAATTGATCTACAAAATGCAAAATCTTTAAGCCAAGCTATGCAAAACAGGCTTAAATTTGATGAAAATACTATAAATTTGCTCTGCAAATCACTAGAAGATATAGCAAATTTAAAAGAAGTCATCGGCGTGATAAATGATGGCTGGGAAGCAAAAAGCGGGATAAAAATACAAAAAATCTCAATTCCTATCGGCAATATTTGTGCGATCTATGAAAGCCGCCCAAATGTCACAGCTGAAGTCGCAGCATTATGTATCAAAAGCGCAAATGGTTGCGTTTTAAAAGGCGGAAAAGAGGCTAGAAACACAAATTCAGCAATAATGCAAAGCATAAATCAAGCTTACGAAACTCTAAATTTGCCAAAAAGCGTTTTGTTTTTAGACATAGATAGAAGTGAAGTAGAAAAACTCATCAAAATGGATGAATATCTTGATTTAATCGTCCCAAGAGGTGGCGAAAATCTAGTCAAATTTGTATCCCAAAACGCCACTGTGCCAGTGTTAAAGCATGATAAAGGCGTCTGTCACATATACGTGGATAAATCTGCTGATTTATCTAAAGCCATAAATATTTGCGTAAATGCCAAATGCTCTCGCCCTTCAGCTTGCAACGCCGCTGAGACCGTGCTAATTCATCAAAGCATTGTAAATGAGTTTTTGCCACTTTTAAAGGCTGGTTTGGATAAATTTGATGTGGAGATTTTTGGGTGTCAAAAAGTAGCAAATATCTTGCCTTGCACCCTTGCAAATGAAGCTAGCTGGGATAGGGAATATCTTGATTTCAAGCTAAATTTAAAAATAGTTGAAAACTTAGAAGAGGCAATGGAGCATATCAATTTACACAGTTCAGGGCATTCTGAAGCAATAATCAGCGAAGATTACAGCTCTTGCGAGCAGTTTTTGAGCCTTGTCGATAGTGCTTGCGTTTATGCCAATGCTTCAACACGTTTTAGCGATGGTGGGGAGTTTGGCTTTGGGGCTGAAGTAGGAATCAGCACAAACAAGCTTCACGCAAGAGGACCTGTGGGACTAAAAGAGCTTACCACTTATAAATACATAATCCGTGGAAATGGCGAAATAAGATAAATCTTCATATCTGAAAAAAACATCAAATTTGGATACTTAATTTAAGTATCCAAATTTATCTTTTACTAATAGTTATACTTCACTTTTAGCATACCATTTATATTTTGATACTCTTTATCTCTATTACTTATCTTTTGCTTACCATTTATATTAAATCCTAGACTAAGCCTATCATTTACATACAAATTCACGCCTAAACTAAGAGCCAAATACATATCTTTTTTGTCATCTGGATCTATGCTAAACCTACTTCCACCAAAATGGCTTACAAACTCACTTCCGTCATTTATAATCTCTTGTTGAATACGTGGAGCGAAGTATAAACTCAACTTATTTAGCTCCTGAGTAAATCCAACTCCAGCACTTGCCAAAAGAGTCTTTTGTCTAAAGTCTGAGAAATACTGATAAAATCTTTCATCTCCTATCATAGTATCTAGCTCGTGATCATCAGCCTTAGAATATAGATAGTTTACATCAAAAAATGGAGCTACGCTAAAGCCGTCTTTAGTATAGGCGTTGTAGATATAGTTTGCATTTGTATTTATATATTCACTATCAAATTTACCTTTTAAACTAAACTCCAAAAAGTCGTAGTTTTTTACATCTGTCTTTGATACCATACGCAACACCAAAGCCAAAGCTATGATAGCCAAAGCTTTTTTGCAAATTTACCCCTAGTTCATAAGAGTTTGCCTCGCTTTTGATGTACTGGTTTTTCGAGTTTGTCTTTGCTAATCCTACATATGTATCAAGGACTATGTTATTATCAAATATATGATTGTATCCTATGGCAGTTCCGTACATGTTAAACGTGCTATCATCAAACTTGCTCCTTGAAGTAAAAGGCGATATTAGCAAATTTGATAAATCTAGCTGTTTGTTGTATTCATTTAATACCCTACCCACAATCATATCGTTATTTGAAGCAAACTCAAGCCCTTCAAGAGCTTTGAGTAAATATAGGATTTTTGATTTTTCTTTTTGCGAAACTCGAAAAGTATTGAAGTTTATCTGTTTTGGCTATACCATCACACGTACCTGTAAAATGACTGGATATCCCACTACTACACGTCCAATTTCTTCAATTCTTTTTGGATTATCTACCAATTTTAGAGCTGCTTTTGTGTCAGCAGAAAGATGAGTGGTGGCGCTGTATATATCTGTTATTAGATTAGTTGGCAGTGAAGCACTGGTGTTTGGGGCAACATCTACATAATGGACAAACCATGTTTCAAATCTGTCTTTTAGGTCTACTGGTAAGCTGTTTTGTCGTAAAAAGTCATCGCCAAATAACAAAGATATTAATTGTATCAGCTTTTCATTTTTGCTTTGTAAAATTTGATCGCTATAATTTCCTAGTAATGTTTTAATACGGCTTTCAAAAAATACTGAGGGATATTTTTTAATATTTGAATAAATAAAATTACTAATTGATTCTATTAAAAGTTCATATTCAGCTCCCTCCATGATATCTTCTAAAGTCTTTAAAATATCAATAGAACTCAATGAAGTATGACTAACTCTTTCATCTGGATTTTGAATAATCTTTAATATATCCTCAAACCTAAGCCCTAGAAGTTCTAAAATCATTTTGGTCTTATCCGTATCTGATTTTATCTCATTCACAGTCTGTGCGTCCGCACTAATAGTCAAAAACGGTGCCCCCCCCCATAAGTAGCAAAACACATGCTAGCGCCGATATTTTAGTTCCTTGCATATAACCTCCTCATAATAAAGTAATATATTTATAACACAACTTAAGTAAAATGTATATAAATTTAAATATTTTATGTATTTTTTTATTTTTTATAAAGTTTTTACTTTAAGATTTTAGCAATATATTATTTACATAAATTTAATTCTCTTAGACCATAACCATATCAAATTTATATATAAATTGCTATAATATTGAGTTTTAAACATATTAAAAAAGGGGAAATATGAAAAATTCTATTTTAAAAATCGGCATTGCAGTCTCTATCACTTGTGCTTTTGCAATGGGTGAAGGTGCTTTTATCGGCGTTGAGAGCGATTATTCTTTTGAATCAAATCTAAAAACAAAAGATGAAATAAACTCAGCTAATTTTAAAGATAATCAAATAGGAATCGGTCTAAAAGCTGGTTATGATTTTGATATTTATAGAGTTTACGGCTCTTATATTTATGATTTGCAAACTAAGGATTCTATCATTGATGAAGACGGAGACCCTCTTGCTCTAAAGTGGAATACTCATAAATTTATAATCGGCGCTGAGTATACTCCAGTCGTTGCAAATGATCTTAAACTAGCAATTGGCGGATATACTGGTATGTCTATCTTAAAAATGAAAGTTAATGCAATAGATGAAAATGAAAAAGACGATATAAAAGGCTGGATTATAGGAGCTAAACTAGGTGGAATATATGCTATCGACGAAAGCAACGAAGTTGAGTTTGGCTTAAAAGCAGACAGAACAGACTATGGCAAATCAGATAAATCTGAGATGAAAGACGCCAAAGAGACAAATTATGGTTTTTATCTAGGATATAACTACAAATTTTAATCATTTAACCGGATCATATAATCCGGTTAATAAGCTCTAATCTATCTTTTCTTAACTAAATCAGCTATTAAAAACGCCAGTTCAAGTGCCTGATCTGCGTTTAGTCTTGGGTCGCACTGAGTTTCATAGCGACTAGCAAGCCCATCTTCAGTCACCTTAAACACACCACCGGTGCATTCTGTGACGTCTTGTCCTGTCATCTCAAGATGCACGCCACCAGCTATTGTGCCACAAGCTTTGTGAATATCAAAAAAGCTCTTGACCTCGCTCATCACAGCATTAAACTCACGAGTTTTAAATCCACTACTTGCTTTTACAGTGTTTCCATGCATCGGATCAATACTCCAAAGTATATTTAAGCCCTCTTTTTTCACACCGTTTAAGATAGCTGGAAGCCTATCTTCTATCTTGTTTGCACCCATTCTGATGATGATATTTAGGCGACCTGCTTCGTTGTTTGGATTTAGTTTGTTTGCCATAGCGATTATATCTTCAGCCTTAGCATCTGGTCCCATTTTGCAGCCAATTGGGTTTTTAACCCCACTTAGGAAATGCACATGAGCGTCATCAAGCCCACGTGTTCTCTCACCTATCCAAAGCATATGAGCAGAGCAGTCATACCAGTCACCACTAAGACTATCCACACGGGTCAAAGCCTCTTCATAAGGAAGCAAAAGTGCCTCATGTGATGTGTAGAGCTTGGTTTCGCTTAGAGTTGGAGTGTTTGCAGTAGTCACGCCACACGCCTCCATGAAATTTAGCGTTTGAGTTAGTTGCTCGGCAAGTTTTTCAAATTTATCCCCTATATCAGCACGTTTAATAAAGCCAAGATTCCAGCGATGAACCTCGTGCAAATCAGCCAAACCACCACGAGAAAACGCTCTAAGTAAGTTTAATGTAGAAGCACTTTGGTAATAAGCTTCTATCATTCTTTTTGGATCTGGCACGCGCGCAGCCTCGTTAAACTCAAAGCCGTTGATGATATCGCCACGGTAGCTTGGGAGTTTTACGCCGTTAATCTCTTCAAAATCACTACTTCTAGGCTTGGCAAACTGACCTGCGACGCGTCCGACCTTGACTACAGGACATCCACCAGCAAAAGTAAGAACTATCGCCATTTGAAGCATTACTTTAAACATATCCCTAATGCCATTTGCACTAAAATTCTCAAAGCTCTCAGCACAATCCCCGCCTTGAAGCAAAAAGCTTTTACCTAAAGTTACGTCTTTTAGCTCTTCTTTTAGATTTCTTACTTCACCAGCAAAAACAAGCGGCGGCAAACTTTTTAATTTTTCTTCACTATTTTTTAACGCATTTTTATCAGGATATGTTGGTTGTTGCAATATATTATAATCTCTCCAACTATCCCTGCTCCAAGCTTTCATCATAATATCCTTAAATTTTGTATAATTGTATAAAATGTTAGATTGTATCTAAATTCATCTTAAGTTTTTTTTATTTAGTAAATTTTATAGATATTTTTATATAAATTTAATCTAAAACTTCAATATTAAAATTAAATTTATACAAAGAGTAATATAATCTCGCTTTATAAATTTACTTGGATGATTAAAATGATTTTTGCACCTATGTTTTCTATATTTATCTTATTAGCCTCTGGATATTTGGCTAAAAAGACAAAGGTTTTGGCTCAAAACCAATCTATAATTTTTGTTGATTTTGTGCTTTGTTTCGCACTTCCTGCGATGATTTTTGATAGAATTTATCATGTCGAAATTGATATAAATTTGATAAATGTTATCCTAACTGGTATTTGCTCATCGCTTATAGCTATGGGAATTGCTGTTGGAGTTGGCATACTTCTTAAATTTAAAAAGCCAACTTTAGTAAGTCTTGCACTTCTTAGTATGTTTGGTAATACGCTGTTTGTGGGTATCCCTGTCGTGCAAGGATTTTTCGGTGATGAGGCGATAAATGAGGTTATATTTTACGATCAGCTTGCTACTGGCATACCTATCTCCATGCTTGGACCTCTCATCTTGTCTTTAGCAGCTCCAGCTAAAGTTTCACTAGTGCAAAACACAATAAAAGTGCTTAAATTTCCACCATTTGTGGCTCTGATTTTGGGGCTTATTTGTAGAAACTTTGAACTTCCAGGCATCATTTTTCCACCGCTTAAAATGTTTGCTAGTAGCGTCGTGCCAGTGGCTTTGTTTGCTGTGGGAATCGGACTTGGATTTAATAGCGTCAAATCGGCTTGGAAAAGCACAAGCGTGGTTTTAGTAGCAAAAATGGTTCTTGCACCAGCGATTTTTATAGGAATTGCCTTTGTATTTGGTGTAAGCTTAGACGATAAATGGCTGATTGGCTTAGTTGAATGCGCGATGCCGCCTATGGTTTTAGCAAGCGCAATGATACTTAAAGCAAATTTAGACACAAACCTAGCCATATCAAGCGTAGCTCTTGGCATAGTTGCGACGTTTATAACTATACCTTCGATACTTCTTATACTAAACTAATTTATTTAAAGCTATCTACTAGATTTCCAACTAGTAGATTCCACCCATCTACTAGCACAAAAATCAGCAGCTTAAACGGCAATGATATCATAACTGGCGGAAGCATCATCATACCCATTGCCATTAGCACTGAGCTTACGACCATATCGATAACCAAAAATGGCAAATATATCAAAAACCCTATCTCAAAAGCAGTCTTTAACTCACTGATAATAAAAGCTGGAGCCGCTATGGTTAAAGGAATATCATCTATGGTTTTTGGATTTGGTAGCTGACGTATACGGTAAAATAGCGCCAGATCCTTTTCTCTAGTGTTTCGCACCATAAACTCTTTAAACGGCTTAGCGCCCTTTTCAAAAGCCTCTTGATAGCTGATTTGCTCTGCGAGATATGGCTTCACGCCCTCTTCATAAGACTTCTTAGCCACTGGTTCCATGATAAAAAATGTAAGTATCAAAGCAAGTGAGATGAGTATGTTTGTAGGTGGCATTTGCTGTGTTCCCATCGCCTGCCTTAAAAATGAAAAAACAATAATAAGCCTTAAAAAGCTAGTCATCACAAATATAAGCGATGGAGCAAGAGCAAGGAGAGTTAGGACGATTAAAACATTTAGGCTAGTGACTAGCTGAGCTGGCGTATCTGGGGCACTTAGGCTTAAATTTATGGTAGGGACAGTTACGGTATCAGCTGCAAAAATGCTAGCAAATCCAAATAATAATAAAAATAAAAATCTCAAATTTAGCCTTGATTTAAAATGCTTGATTTTAGCGAAATTTATCTGTTTTTTATCTGAAATTTTGTTTATCTTGGCTACAATATTGCCACTAAATTTAAAGAGAAAAAGATGAATGATATAACTATAATCGTGCTAGCCGCAGGCAATGGCACAAGAATGAAATCAAGCAAATCAAAGGTCTTGCACACCATTTGTGGCGAGCCTATGATAAGCCATATACTCAAAAAATCCTACGAGATAACAAGCGACGTCAGAGCCGTGCTGTTTTATCAGTTTGATGAGGTAAAAAGTGCTATTTTATCACAGTTTCCAGATGTCAAAATCTACAAACAAGATAGCATAAACAAGCCAGGCACCGCAGGAGCAGTAGAAGCTGCCATAAGTGAGCTAAGCTCACAAAAAACGCTCATAATCTGTGGCGATATGCCTTTAATTGAAGCTAGCGAGCTAAAAGCATTATGCCAAAGTGATGCAGACGTAAGCATATCAGCATTTGAAGCAATTAATCCTTTTGGATATGGAAGAGTCATCACAAATGGTGGAAACGTCACCAAAATAGTCGAGCAAAAAGATGCAAATGATGAAGAAAAAAGTGTAAACTTATGCAACGCTGGAGCTTATTGTTTTGATAGCAAACTACTAAAATCACTAATTCCACTTATCAAAAACGATAATGCAAGCAAGGAGTTTTATCTCACAGACGCCATAGAACTAGCCATAAAAAACGGCTACAAAGTCAAACATACTCTTGTAAATGAAGAAAATTTCATGGGTATCAATGATAAATTTGCCCTAAGCAAGGCTGAAGAGATAATGCAAGGTAACATCAAAGAAAATTTGATGAAAAACGGCGTCATAATGCACCTACCAAGCACTATTTTCATAGATAGCAGAGCTGCAATAGAAGGCGAATGTATCATCGAGCCAAATGTCATGATAATGGGCAACTGCCATATCAAAAACTCACACATAAAAAGTGGCTCAGTCATCGAAGATAGCATCATCATTGATAGCGACATCGGTCCTATGGCTCATCTAAGACCAAAATCAAACATAACCCAAACCCACATCGGCAACTTTGTCGAGCTAAAAAATGCCAAACTAGATACGGTAAAAGCCGGACACCTAAGCTATCTTGGAGACTGTGAGATAGGAAACGGTACAAATGTCGGCTGCGGCACTATCACGTGCAACTATGACGGTGTCAAAAAGCACAAAACAATAATCGGCAAAAACGTCTTCATAGGCAGTGACTCTCAGCTTGTAGCTCCTGTAAATATCGCTGATGACACGCTCATAGCAGCTGGCACGACAGTCACCAATGACTCACAAAAAGGCGATCTAATCCTAGCTAGAAGCAAACAAGTAAATAAAGCTGGATATTTTTACCATTTCTTTGGAAAAAGTGATGAAAAATAAAAAAATTTTATTGGCTGTTTGTGGGAGTGTGAGCTTTTACAAAGCCTATGAAATCATAAGCTTACTTAAAAGTGAGGGTGCAGATGTCAGAGTAATGCTAAGCGATGGGGCTTTAAGATTTGCAAATCTTATAAGCTTTGAAGCGCTAGTACAAAACAGAGTTTTATCGAGCATTAGTGAAGACTGGCAAAGTGGATTAAACCACATAAATTATAGCAAAAACGACCTAATTATCATCGCTCCAGCTAGTGCAAACACAATAAACAAAATAGCTCATGGAGTCGCTGATAATGTGTTTTTGCAGACTATTTTAGCCTCCACTTGCCCAAAACTCATAGCCCCAGCAGCCAACAATAATATGCTAGAAAATTTCACCACTAAAAATAGCTTAGAAATTTTAAGCAAAAACGGCTATGATATTTGCGAACCAGTTTCAAAAATACTTGCTTGTGGTGACCTTGGCAAAGGCGCCTTAGCAGATCCACAAATCATCGTAGAAATGGCAAAAAGAACGCTAAATCAAGATAACTTTTATAAAGGTAAAAAAGTGGTCGTGACTGGCGGCGCCACGACAGAAAAAATAGACGACGTGCGTGGCATAACCAACTTTTCAAGCGGTAAAATGGCAAAGGCATTAGCCGACGCATTTTACTACGCTGGAGCTGAGCTGACTTTTATAAGCTCAAATGAGTTTAGCGCGCCCTATCCTATCATCAAATTTAGCAGCTCTGAAGAGTTGCTAAATGCCATAAACTCGCAAAATTTAAGCCAAAATGACCTGCTTGTCATGTGTGCAGCAGTCAGCGACTACAAACCAAAAACTAAATTTAACGGCAAAATGAAAAAAAGCCAAAATGAGCTAAATTTGGAGCTAGTTTTAAACACAGATATCTTAAAAAGTCTAAATTTAAACTGTAAAAAAATCGGCTTCAAAATGGAAATGGATAGAGCCTTGGCAAAACAAAACGCCATAAATATGCTAAACTCCAAAAACCTAAATGCAGTTTGCCTAAACGTGCTTGATGAGAAAATCAAATTTGGTAGCGACCAAACAAAAATAGATTTTATCACACCAAATGGCGAGTTTGACACTGGATTTGACACCAAGCCAAACATCGCACAAAAAATCACTGAGCTTGCCAAACAAATATGATAAGCCAAATTTCCAAACTAAACAAACTAGAAGCAAGCAACAAAACTCCAGCTATCATAAACGCAAGTCTTCCAGTTATCATCAAAGTTATGGAAAAAACTGGCTTCAAGAGATATAATCTTAAATTTGGCAATACATTTTTATCAACAAGATCCGAGCTTGAGCTTGAAGTGGGAAGTGAGTATTTCACAAATATCAGCTCACAAAGTGGCGGCGTGATAAAGATAAATAAGCTCATAAAAAGGGATTTTGTAGGCGAATATCTACCAAACGGCGTGGATTTATTAGAAAAAATACTCACAAGCAAAGAGCTTGATTGGCTGCTTCCTTTTATCAAACAAAGCCTTGCAAACGCCACAAGCGAAGTGGAGTTTAAAACGTATTTTAGAATGCTTTTAGCTCTAAACGAAGGCGTTATCAGCGTACCTTTTGTCTACGCAAACAAAAGTGCTTTAGCCCAGATTAAATTAGGCGATAAGCTTGGATTTTTTTTAGTTTTTGATAGATTTGCACCGTTTATTGCTTACATCAGAGGTGGTGAGTTTGTTAAGTTTATCACGCCTTATAAAAGCTTTGCAAATGCCTTGCAAGAGGCTTTTGAATGTGAATGCGAAGTGGGCGAAGTGGCTCCATTTTGGGTTAAAAAGAAAAATTTTTTAGATTTTAAAGGTTAAGATTGAATAAGTTAAATCATCTAGCAATCATCATGGACGGAAACGGAAGATGGGCTAAAAGCAAGGGCCTGATACGCACAAACGGGCACAAAGTAGGAGCAAACGTGGTCGAAGATATCACGTCGTATTGCTGCCAAAAAGGCATCGCAAACTTAACTCTATATGCTTTTAGCACCGAAAACTGGAAACGCCCAAAAAGCGAAGTTGATTTTCTTATGAATTTGCTTGAAAAATTCTTAATTGAGAAGCGAGAAAACTTCGTCAAAAACGGTATCAAATTTCACACTATAGGCGATTTGGAGCCATTTAATAACTCACTAAAAAACGAAATATCAAATTTAAAAAACCTAACTGCAAATTGCGATAAGCTAAACTTAATCCTAGCCATAAATTATGGCGCTAGAGATGAGATAACTAGAGCTGTAAATAACGCTTTGCAAAGCGGCGAAAACATCAGCGAAAAGAGCATTTCAAGCCACCTTGACACAAGCGAATTTGGTGACGTAGATCTACTCATTCGCACAGGTGGCGAACAAAGACTTAGCAACTTTTTGCTCTGGCAAGCAAGCTATGCCGAGCTATATTTTACGCCGACGCTTTGGCCTGAATTTACTAGCAAAGAGCTTGATGAGATCATCTCATCATACCAAAAAACTCATAGAAAATTTGGTGGTCTTTAATGGAAATTTACTATGCTTTATTTTTTATTTTTGGGCTTTGTATCGGTTCGTTTTGCAATGTTTTGATATACAGAATGCCTCTTGGCAAGAGTATAAATTTCCCAGCTAGCCACTGTCCTAGCTGCAAACATAAGCTCAAATTTTATCACAATATCCCGCTCATTTCTTGGATGTTTTTGCGTGGCAAATGCGCGTTTTGTAAGCAAAATATATCTTTTATCTATCCTAGTGTTGAGCTTGTATCGGCTCTGCTTGGCATGGCTGGACTTTTTGTAGCTGGAGATTTGATTAGTGGCGCTGTACTTGGGCTTTGCTTCATAATGCTTTTTACTCTTAGTGTGATTGATTTTAAGCACCACGCAGTTCCTGAGAGTTTGCTTTTGGTAGTTTATTTTTTAGCTATTTTTAGCCAAATTGACGGTGAGATTAGACTTGATGAGATAAGTTTATTTCACTCTAGCCTTGTAGTTTCTTTCATATTTGCTGGAGCAATAACAATAGTAAAAAGCATAACAAGTGCTTGGATAAATAGGCACAATAAAGGCGAAATCCTAGAAGCTATGGGCGACGCTGATACCATAATCATAGCTAGCATTGGAGCGATTTTGGGTATCAAACTTGGCATTTTTGCTGTGTTTTTGGCTGGAATTTTACAGATTATTTTGCATATTATTTTACGTATAATTTCACGTAAAAATCACGAAGCGCCCTTTATACCAGCACTTAGCCTATCGCTTTTAATCGTTTTATTATTTCAAAACCAAGCCTTAGAGCTTTTTGAGCTTTACTTTAAATTTATAGGATTAAAATAAAAATGAATAGAGTAAATAAGTATTTTTTTAGCAGTTTTTTGACTACATTCGCATCACTTTTTGCGACACTATTTCTGATAATGTCTATCGTATTTTTTATACAGATTGCAAGGATTACTAGCTATATAGAAATTAGTTTTGGCGAACTAATCAAGCTATATGTTTTTATGCTGCCTCAGATTTTGCTTTTTACCATACCTATCTCATTTTTTGTCTCTGTGGCGATGAGTTTTTTTCGCCTATCTAAAGAAAACGAAAGCACAGTCATATTCACTTTAGGTCAAAATCCAAAAAAGATAGCCAACTTCTTTCTAAGCGTATCTTTCATCCTATCAGCGATAATGCTTATCAACTCACTAGTCGTCATGCCAATAGCCGAACACCTAAACGACCGCTTCATCGAATACAAAAAAACAAAACTAAGCCTAAATATCAAACCAAGCGAATTCGGACAAAAGTTTGGCGACTGGATGGTTTTCATAGAAGCTCAAAACGACAACAACCAAACCGCAAAATACGAAAATATCGTAATGTATAATATCTCAGATGAAGGCGAGAAGCTCATCACATCGCTAAGTGCTGATATAGTAAACAACAATTCAAATTTAGAGCTACTTCTTGGCAGCGGCAAAATGTATACCATAAATCCAAAGCTGTGGCACATAAGCAACTACGATAGCATGACTATAAGGACGCTTATGCAAGGCGGCAAGGACGATGAATACTCGTTCAAAGACTACTGGGCTCAGTCGCTAAAGAGTGACAAAAGAGCCAAAGACCTTAGCATTTACGTGCTTGTAGCACTCTTCCCACTTGCTAGTGTGCTGTTTGCTATGAGCTTTGGGATCGTCACATACAGATACGAAAAAGGCATTATTTACTTTGGTATTTTTGGCGTTTTGTTTGTGTATTTTGCTTTGATTATGGTATTTGCTAAGCAGCCATTTTACGCTATTCCAGCTATTTTTGCCCTGACTTTCATAGGCTCACTTATAGCCTTTAAGAAAAAGGTCTTAAACAAATACTAATGAAAATCGCCCTTACCTACTCATATGATGGCTCCAAATTTAGCGGCTCACAGACCCAGCCACACCAAAACGCTGTAGAAGACTGCTTAAACCACGCCTTAAACCACGTCGGAATCTTCACGCCAGTCATCTCTAGCTCACGCACAGACAAAGGCGTCCATGCCATAGCTCAAGTCTCTTGCGTGGAGTGTGGCGAGTTTTGGCAAGGTAGATTAGATCATCTTAGATCACAAATCAACAAACACTCAGCCCCATACATAAGAGTAAAATCCATGCAAGTGGTGAGCGAAAACTTCCACCCACGCTACGACGCCACAGCTAGAAGCTACCGCTACATCATCAGCCACGATGAGCCAAGCGTATTTTTGAGCGATTATTTGTATTTTGCTGATGAGTTAAATTTGCATAGGCTAAATTTAGCCCTAAAGTGCTTCGCTGGAGTGCATGATTTTAAGCCATTTTATAAAGTCGGCAGCGACGATAAATCGACTATTAGAGAGATTTATCACGCCTTTGCTTATCAGATTTACCGCGCTAAATCAGGCAAACTTAGCACCAAATTTGAGCCAAATCAAACCCGCCCAAAGCCAAATTTCACAGTGATAAATTTCAAGGCAAATGGCTTTTTAAGAGCACAAGTCCGTCTCATGGTCGCAAACTCTATTGAGGCTAGCAAAAGTGATGAAAATCTAGCCAAATTTATATCAAATTTCCAAGCCAACAAGCCACTTACTAGGATTCCAGCCCCACCAAACGGACTGTATCTGAAGCGAGTTTTTTATTAAATTTTTCCTACTAAAGTGTAAATTTATCAAATCCACCAATTCTTACTAAATTTCTACCCAAATTTAAATCTTAACTTATAAATTTAATGTATAATGCTTGATAATACAATTTCATAATTAGGAAAAACAATGTCAAATCAAATAAGCAGGCTTACCCCCCCCACATTTACTTCTAGCCACTAGCTTAGCAGTCAGCTCAGCCTTAGGTGGAGAGATACTCACTTTTGACCCAAACACTCCTAGCGATATAAAAGATCTGCCCATTCCTGTAAATATTTTTGAATACTCTTTAGCGCCAAATTCTACAAATAACAATATCGTAACTGTAAAAAGCATTAACGGTTATGTAGACAATGTTTTTGGTGGATTTCATAAAGATTTAGATGTATATCAAAACACAGTCAATATATCTAATGTTGATATGCATCAAATTCATGGTGGGCTTAGCTATTCAGGTTCAGCTACTTCAAACACAGTAAATATATCAGGTGAAAGAAAGAGAATTGGAACGGTATATGGTGGGGCTGGCTATTTAGGCTCAGCCACCAACAACACTGTAAACATCTCTGGTAAAGTATGGATGGCAGATAAAGTATATGGTGGATATAGTGATAAAGGTAGTGCTATTAATAATACTATCAATATCTCTGGTAATCCGGATTTAACTCATGCCACTTTGCAAGGTGGATATAGTAATAAAGGTGGTATTGCGATATTTGAAAATGCCACTAAAGGAAACACTCTAAACATTAAAACCAAAAATATAGAAATTGCGGAAATAAAAAACTTCGAGTTTGTGAATTTTTACTTACCAAATGATATAAAAGCAAATGATACAATTATTACTATTAGTGCTGGAGCAACCACCGATCTATCTAAGTCAAAAATCGGAATAAATGTAATGGATGGCAACACTCTAGCTATAAAAACCGGAGATAAGATAACCCTTTTAGATCGCCATAGCGATATTACGCAAGCTCCATTAAATATCAATGATAAATTTACAGCTATGCAAGGTATTTCAAATATTTATGAATTTGAGCTTTCTACTACTGATGACGATGATAATCCTACTAATGGAGTAAAAAGTATAGTCGCCACCACCACAAAAGCTGGTGCCAATGAAAAACAAAAAGCCATATTAGAAGGCGGAATAAGCTCATCTCTAGTCACAACTGCAAGTAACTCTATGATAGAAAGTAGTTTAAGCTCTTTAAATGGAGTAAATCTAAATAGTGCTGGTGAGGGAAGTATGGCAAGTAGTAGTGCAAGTAGTGTTAGGAATAATACTGGTAGTCATGTAGATGTAAGGGGAATAAGCTTATTGGCTAGTATATTAAAACAAATCAATGATAGCTTTACATATGGAGCTTTCTTTGAAGCTGGATATGGTAACTATGATAGCTATAATAGCTTTAGCACTGGCAATGTAAAAGGAAGTGGAGATAACTCATACTTCGGGTTTGGTCTTATGAGTAAGACTAATCTAGTAAATAACTATTATGTTGATAATAGTATTAGAGTTGGACAAGTTAAGAGTGATTTTGAAAGTAGTGACTTTGGAGATAATACAAATCATAGCTTTGATTCTAAAAGAGCTTATTATGGATTATCTCTTGGAGTAGGCAGGGTATTTGATATAAATGATATTTCAAATTTAGATATTTATACAAAACTCTTTTATACTAGAACGAACTCTGATAATATTACTATGAGCTCAGGAGATAAATATAAATTTGATAGTATTAATTCATTTATAGCTAAGCTTGGAGCTAGATATAATTATGAGATTAAAGATAATACTACACTTTATACTGGATTAGCTATTGAGAGAGAATTTGATAGTAAGGCTAAAGGATATAATCTAAGCTATAACTATGATATAGAATCTCCAAGTATGAAAGGTAATACTGGTATAGGTGAAGCTGGTATCAAACTAAAACCACTTACAAGCTCTGATAAACTTACTCTTGATCTAGGGATAAAAGGATTAACTGGTAAGAAAGAAGGTGTGAGTGGTAATGTAGGGATTGAGTGGAGGTTGTAATAGAATTTATCATTGCTTCGCAATATTTGCAATGACAAACTCAACTGTCATTGCAAATTTATCTTATCAAAACTCTTGAGTAAATTCATATCCACCATTTTTTAATGCAAGAGCCACTTTATCTTGATGCTCTTTGCCTTTGGTTTCAAGCGTGATAGTTATCATCGCATCGCCATAACTTAGCTTGGTTGAGAATCTGTCATAGTCGATTTTGACGATGTTTGCTCCTGCGCTTCTAAGTGCGTCAGTTAGTCCCATCAAAGCTCCTGGCTTGTCTATCAATGTCACGTTTATAATCATCTTTCTAAAGCTCTTTATAAGACCCTTTTCGATGATGACATTTAGCATTTGCACATCGATATTGCCACCACTTAGTATAGCTCCTATCTTTGCGCCTTTTGGGAAGTCAAATTTATGCTCCAAAAGTGCAGCCACTGGAGTAGCACCAGCCCCTTCGACGACTATTTTTTGTTGTTCTAGCAAATAAAGTATAGCGTTTGCGATCTCTTCATCATCGACTTGCACCATATCATCTACGCACTCAAGTATATGAGCCAAAGTCACAGGACTAGCGTCACGCACAGCGATACCATCGGCTATCGTGCGAACTGAAGTCGAGTTGTGTTGTTTTTTTTCTTTAAAGCTATTAAACATAGCTGGAGCACCTTTTGCACTTACTCCGATGACTTTGATATCTGGATTGACCTGCTTAGCACAGCTTGCAACTCCACTTATTAGCCCACCGCCACCAACTGGCACAAGCAAATAATCAAGGTCGCTAACCTCATCAAGCATCTCTAAAGCGATAGTTCCTTGACCTGCTTGGACGAACTCATCATCAAAAGGATGAACGAAAGTCGCACCATGCTCTTTTGCGTATTTTAGGGCAAATTCATAAGCCTCATCAAAGTTATTTCCGCTCAAAATCACCTCAGCGCCAAGAGCTTTTGTGCCTGCCACTTTAAGTAAAGGCGCGGCTTCTGGCATGATAATAGTCGCTTTTACGCCAAAATGTCTAGCGCTTATGGCTACGCCTTGAGCGTGATTGCCCGCACTCGCTGCTACGACACCACATTTTTTGGCTTCTTCATCGAGGTTTGCTATTTTGTTAAACGCACCACGCACCTTATACGCACCAGTGATTTGGAGATTTTCTTTTTTGAGATAGACCTCAGTATCAGTAATCTTGCTCAGTCTTGGGGCAAGTGCGAATGGGGTTTTGCATATAAAACCATCTACTGTTCTTTTTGCTTGGATTATCCTATTTAAATTTACCATTATTTTCCTTTTTGTGTTCGACCATTATACATGCATTTTGGACAAAATTTATTCCATTTTTTGCAGCTTTTTCTTTAGCATCGTCATTTATGATGCCTAGCTGAAGCCAGAAATTTATTGCTCCCACGCTTATAACTTCATCTATAAGAGTAGTTGCAAACTCGCCCTTGCGAAACATCACAACCGTATCGATTGGCTCATTTACATCACTTAGGCTCTTATATATGCTTTTTCCATAGATTTGTCCGTCTTTTGGATAGATTGGATATACGTTGAAGCCTTGATCTATGAGATATTTGCCAACTTTGTTGCTATCCTTGCTCTTATCGGGGCTGAAGCCGACAACAGCTATGTTTTTCATAGAAGATAAAATCTTGTTCATAATGCAGTCTTAAAAATAAAATTGTGAAATTCTAGCTAAAAAAAGGTAAAAAATATATAAAGTTCAAAAAATAGATAATTAAATTTAAAAAGAAGTTTTGGTGAGGCTTAGCTCACCAAAGTATTATTTGATTTTTGTGATGTATTTGACGTCGATTTGGTTTTTTTCTAGCATATCGTTATCAACTTCGCCTTTGATCTCTACAGTGTCATTTGATCCTACGGTTACGCCATTCCAGACATCATCGTCGATTTCTACTACAATGCTATTTTTACCGTCGCTAAACTCGTATTTATCGTGTCTTAACTGCTTTGTTATGTTGCCTTTTAGACTTACTAAAGCATTATCTTTGGCGCTTAATGCCTCTTTTACGCTTAAATTTGAGTAGATATTATTGCCGATAAATCCACCTTTTTGTGAAGCTAAATTTACGCTTTCGCCTGTAAATCCACCGGCAAACACAGCAGTAGCAACTGCTAAAGAAGCTATAATTTTTTTCATATTATCCCCTTTTTTAAAAATTTTGGAGTATTATAAAAGTTTTTTGTTAAGTCCTTGTTAAGATAGCTTTTTTAGCAAACTCGCGGCCACGTCATCAAAAACTTTACTTTTAAGACGAGTTTTGCAAAACTCTACTATAAGTCCGTGAAATTTGGCAAATATTTCATTATCGCTTATAGCTCCAAATTTCGCATAAACAGCGTCTCTATCAATGTTTTCTAGCCACTCCCTAGCCTCATCATAGCTATCAAAACTATAGTCCAAAAACTCAAATATCTTTAGCGTGTAGTTATCAACTACCATTATTTCACGCTCACAAGCATAGCAAAGTATACTATCAACGCTCTCAAGCCCAAGACCTTTTTGGGCTATTAGCCATTTGCGACTAACTTGCTTTTTAAACTCGTCAAAACTTTCAAATTTAGAGATGATATTTTTAGCTAAGTTGCTTAATCTTTTGGCTTTTGTGTTGTAAAATCCGCTTGGTTTGATTAGCTCAGCCAAACTTAATTCATCTAAATTTGCAATATCTTCAAGGCAATTTACATTTGCATTTTGTAAATTATCAAGAGCTTTTTTTACATTTTGCCACTTTGTATTTTGTGTCAAAATGGCTCCAATTACCACCCAAAACGTACCAAATTCAGGCCACCAAAACGGATTTTGACTAAAGTCAAATTTAACCTCATCACTCAGGGTTAAAAACAGATCTTCACTTCTCAAACTCACTCCTAAAACTCAACCAAAACTGTCTTGCAGATCTTGCACTTCTGACGCCCTTAGAGCTTGCATAGGCTAGTGCTTCTCTTTTTAGAGTCGCCTCATCTACGCTCACACCGTCAAAATAGCTTTTTACCACTGCCATATACTCGCTCACGTCCATTTCATAAAAGCTGATTTGCAAGCCAAATCTATCTGCAAGGCTTAAATTTTCCCTGTTGCTTTCTTTTTCTATTATATAATTTTCGTGGTTTTTTTGGCTTTTTACAAGGTGTTTTCTGTTGCTTGTGGCATAAAATAGTGCGTTTTTAGGTGGAGCTTGGATACTTCCTTCAAGCAAGTTTTTAAGCTCACTAATAGCACTATCGCTAGCCTCAAAGCTAAAATCATCACAAAATATGATAAATTTAAACTCCAAATTCGTCCTAATCTCTTCTAAAATCTCATACAAACTCACAAGCTCAAATTTGCTTATCTCAATAAGGCGTAAGTTTTTATCCATAAATTTACAAAAAACAGCTCTGACTAAGCTCGATTTTCCACATCCCATTTCACCCCACAAAAGCGCGTGGTTCGCCCCTTTGTCATTTAAAAAATTTAGTGTATTTTTTAGCAATTCTTCTTTTTGTCTATCTATGCTGACTAAAGCGTCCAAATCGCTTATTAGCAGATCTTTGACGCCTTTTAGCTCGCCATGCCTTACTATTGCGGCTTTTGTTTCTTTCCAGTTTATACTCATGATTTTCCTTAAAAATATCCGATTGTGTTTTGCTCTATGGCAGGGCTATTTTTTTCGTATGGATTTTTTGATTTTTTTGCTTGGCTTTGGTTGTTTGTTTCGCCGTCTTTTGAGTTTTGGTCGCTTGTTTGAGCTGATTTTTGTTCGCTCATTTGCTCTGCTTTTGCAGATACTTCCATATTTGCCGCGCTCGCTGCTACTTGCAAGTCTGCTGGGCTTGGGTTTGATGGAGCTAGGGCTGCTCTTTTGATTTGTGAGGCTTTTTTGATAGTCTCTTCTGGTGTGTTGCCTGGACTTGTATCGATGCCTACTTCCCCACCCACTGCATACATTTTAGAATCAGGACCCTTTTGGTATGTGTAATTCACACCCTTAGTAAGCCCTGCTCCAGCTGCCATGTGAGAGGCTTCGTGGGTTCTTACTTCGGCGTCACGTTGCTGGAGTTTGGCTACTTGGAGTTGCTCTTTTTGATCTAAATTTTGTGGATTTTGGGCATTAGATGGCTCATTTGACTCTGTATCTTTTCTTATGTAAATTTGACTAGTGTTATATGAGCCACTTATCGTCATTTTTCATTTTTCCTTAGATATACCAAAATCTCAGCTAGCACGTCATCATCGTCTTTGCTTCTTGATTTTAAGATGACTTTTGTGTCGTCCATTTTTGTTAGAGATATGTTTTGCTCGTAGTTGCTAACTGCTTTAAATCCTTGCTTGCTAGCCAAAATCTTTATGATAATTATATCTAAAAATTGCTTTGTATAAATATCTAGCTTACCAAATCTATCTTCTATTTCAGCGCCTATTTCATAGACATTTGCGACATCTTCACACTTGCTAAGACGTCTATATATCTCAAGCCTTAGCCTATCTTCTGCGATCAAATCACTGTTTAAAAAGGCATTTACACTAAGCTTCAAATCTATTTCTTTGTGTTCGTTGGTGCGTTTATTTAGTAGTGAGTTTATCTCATCTTCAAGCATTTTTAGATACAGTGAGTAGCCTATGGCTTCGATGTGACCGCTTTGTGCTTCGCCTATCAAATTTCCACCACCTCTGATTTCTAAATCATGATAAGCTAGCACTGAGCCAGAACCCAAAAATGAGTTGCTCTCAAGCGCTACAAGGCGTTTTATAGCGTCACTTCCAAGCGTGTCTTTGTCCTTGACTAGAAAGTAGCAATATCCTTGCTTGGAGCTTCTTCCGACCCTGCCTCTTAGCTGGTGTAAGTCTGCCATACCAAATTTATTTGCTTCATCGATGATGATTGTATTTGCGTTTGGTAAGTGGATTCCACTCTCGACAATGCTGGTGCAAAGCAATAAATCATATCCGCCATTTGCAAATTTAATCATCTCATCTTCGGTGGTTTTTGGATCTATTTTGCTATGAAGTGTTAGAATCTTTAAATTTGGCATTAAAGCCTTTAGCTCACGCTCAATGCTTGGCATATCAGCTATAAGATTATGGACATAAAATACCTGACCGTTTCTGCGAATCTCACGCAATACGACTTCTTTTACCAGCTTTTCATCCCACTCTTTGACAAATGTCCTCACGTCTTGGCGATCAAGCGGTGGCGTGGTGAGCGTGCTGTAGCTTTTGACCTGACTTAGAGCCATATTTAGGCTTCTTGGGATCGGTGTGGCTGACATCGATAAGATGTGTGAGTTTTGGCTAATTTCTTTGAGTTTTTCTTTTTGTTTGACGCCAAATTTATGCTCTTCATCGATGACTATTAGCCCCAAATTTGGTGCTTCAAGGCTAAGAAGTGCGTGTGTGCCGATGACTACTAGTGGCTCACTATTCATCAGCTCTTGCTTGATGATCGCCTTTTCTTTGGTGCTTGTAAATCTATCAAGCCTTCTTACTTTTATACCAAATGGCGTGAGTCTTTCTATTAAGCTTTTGTAGTGTTGGCTTGAAAGTAAGGTTGTCGGGACAAAAAACAAAGCTTGATAGCCACTTTTGACACATAGATAAATCGCATTCATAGCCACTTCAGTCTTGCCAAATCCAACGTCCCCACTAAGAAGTCTATCCATGACTCTACCACTTTTTAAGTCGTTAGCTATGTCACTTGTGGCAGTTTCTTGATCATCTGTGTAGGCAAAACCAGCTTGGAGCTTAAATTTAGCAAAATCACTATCTTTGCTAAATTTGACGCCTTCTACTAGCTCTCTTTTTGCCGCCATTGCAATGATTTTGCTAGCGATTATAAATAATTTTTCTCTGACTTTTTCTTTGATTTTAGCAAAACTCGCCTTGCCAAGTCTATCAAGACTCACCACTGAACCACTTCCTGCGATGTAGCGATCTATCATATTTAGGTGTTCGACTGGCAAGAGGAGCTTGTCGTCGTTTTGGTAGGCTATGGTGACAAACTCTTTCTTGCTTCCAAGCACTGTGATGAGATCTAACCCCATAAATTTGCCTATACCATACTCGCTATGCACGACAAAATCCCCAGCCTTTAGCTCATCTATGACTAGACTTGCTTTTTTGAGCCTTTGCTTTTTGATGCGTGAGTTTAGAGAGATGATGACTTCATCAGGGCTTATGATGTTTAAGATAAGTGGGCTGATTTTTAGAGTTATGTTTTTAAACTCACTCAAATTTAAGGCGTTAAAACTGCTTTCGTTTTTGCTTAAAACTGTGATTTTTTTGTTTTTATGAAAAAGTGCAAAATCAGCGTTTAAAGTGGCTTCCAAATCTCTAAATTCTTTTGCCTCTGGCAAAGTATCCACACTCTTTAAAAAATCCAAATTCCTATCAGTTTCTATCTCTTCAGCCTCAATCTCACTAGCCAAAACACATTTGAAACTCTCAAAATAATCAATAAATCCATCAATCAGCCAAAATCCAAATGAGTTTAGATCATTTATCAGCGAATTAGACTGGATATGCTCTAGTTTTTCGTTTACGCTTTGCAGCTCGTCCTTGTCTAAAGTGGCTAAAAATGGAGAGATTTCTATGCTTTCAAGTTCATCTTTGCTTGATTTTTGGCTGACTGGATCAAAATATCTTATGCTCTCAACCGTGTCGATATCTAGCAAAATCCTAACAGGACTATCGCTAGAAATATCAAAAATATCAATTATATCGCCACTTACTCTTACTTCGCCACGCTCACAAACTATATCAACAAAATTATATCCAAGCCCCAAAAACTCATCTTTTAACTCATTTAAATTTAGAGTATCACCGAAATTTAAGGTTTTTGTTTTTAAATTTGATTTGGCTGGGAGTTTGTTTAGAAGAGTTCTAACCGGAGCGATTAAAAGTTTGTTTTTGTTTTGGCTTTTATAAAAGCTGTTTAGAGCTTTGCTTATTTCTAAAAGCTCAGCATTAAACGCGCGTAAATCATCGCCCTTAACCGCCCTAAAATCAGGCAAGACAAAGCACTCTACTCCAGCGAAACTCGCCGCGTCATAAGCACTAAGGGCTTCTTTTTCATCGTTTGTTACTAGTATTTCGTATTTGTTTTTGTTTTGCTTAAAATACTCATAAATCTTTGCTTGCACTACTTTCCTCTGTCTCTATAATCTCTAAATTTTCTAAGCTTTTTATACTGTTTTGGTCTTTGATAATGCTTTTACCATTAAATTTAGCACCATTTTCTACGCTTAGATTATTTGTAGAAATGTCGCCTATCAACAATGAACCATTTAACATCTCTACAAACTCAGAGTCGATATTACCCTCAAAATTGCCATTTATGACTACCTTATTTGCTTTGATTATACCTTTTACGCTGCCATTTTTGCCGATGACAACTGTGTTATCTGAGACTATAACTCCCTCCACGCTTCCTTCTACATAAAGCATAGAGTTGAGGCTCAGCTCACCTTTTATACTCACTCCTGATGAGATTATTGTTGCTTGAGAGTTAGTGCTCCTAATGTTTTTATTAAAGACTGCCATGATACTCTTTGCTCCTTTTTAAATATTTCTTCGTAATTTTTGTTATTCCAGTTCATAAAATTTGTTGGGTCTAATGCGCGTTGCACGAAACGTACTTCATAGTGAAGATGCGGACCTGTGCTCATGCCAGTATTTCCACTGTAGCCTATTAGATCGCCTTTTTTGATAAACTGCCCCTCTTTTACTACATCTTTTCTACTCATATGAGCAAATCTAGTCTTAAATCCAAAATTATGCTCAATAATCACAAGATAGCCAAATCCGCTTGTCGCATTATATCCAGCGTACTCTATAACGCCATCGGCTGGAGCATAAATAGGAGTGCCTATATCAGCTCTAAGATCAATGCCTGGATGAAACTCCTTTCGATTTAATATCGGATGAGTTCTCCAACCAAATGAAGCACTCACGCCATTATCATCTATGACCTTGCCATTTGGGATTTGTGAAAACATAAGCTGCTGCTCAAGTCCTGTTAGCATGGCATTATCAATTCTTTCATCTATGCTGACATTATTATCAGGATTTAGTCCAAGCTGATCTTCAAGATCTGCTATCTTATCTTCTATAGCCGCAAACTCCTCATTGCTGGCTTTTATCTTGCTTTGCATATCTTCATTTTGGCTAGTTAGCTTTGAATTAATGCTTAAAAGCTCCTCTTTTTTGGTATTCAAATCATTTGTCTTTGTCTCCAAATAATCGATATAAAAGAGACCAAAAACAAATATAACCACCAAAAACAAAGCCACATACAAAACAACTCTTTTTATCAATTGATGAAGCATATATTGTTTTGAGCCATTTACATCTGTTATGGTGATTACAAATTTATTTTTCAAGCGTTTCCTTTATAAAGTGAGAAACCAGCACAAAAGAGCCAAAAACAAGGTAATTCTCATCATCTTTTAAGCTGGTAAATTTAGCGCATTTTATCCCGAGCTGGGCTGCTATTTTTTGGATTTTATCTCCAGCTAGTTTCCTCTCAAAGCTTTCATATTCATAGATGAGTAAATTTGAAATGATAGGTTTAAGCTCTTTTAAAACTGCCATTATATCTTTATCATCAAATGAATTGTATATTAAATTTACCCTTTGATCCATAAAATGCTTGGCTAAAGCTTTTGCTCCGTGTGCGTTGTGACCGACATCAATAGTCAAATTTGAAGAGATTTTTTGACATCTTGCTTGCAAGCTAAGGGCGTTTAAATTTGACATTATTTCATCCAGATTTTTCACTCCAAGCTGCTTGGCACAAAAATATGCTAGGTTTAAATTTGAGGCTAAAAACTCTGGCAAAGCAAATTTATATGCGTATTTTTGGACTGATTCGAAAAGAGTTTTTGGGGCTTTTATTAGTTTGGTTTGCCTTTTTAAAGCAATACTTTTAGCTAAGTCTGGCAAGGCAAACTCGCTTGAAATAATAGCTTGATTTTGCATTGAGTTTAGCTTCGTGGTGGCGATTTGCTCCAAACTATCTCCAAGCATGGCAGTGTGATCTAGCCCAATAGGGGTAAAAATGCTAAGCTTTTTAGCAAAGACATTTGTAGCGTCATATTCGCCACCCATGCCAGCTTCCATTATCACTTCATCACAAGTCTCAAAAGCCACGCCAGCCATTAGTGTAGCCCACTCAAAATAGCTTAAAGTATCTATAAAATTTTCTTCATTTTTATCTAAATTTGAAAAATATTCAAGTAGTTTCTCGTGAGCGTTTTGGAGGATTTCGTCTTTCAAAATCTCACCATCAATCCAAAATCTCTCATTAAAATCAAAAATATGCGGACTTGTATAGTGAGCTACTTTTTTGCCACTATCTTTTAAAATTTGAGCTAAAAATCTTCCAGTGCTTCCCTTGCCGTTTGTGCCTACTACGTGGATAATTTGGGGCAAGTTTAGCTTTGATTTTATAAGCTCATAAGCCCTTGGAAACCTTGTATAATCGATCTTGTCATAATACATTGGCTTTGAGTTTAAAAAATCTTTATAGCTCATCATTGTCCATATTTAATGCAGTTTCTGCCTGAGTTTTTAGCCTCATAAAGGTGTTCATCTGCTTTTTGTAATGTTTCTTTGCTAGTTGCGTGTTTTATCCTTGAAGCCACGCCACAACTTATGGTTATGCGTATCTCTTCGTCTTTATATATAAACTTAAATCCAGATATGCTTTTTAATATTTTTTGTGCAAACAAAATGGCGTCTTGCTTGCTTGTCCTTGGAAGTATGACTACAAACTCTTCGCCACCATATCTACCGACAAAATCAACATCTCTTGAGTATTTTTTGAGTATTTTTCCAACTGTTGAGAGTATAGTATCTCCAGCGTCATGCCCGTAAGTGTCGTTTACAGTTTTGAAATGATCGATATCAAAGAAGCATATACAATACTCCACACCATATCTTTGATAAACACTTTCTATGCGGTTTAGCTCTATATTAAAGGCTTTTTTACTTCCAACTCCGGTCAAAAAGTCGTTTTGTATCTCTTCTCTAGCCTCATCAAGCTTGGCTTCTAGCTCACTTACTTTGCTTTGCAAAGCTTTTATGGTTTTATCGCTTTCATTCATTTTTGATAAAAAATCAGAAATCTCGATGTCAAGTGAATTTGCTATATTTATAAGCTTTTCTTTGACTAAAGTGTAATCTCCAGCTATGTTTACGCCGTGTAAATCTTGCTTGATGGTTTTTACGCCAGTTTGGCTTGTGCTTGATATGCTAATAAAATGGCTTATTTTGCTATCAATATCATTTAAAATTTCATCTAGTGTGCCTATTTTATTTTTGAACTCATTTTTATCAAGATCAACTCTTTTTAATATAAATCTTTTGATATCATCTTGCATGCCTGTACTTTGTAAAAGCTCTGGCTGCTTAGAAAGCTCGCTGCTTATGGAAGCTAGCTCATCATTCATACTTGAAGCGATTGACGGCACAAGTGCTGCTACTACAAGCTCGGCAATATCTTTTAAGTCTAAATTTTCACTTGGATTTAGCTTGGCTTTTAGCAAGATATTTATGATTTTTTGGATATCATCGCTTTGCTTTATGCCATAAGGTTCTAGCTTTTTTAAGTAACTATCATCGTAGTTACTTAAAAAATTAAACCACTTATCTTTCATAAGCTCCACGCTATCGACGCTAACTTGCCTATTTATAGTCTGCAAACTAACATTTGATAAATTTTTAGCTTCAGTGTTGTGTAAAACATTAATACTTTGCAATATTCTTTTATTTAGAATGACTAAAGATTGTAAGAGTTTTGTTGTGTCTGCTGGATTTAAGCGGTTAAGTCTTGAGCTGATATAAGCAAAAAGCTCATCGACATTTTTGACGTTCATCTTTTTTAGCTCAAGCTGATATGGGCTATCTAGCTTGGACATATATTTTTCTAGTTTTTGGCAGTCTTCTACGACTATGCCTCTTTTTTTTGCCACTTCGCAAAATACAGAATAGTAATTATCTGGAGTTAAAACTAAATGTTTTGCATTTGCCTCTTTTATCGCATCTTTTATGACTTCATTAATTATGCTTGCCATTTCTAAAACCCTCAATAGCTAGTTTAGATATAAACTCACCAAATGCTTCAGAAGATGCATTTTTGATGGCTTCATATCTATCTTTGTCACTTATAATACTATCAGTGTATCTTGTATTTTTAACTCTTTTTGTAACTTGAAAGTCGTATTCTCCAGAAGTGGATAGATTTCTTATCTCTCCATTTTGGAATTTAACCCTGAAATTTACAACCAAATTTGCCTTATAAGCTGTAGCGTAGCCAAATTGGTCATATATAATAGGGTTAAATGTCAAAGAGGCGATACTTGCCACTATGGCTGTTTCTGAGCTGTCTTTTTGAGCTAGATCTTTACCGAGTCTTTTTATGATACCCTCTCTTATACTATCTTTGATGGCAACTGTGTTTTGTGGATCTGTTTTACTCATAATGACATCAACCCACACATTATCACCCAAAATATCATCAGATACCTTAGAAACTGGCTTGTAGCCACAACCAAACAAAAACACAATCATCATCAAATTTAATAGTATTTTCATATTATCCCTTGATTACTAAATTTACAAGCTTGTTTGGCACATAAATTTCTTTGATAATCTCTTTGCCCTCTATCCATTTTGCTACTGCAACTTTAGCCATTTGCAAGACTTCGTTTTGAGTAGCGTTAGCACTTGCTTCTATCTCACCACGTCTTTTGCCATTTACTGTGATAGCTAGACTTATTGTATCGCTTACAAAAACTTCATCTACCAAATCAATCTTTATGAAGTTTTTCAGCTCAAAAAGCTCATTGCTAAGCTCCCAACAAGCATGTGGAATGATCGGCTCAAGCAGATTCAAAATCACAAAATAACCCTCAGTCCAAATATCTGCGTTTTCTTGAGCGTTTAGTGCATTTAAGGCTTCCATACAAGCTGCGATTAATGTGTTAAAAGCAAAACTATTTTCAAAAACATCTTTTGATTTTTTAAGAGCTTCATAGACTTTTAGCCTTGCGTATTTCTCTTCTTTGCTTAAATTTGCGTGGTTTATGGCAGGTAAAGTAGTTGTCTTGTAAGCCTTATCGCTTCTATCATAAAGCCTGTTTATAAACTTAAATGCACCATCAACTGCACTATCATTCCATTCAAGCTCTTTTTGTGGTGGAGCTGCAAAAAGTATGAATAGCCTTGCAGTATCAGCACCGTATTTTGCAATGATATCATCAGGATCGACCGTATTGCCTTTGCTCTTACTCATTTTAGCACCATCTTTTAGAACCATTCCTTGAGTAAGCAAGCTAGCAAATGGTTCGCTATCACGCAAATATCCTAAATCTCTTAAAGCTTTTTGGAAAAATCTCGCATAAAGCAGGTGTAAAATAGCGTGTTCGATGCCGCCAATGTATTGATCTACATTCATCCAATAATCAACGCTTTTTTTGTCAAACGCGACTTGCTCCCAAGTCCTTTCATCGCTTGCATACCTTGCAAAATACCAACTGCTTTCAAAAAACGTATCCATTGTATCGGTTTCTCTTCTTGCCTCCGCGCCGCATTTTGGGCAGGTGCAATGCTTGAAGCTTGGATGTTTATCTAGTGGATTTCCCTCTCCAGTGATAACCACATCTTCAGGTAGTGCTACCGGAAGATTTTCTAGCTTTTCAGCCACTACTCCACATTTTGGGCAGTGGATCATAGGAATAGGAGCTCCCCAGTATCTTTGGCGAGAAATTCCCCAATCTCTAAGCTTGTAGTTTGTAATCCTTTTACCTAGATTATCATTTTCAAATTTAGCTATTATGGCTGCACTTGCATTTTCGTAATCCATGCCATTAATAATATCTGAGTTTATGTAAACTCCATTTTTCTCACAATATGGAAGCTCATTTGCATCTATGACTTTTTTGATATCAAGACCAAAAGTAGTAGCAAACTCATAATCTCTCTCATCATGAGCTGGGACTGCCATAACAGCGCCACTTCCATATCCGCTAAGGACAAAATTCGCACACCAAACTGGGATTTTCTCTTTTGTCAAAGGATGAATTACGTGCAAATCCAAAGCCACACCATCTTTTCCACTAGTTTGTCTCTCTCTTGGACTTTGATTGATTATGGATTTTAGTTTTGAAGCTTTTTCATCACTTAAAAGCCCTTTAGCAAGTAGTTTTCTGATGACTTCATGCTCCGGAGCTAAGGCTGTGTAGCTAACGCCGTATATTGTATCAGGTCTAGTGGTAAATACCTTAAATCCATCTATTCCATCAAGCTTAGCCTTACTTTGCTCGTCAAATTTAAACTCAAATTCAAGACCAAAACTCTTGCCTATCCAGTTTTCTTGCATTGTCAAAACTTGGTTTGGCCACTTGCCCTCAAGCCCTTTTAAACACTCCAAAAGCTCATCAGCGTAATCTGTTATCTTAAGATAATATCCAGGCATCTCTTTTTGGACTACTTCATTACCGCACCTCCAACACTTGCCATCTTCTACTTGCTCGTTGGCTAGGACAGTTTGGTCGCTTTCACACCAGTTTACTATAGCTGATTTTCTATAAACCATACCTTTTTCATACATTTTGATGAAAAACTCTTGTTCCCACCTTGTATAAAGTGGATCGCTAGTAGCTAAAAGCCTTTTTTTAGAAAAGCTAAATCCCAAAGAATCAAGCTCTTTTATCATATAATCAATATTTTCATAAGTCCAAATTTTTGGGTGGATTTTGTGCTTAATCGCCGCATTTTCTGCTGGCATACCAAAACTATCAAAACCAATTGGCTGAAGAACGTTGTAACCCCTATTTCTATAATATCTACTAAGAGCGTCGCCTATGCTGTAGTTTCTAACGTGCCCCATGTGAAGCCTACCGCTTGGATATGGAAACATAGAAAGAATGTATTTTTTAGGTAAAGTATAATCATCTTTTGGCTCACTATAGCCATCTTTTTTCCAAATTTCTTGCCATTTGTATTCAATATTTTTAGCTTTATATTCCATAATTATCCTTAGAATTCATCTCTTGTCTTACTAGCTTCGGTTAAAAGTAAAAACATTGAAAATACATTTGCTATAGCTCCACCAATCACTAGAGCGTAAACTACAGTCATATTTCCAGCTGTCACTAAAAACACAAAAGCTGGTATCAAATGCAAATCAGCCACAAGCGAGCTAGCAAATAGCTCGGCTGATAGCATATTTCTCACACCTACTTTTAAAAGTGTAGAAATCAAATTTATACTCGCTGCGATAAATAGCGTAATCTCACTTTTATCATACAAAAACCCTGCTGTCGTAGTAAGGCTCATCAGAGCAAAAAAAGTGTAAATAACCTTTCCCCAGTTCATAAAAACTCCTTATACAGTGCCTTTTTCATACATAGCACGAATTTTTTCTTTCTCTTTTTTGTTGCGTTCTTTATCTGCTAAATGCGCTCTATAATTTGTCACGTTAAATTTAAACCAAACAAGCATAGGAGCAGCGATAAATACTGAACTTATAGTTCCTATGATGATACCTACTATCATAATAATAGAAAATCCATGTATCATATCTCCACCATAGAAAAATAACACCAAAACCGCTAACATAGTCGTGATAGATGTCATAATCGTCCTTGGCAAAGTCATAGAAACAGACTCGTTTATCAGCTGAGTTAGTTTAATTGTTTTGCTCTCTGTCACACTCTCTCTAATTCTATCAAATATGATAATAGTATCATTTAGTGAGTATCCAAGCACTGTCAAAACTGCTGCAAGTGTATCTAAATTTACATCAATGCTAAGCAAACTAATAGCTCCAAGAGTAATGACTACGTCATGGATTTCGCTAAAAATAGCTGCTAATGCAAATCTCCACTCAAACCTCACAGCTATATATAAAAGTATAAGCACAAGCGAAACAGCCACAGCCATGATACCTTTTTCTCTTAGTTCGCTACCGACTTTTGGTCCGACGACATCAACTCTTCTTATCTCAAATTTACCAGTATCAGCTAGCAGATTTGAAACTACTTCACCAGGATTTGAGCCAAGACTATCACTACTTCCAGCATATCTTATAGTAATCTCCTCAGCACTACCAAATTCTGTTACATTTGCATTTTTTAGAGTTTCGTTTGTAGCAAGCTTCGATCTTATTAGTTCAAGTGGGGCATTGCCTTCGTATTTGACTTGTATCAAAGTACCGCCAGAAAAGTCTATACCATAGTTTAGACCTTTTGTAGCAAGCAAAACTATAGAGCCAAAAAATAGCACAAAAGACATAGCAAAAAATATCCATCTTTTGCCCATAAAATCATAAATAGTGCCTTTATCAAATATCTGCATTATGCCGCCTTTCTTATCTTATAGCCAAACCATAAAACTGTATTTTTGCTATTTTCTATTTTTTTAGTTAAAAACTCAAACATACCATGCGTTCCAAGAATCGCTGTAAGCATTGAAGCAATAATTCCTATACTCATAGTAACGGCAAAACCTTTAACAGGACCAGTTCCATAAGCATAAAGAGCTGCTGAAGTTATAAGAGTGGTTAAATTTGAATCCACGATCGCACTCATAGCGTTTTCATATCCTCTTTGGATACTCACGCTTACACTTTGACCCTGTTTTAGAAGCTCTCTTATACGCTCATTTATGATGACATTTGCATCGACTGCCATACCTATAGTTAGCAAGATACCAGCCATACCAGGCAGTGTAAGAGTCGCACCAAACAGCGCCATTATAGCAACTAATATAAGGATATTTACTACAAGAGCAATGTTTGCTAAAATTCCAGCCAAACCATAAACTATAACCATAAATAGCACGACCAAAATCGCTCCACCAGCAAGCGCAACCATACTTTGATCTATACTTTGCTGACCAAGGCTTGGTCCGATGCTTCTTTTTTCTAGCATTTTAACAGGAGCCAAAAGCGCGCCACTTCTTAGAGCAATAGCCACGTCGTGAGCCTCTTCTACGCTAAACCCGCCACTTATCTGACCACTTCCGCCACCTATTCTTTCATTTATCACTGGAGCTGAATATACTTTGCCATCAAGCACGATAGCAAGGCGTTTGCCTACATTTGAGCCTGTAAAATCACCAAATATTCTAGCGCCCTCAGCATTGAGAGTGAAATTTATAATAGGAGAGTTTGTTTGATTATCAAAAGCCACTCTAGCATCAACTAGCATACTTCCATCTAAAACTGGAATATCTTTGATAAGATATTTGAAATTTTGATTTTTCACATCTGGATAGATCACATCGCCATAAGCTGCTGCGTCGGCTGCTGATATGCTCTGAGCTTGGTCTTGGCGTTTATCATCAAGAGCCATAAGTTGAAGATGAGCTGCCTTTGCTATAAGATCTTTTGCTCTTTGCTCATCAGCTGCAGTTTTTATACCAGGAAGCTCGACAAGAATGTCTTTTTCGCCTTGTTTTGCTACTGTTGGCTCAGCTAAGCCAAATTGGTCAAGCCTGTTTCTGATAGTCTCTACTGCTTGATCTACTGCGTATTTTTGTGTGTCTATTTTTTCTTGTTCTGTTAGAGTGATTGTGTAGCTTAGGGCATCTTGCTTTACATCAAGACCCTTTATGCTTTTTAGCATTTCATTTATTTTTTTTACATCATCGCCGTCTAAAATAGTGAGTTTTACAGCGTCTGGTTCTATTTTTAAACTATCTACTAAAATATCATTTTTATTTGTAAAATATCTAATACTTGATGCGACTGATTTAACCTTTGAAGCGAGCGCCTCATCAGTTTGTACGCCAAGCAACATATGAAGTCCACCTTGCAAATCTAGACCTAAGCTTATTTTGTGACCACTTTGGCTTTGTAAAAAGCTTGGCATAGAAAAGCCAAGCCCAAATATCAAAGCCAAAATAAAAATAACTAGTCTATAAGTTATTTTACCACTACGCATTTTCGCTGCCGATTTTCTCTAGTTTTTTAGCAACAAAAGCACGGTCAATCCTAACAATTACATCATCATTAAGCTTAACTTTGATAAAATCATCCTCTGGTTTTACCACTTCGCAAACTAGTCCTCCATTTGTAACGATTTTATCGCCTTTTTGGAGTGCTTCGAGCATAGCTTTGTGCTGTTTTTGCTGTTTTTGCTGTGGTCTGATAACCAAAAAGTAAAAAATTGCAAATAGCACAATTAGAGGTAGTAATGAAGTCAGAATATTTCCTTCTTGCATGGATGTCCTTTAGTAAAAAAAATTTAAGTAGTTATTCTACCTTAAATTTTATAATAAATGGCTTTGCCATAGCAACTTTACTATCTTTTTTTATATTTTTATCAATTTTTGAGATTGTAATTCTAAATTATATCGGCTGTTTTTTGGCTATTTTTGGCTTGTATTTACTACTAAATTTAGATAAAAAAACTTGGTTTTGGACTGGATTTTTTGTAGGGATTTTGTGGTTTTATTGGATTAGTTTTAGCCTTGTTTATTATGGTTTTTGGTATCTCATACCTCTTGAAATCATCGCAATTGGGCTTGTTTATGGGCTTTTGTTTTTAATAGCTGGATATTTTAAAAGCCAAATTTTAAGAGCAATTTTGCTTGTGGCTTTAGACTATTTTTATCCGTTTAATTTCAACTGGTTTAATCTAGAATTAATCTTTGTCGGCACTATTTTTAAGCCTTCCATTTGGTCGCTTGGAGCAGTTTTAGCTGGACTTATACTTAGTAAGAAATTTAAATTTGGCTTTGTCATTTTAGCTATTTTAATGCTTTTAAATCTAAATTTAAAGCCAAGCCAGCCAAATTTACTCCCTTTTAGCGTGGAACTTACAAACACGCAAATCGACCAAAACAAAAAATGGGATAAAAAATATACAAGCGACATAATAGAAATGAATATTGGCTTAATCCACAATGCCATAAATAATGGAGCTAAATTTGTCATCTTGCCAGAAACTGCATTTCCGCTATTTTTGGAGCGTCAAAGCGAGCTTTTTGCTTACCTTAAAGAGCTTTCTAAAGATATAACCATACTTACTGGCTCTTTAGGATATGAGAATAAAACTACCTATAATTCGGCGTTTTTGTTTCAAAATGGCAATGTAAAAAGATTCGATAAAGTAGTTTTGGTGCCATTTGGGGAAGAAGTTCCGCTGCCTAAATTTATGGCTGATTTTATCAATAAAATATTTTTTGGTGGAAGCTCTGATTTTAGCTCAGCAAAAAGCGTGAGCCAGTACGAAATAGATGGTATTAAAATAACAAATGCAATCTGCTATGAAGCCTCAAGAGATGAGATTTATGCAAGCAAACCTGAGTTTGTAGTGGCTATCACAAATAATGCGTGGTTTATGCCCTCAACCGAGCCAGTTTTGCAAAAATTGCTTTTAAAATACTACGCTTTTAAGTATCAAACTACCATTTATCACAGTGTAAATGGTAGCAAAAGCGAGATTATAACGCCTTGAATTTAGAGTATAACAAGCTAAGCACAAAAACAAAAGCTTGAGTTATGACTATGATTGCTTGAGTGCTAGCATCACTGTGGAAGCTTGCTAAAATGCCTACAAATGAGCTAAAAATACTTAGCAAAACTGCGTAAATTTGCATAAGCCAAAATCTGCTAGTAAGCAAAAATGCACTCGCTCCAGGAAGTATAAGCATCGCAACCACAAGTATAACTCCAACAGAACTAAATCCAAAAACAACGACAAAACTAAGTATCAAAAGCATTAAATAATAGTATTTTTTGGGGTTTAATCCGACTATATACGCATTTATCTCATCAAAAAACACAGCGTAAAATCTTCTAAAAAGCAAAAAAATCACACCTAAAACAAATGCAAAAATGGTGAGTGAAATTTGCATACTCTCTTTTGTCACGCCAAGTAAATTTCCAAATAAAATTTCATTTATATGGAGTGGGCTATCTACTTTTGAGTACAAAAACAGCCCCAAAGCAAAAAAACTAGTAAAGCAAATCCCTATTATCGCATCGCTTTTTAATCCACTTCGCTCTTTTAAAAACTCAATTAACCACAAGCAGCCAATGCTTGAAAAAAATGCCCCCACGCCAAGCGGAAGCCCCAAAGCATAAGCCACTATCATGCCAGGCATCACCGAATGGCTCATGGCATCCCCAAGCAAAGAGTATGATTTAAGCACCAAAAAACAAGACAAAACAGCACAAACCACACTTATACCAAGTGCCATAAAAAAGGCTATTTGCATAAAATCATAGGTAAATGGCTCTATTAAAAACTCAAACATTTTTAGCCACCTTTAAAAAATGTAAATTTGCGATTTTTAGCCTTTTATATAAAAAACAAACAATAAATATCACGCACTGCGTAAGAACTATCATCGCTGAAGCATAAGTGTCTAAAAAATAGCTGAGATATACTCCAAAAAACCCACTAAAACCACCAAAGAATGCCGCCAAAATAGCCATTTTGTTAAAGCTTTTGCAAATCATAAAAGCACTCGCTCCAGGAGTTATAAGCATCGCAGTAATGAGTATAGCTCCAACAGTTTTTAGGCTAGCAACAGTGCAAAAACAAAGCAACATAAAAAATAAAAGCCTATAAAGCTTGACATTTATCCCAGCAATACTCGCCCCAAGCTCGTCAAAAAATATAAATTTGATCTTTGAAAAGCTCAAAATCATAAAGCCAAATAAAATAGTTATAAGCACTCCAAGCTCAAAAACCTCACCATCATCAAGACTTAAAATATCGCCCAAAAACACACTTTCAAGCTTGATCGGTATAGAAAAAATCGAAACCAAAAATAGGCTCAAAGCAAAAAAGCTAGAAAATACAACCCCGATTATCGTATCAGTCTTAAGCTTCGAGTTTCCAGTGACTAGAGCCATACTACAAAGCGCAAATATCCCACACAAAAAGCTTGAAATCGTATATGAAAAGCTTGTCATATAAGCAATTATAACTCCAGGAGTTACGCTATGAGAAAGAGCGTCAGCCAAAAGCGAGTATGATTTAAGTATCAAAAAACAAGACAAAAACCCGCAAAATGAGCATAAAAATAGGCTCACAAGATGAGCTTTGAGAATATATGAGTAGCTAAAAGGCTCTATTAACCATTCCATCTTGCACCTTTTCATCTACCACGATAAGTGGCTTTTCATCATCGCTTATAAGAGCTATATTGCAGCTCGTATCATCTACTTCAACCTTAAAATATCTCAAACTTCCGCCAAAAACTTTGGTTAAATTTGAAGGCGTTAGAACATCATTTGTAAATCCAGAGGCTAAAACTGTCTTTTTGAGTAAAATCGCTCTGTTGCAATACTGAGCTGCCATGCCAAGATTATGAGTAGAAACAAGTATCAAATACCCATCAGCTCTAAGCTTGATAAGTAAATCAAGTATCATGCTCTCAGTCTTTGCATCAACTCCATTAAATGGCTCATCAAGAAGTATCACTTTAGCCCCGCTCGCTAGTGATCTAGCGATGAATATACGCTTTTTTTGTCCACCACTAAGCTCACCGATTTGCCTATGTCTTAGCTCATACATATCGACTTTTTTCAAGGCCTCAGCGACTGCTTGCGTGTCGTTAAATTTAGGACGCTTGAAAAATCCCATGTGAGCAAACCTACCCATCATCACAAGCTCCCAGACATTGATAGGAAAGTCAAAATCTATCTCTTCGTTTTGCGGAACGTATGCTATAAGGCTTTGTTTTATTGCATCTTTTAAGCTAAAACCACAGATTTTTATCTCGCAACCTTTTGGCTTAATCACGCCCATTATGGATTTAAAAAGCGTACTTTTGCCACTTCCATTTGTGCCGATCAATGCACAAACATTTCCACCCTCAAGGCTGAAATTTACGTCTTCAAGTGCAACTACATTTGCGTATTTGACACTTAAATTTGATACTTCAAGGCTAATTTTTTTCATCGCTATATCCGTTTATTATATTTGTGTAGGTGGTGTCTATGAGATCAATATATGTTTTAACTTTTGCGTCCAAACTATCCACGTAAAGCACTCCACCATATCTAATGCCAGTTTCGTTTGCTACAGTCATGGCTGGCTTTTTACTAATAGTACTTTCGCTAAAAATCACGCTAGCTTTATTATTTACAACCCTATCAATCAAGTTTTTTATCTGTTTTGTAGTGCCTTGCTCATCGCTATTTACACTCCAGATATAAAGCTCTTTAAAGCCGTATTCACTAGCTAAATAACTAAACGCACTTTCGCTACTTACAAGGTATCTTTTTTCTTTTGGGATTGCTTCAAATTTAGACCTAAATTTAGCTTCTATTTTGGCTAGTTTAGCTATATAATCATCAGCATTTTTTGCATAAATCCATGCATTTTGCGGATCACTCTGACTAAGAGCATTTTGTATATTTCTTACATAAATTTGAGCGTTTTTCAAACTCATCCAAGCGTGTGGATTTGGTTTGCCTTTATATGTACCATTTGCAATTAAAATAGGCTCAATGTCATCTGTTAGATTAAAGCTTGGCTTTGATACATTTTGCAAATATTTTGCTATCCAAAGCTCTAAATTTAAGCCATTATACAAAATTATATCTGATTTTTTAGCTTTGATAATGTCTTTTGGCGTAGCTTCATAAGAGTGAATATCAGCTCCAAATTTCGCCAAACATCTTACATTTGCAGCCTCTCCAGCTACGTTTTTTGCCATATCATCTATGATAGTAAATGTCGTTAGCACTTCAAGTTTTTTAGCATTTAGGCTTAAAGCTACGCAAAGTATTAATAAAAAAATGGGTATTAATCTCATAAATCCTCCGATTGTGGAAAATTATACGATAAGTTTCTTTAAATTTAGATAAGTAATTAATAAATTTTATTATTTAATAAAAGATTACCAAATTTGATTTAACTCAAATTTGGTAAAAATGATTTATTTTAGTTTTGAAAATATCTCTACTGCGTCTAGCTTTTCCCATGGGTAGCTTGACACGCCCACTTGTCCACGAGCTGCCACGTCTGCATACAAAAATGTATCATTGCTTGGTTTATCAAGATTAAATTTGTTTGTAATCCATCTTGGAGTAAGAGCGAAGTTTTCGTGTACAAAGGTTGAAAGCTCATCATCGTTTATGCTAGTATTTGTTCCCATACAATCCACACTCACGCTCACTGGCTTTGCCACGCCTATTGCGTAACTTAGCTGAACTATGCACTTTTTAGCAAGCCCACTTGCAACTATATTTTTTGCTATCCATCTTGCTGCGTAAAGCCCGCTTCTATCAACTTTTGTATAGTCTTTACTACTTTGAGCCCCACCGCCTATCGGAGAGTATCCACCAAAGCTATCAACGATGAGTTTTCTACCTGTTAGGCCACTATCATGAAGTGAGCTGTGGTTTACATAGCGTCCAGTTGGATTGATGTAAATGATAGTTTTTTCTTTATTATATAGCTCTTTTGGAAGTCCTGCTTCATCGATTAAGCCTTGTACTAAAGCCCTAACCTCTTCTATTTTCAAGCTCTCAACGCTTGGCGCACTTACTACTATCGTGTGTATAGCAACTGGCTTGCAGCTTTCAAAATTTGCCTTTGTATCATAGTCGATTGTAACTTGAGTTTTGATATCAACGCCTAGTTTGTCTGGATTTTTAAGAGCGTAATCATATACTTTATCACAAAGCATTCTTGCGTAAGTTATAGCTGCTGGCATTAGATTTTCAGTCTCACTTGAAGCAAACCCAAACATAATGCCTTGGTCTCCAGCGCCGATCTCGCCACTGCTTTGATCCACGCCTTGATTGATATCTGGGCTTTGTTGGTTTAAAAATACATCTACTTCGACATCTTCTGGGTGAAGACATTGAGCTCTTGTGAAATATGGATTTCCGTTATATCCTATATTTTTTAGTGTAGTTTTTACTATATCACGGTAATCTTGATGAGTAAAATCTACCTTAGCATTTACCTCACCACCTATAACTATATGTTTTCCAGCGACAAAAACTTCACTCGCAACGCGGCCGTTTGGATCTTTTTTAAGTATCGCATCAACTATACTATCTGCTATAATATCTGCACATTTATCAGGGTGACCTGGACTTACAACTTCACTTGTAAATAGATACATTTAGATTTCCTTTATCAAATTTTCAAAGTTTTAATTTTATCATAAATATTTTAAAATAAAAGTTAAGGCTTAAATCTTTCAAAACAGCCAAATTTAATAGAAATTTAACAACAATACAATTATAATAGTGAAATCTAATTCAATTTAAAGGATTTAAATGAGTATGCTTGAAAAACTCACCAAACGATATACTGATGGAAATTTAATAGTTCAAATTCTATTTGGAATCATTCTTGGAGCTATTTTGGGATTTATAGCTCACAACTACGCTGGCGCTACTCCAGCAGCAAACGCAGCTTCTGTACTTGGAAATTTATTTGTTGGGGCATTAAAAGCTATAGCTCCAGTGCTTGTCTTCGTACTTGTGTCATCTTCTATAGCTTTAAAAGAATTTGGCAGTGGAACTGGGCTTAAAAAAATAATCATTTTATACATCATTGGCACATTTTTAGCTTCGCTTTCAGCTGTCATAGCTAGCTTTATTTTCCCTACGACTTTGGTCTTGCAAAACACAGGTGACGCGATCACTTCAGCTCCAAGTAGTATCATAGAAGTGCTAAAAACTTTAGTATTTAAAATGGTTGATAACCCAGTAAATGCAATTGCAAGTGGAAATTATATAGGGATTTTGACATGGGCTGTGGGTATTGGTTTAGCACTTCGCCACGCTTCAGAGCAGACAAAACAGATGATAAAAGACGCAAGTGCAGCCATAACAAAAGTAGTTAAATTTGTCATTCGTCTAGCTCCATTTGGTATTTTTGGACTAGTTTGCATAAGTGTGGCTCAAACTGGATTTAGCGCACTTGGCGGGTATCTAAAGCTTATAGTAGTTTTGGTTGGAACTATGCTTTTTGTGGGATTTGTGGTAAATGCGATCATAGTTTATCTAGTCACAAAGAAAAATCCATATCCGCTTATCATGACTTGCGTTAAAGAAAGTGCTGTTACTGCGTTTTTCACAAGAAGTAGTGCTGCAAATATCCCTGTAAATATGAACCTTTGTAAAAAGCTAAATTTAGATGAAAAACTCTACTCTATCTCAATCCCACTAGGAGCCACCATAAACATGGCAGGAGCTGCTGTGACAATCGCTGTTTTGGCTCTGAGCGCAGTTAATACTTTGGGAATTCAAATAGGCTTTTTTGACGCACTTTTACTAAGCGTAATCGCAGCTATTGGGGCGTGCGGGGCAAGTGGTGTAGCTGGTGGATCACTTATGCTTATCCCTCTTGCTTGCTCACTTTTTGGTATCAGCAATGATATAGCCATGCAAGTTGTCGCCGTGGGCTTCATTATCGGAGTTATACAAGACTCTGTTGAGACTGCATTAAATAGCTCAACTGACGTGCTTTTTACCGCGATTGCTTCAAAATAATTTTTAACATTCTTTTTCAATGCACCCATAAATTTGGGTGCAATTTCACTTTTATATTTTTTTTGCTATAATTTTACCTTTAACAAAGGATAATTATGCAATGGAATTTAGAAGTTTTTTTTAAAAACACAGATGATTTAGATCTTTTTATATCAAATTTAAAAGAGCAAGTTAGCAAATTTAATGCGTCATATAATGCAAAGCTTCAAAGCCTAAAAAGCTCCGAGTTTTTGGACGCTATAAAAGAGTATGAAGACATAATAACAAGCCTAAATAAAATTATGACTTATGCTTATCTTAATTTTGCCAAAGACACTACAAAAGGCTCATTTTTAGCCAAATATGAGGAAATTTGCACGAAATTAGAAGAAGAAATTCTGTTTTTTATGCTTGAATTTAATGAGATAGATGACGCCAAGCAAGATGAGTTTATAGAGTTTTGCAAGGATTATAGCTATATTTTAAGCCTTAGTAAAAAGCAAAAAGCTCATCAACTAAGCTTCAAAGAAGAAAGAATCTTGCTACGCACTGCAAACACTGGAACAAACGCATTTTCAAGACTATTTGATGAGAGTATGGCAAGGCTTAAATTTCATCTTGATGGCAAAGAGCTTAGCGAAGAAGAGATTCTCTCAAAGCTTAGCGATAGCGATAGGAATGTGCGTAAAAACGCAGCTCTTAGCCTAAGCGTGACGCTAGAGCAAAACCAGCATTTGCTAACTTACATCTACAACATGATAAAAACAGATCTCAAAAATGATTGCGAACTTCGTGGATATGAGCTTCCTGAAAGCAGCCGACACCAAAGCAATCAAATAGAAAAAAGCAGCGTCGATGCACTTATCAAAGCAAGCGAAAATAGCTTTGATTTAGTGAGTAAATTTTATGATAAAAAACGCCAAATTTTAGGGCTTGAAAAGCTATATGATTACGATAGATACGCTCCGATAAACGGGGATAGTGAGTTTAGCTGGGACGAGGCGAAAGATATAGTGCTAAAAGCTTTTGGCGAGTTTAGCCCTGAGTTTGCAAATCTAGCCAAAAGAGCATTTGATGAGAACTGGTGCGATGTCTTTCCAGCCCCAAACAAGCAAAGCGGAGCATTTTCTCACTCAGCAGTAAGCCAGGTGCATCCATTTGTTTTGCTAAATTTCACCAACAAAAGGCGAGATGTTTTCACAGTGGCTCACGAGCTTGGACACTCTATTCATCAGCATCTTAGCTACAGTGTCGGCACTCTAAACTCAGACACACCACTCACCACCGCTGAGACTGCTTCGGTGTTTTGCGAAATGCTAGTTTTTGAATATATCAAAAACAAAACACCAAAAAATGAGCTAGCTGGACTTCTTGCTGGCAAGCTAGAAGACATATTTGCTACTCTTTATCGCCAGATAAATTTCACCACATTTGAAAGGCTAGTTCACGCTCACGATGGAGAGATTTCAAGCGATGAACTAAACCAAATTTGGATGCAAGAGTCCAAAAAAATGTTTGGCGATAGCCTGATTTTAAATGATTATTACAAAATTTGGTGGAGCTACATACCGCACTTTATCCACTCGCCATTTTACTGCTACGCTTATAGTTACGCTCAGCTTCTCGTTTTAGCTCTTTTTGGGCTATACAAAAGTGGCAAATGCGAAAACTTCGTCCAAATTTACACTAAATTTTTAAGTCTTGGCGGAAGCAAAAGTCCAAAAGAAATGGTAGAAATGTTTGGATTTGATATCAATCAAGAGGAATTTTGGCAAATAGGAATAGGCGAAGTCAAAAAATTAGTAGATGAATTTATACAAATTTAAGGAGAGAAAATGCTTGAAAATATCTTGAAAGACGATAGCTTTTGTACATTAATGAAGATGCACGTTTATGAGTGTTTGGAGTATGTTTTGCAAAAAAATGCTGAGTTTTCTGTGCTTGTAAATTTAAAATATACCAAATTTACTCCAGATTTGCCAGCGCATATAAAAGATAGTTTCAAGTCTCCAGTTATACTTTTCACACTTGGTGGATATACTTTGCAAAGTGCGAATTTAAGCCAAAACGAGCTAAGCTTTGAAGCTGGTTTTGGAAGTGAAAATTTTGCTAGCTTAGTTGAAGTTCCACTTGGTGCGATAGTTCAAATTTTAGTTAGTGAAAGTCCGATTTTGATAAATTTTTCAGAGTACAAAGAAGATGCAAGCAAGGTTAGAACAGAAAAATCTAAAAATATTTTTATGTCTAACCCAAACAATAAGACTATTTTTAAGAAAAAAGATTGAGTTTCATAGAGCCTATTCTATCGACGATTTCTTCATTTTCATTCAAGCTAGCAACATATAAAGTTCTTATGATTTTTATATTTTCTAGCTCAATTAAAAATATTTGACCATTTTTTAGCTCTTCTTCTATCATAAATTTAGGCAAAAATGCCAAATATTCTCTTGTTTTGTTGTTTAAGATAGCAGCTTTTACAGCCACGGATCCATCAAGAGAATACGCCGTATTGAGATCGTCATAGTTTATGCCAAACTGATCGAAATATGAGTTTATAAAATTCTTTGTTTTATCTTTTATAAATCTATGTTTTTCTAAATCATTAGCATTTAAAGAGCCAGTAAATTCATGATTTGCTACAAGAACTATCTCGTATTCTAAAAGCTTTTTAAAGACTAGCTGATCGTTGTAAATCCTCTCGCCCATCAAACAAAAATCGCATCTTCTATCTAATAAATATGATAATAAATTATTATTATCTGTAATTTTAACATTAAGATTGCTATCAACTGCGTCGCAAATTTTATCAAGCATCATAGGCAAAATAGTATCACCTATCAAAGAGTTTGTCGCCACCACCATAGGCGTTTTTTCGTCTTTTATATGGCTTGCTTGCTCCTTAAATCTAAACATCGAACCCTCAAATTTAAGGCATAGTTTATAAAATTTTTCGCCCTCTTTTGTCAGGATAATTCCGTTTTTCTTTCTCATTATAAGAGTTGCTTGCAATGTCTCTTCTAGCTTTTTGATTTGTAAAGTAACAGCTGGTTGAGATACACCTAAAACTTTTGATGCCTTAGAAAAACTTCTTTCTCTAACAATAGCCATAAAAGTATAAATTTTATTAAAATCGCTAACCATAAATTTCCCTTTGTGTAATGTGTCCGCTAATAATTATAATAATATAATCTAAATTTATTTTTAAATTTAATTTTTTTTGTAATTATCATAACAATATGTAAATTTGTGTTTATTTAAGTAACACAATCTAACTCGCTTCTAACATTTCAATACAAAATTTGTAACAAAAATTCCATTAAAAACTTTAAAAGTTTTAATATGTTATAATCAATAATAAATTAAATAAAGCGATATTGATGAATTTACTAGACTCCTTAAATCCTAGCCAAAAAACAGCCGCGTCGCATATCGATGGTCCTATGCTTATCTTAGCTGGAGCTGGAAGTGGAAAGACAAAAACCATAACCACTCGCCTAGCATATCTCATAAGCGAAGTCGGCATAGATCCTCTAAATACACTTACTTTAACCTTTACTAATAAAGCCGCTAGCACGATGAAAGCAAGGGCGTTATCTATGCTAAAAGCAGACATAAGCTCAGCTCCACTGCTTTGCACCTTTCACAAATTTGGACTTTTGTTTTTGAAATTTTATATCAGCGAACTTGGTAGAAAAAATAACTTCGTCATCATCGACACAGATGATAAAAAAAAGATTATAAAAGACTTTGAGATAGACGTCCAAACCTCAATCATATCAAATGAAATCTCAAAATACAAAAATATGCTTTTAAGCGTAGATGACGTCATAAACAGCTCCAAGCTAAACACCGCCAGCAAATCAGCGCAGGTAAATTACGAAAAAATAGCAAAAGCCTATAAGCTTTATGAAGAGTATTTAGAAGCAAATAATCTAGTAGATTTTGACGATCTTTTGGCTCTTACTTATAAAATTTTAGAAAACAACGAAACTCTAGCTCGCGAAATCTCAAACCGCTACCAATATATAATGGTAGATGAGTATCAAGATACAAATGATTTGCAATATAAGCTTTTAAGAAAGCTCTGTTTTTGCCACCAAAATTTAGTAGTCGTGGGCGATGACGACCAAAGTATTTATGGCTGGCGTGGTGCAAAAATAGAAAATATACTAAATTTCAAAGATCAATTTGACAATGTCAAAGTCATCAAACTAGAAGAAAACTACCGCTCCACTCCAAGCATACTAAAAGCCGCAAATGAGCTGATAGATCACAACAGATCGAGGCTTGGTAAAGAGCTAAAAAGCACAAAAAAAGATAGTAATCCAGTAAAAATCATAGAAAACGGCGATGAAAACATAGAAGCCAGAGTCATAGCAGATCAAATTTCAAAACTACTAAATAGCGGCGTAAAAGCCGATGAAATAGCTATATTATACAGGATAAATGCACTTTCAAGAAGCCTTGAAGATGGTTTAAACAAAGCCAGAATCCCGTATAAAATGGTAGGTGGCGTTAAATTCTACGAAAGAATGGAGATAAAAGATTTAATAAGCTATTTAAGGCTAGTTTTAAATCCAAATGATGATTTTTCTCTAAACCGTATAATAAACCGCCCAAAACGTGGTCTTGGCAAAGTCAGCATCGCAAAACTTGAAAAATTTGCTTACGAAAACAAAACATCAATCTACAACGCCATTTATATGATGGATGATGACATTGTAGGCAAAAAATCCCGTGCCGTGCTTCTAAATTTCGCCAACGATTTAAAAGATTTAAAAGACAAACCAATATATGATTTATTAAGCAGTCTAGAAAAGGCTTTTGGTATAAGAGCGCATTACGAAGCTTTGCCAGATGGTGTAGAAAGAGTAGCAAACATCGATGAGTTTTATGGACTTATAAAAGATCAGATTTTAAACACACCTGATTTTGATATAGATGAGTTTTTAAACGAGTTAGCCCTCCAAAGCGAGCAAGATAGGATAAGCGATGATGCGATTTCTATAATGAGCGTTCATGCTAGCAAAGGACTTGAGTTTGAGCATCTTTTTGTCATAGGGCTTGAGGAGGGATTTTTTCCTCTTATTGGCGATGGTAGCGACATCGAAGAAGAAAGACGCCTCGCTTACGTCGCCATTACGAGAGCAAAAACTGGCTTAAGCTTGTCATTTGCCAACTCAAGATTTTACAAAGGTCAAAGAACAAGACTAAATAAATCAAGATTTTTAAGCGAGGCTGGACTTTGCGAAGGCTCACTTAGGATAGAATCAAGCAATGAATTTAAAAAAGGGGATTTGGTAAAACATAAAATTTTTGGCATTGGAAGAGTGCTTGATAGCACCAAAATAAAAGCTGAATTTAAGCTCAAAATCAACTTCGGCGGCAATATAAAAGAGATAATGTCAAGCTTCGTAGAAAAAGTAGTATGAAAAACGAAATAAACCGCATATTTGTCGCCAAAAAACCAGCCATGATGTCTAGCAACCACTTTTTAGGCAGATTAAAACGCAAATATAATGTCAAAAAAGCTGGATTTTCTGGCACGCTTGATCCATTTGCTAGTGGAGTTTTGGTTATTGCTTTTGGGAATTACACAAGGCTATTTAACTACCTTTGCAAAGCCCCAAAAACCTACCAAGCCACGCTTTGGCTAGGAGCTAGTTCACCAAGCCTTGATAATGAAAATATAAGCCAAGTTGAGATTTTAAAGCCATTTGTCAATGAAAGCATTGAGATAGCAAGAAGCTCACTTCTTGGAGAGATTTCATACACGCCACCTAAATTTAGTGCCAAAAAAATTGACGGCGTAAGGGCCTACACTCTTGCAAGGGCTGGAAGCGAGTTTGAGATGAAGCAAAGCACTATGCAAATTTATGATGCCAAAATCCTAAACTACTCGCACCCATTTTTGAGCTTTGAAATAACAGTCAGCGAGGGAAGTTATATCAGATCTTGGGCAAATTTATTTGCTAAAAAATTAGGTGTAAATGGCACTCTAAGCGCACTTTGCAGGATGAAAGAAGGCAAGTTTGTCTATGAAGATGAAAAGGCTTTAAACCCGCTTGAATATCTAAATTTAGAGCAAAATGAGTATTTTGGAAGCAAGGAAAATATAAAAGATGGCAAAAAACTAGCCATAGCAGATTTTAAAATCCAAAAAGATGGCAAATATTTGCTTGTTTTTGATGAGTTTTTTAGCATCGTTGAGCTAAAAGACGAAGCAGTAACGTATTGTTTAAATAAGGTAGAATTATGTTAATATTAACTAGAAAAGATAATGAAAGTATAAAAATCGCAGATAATATAGAGATAAAAATCATACAAACGACAAAAAACGGTGTCAAAATCGGCATCGAAGCACCCAAAAATGTGATGATTTTACGTGGCGAACTAGCTGATGAGATAGCAAACACAAACCTCCAAGCTAGTAAAATAGATAGCAAATCCATAGATGAACTTAGCAAAAAGCTTCTAAAATGAAATCTTACGCCAAGATAAATATTTTTTTAAAAATTACTGGTTTTAGGGGGAATTATCACGAGATAAGTTCACGTTTTGTGCTTTTTAAAGCTCTTTTTGATGAGATTAATTTTATCAAAAGACAAAGCGATGAGCTGATTTTGGGTGATAAAATAGAAAATAATATTATTTTTAAAGCCAAATTTGAGCTTGAAAATTTAGGCTTTAAAAACGAGATTGATGAGTTTTTTAAACTAAATCAAATAAATCTAATCAAAAATATCCCTATGGGCGGTGGGCTTGGTGGCGGAAGTAGCAATGCTGCGGCGTTTTTAAATATGGTAAATGATGAGTTAAATTTAGGCATAAAACCCCAAAAACTAATGCAAATAGCTAAAAATATAGGAGCTGATGTTAGCTTTTTTGTTAGCAAATTTGATAGTGCAAATGTATCAGGGATCGGCGAGATTGTGAGTGAATTTGATGATGATTTGCCAGATATTAAGCTCATTACAAGCCCTATTTTTTGCTCTACTCCAGCTGTTTTTGCCAAATTTAGATCAAGCTTTTGCGGATTTGACTTAGACTTAGCCAGGAACTTAGAAAAACTAAGCTCAAAAGAGATTTTAACTAGCTTTAAAAACTATGAGCTAAACGATCTTTTAAAGCCTTGCTTGGAGTTATATCCAAATTTAGAAGTCCAAGATAACGAGTTTTTAAGTGGAAGCGGAAGCACCAAATTTAGCCTTGTTTAACCTAAATTTGCACAATAATTTAACTCAAATTTATCAATTATTTTGCACTTTTTAGATATAATCACACAATTTAGTAAGAAGAGTAAATTTATGTCAAAAGACCTAGCAAAAAATAAAAAAGCATTCCATGATTACACTATTTTAGAGACGTTTGAAGCAGGAATCTGCCTAAAAGGTAGCGAAGTAAAAGCTCTAAGAGCTGGCAGAGCAAATCTCAAAGATAGCTTTGTTCGTATCACAAGAGGTGAGCTGTTTTTGCTAAATGCGCACATAAGCTACCTTGAGACTACAAACTCACACTTCAAACCAGACGAAAGAGCCCCTAGAAAGCTTCTCATGCACAGACGCCAGATAGACAAACTACTCGGTCAAGTCAGCACCGAAGGGCTAACTCTTGTTGCTTTAAGTATGTATTTAAGCAACAAAAACATAGTAAAAGTTAGCGTCGCACTCGCAAAAGGTAAAAATCTGCACGACAAGAGAGAGACACTCAAAAAACGTGAAGCAGATCTTGAAGCAAGAGCCGCGATGAAAAGATACACATAAAAAATAACTAAATTTAAAGGAAAAATATGAAAAAAATCATCTTAGCACTTAGTTTTTGTATGTTAGTTTTAGTTGGTTGTGGAAGCAGCGAAGAAGAAGCAACTACTTCATTTAAGCCATATAATACAGGCGATGAAATAGAGCTAACTAGCATCGTGGGTACAAAGGCGACTTTGATTAGAGAACAAAACGGCTTCAAGCTCAAAGGTAGTGACAAAATTGTGATGTTTGATATATTTGGCACGTATTGCCCTCCTTGCCAAAAAGAAGCCCCGCACCTTATGGATTATCAGCTAAAAAATAGCGATGATTTTATGATTATCGGTCTTATTCACTTTGAAAAAGTCAGCGACAAAGACATCATAGAAAACTTCTCCAAAAAATATAACGCTTATTATTTCATCACCAACTCAGACTCAAATCCACGTTTGATAGAGCAAATTTTAAGCGATATCGACTATAAAAGAGCCTTGCAACTCCCATTTAAAGTCGTGTTAAAAAATGGAGTTTATCAAGTCTTAACTGACACTTTAGGTATGTCACAAACTAACAAATTTTACCTTGGAGAGATAACAACAAACGTCATAAGCAAGGACATCTCTAGGATAAAAAGTGCAAACTAAAAAATCTTCCCAAACGAAGATAAAAATCAAGGATTTTAAACCAAATTTATTTAAAGTCCTACTTTTAAACGATGATGTTACGACGATGGATTTTGTCGTAATGATCCTCATAAATGTATTTAACAAAAACCAAGATGAGGCTATAAATTTAATGCTTAAAATCCACGAGCTAGGAAGCGCAGTTTGTGGAATTTATACAAAAGATATAGCCCAAACCAAGCAAATGGAAGTCATAAATTTAGCTAAAAAATTTGGCTTCCCACTAAAATGTATTTTAAAAGAAGAATAATGCTAGAACAAAGTCTTACAAAAGCACTCAAAGATGCTTCACAACTCGCAATGTCAAAATCCCACGAATATATCGGCGTGGAGCATATATTATACTGCCTAACCTCTGATAAGGATTTTTTAAAAAGGCTTGATGAGCTTGGAATAAGCGATCATGAAGCTCTAAAAAACGATATTTTATCCTTGCTTGATCAGTTTCCAAAAACCGATACTCAAAAAGCACCGATTTTGACTTATAAACTCAGCGAAATCCTAAGCAATATCGCAAACGAAGCCTCATTTGACCAAGATGATTTTTTAGACGAAATACTAAATGACAAAGAATCCACATCTTACGAAATACTCAAATTTCATGGTTTAAAAGATGATGAGAACGATGATTTTGACTATTTTGCATCAAATTTAAACGAACTAGCAAAAAATGGCAAACTAGACCCAGTCATCGGTAGAGTTGATGAGATTCAAAAGGCTTTTGAGATTTTAAGTCGCCATAAAAAAAATAATCCCATATTTGTCGGTGAAGCTGGAGTTGGCAAAACTGCCATAGTCCACGCTCTAGCCCAAAAGATAGTTCAAGCAGACGTGCCAGATAGACTAAAAGACAGCGTGATATATTCGCTTGATATAAGCTCACTGATCGCTGGAGCAAAGTACCGTGGGGAGTTTGAAGAAAGGCTAAAGCAGATTATAGATAGGCTCACACAAAATCCAAATTATATAATATTTATCGATGAAATTCACTCTATTATGAACGCAAATAGCTCAAACGACAGTGGCTTAGACGTCGCTAGTATCATCAAACCATATCTCACAAACGGTCAAATCAGACTGATTGGCGCGACCACATATAGCGAGTTTAGAAACTTCAACAAAGATAAAGCCTTGCTTAGAAGATTTAATAAAATCGATGTTGGCGAGCCGAACTTCGATGAGTGCTTTTTGATTTTAAAAGGGCTTAAAAAGACTTACGAAAACTTCCACAGTGTCACTTATAGCGATGAGATTTTGCGTCTTAGTATAGAACTTGCCAAAAGATATTTGAGTGATAAATTCCTTCCAGATAGCGCTATAGACATCATTGACGAAGCTGGAGCTAAGCTTAGCTTAGAGGCAAGCGGTAAAAAAGCGGTAAAAAAAGAGCTGATTTATGAGATAGTTTCAAAAATAGCAAATGTGGCAAATTTAAACCAAAATATAGACAATAAAAATATTTTAAAAAATTTAGCTCCAAATTTAAAATCTAAAATTTATGGTCAAGATGAAGCCATAAACGCCCTAAATGACACACTTATAAGCTCTTACGCTGGGCTTAATGAGCCAAACCGCCCTATTGGAGTTTTTCTTTTTACAGGAAGTAGCGGCGTGGGTAAAAGTGAGCTAGCCCTTGAACTTGCAAACACACTAAACGTGCATTTTGAACGCTTCGATATGAGCGAATATATGGAAAAACACGCAGTTAGCAAGCTCATTGGCTCGCCTCCAGGATATGTGGGGTTTGAAAACGGCGGACTTCTTACAAACACCATCAAAAACCACCCATATAGCGTGATTTTGTTTGATGAGATAGAAAAGGCAAATGATGAGCTTATAAACATCTTTTTGCAGATATTTGACAACGCAAGCCTGAGCGATGCGACTGGAAATAAGAGTGATTTTAAAAACACAATCATCGTTATGACCTCAAATTTAGGCACAAAAGAAGCCAACACAATGGGGTTTAAAAAAGACGCCAGCGACAAAACCGAACGCGCTGTGAAGGGATTTTTTAGCTCGGAGTTTAGAAATAGAATAGACAAAATCATCAGATTTAATGATCTAAACAAGGAAATTTTAGAAAAAATAGTTCTAAAAGAGATTAAAAATTTAGAAGTTCAAAGCAAAAATTTGAGTATAAATTTAGACAAAAATGCCATAAATGAGCTTATAAATTTGGGCTACAATACCGAATTTGGTGCTAGAAATTTAAAACGCGTGATAAAAGATAAATTAAATAATCCAATTGCAAAAGAGATTTTATTTGGCAAACTAAAAAACGGGGGTAATGTCAAAATCAGCTTTTGTGAAGAGTTTAAATTTGAGTTCGAAGGTAAAAAATGAAAATATTTTTAATCTTATTATTTGGCTTTGTGGCTATATTTGCAAACAACTTTACTGGAAAATTCATATACGGCGCGAATAAAAACTATAAAGTTTATATCCATGACTTTGGTGCAAACAACCTTACAAAAAGCTGCGGCGGAGAGGATATTGATGAAATCACAGACCTTGATAGCTTTGTTTTATACGTCGGAGATAAAAAATATATAGGAAGCAAGCAAGGTAGCCAAATCACATTTTCGCCTATTGCCATAGCCTCGTACAATGACAAAAATATAACCCTAAAAATGCTAGTAAAAAGCGTAGTTTTGCCTATTTTAAGGGATGAGAATATTTCAGTTCTTAGCCATTATGATAGCGACACTTGCTTCATCAAAAGCAAATTTGACAGCCAAAATGATACTCTAATCTTGCAGCCAAACTCCAACTACTCATCGCTAAGCTACATCAAATATATCGATGAAAATCTAACCACATATCAAAATTTAATATCAAATTATAATGGCGTTCACCCTATTTTTACAACTGTAAATAAAGTGGTTAATCATGACGGCACTCCGCACGATTTAAGTCAAATTTATGATCTAAATAGCACTGAGTTATTAGCAAATTTAAAGTCAAAAATCTTAAATAATTTCAAACAAGACAACCCTGCAACGGGTGATGATGAGGCAAAATCTATGTTTTTTGATTTTGACACAATCAGTTTTACAGAAAACTTCGCATTTGAAGCCGAGGGCATCACATTTTATTATCCAGGCTGCGAAATACTGCCTTGTATAAATGGCGGAATAAGCGTGTTTTTTAGTTTTTCAGAGCTTAGCAGGTACAAAAAGCAGTGATTTATAAGTTCCCAAATCCTAAATTTGCACCCAAAAATGCCCCTTTAGCCTTTGGTGGAAGCTTAGAGCCAAACGCCCTAATATCAGCATATAAAAAAGGCATATTTCCTTGGTTTATGGAGGGTGAGAGCATTCTTTGGTGGTCGCCAGATCCAAGAGCTGTATTTTACCCAAAAGATATCAAAAAACACAAAAGTATAAAGCCATTTTTCAAGCGTTACGTGGTAAAATTCGACCACGATTTTGGCTCTTTGATAAAGCTTTGCAAAGAGCACAGGCAAAATCACGAGCCAACTTGGATAAGCAATGACATCGTAAGCTCATACACAAAACTCCATGAGCTAGGATACGCTCACAGCGTGGAAGTTTATGAAAATGATGAGTTAATCGGCGGGCTTTATGGACTGATTTTTGGTAAGGTATTTTGCGGCGAAAGTATGATAAGCACAAAACCAAATGCTTCAAAAGTCGCTCTTATCACGCTTTGCGAAGTGCTTAGTAAATTTGATTTTTTGATAGATGCTCAAGTGATGAACGAGCATTTGAGATTTATGGGTGCAATAAATTTAAAACGAGATAGATTTTTAGATGAATTAAACAAAAAAATTAATCAAAATTCAGGATTTAATTCATTTAAAGAGCTGATTTAGGCAGATTTTGGAATAAAATTTGCTTAAATAAAAGTATCTAAAAATATAGAGAAGTATCTTCTAGATATTTTTAGGGTTGTGAGTCACGAGCAAATGAGACGGGCTTTGTGCCCCGTCGCAGTGAAGCAAGTGACAAAACTCCCTAAAAATAGCAGAAGAGACGAGCTAAATAAAGGAGAAAAGATGTTTGCAGGCTTCCAAACAAGCAAATCAAAACAACTAGTCAATGCAGCGCTTGAAGGCAGAGTTCTTCGCCAACAAATCATCGCTGGCAATATAGCAAATATCGATACTCCATTTTACAAGGCAAAAGATGTAGATTTTGAATCTGCTTTGATTGCTAAAAAAAATGAAATTTATGGTGTAAAAACTGAGCCTAAATTTGAGCTTGCAGTTACAAACGAAAAGCATTTTGCCTCGCTAGACTTTCCAAGTGCTAAAAACTCAACAGTGTATTTAAGAGATGGCCACATGGCAAGGAACGATGGCAATACAGTTGATTTAGATGTCGAAACAACCGAGCTTAGCAAAAACTCTATAATGGTGCAAGCTCTAGATGGTGCGAGCAAAAAACAAGGCGATATATTTAAAAGCGTAATAGACGCTAGTGGTAAAATTTAAGGATAAAACGTGGCATATTTAAGTGATTTTGATATAAGTGGTTATGGTTTGAGCGCTCAACGCTTCCGTATGAACGTAATTAGCTCAAATATCGCAAACGCAAACACAACAAGAACAGCAGAAGGCGGACCATATAGAAGACGTGAAGTTGTTTTCAAAGCTATTGATTTTACAAGTGAGCTAAACAACGCACTAAACTCAAAAACTGATTTCTTGCAAAACGAAAATCCACTTGATGATCCAGATGCTCCACAGTTTCCAAAACCAGCTCTAAGCAGCGTTATAGTCGATAAAGTAGTAAGGGATGATAGCGATTTTAGACTCAAATACGACCCAAGCCACCCAGATGCAAACGCAAAGGGCTATGTAATGCTGCCAAACATTAATCCAGTTATAGAAATGGCCGATTTAGTAGAAGCTACAAGAGCGTATCAAGCAAACGTTTCAGCATTTCAAAGTGCTAAAAATATAGCAAATAGTGCAATAGAGTTATTAAAAGGATAATTATGAATATCTCAGAAATATCAAATTTAAATCAAACTGAACAAACTAAAAAAAGCCAAGAACAAAGCGGAAGTGGTTTTTCTGATATGTTGAATAAAGCCTTAAGCGACTTAAACGACACTCAAGTAAAAGCCGATAAAGCAGTAGCCGACCTAGCCACTGGCGAGGTTACAGACTTGCACCAAGCAGCCATCGCTATAGGCAAAGCAGAAACAAGCATGAAACTAATGCTAGAAATCAGAAATAAAGCCATAAGCGCATATAAAGAAATCTCAAGAACTCAACTCTAATGAATGAACGCCACAGCCAAGACAAGGTTTATGTCATATATGGCTTTATAATCCTTGGAGTTATTCTATTTTTGTCTGTAATTTTTTATAGAGTGTTTTTAGACAGACACTTACCAAAGCTCCAAAGTAGCGATTTTGACAGTGCTTTAAGAGGATCTATCATCACAAAAGATGGTTTTAGCATAGCAAATAGCCAAAAACTCTATAAAGCTATGGTCGATACTAGAAATATAGATCCAAACAAAAAAGAGCTATTTATCAGATTATACACACTTTACAGTGGTGACGATCCCAAAAAAATCAGAAAAATCCTAAATAAAAAAGGCATAGTAACGCTATCTTATGAAATCGATGCCAAAGGTGCAGCGTATCTTAAAGAGCTAGCTAGAAAACTATATAGAAAAAAAGTTTTTGTCCCATATGAAGATCCAAAAACTGGCATAGTCACAACTCAAGGTATGAGTATAGTAGAAAGTGGCGAAAAACGCATATATATGGCTGAAGATACGCTCACGCCTACCATAGGATACATCAAAAAGATAGAAAAAGACGGCATCACAAAAGTCGAGGGTGTAAAAGGTATAGAACAAGTCTATGATAATCTACTCTCTTCTACTCAAGATGCCATTATAAAAGGCCCAAGAGATCTTTCAAATACTATTATTCTTTCAGGCGACGCTGACCTTTCTAAAAGGATAGACGGATATAATGTCGTTTTAAACACTCCACTAAAACTACAAAAAATCCTAGAAAAAATGGCAAACGAAAGAATGCAAGATCTCATAGCAAAAGAGGTTGTCATAGGCATAATGGATAGTAAAACTGGCAAGATTTTATCGCTAGTTTCTACTTCAAGATATAATCCATCAAATATCACAAGAAGAGACTATCAAGCACTAAATTCAACCGCAAGCGAGTATGCTTATGAGGTAGGCTCTGTTATGAAGCCATTTATATTTTCACTACTTCTAAAAGAAAATAAAGTCAATCCACTAGAAATCATAAATATTTACGGCGGCAAGTATAAACTTGGCAAAAGAATCATCACAGATAGCCATAAAAACGACTTTTTAAGTGCAGAAGATGTCATAGTAGAATCATCAAACATAGGTATGATACAAATCGTTGATAGGCTAAACGAAACAGACCTTTACAACGGACTTTTGGACTTTGGTTTTTCTAAAAAAACTGGCATTGATCTAAGCTATGAGCAAGTTGGACTTATACCTTATATGAGCGAGCTTAGGAACAAGACTTATAAAGCAACTTTGAGCTATGGATACGGATTGCAAGTCACATTCATGCAGCTACTAACTGCGTATAACGCCATAAACAATAACGGAGTCATGATAACCCCACAAATCGCAAGCCATTTGGAAAAATACGGGAAAGCTTACAGTATAAAAGAGCAAGAAAAAAGAGTAGTTTTGCCTATAGAAACAGCCAAAACTATGAAAAGAATCCTTATAAAAGTCGTAGAAAGCGACAAGGGAACAGCTAGAAAAACAAAAATCGATGGTCTTAGTATAGGTGGCAAAACAGGAACAGCTCATATAGCAACAAGTGGCGGATATAGCGACAAACTTTACAACGCAAGCTTTTTTGGTTTTGCTAGCGACCCAAAAGGCAATAACTACACAATAGGCGTTTTGGTTAGAGAGCCTATGAAGCCTTATCCATATTATTTCGCATCTTGGAGTGCTTTGCCTGTCTTTAAAAACACGGTGGAGCTTCTCATAGAAAATGGCTATCTAATCCCAGCTCCAACCAAACCAAAAGCAGTTCAAAATAAACAAGAAGATGAAAGAGTTATATTAGATTAAACTAATTATAAATTTAGCAAATTTATCACTATCGTTTGGTGCTTTTACCACTTCATAGTACTCAAATTTATTCTCATTTGCCACGTGTCTATACTCGATATCAAGCTCAAAATCAGTCTCAGAATTATCAATGCAAAAGCTAATCGGATAGATTAAAGCCCTTTTGCTATCTAGTTTTGGCAAAACTTCGCTTAAATTTGGTCCAAGCCACTCCACAGGCCCAAGACGTGATTGATAAGCCAAGCTGATTGAATTAAATTTAACACCAGCATTTTTTAGGCTATTTGCCAAAATTTCAACGTGAGCATTTGTATGCTTCTCGTACAAATCACCTTTTTCGATAATTTTTTTAGGCAAGGAATGAGATGAAAATACAAGGTCTATCTTGCTAGAATCAAGCCCACTGACTTTATTTTTAATATTTTCTACGATTATATCATTGTAGCTTTGATTTTCATAAAAATACTCTACAGTTTTTATAGCAGCTTTTAGTCCAAGCTTCTTTATAGCAGCATTTGCACTATCTAGGCTTGATACTATAGTCGTACTAGAATGATGTGGATAAAGTGGGAATAAGACTATTTCTTTAGCGTCTCTATACTTAGAAAATACCTCATTTGCAAATGGCGGAGTGTAGTTCATAACATAATCAAATATCAAATTTTCGTTGCCATAAGTTTTGTTTAGCTTTTCCACAAGCGATCTAGTAAGATCTCCAATTGGTGATTTTCCACCAAGTGCTACATAGTTTTTAGTAGCGCTTTTTACTCTCATTTTGGTTATCATCCACGCTACAAATGATCTCAAAGTTTTGTTTTTTATACCTAAAATATATGGGTCATTAAACATATTTTTTAAGAAAACTTCAACTTGGCTTAGATTGTCAGCCCCACCCATATTTAGGAGCAATACTACTTTTTTATCCATTAAATTTAACCTTTTTATTTTTATTTTACATATATTTTTTTAACAATAAACAAATTACTAAATCACAAAAATATTTCTTTGCAGAACAAATTTAGATATATCTTTAAATTCACTATTTTTTTAACTAATTTGTGCTAAAATTGGCTTTATTTTATAAATTTAGGAAATTCATATGGATATTAGAAAAGAATATTTAGATTTTTTTAAGAGCAAAGGCCATGAGATTATGCCATCTTCGCCACTTGTTCCTGATGATGCATCACTACTTTTTACAAATGCTGGAATGGTTCCATTTAAAAGTATATTTACAGGCGATGTTCCTCGCCCTACTCCTCCTATTCGCACTAGTTGTCAAACTTGCATTAGGGCTGGAGGCAAACACAACGACCTTGATAATGTCGGCTACACAGCTCGTCACCATACATTTTTTGAGATGCTTGGTAACTTTAGCTTTGGCGAATACTTCAAAAAAGAAGCCATAAGCTACGCTTGGGAGTTTGTAACTGGCGTTTTGAAGCTACCTGTAGAAAAACTCTACGTCACAGTCCACGAAAAAGACGATGAAGCTTATGAGCTTTGGCAAAAACACATCGCAAAAGATAGAATTTACCGTTTTGGAGATCATGACAACTTTTGGGCGATGGGCGATACTGGACCTTGTGGACCTTGCAGTGAGATTTTTTACGATCAAGGAAGCGAGCATTTCAATGGTCCTGAGGATTATATGGGTGGCGATGGCGATAGATTTTTGGAAATTTGGAACCTTGTATTTATGCAATACGAAAGAGCTAGCGATGGCACTATGACACGCTTGCCAAAGCCATCAATCGACACAGGTATGGGGCTTGAGAGAGTTACAGCTATAAAAGAAGGTAAATTTAGCAACTACGATAGCTCTATTTTTATGCCACTCATCGACGAAGTAGCAAATCTATGCAAAAAACCTTACAAATACGAAACTGGAGCAAGCTATAGAGTTATAAGCGATCATATTCGTTCTGTTACATTTTTACTTGCCCAAGGCGTGAATTTCGACAAAGAAGGTCGCGGATACGTGCTTCGCCGCATACTAAGGCGTGCTGTTCGTCACGGGTATTTGCTTGGCATAAAAGAGCCATTTATGTATAAATTAGTGGATGAAGTCGTAGAGCTTATGGGCGGACACTACTCATATCTAAACGACAAAAAAGATTATGTCAAAGAGCTTATAAAAATAGAAGAAGAGAGATTTTTAGCCACTATTGCTGCTGGACTTGAGCTATTTAATGAAGAGCTAGCTAAGACAAAAGAGATATTTAGCGGAGAGGTTGCGTTCAAGCTTTATGACACTTACGGCTTCCCACTAGACCTAACAGCTGATATGCTAAGAGAGAAAAATCTTAGCGTAGATGAGGCTAAATTTGATGAGCTTATGAGCGAGCAAAGAGCAAGAGCAAAAGCCAGCTGGAAAGGTAGCGGAGACGCTGCAAAAGAGAGCGGAGATTTCAAATCACTCCTTGAAGAATTTGGCGAAAATAAATTTATAGGCTATGATAATTTAGAAAGCACTAGCACCGTTTTAGCGCTTCTTGACTCAGAGTTTAAAAGAGTTGATAGTCTAAAAGATGCCAAAAGTGGTTTTGTAATGCTTGATAGCACACCATTTTACGGACAAAGTGGCGGGCAATGTGGCGACATGGGTGAAATAAATGGTAATGAAGTCGTAGACACTAAAAAATATTTTGGGCTAAATTTAAGCCAAATCATAGCTAAAAATCCTATTAAAGTAGGAGAGAAAGTAAGCTGCAAAGTAAGCTTACAAAGGCTTGAAATACGTCGCCACCACTCAGCTACTCACTTGCTCCACGCTGCTTTAAGAAGCATTCTAGGCACTCATATAGCTCAAGCTGGAAGTAGCGTAGAGGCTGATAAACTTAGATTTGACTTCTCACATCCAAAGCCTATAGCCTCTGATGAGCTTAAGAAAATAGAGGAGTTTGTCAACGCAGCGATCCAAAAAGGAGCCGTAGCAAAAACTGAAATCATGGACATCGAAGAAGCTAAAAAAAGTGGCGCCATAGCACTGTTTGGTGAAAAATACGCCGACAAAGTTCGCGTCCTTACTCTTGGCTGCTCAAAAGAGCTTTGCGGTGGCACACACGTAGAAAACCTAAATGAAATCGGAAGCTTTTTTATCGTAAAAGAAAGCGGCGTAAGTGCTGGAGTGCGACGCATTGAAGCAGTTTGCTCAGCGAGCGCTGTTAAATTTGCAAATGAGCTTAGAAAAGAGATAAACGAAGTCAAAGAAAATCTCAAAACAAATGAGCCACTAACTGCTATCAAAAAGCTAAAAGATGAGATAAAAAGCTTACAAAATGAGCTTAAAAATGCCAGTAGCACAAAAGCTGTCGAAGTAGAAGAGATAAACGGTATCAAGGTGGTTGTGGCTAAATTTGATGGTGATATAAAAAGCAAAATCGATGATTTGAAAAACCAATTTGATAAAGTGGTTGTATTTTTAGCTAGCACAAAAGATGATAAAGTAAGCCTTGGGGCTGGAAGCAAAAATACAAATATAAAAGCAGGCGAGCTTGTAAAAGCCATAGCACCGATAGTGGGCGGAGGTGGTGGTGGTCGTGATGACTTCGCTACTGCTGGGGGCAAAGATGCTAGCAAGCTAGAAGTTGCTCTAAACGCTGCTAAACAATTCATAAGCGAGAAAATTTGAACTCAAACACAGCATTTGCAAGACTAGATCAAATAGCGCCGTTCGTGCATATAAGCAGTGCGGCACTATTTATCGCAATAGAGCTTAGCATAGTTATATTTGCTAGATATTTTTTTAAAGATATCGACCAAAACACGCATAGATATGAACTCATATTAAAAGAGTGTAAAAAGTTTTTTATAGCACAAATTTGCGTCATGTTTATGATTTGCTTGAGTGCTATTTTCCTTATAAATACAAATGAATTTAAGATTTCAGATCCAATGGTTCAAGCCATAGTAGCCACAAAATGGGCTTTGATGGCATTTATAATCCTAAATTTAGGCTATATGACTTATAAATTTGATCTTGCAAAAAAGGCATTTTTGAGCGATGAACTACTAGAAACACATGAAAACTTAGTTCTTATCATATATTATTTTACTCCGTTAAATATAGCGTTATCATTTTTAAGCATATATCTTGGTATTACTTTTAGGGGGCTTTGATGATTATTTTAGCTTCTAGCTCTCCTACAAGAGCCAAAATTTTATCAAATTTTGGTGTTGAATTCAGGCAAATTTCTATGCAATATGATGAAAATTTACCAAAATGCGAACCAAAATCGTATGCTATGAATATCGTAAATGAAAAATCAAAGCAGTTTTTTGCCAAATTTAAAGGCGAATTTGACCGTGTTTTATTCGCAGATAGTAGCGTTATAGCCGGGGGTCAAATCCTTGGCAAAGCAAAAGATATAAATGAAGCTAGAAATATTTTAAATTTGCAAAGTGGCTCTGTGGCTAGCATATACACTGCGATGAAATTTATTTCGACCAAATTTAAGATAGATATGCTTAGCGTTGCTACGTATAGATTTGCTAAATTTGATGAAAAAGAGCTTGAGGATTACTTGCAAAGCGGACTTTGGCAAGGAAAGGCTGGAGCCATGATGATAGAGGGGTTTAACAAACAATATATTTTGCAAAGCCATGGCAACACATCAACAGCCATGGGACTTGACATTGAGAATTTAAAGGCATTTTTATGAAGCATATTTTTGGTTTTTTTACTATAATTGCCATAGGAGCACTTGCTGGACTTGTATATTTTTACTCACAAATCAGAGTAGATGTATCGACTATAGTTGATTACAAACCAAAACTCACAACCCAAATTTATGATAGAAATGGCGAACTAGTAGCCAATATTTTCGATGAAGAAAACAGGCAATATGCCAAATACGAAGAGATCCCACCGCAGATAATAGAAGCTCTTGTAGCCATAGAGGATACGAGCTTTTTTGAGCATGGCGGCATAAATGTAGAAGCTATTTTTAGAGCTGCAATCAAAGATATAAAAGCCATGTCTTTGGTAGAAGGTGCGTCCACCCTAACACAACAGCTTATCAAAAATATGGTTCTAAGCAGAGATAAAAAATTTACTAGAAAACTAAAAGAGGTCATACTTGCCTTTAAAATAGAAGAAGAATTAAGCAAAGAAGAGATCATCGAAAGATACTTAAATCAAGTATATTTTGGACATGGATATTATGGTATCAAAACTGCCTCTCTTGGATACTTTAAAAAGCCACTAAACGAACTAAGCCTAAAAGAGATAGCCATGCTCGTAGGACTTCCAAAAGCCCCTAGCAACTATGACCCAACAAAACACATAGACTTATCACTCTCAAGAGCAAATAGCGTCATTTCAAGGCTTTATAATCTTGGCTGGATCTCGCAAGACTACTACGACGTGGCTATAAAAGAAACTCCAATAGTCTACGATGAAACGCTCACCCAAAATAGAGCCCCATATCTTGTAGATGAAACAATCAAAGAAGCCATAAAATACTTCCCAGATATCAAAACTGGCGGATACAAGATCACATTAAATGCAGATTTAAAAGTCCAAGAAATGGCTAGAAACGCTCTTAAATTTGGCTACTCAGAAATACTAAAAAGAGATAAAAATGCAGATGAAACTCAACTAAATGGTGCGATGATAGTGACAAATCCAACAAATGGCGAGATACTAGCTCTTGTTGGAGGTGTGGATTTTGCAAAAAGCAACTTCAACCGTGCCACACAAAGCGAACGCCAACCAGGATCAAGTTTCAAGCCATTTATCTACCAAATAGCCCTAGATATGGGATATTCTCCTATGAGTAAGGTCGCTGACATCTCAAGAGTTTTTGAGGGTGTAAATAAAAGCGAAGAAGACAAAGACTGGAAACCAAAAAATTATGGTGATAATTTTGAAGGATACATAACTTTAAAAGAGGCATTAAGACAGTCGAGAAACCTTGCTACCATAAATTTACTAAACTCAATAGGGCTAGACGTAGCTTGGCAAAAGCTAATTGATTTGGGCTTCAAAAACGCCCCACAAAATCTCTCAATAGCTCTTGGTAGCTTTGGTATAAGCCTGCTTGATTTCAGCGAGCATTACTCTATCTTTGCAGGAAATGGCAAACAAAGCAAATCTAAACTAATCAAAACCATAACCAGCCAAACTGGAATGGTTAGCGAGTTTCAAACAGAGCAAATAGAAGTTTTAAAACCAGAGCAAGCTTATTTGATGATAGATATGCTTAAAAATGTCGTCGATGCTGGAACTGGACGCGGGGCAAAAATAAGCGGCATAGATATAGCAGGAAAGACTGGAACGACAAATAATAACGTAGATGCATGGTTTTGTGGCTTCACGCCAGAAGTTCAAGCTATTATTTGGTACGGAAATGATAATAACCTACCAATGAGAAAGGTTGAAGGCGGAGGAAGAACCGCAGCTCCAGTGTTTAGAGAGTTTATCACAAGCTATGTAAAAGAGTTTCCAAATACCAAAAGAAAATTTGAAGCACCAAGTGGCGTTTATCATAAACTATACGAAGGAAGCGATGCCATTTATACAGATATTTCACCACTTCCAACCCAAAAGTTAAATAGCGTTACAACCCAAGAAAGCGAAGGGCTGATATTTTAATCAGCCTTTACTCCTGTATTTACACTAAAAACCCTACTTGTTTTATCTATCTTTGAAAGACTTAGTCTTATAATAGAGTCTTCTAAGGCTCTTAAAGAATGCTCTATATTTGCATCAAGGCTTATCATATCAAACGCATTAAGCTGGGTTTCATGACCACTTACATCAAAAATAATGGCTCCAGATAAGACATGAACTATTATATCTCCAGGAGCTTTATGTTTATCCATAAATGAACCTTTTTGCATAGATATACGGATTTCTTTACTAAAGCTAGTTTCTAAGAGCTTGGCTGGCTTTACGCCATCAAAAGTTGTATTTGAAAATGTTATTTTTTCCATATTTATCCTTTTAAAATTTGTTTATTATAACAGATGGATAAATTTATTTTATTGATTTTGATTAAGAAAAAGTATTGAAAAATTTATTGAATGATTAAAAATGAGAGAATTTGACACCGCAAAAGCGGTATCAAAAATGTATAATTATTTTTTAAGCTCTTTAATTCTAGCAGCTTTACCACGTCTATCTCTTAGATAGAATAGTTTAGATCTTCTTACGCGTCCTCTTCTTAGAACCTCGATAGTCTCTAAGCTCTCGCTGTAGATAGGGAATATTCTCTCAACACCAACGCTATTTGCACCGATTTTTCTGATGATAAATGTTTCACCAGCACCAGTTCCACGTCTAGCTATACAAACACCCTCAAAGTTTTGCACTCTAGATTTATCACCTTCTTTAATGCGGATAGCAATTCTTAAAGTATCGCCAGCACGAAAATCAGGCACAGACTTATTTGAAATTTGAGCATTTTCAAATGCCTCTATATATTTGTTTCTCATCTTTTTTCCTTATGTTTTTTGGCGACTTTAGTTTTTGATATAAATCAGGGCGAAAAAACCTCGTTTTACACAACGCCATATTGTTTTTCAAAACGTGGATTTTAGCATGATTACCCTTTAAAAAAGCTGAAACAACACTCATGCCGTTATAAACATTTGGCTTTGTAAAGCTCGGGGCTTCAAGCAAATTTTCTTCAAAACTCTCAACATCCAAAGATGATGAGTTCCCTAAAACGCCTTTTAAATTCCTTGAAATCGCATCACACATACAAAGCGCACCAAGCTCTCCACCAGTCAGCACAAAATCACCTATGCAAAAAACCTCATTTACACTACTTTCGATAACTCTCTCATCAATGCCCTCATATCTACCACAAATAAATGTTATATTATCAATCTTAGATAGTCTCTTGGCATCATTTTGCGTAAATTTTTTACCAACTGGAGTTAGGTAGATTGTGCGAGTCTTTTCAAGCGAATTTAAGGCGTCCATGATAGGCTGAGCTTGCATAAGCAAACCTGCTCCACCACCTATCATATATTCATCGACTTTTAAGTGTTTATCGGCTGTGAAATCTCTTGGATTTATAAAATCGATCTCTATAAACTTTGAATCTACTGCCCTACCCAAAATAGAATCACTAAAATATGGTTTGATTAAATTTGGAAATAGTGTTATAAAATTAAATTTCATAAATCTAAGAGTTTTTTAGAATATCTAATGAATTTTTAACCTGAATTTTCTTGGTTTTAACATCAACGCTAAGTGTAAAATTATCAAGATATGGCACATAAAAAACATCGCTATAGCCACTGTTTTTAAGCTCATCGGATGTATTTATGCAAAATAAAAATCCAGCCCCACTCTCTAAAATATCATCTACTACACCAAGCATTAGATCATCTTCATAGACCGCACAACCAATGATATCAAAGTAAAAGAACTCATCTTTTTGTAGTTTGCAAAATTTCTTTGTATCTTCAAGCGTCCGATAAAGGACTAAATTCACAAGTGGTTTTGCTAAATTTAGATCTTCAAATCCAGCAAATATGACTAAATTGCTATTTTTATCATAGCTTTTTATGGTAAAGGTATTGCCAAATTTATCATAAAATTTGGCATCTTTTTTAAACTGATTTGGGAAATCGCTACGGTCGTGGAGCCTCAAAGCTCCTTTTAGACCAACAGTTTTTCCAAGTACACAAACCTCGACTAAATCACTCTTCAATAGCTTTTACCGTAATTCTATAAGATGTTGGATCTTTTGCTTTATAGCCTATAACTACAGTTTTTATAGCATTGATCATTTTGCCATCTTTTCCGATAAGCCTACCGGTATCTGATTTGCTAGCATATACAATAATCTCGTCAAAATTCTCGCCCAAATTTACTCTTTCGACACGGATAAGATCTGGACAATCTGCTATGAGTTTTGCATACTCTTTTAAAAAATTTTCTACCATATTGATTATTTAGTGATTCTAGCAACTCTATCGCTAAGTTTAGCGCCTACGCTTTTCCAATATGCAAGTTTCTCAGCATCTACTTTTACAACTTCTGGTTCTACCATTGGGTTATAATAACCAATGCTTTCTATCCAGCCACTGTCACGTCTTTTTCTACTATCTGTAACAACTATACGATAAAATGGACTTTTTTTACGTCCCATTCTTGTTAGTCTAACTACTGTTGCCATTATTTTCTCCTAATTAGTTTTTTGTTAAGGCTTAATTATAGCTAAATTTTAGCCATAAGTAAGCCCTAAATTATCTAGGGCGATTAGCGTTTGCCATCATTGATGCAAAGCCTTTCATGCTATCTTTATTTGAAAATTTCTTTGCTAGTTTCGCAGCGTTGCTAAACTGCTTTAAAAATTTATTTACTTCTATCTGTCCAAGACCTGCTCCAGCTGCGATTCTGCGTTTTCTAGCGTTATTTAGTAGATCTGGATTTTCTCTCTCTTTTAAAGTCATTGAATCAATCATAGCTTTTATGTGTTTTATCTCTTTGCTATTATCAAGATCGATATCTTTTATCTGATTTGCCATATTTCCAAGACCAGGAATCATACCAATAAGACTTTTCATACTACCAAGTTTTTTAACACTTTCAAGCTGCCCTAAAAAGTCATTGAAATTAAACTCGCCTTTTTTTATCTTTTTATTTAGTCTTTTTGCCTCTTTTTCATCTATAATAGTAGATGTTTTTTCAGCTAAAGTAGCAAGGTCGCCCTCACCCATAATACGTCCGACAATCCTATCAGGGATAAAGCTCTCTAAATCCGCTGGCTTCTCACCAACACCGATAAATCTAAGCGGAACGCCGACTTGTTTTGCTATGCCAAGAGCTACACCACCTTTAGTGTCTGCGTCAAATTTACTTAATATCACGCCAGTTATATTCAGAGCTTCGTTGAAGCTAGCTGCTGTTTTAACTCCATCTTGACCACTCATTGCATCAGCTACGTAAAATACTTCATCTGGGTTTAAGGCTGATTTTATATCTTTAATTTGACTCATCAAAGCTTCATCTATAGCAAGACGTCCAGCAGTATCGACTAAAAGAACATCATAAAGCTCACTTTTTGCCTTTTTTAGGGCCTCTTTTGCTACTTTTATAGGATCGTTTTCACCATCTATAAAAAACAGATCTATCTCATTTGCACTGCAAAGTTGGCGTAATTGCTCAACTGCTGCTAAACGCTGCAAGTCACAAGCTGCTATAAGCACTTTTTTCTTGCGGATTTTGAGATAATTTGCTAGTTTTACTGTAGTTGTGGTCTTACCGCCACCTTGAAGTCCAGCCATCAAAACGACAGTTGGTGGATTACTTGCAAAGACAAATCCTTGTGATTTTCCGCCGTCATTTGGTGTAAGAAGTATATTTGTAAGGTTGTTTTTTATGCTATCTAAAAATTGTTTTTGACCTATGGCTCCTGTTTTCATATCAGTCTCGACTAAGCCCACTAGCTCTTTTGTGACTTTATGATGTACATCAGCTTTCAAAAGTGCTTTTTTTAATGTATCTAGTGCATTTTTTAATGCTTTTTCATCATCTACAAATTTAAGCTTATTTACTGCTGATTTTAATGATTCGCCGATAAGTTCAAACACTTTTTACCTTTATCAAATTTTATTAAAAGGTGTTAATTATAGCTTTTGTTTACTTTGAAATTCTTTAAACATCACTCTGCTACGCATATATTTTCATTAGCAAAGACATAAGCAAGCACAAAAAATAAAAAAGAACTTCAAAAAATTTATAAAATTTACACATAGAAATAAAAAGCTTTCACCATCGCTAAATGTAGCAAACCAAAATTTTCTTTAGTTTAAAAGAATTCTAACTATTAAAATGCCTTATTTAATATATTTTTAGGAAATCATAAGTAAAATTGTATAATTTTTTGTTTTCAAATCTAAAAATACATTAAAAAATTAAATAGATAAATTGGCAATTTATAAATATTTGAAAAAGAGGTAAGAAAAATAAATGACTAAATTTATACCATATTTTGCACTCATAATAAGCATATTTGGCATAGCTTCTGCGCCGATTTTTGTCGTATTAAGCGATGTAAATCCAACAGTTACATTGATGTTAAGAATGTTTCTTTCTAGTTTAATCGTACTTTTTTTGCCTATTTTTGGTAAATTTGAAATTACACATTCAGTAAGCAAATTTAAACTTTTCTTTTTAATATTTTTATCTAGTATTATATTTTGTTTGGATCTGTTATCAAACCACTGGGCTTTTGTGCTTACATCTGTTACGAATGCTACACTGCTTATGAATTTAACACCATTTTTTACTCTACTTATATCATTTATGTCTTTAAAAGAAAAAAATAACTATCAAAAAAATATCGCTTATTTTTATAGCAATAATTGGCGTTATTTTATTATTTGGTTCAGCAGATTATAAAAGCAGCAATTTACTCGGAGAAATTTTAGCGATATGTTCTGCAATATTTTATTCTATATATTTATTGACAATGTTTGAGCTTAGAAAGTATATGAGTAGTCGAAGTATTGTGTTTTACAATGCGATTATAACAGCTATTATTCTTTTGCCAATTGCCTTTATATACGATATGGATATTTTACCAAATACTTTAAATAGCTTCTTAGCCATAATCGCACTAGCTATTTTTACCCAAATTTTAGGTCATGGCTTTATGACATACGCTTTAAAATATATTAATGCGACTTTAGCCTCAACTACATCGCTAGCTAGACCCATAGTTAGCATACTTTTAGGCTATATAATACTTAATCAAAATATAATCTTTAATCAAATAATTGGAGCCATGATTATCTTATCATCGATTTATTTTTATTATAAAAATAATAGTTTTAAAAAATAGAAATTTGTATTATTATACTTTAAAATCCAGCTTTTGGCTGGATTATTTTGTGTATTCTTTTGGGATTTCAAACCCAAACTCACTAAAGCTTCTATCAAGCGGAGCTCTAAATTTATAACCCAAAAGCGAAATTTCATAGCTATGCAAATACATTCTTTTTGAGCTATTTTTAGCGTATTTTTCATCGCCAATCACGCCAAATCCAGCGTGAGCGAGATGGCATCTGATCTGGTGAGTTCTGCCTGTTTCTATGACTACTTTTATGAAAGATTTTTTGCCCTCTACCATGAGTGGACTTACGTGAGTTATAGCTGTTTTGCCACGACTCAAATCAATCTTTGAAAACGCACCTGAGCGCATTTTTACAGTTGTGATCGGCAGCTCAACGCTGAAATCCTCCACCACGATACCACGAACAATAGCAAGATAAGTTTTATCTACTTTATTATTTGCAAATTCTTTTATAGCCTTTTGCTGAAACTCTTCATTTTTGTAGAGTAAAACAACGCCACTTGTCTCCTTATCTAGCCTGTTTAGAAGTGGAAATTTAAACATTTCAGCAACTTTTTCGCTAATCACAAATGGTGGTTTATTGACCGCGATAATGTTCTCATCTTCAAAAATCTTAGTTGGTTTTGCGATTTTCATCACTTTAAAAGTGGTAGTATCGCTTAGCATTCCACGTGCTACAACTATCTTTTGACCTCTAGCACTCACTAGTCCAGCATCTATTAGCTCTTTTGCTTCGTTGTTTGAAATACCCTCTTGCAAAGCAAGAAGTTTATAAGCTTTTTCTTCTTTCATTTTTTGCCTTTTTATTTTAATAAACTCTTTATTTCAGTCAAAATTTGACTAAAATCAGCCGGATTTTTTATGCTAGTTTTTTGTAAATTTTCGCTAAGTAACTCATTTATTTTATCATAATCACAAATCTGGATCCCACTAACGCAACCGTAAAGCGATTTTTGATTGTGTATAAATTTGCCACTTATTATAGAGCAGCCAAACTGCGCTATTTCTATTGGATTGTGTCCGCCAATGCCAGGCTCAAAACTCCCACAAAGCACTACAACATCGCTAATAGCATATACATTTACTAGCTCTCCAAGCGTGTCAATCAGCACAATATCACTTTTTAGACCCAAATTTTCGCTAAATTTCTCATAGCTTAAAGCATGATTTTTAGCAAAATCTCTAAGCAAATTATCAACATTCGCAAATCTTTCTGGATGACGAGGAGCCACAAAAAGTTGCTCTCCAGCTTTTAAGTTTAGATTTTTAAGTATGTTTTTTTCTTCATTTTCATGGCTACTAGCTATGGTTATAACACGCTTTGCTTGTTTTTCATATATTTTAGTTGGCTTGGTTAAATTTGTGGATTTTATGTTGCCGACGACTTTTACATTTTTTGCCCCGAGACTTTTTAGGCGCTCTTTATCGACGTCGCTTTGGGCTAAAACAAGATCCACATAAGAAAAAATCCACTTATAATAAAACTTAAATTTCAGATAATTTTTATATGATTTATCGCTGATTCTAGCATTTATCAAAACCGTTTTTCCGCCACTTTTTTTAGCGATTCTAAATAGGTTTAACCAAAGCTCAGCCTCAAACACGACTAGCACCTTTGCCCTGCTCCACCAAAATGGCAAAAAGCACTCAAATGGCAAAAACCTCACCTCTTTTGTAATACTTCTAGCCTTATTAAAGCCAGTTTGAGTGACTACTGAAATCCTAGCATTTTTCACACTTTTAAACAAGCTTTCTACACTCACAACTTCACCAAGACTACAAGCGTGAAAATGAAAATCTGCTTCTTTAAATTTGGGATTATTTATCAAAAAAAATCTAGCTGGAATGCTAGCTTTGAATTTGGATTTTAAGCTCAGCAACACCAAAAACGGCGTCGCCAAAGCCCAAATCAATAAACTAAGAAATGTATAAATCACTCTTCATTTGTTTCTTTATAAAGTATGCGGCCACAGTGCGGGCAAGTCACGATATCTTCACTTTTTATAACATTTGAGTATGTTTTGTCATTGATCTTCATAAAGCAGCCATAACAAGCTTGTTTTCTTACTGGCACAACGGCTGTATTTTTCGCCCATTTGCGAATTTTTTCATAAAATGTAAGAACTTTTTGGTTCATTTCGCCAAGCAAACTATCTTTTTGAGCATAAACTTTACTTCTGTCTTTTTCTATCTCTTCAAGCTCACTAGAAACTCTATTTTCTAGCTCTTTTAAAGAAGCTTCAATCTCTAGCTTTTTCTCTTTTAGCTCAGCTTCACTGGTATGTTTTACATCAATGATTCTCTCAAGCCTAGAGATCTCTTCATTCGCAGCTTCTAGCTGATCTTTTGCTAAATCTTCTTCTAAATTTAGAGCTTTTATCTCTTTTTCTGTTTTTACAGCACCACTTTTTTTAGATGCATCTTTGATTTTGTTATTAAACTCAACTATGTGTGCGTTTGTGTTTGAAATCTGAGTTTTTAACTCTTCTATTTCATTTTCTATAGTTTCTACTTGCTCATCGATGCTTCTTATCTCATCTTTTTTTTCATTAAGCTCCCCGTTTATGCCTTCGATTCTTGGAGCGTAACTATCTATTTTTTTGTCAATTTGAGATAGATTTACTAATTGCTCTAAATATTTGTTCATATTTTTCCTTTTTATTGATTAACGATACTCAAATGGATTGATTGAATTCGTGATTGTAGCAAAAACTTCACTTTTTTGCAAGGCTAAGGCTAAGCAGTCCCCAAAAAATCGCTCACTTTCAAAGTGTCCGATATCTATCAAACTAAGCTCATTTTCGTAGCATTCAAGTGCTGTATGGTATTTAAAATCTCCACTCAAAAAACAATCAGCTTCAAACTCGCCTATGAGATCAGCCCCACTTCCAGTGCAAAATGCAGCAGTTTTTACAAACTCTCCAGCTTTTACAACTCTTAAATTTGATATGCTAAGCTTGTTTTTTATCTCTTTAGCAAACTCTTCAAAGCTTTTATTTACTTCAAATTTAAGCACGAAATCACCTATTTGAGTGAAATTTTTATATCCCAAAATTTGACTTAAAACAAATTTATTCAAAATATGTTTATCAAAATTTGTATGCATTGATATGAGTTTGATATCTTTTTTAATCATCTCTTTTATCAAATTTGAAGGGAATTTTGAGCTATCAAGCGATTTTAGACCTTTAAAAATAAGTGGATGATGAGTGATAAACAAGCTATTTGGTTTAGCATTTTTGATTAAATCAAAATCCAAATCAAGACTTAAAATCAGATCATCAAATTCATCATCAAATGAGCCGATTAGCAAGCCAGAATTATCCCAGCTCTCTTGGTCACAAAATGGTGCTAACTCATCTAAAATAACGTAAATTTGAGCTATTTTCACTTAGAAATACTCTCTTTAAAAGCAACAGCGCAGCCCTTTGCAAGCTCACGGATTTTTAAGATATAATCTTGTCTTTGAGTTACACTTATAGCTCCCCTTGCATCAAGCACGTTAAACGTGTGAGCTGCAAGCATGCAGTAGTCATAAGCAGGAAGCGCTAATCCATGCTCCAAAATAGCCTTGCACTCTTTGCTTGCGTTTTCAAACTGAGTGAAAAGCATCGTAGTATCAGCTATCTCAAAGTTGTATTTGCTAAACTCATACTCGCTTTGTTTATGCACGTCGCCATAAGTGACAATGCGTCCATCGTGATCATCCCAAACGATATCATAGACATTGTCTTTGTCTTGCAAATACATAGCAAGGCGTTCGATTCCATAGGTCACCTCAGCACTCACAAGCTCACAAGGTATGCCGCCAACTTGTTGGAAATATGTAAATTGTGTAACCTCCATACCATCAAGCCAAACTTCCCAGCCAAGTCCCCAAGCTCCAAGAGTTGGGCTTTCCCAGTTATCCTCGACAAAGCGAATATCGTGTTTACTAATGTCTAAGCCCAAACGCTCCAAGCTTTTTAGATAAAGCTCTTGAATGTTTTTTGGGCTTGGTTTCATAATGACTTGAAACTGATAGTAGCTTCCAAGACGGTTCGGATTTTCGCCATATCTGCCATCGGTCGGACGACGGCTTGGTGCAACGTAAGCTACATTCCAAGGCTTATCGCCAAGACTTCTTAAAAATGTTGCTTGATGATAAGTACCAGCACCAGCTGGCATATCATAAGGCTGAACTATTATGCAACCTTGTTCGTGCCAATAAGTTTGCAACGTCAAAATAATTTCACTAAAAGTCATAAATTTCCTTTGATTATCTGATTTATTTTTAATTATGATTTAAAATTTTCTACAGCTTTATTCCACATAAGCTTGTATTTTCTTTTCAAAAACTCAACCTCATCTTGTGCGATTTTAAGCTGATTTGTAAGAGCTTCAACTGTCTTTCTATCTTCATCATACAAATCTTGCATACTATAAAGTGCCTCTTTTAAAAATTTATTCTCATTTCTTAGCACATCTAGGGTTTCATCTTTTGCATCCAAAACTTTTTCATGTAAATTCAGTATAGTTCCAATAGTCTTTTCTACAAAACTCTCTCCTGGAAGCGAAGCGTTACTTATGGTGATTTCGTGCTTATCACTAGGAACTACGCTCATTGTGCCTTCATTGGCTTCGATATAAATTTTATCATTTTCAGTTTTTATATTTAGCGCTTTTCGCTCTATCATATCATCTACGACATCACGACCCAAATGTACTAGTTTGCAAAATTCATCTATCTCAAGATAGGTTTTCATCTTAGCTCCTTATCCTAGTAAAACTTCTATTTTCTTAGAGTCCTCTTCTAAACTTTTTTCTTGTTTTGCTCTATCTTCAGCTAGCTTAGTGCTTAAACTATCATCGCTCAAAGCTAAAATTTGAATAGCTAAATAAGCTGCATTTTTTGCTCCAGCTTTACCTATTGCAAGCGTAGCTACTGGCATACCTGCTGGCATTTGCACTGTTGAGTAAAGTGCGTCTATACCATTGACTGCTGAGCCGCCCATTGGTACGCCGATAACTGGCTTTGTAGTGTTTGCTGCTACTGCACCAGCCAAATGTGCTGCCATACCTGCTGCACAGATGAAAGCTTGAGCTCCTCTTTTGTCTGCATCAGCTACATAATCATGAGTACGCTTTGGGCTTCTGTGAGCTGAGCTGATAATCATCTCATATTTAACATCAAAAAGCTCCAAAATCTTAGCTGCTTCGCTAACTATCTCATAATCGCTCTTACTTCCCATTATAATACTAACAAATTTCATAATTCTCCTTTTTTTTATATTTTTATGAACTTTTAACGCTTAGTTTCTGCTTGCAGTTGCGAAGTCGCAGACTGAAGCAAAAATGCTAAAGTCCCTATATATAGGGTGACCCTTTATCTTAAATTCTCAAATAAATTTTGCTATAAATTTAAATTTCTTTCCTTAAAAAGCTAAATTTAGGTAGTTCAAACGGTAAATTTATCTCATTTTCGTTTCCACTATGAATCTCGTCAAATTCTTTGCCTTTTTTACTTACAAGCTTAGTAAATTCCACAAAATATCTTCCATTTTTTTCATACACCATGCCAAGCTCATTTTGACCTAAATTTATATGAGAGCTTAGTGGTGCAACTATCTCATAAGCTTCATTTGGAACGATTTTAAATTTAGTCTTAAACACGATCCCGTCTTCGCTTATAGCATGGACTTGATGAGTGCCCTCTTCTATGCTCGTAACGTGGTTTTGCGTGTCATCTCTCTCATAAGGTTTATGAACGATGTATCCATCGCTAAATCCACGGTTTTTAAGCGTATTTAGCTCATATTCGTATTTGCTAGCTTTAAATTTACCAGCCATAGCATCATCTATAGCCATGCGGTAAGCCCTAGTCGTGCAAGCTACGTAATACTCACTTTTGGTGCGACCCTCTATTTTTAGGCTATCAACTGCGTTTGTTTGGATTATTTTTTCTATATATGCACTCAAATTTAGATCCTTTGAGTTCATTATATGAGTTCCGCTCTCATCTTCTTCTAGCCTAAATAGCGCGTTTCCGTCTTCGCTTTTTGCATAAAGTTCGTATTTGAAACGGCAGTCATTCGCGCAACTCCCACGGTTGCTAAGACGACCGCTTTGCACTGCTGAGACAAGGCATCTACCAGAATACGCAAAACACATTGAGCCGTGACAGAATATCTCAATCTCTAAATTTGGTATTTTTTCTTTGATTAAAACTGCGTCTTTTAGGCTCATTTCACGAGCTGCGACAATGCGAGTAGCGCCCATTTCGTGGTAGATTTCAGCATCAAGATAGTTCATCACATTGGCTTGAGTTGAGAGATGAATCTCTGTTTTTGGAGCTATTTGCTTAGCTAAGCTCATCACGCCAGGAGTAGCGACAATAAAGGCATCAACGCCAAAATCCGCGACTGTTTTTATATGCTTTTTAAGTGGCTCGATCTGTCCATTAAACGGAAATCCATTTATAGTAGCGTAAAATTTAGCTCCATTTTTGTGAGCAAGTCTTACTCCTTCTTCAAAGCTTTCAAGGTTAAACTCCTTAGCGCTTCTTTGACGAAGTGAAAAGCTACCCACGCTAGCATAAACAGCGTCTGCACCGTAGTTTAAAGCTATTTGAAGTTTGGTTAAATTTCCAGCAGGGCTTAATAACTCTGGTTTTTTCACTTTTTACCCAAGCTTTCGATTAGAGCTTCTATATCTTCATTGCTAACGATATTTTCAGTAGTTGTGTCACCTTCTATATGCACTGCTGAGCTAACTCTTTTCTCATCTTCTACCTTGCCTTCAAACAAGCTATTCATGTATTTACTAAGAGCTCTCATGACATTGATTACGCGTTCGATTTTTTGGCGGTGGATATCTTGATATTGCATCATATCCATAGTCATCATGACCTCATCTTGACCCATTTGCAAATTTGATATCACATCATCTATGTTATTTAGCATATTTTGATTTTGTTCTAAACTACTTGAAAACGTATCGACATTTGGAAATTTAGCACAAAGTTTCTCAAATACTTCTATATTTTTACTTGCGACATCTTTTGCTTCGTTGCATAGATTTTCAGCGTCCATAAAAAAATTATTGATCGTTTCAAGCTTATCAAACATCTCAGTGGCTTTTTCTTCACTGTCTTTTGTGACATCATCAAGCTGCCTTACCATTTTGTGGTCATCTGTAGGTGGCGGTGGCGGCCAAGCTGAAGTCGAAGAAACTCTATAGTTTTGGTTTTCTTCTTTTGTTGGGCTTATCTCATCAAGTGGTTTTATCTCTTCTATTTTTTCTAAAGGCTCATCTTGTGTATCTTTGATTTCATCAATCTGGCTAGATTCGTCTAAAACTTTTTGGTCATTTGTATCTTCACTATTGTCATCATCAAGCCCTTCAGCCATTAATGCATCTAGTTCTTCTTGGGTCATAAATAACTCCTAAAAATAATTTGCATATTTTAGCCAAAATTTTCTAAAAATTGAATTACACAGTTATTTTATGGAAATAAGCCAATTCAAATTTGTATGTTTTTGCATTAAATTTAAAAAAAACTCTCTTCATTTATCAAGTCGTTATCAAATTTAATGTAAAATACAAAATTTACAAAAACAAATAAAGGGAATTCATGAGAGTTAATTTCAAAAAAACGCTATTTCTAGCCGCTTTGATTTTTTTTGTTGGATGTAGCAATAAAAACACAGACGAACTTTATAATCTAACACCAAATGAGTGGTATTCACAAATCATAAAAGATATAAAAGATGCGGATTTAGAATCAGCAGATAAACACTATATATCGTTTTCTAGTGAGCATATTTCATCGCCTTTACTAGAACAAATGCTTCTTATTTTAGCTCAAGCAAATGTAAATGATGAAAAATATATAGAGGCAAACGCTTACCTCGATGAATACATCAAAAGATATGGCACAAAGCAAAAAATCGAGTTTGCCCAATACCTAAAAATCAAGGCAAATTTTGATTCATTTTCCAAACCAAATAGAAACCAAAAACTTATGCTCGATAGCATAATTGAAGTCGATAAGTTTTTAAAAGCATATCCAAATACTCAATATAAGCCACTTATCGAAACTATGCTTGTCAAATTTAGACTAGCAAACCACTATCTTGATTCGCAAATTTACAGTCTTTATGAAAGAACAGACAAACCAGAATCAGCTCAAATTTACAAAGAAAAAATCGACAACTCGCCTCTAAAAGATACGCAAACAATAGACCCCACCTTGCCTTGGTATATGAGACCATTTGAATAGGAGAATTAATGCAGATAAATAGACAAAAAAACTTTCCATCAAATTTGCCAGTTATCATTGAAGATGAACTATTTTTGTATCCATTTATGATAACGCCTATCTTTTTGAGTGATGAACAAAATTTAAAAGCACTAGATCTTGCCATAAAAGATAATAGCCCTATTTTGGTCGTTTCTTCAAAGCCTCAAAATGAAGGTATGAGAGAATTTGAAGCTTGCTACAATGCTGGAGTCATAGGAAGCGTAATGAGAAGAGTTCCTATGCCAGATGGCAGAGTAAAAATACTATTTCAAGGCTCTTTAAAAGGCAAAATAATAGAGCATTTATCAACAAATCCACTAATCGCATCAGTCGATGTCATCGATGTCCAAAGACCAACAAATCAAAAAATCGACGCACTTTTAAGCGTTCTTAGAGAAAAGGTAAAAAATCTAAGCCTTTTAAACCACTTTTTTCCACCAGATCTCTTAAAAACAATAGACGAAAGCGTCGAGCCTGTCAGGGTTTGTGACCTGATTTCAAGTGCTTTAAGACTTAAAAAAGGCATAGCTTATAGCTTTTTTATAGAAGAAAATTTAGAATCAAAAATCCTAAAACTAATAGACTATATAATAGAAGAGATTGAAGCCAATAAACTTCAAAAAGAAATAAAATCAAAAGTTCATTCTAAAATAGATAAAGTAAATAAAGAATACTTCTTAAAAGAGCAGCTAAAAGAGATCCAAAAAGAGCTTGGAGGAGATTCAAGCAAAGAAGAAGAGATACTCGAATACAAAGAAAAATTAGAAGCCAAAAAGCCGTTTATGGGCGAAGATGCTTATAAAGAGATAAAAAAGCAAATAGACAGACTCTCACGTATGCATCCAGATGGATCCGAGGCTAGCATGACGCAAGGTTATCTTGACTGGGCTTTAGACGTGCCATTTGGTAACTTGTCAAAGAAAAAACTAAGCATAAAAGACGTTGAAGCTCAGTTAAACAGCGATCATTATGGTCTTGAAAAGCCAAAAAAACGTATAGTTGAATATTTTGGATTAAGAGAGCTTCTAAGCCTTAGAGGGCTTGACAGCAAGACAAATAACGGCGTTATACTCTGCTTCGTAGGTCCTCCAGGAGTAGGCAAAACAAGCCTTGCAAACTCAATCGCAACAGCGCTCAAAAGAGAGCTTATCAGAGTTGCTCTAGGTGGGCTTGAAGATGTAAATGAGCTTCGCGGACATCGCCGCACATACATAGGAGCCATGCCAGGACGCATCGTCCAAGGGCTAATTGAGGCAAAAAGTATGAATCCAGTAGTAGTATTAGATGAGATAGATAAGCTTGCAAGATCTTACAAAGGCGATCCGACTGCGGTCTTGCTAGAGATTCTAGACCCTGAGCAAAACTCTAAATTTAGAGATTATTACCTAAATTTCAACATTGATCTAAGTAAAGTCATATTTATCGCCACAGCAAACGACATCGGCTCTATACCAGCGCCACTTAGAGATAGAATGGAGTTCATCCAGCTTTCTAGCTACACACCTCAAGAGAAATTTGAAATAGCAAAAAAATATCTAATCCCTCAAGAGCTAAAAAAACACGGCTTAAAACCTATGGAAGTTAGCATAAATAAAGACGCTCTAAATTTGATAATAGAAGAATACACAAGAGAGAGTGGTGTCAGAAATTTAAGAAGAAGAATAGCTGATATTTTAAGAAAAGTTGGGCTTGAAATCCTTACTTCAGAGGTAAGCAAAGTCAGCGTAACAAGCAAAAATTTAAAAGACTTTTTGGATAAAAAGGTTTTCGAGATCGATGCAGTAGATAAAAAAGATCAAATAGGCATAGTAAATGGTCTAGCATGGACTAGTGTCGGTGGTGACGTACTTAAAATAGAAGTGATAAAAATAAAGGGCAAAGGAAATCTCCAAATAACTGGTCAGCTTGGAGATGTGATGAAAGAATCGGCCCAGATCGCCTTTAGTCTTATCAAAACTTTGATCGATGACAAATCGCTTAAAATTCCATCAAATTTAGCCCAAAAAGACGACAAAGGCAAGGAAATAGCCGTCTATAACGCTTATGATCTTCACATTCACGTACCTGAAGGAGCCACACCAAAAGATGGCCCAAGTGCTGGTATCACCATGAGTACAGCTATCGCCTCCATACTTAGCAACTCACCAGTCAAGCATGATTTGGCAATGACTGGCGAGATAACTCTTAGTGGAAAAGTCCTACCTATAGGTGGGCTTAAAGAAAAGCTCATAGCAGCCTACAAAGCCAAAATAAAAACCGCTCTAATCCCACGCAAAAACTACGAAAGAGATCTTGATGAAATCCCTAGCGAAGTAAAAGACAATATGCAAATTCTTCCAGTTGATACGATAAGTGACGTGCTAAAACAAGCATTAGTCAGATAATCCCGCAAATTAAGGCATTTATTTGCCTTAATTTAACTTTATAAGTTTATATTAATATTTTTAGTTATATAGTTAAGTATTAAAAAATTATTTAGAATTGATAGTTATAATTCTCAAATAATAAATTTTATTAAAAAGGAAATAATATGGCTAAATTACAAAATACAGCTAGCGGTAACCCAATAGCTGACAACCAAAACAGCGTTACAGCTGGCGTTAGAGGTCCAGTTTTATTACAAGATTATCAATTACTTGAAAAACTTGCATTTCAAAACAGAGAAAGAATCCCTGAAAGAACAGTTCACGCAAACGGAAGTGGCGCTTATGGCGAACTTGAGATAACTGAAGATATAAGCAAATATACAAAAGCTTCGCTTTTCCAAAAAGGTGAAAAAACAAAACTATTCCTTAGATTTTCAACTGTTGCAGGCGAAGCTGGCGCAGCAGATGCTGAGAGAGATGTACGTGGATTTGCTATCAAATTTTACACAAAAGAAGGTAACTGGGATCTTGTAGGAAACAACACTCCAACATTTTTCATTAGAGACGGTATCAAATTCCCAGATTTTATCCACACTCAAAAAAGAGATCCAAGAACTCATTTAAGATGCAATAACGCAGCTTGGGATTTTTGGACGCTAAACCCTGAAACACTTCACCAAGTAACTATACTTATGAGTGACCGCGGTATTCCAGCTAGCTACCGTCATATGCACGGATTTGGTAGTCACACATATAGCCTTATAAATGCTAACGGCGAGAGATTTTGGGTTAAATTCCACTTTAAAACAAAACAAGGTATCAAAAACCTAACAAACGAAGAAGCAGCAAAAGTCATAGCAAAAGATAGAGAAAGCAATCAAAGAGATCTATACAACTCTATAGATAAAGGCGACTTCCCAAAATGGGATTTCAAAATCCAAATCATGACTGAAGAGCAAGCTAATAACTGCAAATTTAACCCATTTGATTTGACAAAAACTTGGCCACACGCTGATTATCCACTTATCCCAGTTGGCGTAATGACACTAAACAAAAATCCAGAAAACTACTTCAACGAAGTAGAGCAAGCTGCATTTAGTCCAAGCAACATCGTCCCAGGCATAAGCTGGAGTCCAGATAGAATGCTACAAGCTAGAATCTTTAGCTACCCAGATGCTCAAAGATACAGAATCGGCGTTCATTATCAACAACTTAAAGTAAATCAACCAATAGTAGAAGTAAATAACTACTATGTTGGTGGATTTATGAACAACGGAAGCTACAAACAAGAACCAAAAGCTTACTATGAGCCAAACAGCAATGGTGGTCCAGTAGGCGATAGCAAATATCTTGAGCCAGATCTTGCTATAGGCGACGTAGCTGCTAGATGGGATCACAGAGTTGATGAGGATTATTACAGCAACCCAAGAGCCCTATACGTGATACTTCCAGAAGATGAGAAGAAAAGAATGTATAAAAACATAGCTGAGAGTATGGAAGGTGTTTGTGAAAAAATCATCGAAAGAGCTTTAGGTCATTTTGAAAAAATCGATCCAAGCTACGCTGCTGGCGTAAAAGCCGCTATAGCAGAGTGTAAAGCAAAATGTAGCTGCGGCTGCTAAGCTTTAAGTCGCCCCCTCCCACTTGGGGCGGCTTTTTAAATTTGAAAGATTTTACTCAAAGTTTTTCAAATTTAAAAAAGGAAAAATAATGACAAATATAACTCAAGAAGAAGAAAAACGCTACGAAGAGCTTTGCGGATATGCTTTTAATTTTGCTAGAAGCAATCAAACAAACGATCTTGAAATGATGATAAATGCTGGACTAAGTCCAAATTTACAAAACCACAAAGGCGATAGTTTGCTTATGCTTGCAGCCTACAATGGCTCTTATGAAACCACTAAAATGCTTATAAGCAAAGGCGCTAGAGTCGATGATAGAAATGACCGTGGTCAAACGCCACTTGCTGGAGTTTGCTTCAAAGGCAATCTTGAAATGGTAAAACTTCTCGTAGAAAGTGGAGCCGATATCGATGCAAACAACGGCATGGGGCTAACTCCATATAGCTTTGCTGTGATGTTTGGCAAGACTGAGATAGCTCAGTATCTACTAATCAAAAGCAAAAAAAGAAGCATACTAAAAATCATAAGCGCAAAAATCCTAAGACTTTTTGCCAAAAAACCTAAAAACAATCCTCAAACTGCATTCTAAATTTAAAAGCCATTTATTTGGCTTTTAAACCCTTGATAAGGAATAAAATTTGCTTGTAAATTTGCATTCTAATAAAGGAAGTAAAATGCTAGTAAATAATGACACTAGTTCGCTTAATCTTAGCACTAGTAGCGCAAAAAAGAAAGAAGAGGAAGAAGCGTTCGAGAAGTTTTTAGAGACTTTTGGACTAAATACCCAAACCACACAAAATAACTCCACCATAGCAAGTAGCTCAAATGATGAAAGTTTGCTAAATTTAGATGTTGATAAATTTAGAGAGAAACTAAGAGAGCTTGGCGCTTCAGCATTTTATATGTCTTTCAATCTTGAAAAAATCGAGCAAAAAATCGAAGAAAAGAGAAAAGAGCTTGAAAAAAATGCCAACCTTGATAGTCTAAGTGGAGAAGAAAAAACAAAAGCCATAGCCACTATAGACAAAATGCTAGAAGACTATAAAAAAGAGCTTCTCAAACAGCTCAACGAACAAAGCCAAATGCAAAAACAAGCTAGTGGAGAGCAAAACAAAAACTCATTAAGCTCAATTTTAGCAGCATTGTAAGATTAAATTTTAAAGAGTTTTGGGGCAAATTCGCCCCAAAATCAAACTAGCAAGAGTAGCAGGTCTTGAACTCAAATGGAGTTGGTCTTTGCTCATAAGGCCAAACTTGAGTTTCAAATTTCATATGTTGATAAGTGTCAATAAATAGATCAGTCATGACGCCATTTAAGTATTTGTTATCACGAATAACTGCTTCTAAGCTACCTCTTAGAGTATGAGGAAGCTGCTCGATACCACGCTCTCTAATCTCATCAAGTGTTAGCTCAAACAAGTCTTCATCCATCGGACCAACTGGCTCGATTTTGTTTTTGATACCATCAAGTCCAGCCATAAGCATCGCAGTAAATGCCAAATACGGGCAAGCAGTGCTGTCTGGGAATCTAAACTCAGCCCTAACGCTCTTTTCACCAGAACCATAAGGAATACGACAACTCGCGCTTCTGTTTTGGCATGAGTAAGTAAGAATGCTTGGTGCCTCAAAGCCTGGAATTAGTCTTTTGTAACTATTTGTACTTGGGTTTGTAAACGCAGCCACACTTCTAGCATGTTTTAGCACGCCACCGATATACCAGCGAGCTATATCACTTAGATTTGCGTATTCGCCAGCTTTGTAAAACAAGTTTTTGCCATCTTTCCAGATACTTTGGTGTACGTGCATACCGCTACCATTGTCGCCATAAAGTGGTTTTGGCATAAATGTAGCAGTTTTGCCATTTAGGTGAGCTACCATTTTTACTACGTATTTGTAAATTTGCACGTTGTCAGCGGCTTCGACTAATGTGCCAAATTTCACACCGATTTCGCCTTGACCTTGCGCGACTTCGTGATGCACCACGAAACACTCCAAGCCAACTTGCTCAAGCACATTTACCATCTCAGCTCTAAGATCAACCATACTATCTACTGGTTGAACTGGAAAATATCCGCCTTTTGCTCTTGGTCTGTGACCTGAGTTGAATCCATCGCTAAAATCTTTAGCATCGTTCCATTCGCCCTCTTCAGTGTCTACTTCATACATAGCACAGTTTTGTTTATCGATGATTTTGACATTATCAAATACAAAAAACTCATTTTCAGGTCCGAAATATGCCACGTCGCCTATTCCGCTCTCTCTAAGGAATTTTGATGCTTTTTTAGCTATGCTTCTTGGACATTTTTCGTATAATTCACCCTTGTATATGTCATAAACATCACATATAACAATGATTGTTGTATCAGCAGTAAATGGATCTAAAAACGCTGTTGCGACATCTGGTTTTAGCATCATATCTGATTTGTGAATCGGCTGCCAAGCTTCTATTGAGCTACCATCAAATGGAAGTCCCTCAAAAGAATCTTCACTAATAGCTTTTATATTGTATGAAACATGGTGCCAAGTTCCCTTTAAATCAGTAAAGCGAAAATCTACGAATTTGACTTCGTTTGCTTCGCAATATTCGAAAAACTCTTTAACATTATTTACGAATTTACCCATTGTTTTCTCCTGTAAATTTAGATTTTGAGAATTATACCATAAATTTACATATTTAAGCTTAGTTTTATATTAAAATTATAGTCTTTTTTAAATTTCTATCATTTCTCTGTCACGATTTTTGAAAATTGCAGCTTTTTTATAGCCAAATTCTATAGCTTTTTGCACTGTTTTTTCCATATTTTGACCGACTTGTTCTACGCTGTGAGCATCGCTTGAAAATGTTATTGGGATTTCAAGCTCAGCCATAAGCCCCAAAATCTCATCTCCAGGATAAAGCTCTCCAACTGGCTTTCTAAATCCAGCGCTATTTAGCTCGATGACTAAATTTGCCCTTTTTATAGCTTGCAAGGCTGGAGTTGCGAGGATTTTCATATCTTTTTTTGGCTTGAAATTAAACACTTTTATAAGATCAATATGCCCCACAATGTCAAATTTACCACACTTTGCAAGAGCTGTTATCGCCTCAAAATATTCACTCCAAATTTGATCTATATCTTTATTTTTGTATCCGCCTATGAACTCAGGATTGTCAAATCCCCAACCATTTAAAAAATGCACCGAGCCTATCAAATGGTCGCATTTAGCACCCAAAACTCGCTCATCCATAAATCCTGGCAAAAAATCCACCTCATAGCCAAACAAAACTTCCATTTTGCCGCTAAACTGGGAGCGAACTTCATCTATCATCGATTTATAAAGGCTCATCTCTTCAAATTTCATTCTGTATTTTTCATCAAATTTCATAGGATTATGATCACTAAATCCATAAAATTTACACCCCATTTCATAAGCTTTCCCAGCATACTGAAGCGGTGAGCCCTCAGCGTGATTACAAAGTGTTGTGTGATTGTGCAAGTCTATTTTCACTGTTTTTCCTTATTTTCTAATCTATTTTTTGCAAGCTGGGTTATTTCTTCTTCCATGTTATAATAGCTAAAAGTAGCGCCGTGTTGAAGTGTGCCATCTAGCACGTCTCCAGCTTGACGGTTTTTGAGATCAAGCTTTGCGACCACAAAACCGTCTAATGTAGAAGCAAACTCTTTTAGTCTTGACGGTGGATTTTTGAGCTTTGTGTATATGTAGCACCAGCCCTCGCCACCGTTTCTGCCTACTCTTCCTCGCAGCTGATGAAGCGTGGCAAGTCCAAGCATTTCAGCTCCTACGATGACTATCGTGCTAAGGCGTGGAAGCGAAATCCCCACTTCGACAACAGTTGTCGTAAGAAGTAGATTTCCATTATCTCTAAACTCCCTCAAAATCTCCTCTTTTTGCCTATCTTTTCCATGCGTCACATATACTTTTTCAAATCTTTCTTGCCAAAATGGCGTGGCTTCGTTGATACTTTGATAGTGCATAACGCCGCTTTCTTCGACCAAAGGATAGACTATGATAACTTGATGATTTTTACTAATCTCACTTTTTATATGTTCTAAAAGCTGAATAAATCCGTCATTTTGTAAAATTTGAGTGTGGATATGCTTGACGTAAGGGATTTGTTTTAAAAAACTAAAGCTAACTAGCTGGGATTCAATAAGGCTTAGAGTGCGAGGAATTGGCGTGGCACTAAACTGCAAAAAGTTTGCCTTTAACCCGCCATCACGAGTTAGCTCATCTATTTTTTGGCGTTGATTTGAGCCAAATCTATGCTGCTCATCGACCATTACAAGCGGGCTTTTTGGAAGCTCTTGATAGAGTAAAACGTGGGTGCCGATTATCAAATTTACACTACTAAAATCAAGATTTTTTGAGCCTTTTTTGACAAGCATTACATTGTAAAACTCTGGCATTAGCCTTTTTGCTTCGTTATAAATTTGCTCTGCTAAAATGCTAGTAGGTGCCATTAAAATCGCAGTTTTAGGATATATCATAAGAGCTGAGCCAAGTATGATTAGAGTTTTGCCGCTGCCTACATCGCCCATCACTACTCTTTTTGCTGCTTTTGGCGACAAAAGGTCGTTTTTGATATCATTTAGGGCGTTTATTTGGTCGTTTGTAGGTGTAAAAGGAAGTGAGCTAAGCCAGTTTTTTATATCATAAATTTGGGTTTGCGAGCTTGGGAAATCCACTTTTTTGGAGCTAAGTTTTTTCATATAATTATAAATTTCAACAAATTTAAGTACATTAAGCAAATTAGGATAGCCTTGCAAATTTGCAATTATTTGCACGCTTTTTGAGCTGTTTTCATGAACGCTCAAAAGCTCCTTTGCTTCGTTCTCATTTAGCCCCTCATCAAGTAAGTTTTGTAAATTTAGATATTTTTTGATAAATTTTGCTAGTTTTGCATCTTGTAGCTCGGTTTTATAGCGTGGGATTATCTCTCCGATTTTTGTGACAACTTGAGGATTTACAAACTGCCAAGAGCCATAGCTAAAGCTGGATTTTGCATGAATATATATGGTTTTGCCACTTTTAAAAGTAGCGTAATGCCATGGTTTTGCATTGAAAATAATAAGTCTGATTTCGCAGTTCCAAGTGATACAAAAAGCATGAACGCTAAGCATTGAGCCATTTCTACGGCTAAATTTAGTCTCGATTAGGACGCTATTTTCGCCCTCGTTTGGCTCATCTTTTATGCTTAGATCATCATAGCTTTTAGGCAAGACAAGAGCCAAATCAAGAAGCGAGATTATTCCAGCTTCTCTTAACTCTTTTGCATCTTTTGGCTCAAATTTCATTATAAATTACTGCAAAAGACTGCTTTAAAATCTCTGTGTGTGCCTTGATAAATTTATTTAAATCATCAAGTTTTAGCTCTTTTATCTTTTTTAAATTTGCGTCAAACTCACCAAGCTCAAAGCCTGAATAATACTCATTTTGAGCTATGGCTAGGCGTTTAAATAGCGTCTCTTTAGAAAGTGGCTCACTACCAAGCAAAAAGTTTTTGGCTGCATCTAACTCTTTTTGAGTTACGCCGTCTTTGATAAATTTATCAAACTCGCTTATGATAAGCTCTATTGCTTCATCTTTGCTTTCGTTTTTTGTTTGCATATAGCCTTCAAAGCTACTGTGCGACAAGCTTATATTATTTTTAGCATAAACACTGTAAGCAAGCCCTCTTTTGACGCGAATTTCTTCCATAAGTCTGCTACCAAACCCGCTGCTTCCAAGGATAAAGGCAGATACATTTGCAAGGTATCTTTCATCTTTTTTTACATTAAATGGAGCGCCAAAATATATATAAGCTTGTTCGGTTTGCTCTTTTATAAACTCTTTTTTGCAAATATCGCTGGTTTTTACTGGCTCTAGCTCTCTTGGTTTGCCAACTTCTAAAGAGTCTAAAATAGCACTAAATTTAACCTCGCTAGGCTCCACATCTCCACCTAAAACTATAAATAAATTTGATATATCAAGATTTTCTTTTAGAAATTTTTTAACATCGCTTAGGCTTATATTTTCTAAGCTTTGTTTTGTTCCTATTGATGCGTAAGCTAAATTTGAACCATCAAAAAGGATTTTATTTAAGGCTATTTTTGCTTGATAATCAAAGTCTGTTTTGTTTGCTGCTATTATGCCAAGAGCTTGGGTTTTTAGCTTGTCTAAGGTGGATTTGGTTAAATTTGGATCTTTTAGCAGATCTTTTAGCATATTTTGCGCAAAATCAAAATGCTCTTTTAAGCAGTTTATCTCAATGCTAAAAGTCTCAAATCCACACTCTGCGTTTATATCTATGGCTCTAATTTCTAGCTTGGAGCTAAACTCATTCACCCCAAGCTTTTTGGTTCCTTCGTTTAGAAGCGCCGTGCTAAGCTTTGCTAAGCCAGCCACGCTCTCTTGACCCACGCCAGCTACTTTGAAAACAAGTTTCAAATAAACTATAGGCAAATTTGAGCTTTTTTCATAGATCACTGGTACATTTATGCCTTTTATAAGGGCGTCTAATCTCTCCAACTCATCTCCTATCAAATAGCTGCGTCAAGATAGTAATCTATCTGATCTTTTTTAAGTATTCTTATAAAGTTTGTGCTGCCTTTAGCGCCTGTTGGGTATCCAGCAGTCATGATATAAGTGCAAGCATCATTTATGCGTCCAGATTTATAAAGCCCTTGTATTGTATTTGCAAGAAGAATGTTGAGCCTGCTTTTTTGAGTGACAAGGCAAGGTTTCACACCCCAAACTATAGTAAGACTTCTAGCAGTCTCTTCATCGTGAGTAACTGCTAAAATATCCATATTTGGTCTATTTCTAGCCATTTTTACAGCGCTTTGTCCTGAGCTAGTGATAGAAATAATAGCGCAAGCCCCTATTCTAGTAGCCAGCCTTGAAGTAGAACTTGCCACCATATCGGTCTCATCTTCAAATTTAAACTCATCAAATTTACCATAAGGGTATATTTTTTCACTTTCAGCAATCGTCGCACTCATGGCTTTTACCACTGCTACTGGATTGATACCTACAGCACTTTCTTCGCTTAGCATAACAGCGTCAGTTCCGTCTAAAACAGCGTTTGCCACGTCACTTATCTCAGCTCTTGTAGCACTTTCGTTTTTCGCCATTGAAAGCATCATTTGAGTAGCGGTTATTACTGGTTTGTTTGCTTCGTTTGCTTTTTTGATAATGCTTTTTTGCATTGTTGGGACTTTATAATATGGTACTTCTATGCCAAGATCTCCACGTGCTACCATAATACCATCGCTTGCAAGTATTATCTCATCTATGTTTTCAACGGCGTCAAATTTTTCTATTTTAGCAAATACTCTTGCGTGTCCGCCAAACTCGCCTATAAGTTCTTTGGCTCTTAAAATATCTTTTGCATTTTGTACGAAGCTTACAGCCACAAAATCCACGCCGTTTTTAGCGCCCCATTCTAGGTCATTTTTATCTTTTTGAGTAATTACATCGATATTTAGCTTTGTATTTGGGAAATTTACGCCTTTGTTTGAGTTCAAAACTCCGTCATTTTCGATATTCGTTACAATCTCATCATTGCTTACGCTAACTACTTTTGCTCTTATCATGCCATCATAAAGATAAATATACTCTCCAGCTTTTATAAGAGAGGTGATTTCAGGGTGATTTATGCTAAGTTTGTACTCATTTGTGGATACTTTGGCGCCTATTATATCGCCTTTTACTACTGTTAGCTTATCTCCAGCTTTTAGCTCAAAAGGCTCTTCAAGCTTACCAACTCTAATCTTTGGACCGCAAATATCTTGCAAAACTCCAAGTCTAAAGCCGATTTTTTCTTCTACTTGCCTTACTTTGTCTAGTGTTGATTTATGATATTCATGGCTTCCGTGTGAGAAATTTAGTCTAAATACATTTACACCTTCTCTTGCCAAAGCTTCTATGGTTTCTACGCTATCGCTTGCTGGACCTACTGTCGCTACTATTTTTGTTCTTTTATTTATCATAAATTCTCCTTATTTTTTCTGGAATTATAGCTTATTTCAATAACAATTTGGTTACTAAAATATCTTTTGAAGAATATAAATATTTTTATCAGCCAAAGAATCACTAAAAAGTTTTATGCTGAGTTTTTTTATCTGTTTTAAATTTGTATTTTTGTTTTTAAAATCGTGGTAATGTTGAGTGATTTGAAACTCATTTTTCTTATACAAGTCGCCAATTTTTTCAAAATACATAAATTTGGTTTTTAGTTCATCATTTTCAAAGAGTGAATCCACAACCAAATCATTTTCATTATCTTGTATGTACAAACTCCCACTAGCTACGCTATCAAAGCCAAATTCGGTATTTAGATCAAAAATCAAATAACCATTTGGATTTAATCTCTCATAAGCCCCAGTAAAAAAGTCTGCAAGCTCATTTGGATTTAAGTAGTTTAAAACATCGCTAACTGCGGTTATGAGATCAAATTTATCTTTTATCTCGTTTAAATTTAATGTAGTGGATTTTATGCCTTTTGACGCACAGATCTCGCACATTTTAGGGCTTTTATCTAGCCCTAAAATATCAAAATTTAAAGATAGCAAGGAGGTAAATTTACCATTTCCACAGCCAAAATCAAGAGCCTTTAGATCTGCTTGACTGCCCTTAAAAAGTCTGTTTATCTCTTTTAGATAAACTCTATAAAGTTCATCATAAGCTTCATAAAATCCAAATAAAGGCTCAATTCTAGCGTAAAAATCCAAACTATCTTCGTAAGTATTCAAGATTATTCTTTGCCTACCAACTCTTCGTTAAATTTCTCTTCGTTAAATGTTTTACCCAAATATGAGCAAATTTCTTTAACATCTCTTAGTGCATTTCCAAGACAGCTTGTAGCACCAGGACTTGGAGTCATATTAAATATAACGCCTTTGCCAGTATTTATGCTAGCCTCACCAAGCATTAGCTTTTTCTCTGTTTTGTTTAGGACTTGTGGGCGGACACCACCAAAGCCTTTAGCATAATATATATCACTAACTTGCAAGCCAGGAACTATCTTTCTTGCATCTTTTACAAATAATTTTTTATTTAGGTAAGGTACTTCAAACATAAAGTTTCTAAATACGTAATTTCTAATCTCGCTATCTTTTAGTAAATCCCAAAAAATACTAACTATATCGCCGTCGAAATTCAATGTTTTACAAAAATCCATAAAGCTTCTATAGGTTCCGTGGTATCTCTCTAGCTTTGGCATAGCAAGCGCAGTCGGGCCAAAACGAGTACAGCCACCAGCTAAAATATCTGGATCGCCATGCAACGCAGCAAATGGAAGTTTTGGATTTTGAACCATATAAACTTTACCATTTAGGAGTTTTTGTTTAGTCAGATAGAAGCTTCCAGCCATTGGCAAACAACCATAATCAAGACCATATCCCATTCTATGAGCTAAAAATAGTGAGTGAGCACCAGCATCAACTACAACAAAATCAGCACTAATAGAAAGCCCATTTTTTGTACTTATAAAAAATTTATCTCCGATTTGGTTTATATCTATAACTTCGCTATTTAGATATACGTCGCACTCTTTTCCTTCTTTTCTAGCATTATCAACAAAAGTGCTTGTAAAAGCTCCAAAATCAACAGTAGTATATACGCCGCTTTTAACACCCATACCAACTACATCTTCGCTTCTTTTATTGCCATTTTCATCATATATGATTTTTGGCTCTATTTTGGCTAATTCTTCTTTATCATAAAACTCTATATAAGGGTATAAAACCTTAAATTCCTCGTAACGTTTTTTGATATATTCAACCTCAACATCCCCAACGCCGATTGCCATTTTTTGACCATCAAACATATATTTATCTTGATAGCCGTGTTGCAAGCCGTATTTTACAACCATATCTGCGGTTTTTTTGACTTTAGAAGCTTTTTCGAATGTATAGTTTGTCTCTATATCACCACAATGCACTGTTTGAGAGTTTGCGGTTCCTTTTGAGTTTAAAGTAGCAAGACCACCGTATTTTTCAAGTAAGACCATGCTATCTATGTCTGTATATCTGGCTAGTTCATAAAGCAATGCTGCTCCACTTATACCACCACCGATCACGGCTACTTGATAATGCTTTTCTTTCATATTTATTACTCCTAAATTTGTAATTTTGTTAGTATATATCAATTTTATTTAAATTAGTTTAAAAAAACATAATTAAAACTTTTTAATAAAAATTCTCTATAAGCTCCTTAAATACAAGATATAGATCTTCCACCTCTTTTATACAAACTCTTTCATTTATCGCATGAATTCTATCATTTATGACGCCAAACTCCACAACTGGCACTCCAAACTGAGCAAAATACCTCGCATCGCTAGTCCCGCCACTTGTGCTAAGCTCTGGGCTTACACCAGAAATTTTTTCTATGCTTTGCCTCATAAGAGAGACTATTTTTGAGTTTTCATCTGTCAAAAATGGCTTTGAGCCTTGCTTTAAGCTTAACTCATAATCAAACCCATGAAAAACATACTCAGTGTATCTTTTTACATCTTCGTAATCACTTAAATCTGAGTTTCTAACATTAAACATAATTTTTACATTTGCAGGGGTTACGTTTGTGACTTCCATGCCGCCACGAATGTCAGTTATGACTATCTTGCTTTCTTTAAAATACTTGCTTCCACTATCAAGATTGTATCCAGCAAAGTCGCTAAATACGCTAGCTAACTGATGAGCTGGATTTACACATTTTTCTGGATATGCTGCGTGTCCTTGTCTGCCTTTGATATTGATAACTCCATTTATCGAGCCTCTACGACCCACTTTTATCGCATCACCAAATTTAGCCGTGCAAGTAGGCTCAGCAACCACAGCAAAATCAGGCAATGAGCCTTTTTGCTCCAAAAATTTAAGTGCTTCAAGAGTGCCATATATCCCATCGCCCTCTTCATCGCTTGTCAAAATTATGCTAAGAGTTCCTTTAAAATCGCTAGCATCTTTACAAGCACATAAAAATGCTGCAACTCCGCTTTTCATATCTTGAGAGCCACGGGCATAGATATATCCATCTTTTTGAATAGGCTCAAACGGATCACTCTCCCAGCCAACGCCTGCTGGAACAACGTCAATGTGTCCAGCAAAACAAAGATGAGCTCCATCGCCAAATTTTTTTGTAAGTATTAGGTTTTTAACCCCATTAATCTCCAAAAATTCAGCCTCAAAGCCATCCATAAACATATCTATATAGTTCATCGCTCCATCATCATCTGGAGTTATGCTTTTAAATTTCAAAAGCTCGGTTAAAATATCTACAACTTCCAAATTTAAGCCTTTATGAATGTGTTAAAAAGTAACATAATGGCAAAAATAGCCATTAATACAGCAGAGATATAAGCAAACCATTTAGCCACATTTTGTGAAATGAAGCGTTTTGATTTAGCCACGCCAAAAGGAAGCCCAAGTATCCAAATAGCAATAGCAAGGGTAAGCCCAGCAAGACTAAGCCACACGCTACTTGTCTTAGCTGTGAAGCTTGAGACTGAAAGCCAAAATCCTATCACATAAGGATTTACTAAATTTAAAAGCATACCTTTTACGAAGCAACCAACAAACGAATTTTGGCTCAAATTTGAACTCTGAGTTATCATATTATCAGCACTTTTGTAAGTCAAATAAGCTATATAAAGCAAAAATATCGAACCAAAAATCGCTAAAATATTAAACAAAATAGGAATATTCAAAACAGATAAAACGCCAAAACTCATAAGAAGCAGATAAAAAACATCAGTGCTCATAGCTCCAAGCCCAATCGCAGCTCCAAGCTTATATGACCTAAGCGCATACGACATTATCAGCACATTTACAGGGCCTATTGGCACAGCAGCACCCCACCCAAAAAACAGTCCTTGAATAAATGATTCCATAAATACTCCAAATTTAATCTAAAAATTTATCTTTTGGCTCACTAAGATAGAAGCCTTGAAACTCATCTACGCCGATCTGGACGCATTTATCAAATACCTCTTTTGAATGCACGTATTCTGCTATTGTTTTGATATTTAACTCTTTAGCAAAAGCGACTATAGCTCTTACTATTGCGTAAGATTTTTCATCTGTATCTATATTTTTTACGATTGAGCCATCTATTTTTAGATAATCAGGCTGGATTTTAAGCAGATAAGAGAAGTTGCTATATCCACTACCAAAATCATCTATGGCTATTTTGACACCCATTTTGCGAACCTTATCTAAAAACAGATCCACTCTTTGAGAATCAAGCATTTTTTCATCTTCTAAAATCTCAAATATGATTTGGTTGCCGATTTGCAATTTATGCAATTTGTCTATGACAAAAGCACTCACATCGCCATCAGTCATATCTCTGATATTTAAATTTATAGAAACCGTTACATTTGGATTGTTTTTAACATTCATCATACTTTTTTCTATAAGTATTTTTTCTATTTTGGTGTATCTTTTTATATGCTTTGAATCTTTTAAAAATATACCTGGAAGTATGATTCCATGCTTATCGCTGATGATTCTGACTAGCGATTCATATTTTATGACGTTTTTATCTTTGTCAAATATAGCTTGATAATACGGCACGACTTTGTTATCCAAAATCGCATTTTGTATCATTGTAGCGTGCTCGACCCTTGTTTTATACTTGTGAATATCGCTTATATTTTCAAAGTAGCATAAAAAGTCTTTATTCACCAAAGAAGCTTCATTTAGAGCGATTATTGCTTTATTTAAAGTATCTTCTTTTTCTATACAAAATCCAATAGTGCAGCTTATCTCAGCATCGACTTTTTTATCATCGCTAGACATAGCTACGTTAAAACCTTTAAATTTAGCCACAATTTCTCTAGCAATAATCTCATAATCATCAAAAAACAGATCACTATCTTGCAAAAGTGCAAATTTATTTTCTGAAATTTTATATGTAGCCATATCGTTTTGCTTGCCAAATTCTTGTATGGCTTTTGCAAAAACTATCAAAATATCGTTGTAGCACTTTTTGCCATAATAGCTTAAAATGTTGATATAATCATCAATTCTAATAACAAAAATCTTTGGGTTGCTGATATTTTTTATATCTTTTTCAAGAGAAAATCTATTTGGTAAATTTGTCAGTGTATCATGGTATAAAAAGTTATTCAGACCATTATTTGCTATCTTTAAATCCTCTTGCATTTTTTCTATTTTGTTAATAAATTTTTTATGATAAACAAGTATAAATGAAATTATCAAAATAGATAAAACTATACTAGAAACAACAGGAAGAATATATCCATTTTGAGCTCCATAATCAAACGCAAACCAAAATGCCAAAATAACTAAATTTATAGCAAAAAATAGAAATATTATATTTTTAAATCCAATCTTATAATCCATAACCTACCTTTAAATTTAATAAAATATCAAAGCTTAACGACTTTTGAGCCAAAACCACCTTCGCTAGGGGTTCCGTCGCTAAAGCTTTTCACGCTTGGGTGTGATTTCAAAAACTCTTTTACAGCGTAAGCTAGCTTTCCAGTGCCGATGCCATGCTTTACTAAAACCTCATCAAAGCCCATTACAAGACTATCTGAGATAAATTTATCAAGCCTTGTTATAGCCTCTTCTGCTCTAAGTCCATGAAGATCTAAAACAACACTAGCTTGGGCTGGTTTTGAAACCTTTATATTTACCTTTTTTTCTTGAATTACAGGCTGATTTCCACTTCTTTTAAGAAGCTTTATAGGAACCCTTAGCCTCATTCCGTCACTTAGCAAGGTCGCTTCATTTTTGTTTAAGCTGATTATTTCGCCTTTTATTTTCTCATATTTTACCTTATCACCTACTTTAAAGTCTGGGATTTGGGACATTAATTCAGGTTTTGGTATGGCATTTAGGATTTCATTTGCCCTATTTACGCTTCTTTGCTTGTCCTTTGTATCATGGAGTTTTATGCCTCTTTTTGCTTCACTGATTGCTTTGTAATACTCAACTTCTAGCTTATTTAACGTCGCTCTTAGCTCCAAATCAGCCTTTTCTTTTTGATCTTTTAGACTTTCAAGAAGTGAGTTTAGCTTCTCTTCTTTAGCATTTGTTTCATTTAGCTTTAGCTTTAGCTCCATTTCTAAATTTATCGCCTTGCTTATGGCTTCATTTAGATTTTCTTTATCTTCGCCATACGCTTCTTTGGCTAATGCTACTAAATTTGGAGTTATTCCATATCTAGCAGCTGTTTCAAATGCGTAAGATTTGCCGATAATTCCAGCCAAAAACTCATATTTCGGACGTGAGTTTGCCTCATCATACAATGCAGCCACCAGCTCTACATCGCTATTTTTAGCTAGCAACATCGCTAGGCGTTTGTGGTGAGTAGTAATAACCATTTTTATATCGTTATTTAAAAGCTTATTTATGATGACACTATACAAGCTTGCTGCTTCTTCAAAATCAGTTCCAAGCTCTATTTCATCAACTCCGATTAAGATAGATTTTTTGCCAAAAAGCTTTGAGAAATGAAGCATTCTACCAGCAAATGTAGATATATCGTTTTTGACATTTTGGGGATCTTCTATGATGGTATCAAATTCTTTAAACGTACCTATTTTGCTTTTGCTTGAGTTTATACTCATTGGAAGAAGGTATTTTGCTAGAAGTGCGGCACTTAAAATACTTTTTAAAAGCATACTTTTACCGCCAGCATTTACGCCAGTTATGAGTAAAACTTTAGCGCGAAACTCTACGCTTACTCTTTTTGGATTTTTGAGTGCTGGGTGGGCGAACTCATTTAGGATAATATCTTTGTTGCTATCAGCTAGGACGAAATTTAAATCCCCAAATTTAGCCATTAAAACCCTTGCTATAAGGGCATCTACGTGATCAAATGCTTGATTTATAAACTTCAAAAACATCAAATTTTTAGTGAAAATTTGACTTATTTTTTTAGAATATTCATAGATTATCTCTTCTTTTTTATCTAGCAAGTCTGTTTGTTCGCTTTTTAGCTTCAAAATAGAGCTAGGAACTACGTAAAAATACCCGCCACTACTTCTTGCTATGACGCTACCTTTTAATACGTGATTAAACCCTCCACGCACCAAAATAGCTTCGTTGTCATTTATAAAGTGGATTTGCGTATCGACTAGATATGGAGTTATGCTTTTTGAGTAAATAAGGCGTTTTAGCTCACTAGCGATCTCATCTTTTTTGTGTTTATAAGCGTCATTTATCGCTACAAGTCTCTCATCTACGCTTTGCTTAAACTCGCCGTCTTTGTCAAAATAATTCACTATTTCTTGAATTTGATCAGGTAGGATTATTTTTTCAAGGTAATTTTGCATAACTTGATCAAATTTAAGCGATTTAAGATATACAAAATAGCTTATAATTTTACTAAATTCATAAATCTCACTTATATGCAAAACAGCTTGTTTAGATAGTCTTGCTAGTGCGTCGTCTAAATTTGCCACGCTAGTTGGAGCTTTGATATCTAGTTTTGAGATTTCGGTTATCTTTTCATGATTGACTTTGCTATCACCACTTAAAAAAAGCGGCTTCTCTCTAGCTAAAAATGAGTTAAATTTATCCAAATATTCATTAAGGTCTAGTTTTCTAAATAATTCTTTCAAAATGTGCTTTCAAAATTTTTGTCAATTTTATCATAACAATTCTTATAAAAGATTTTATCTATTGCAAGCTTTATATATCACTACAATAATATACTATATAACTAAATATTGACAGATTACTATTTTATCGTTATAATTACCGAACTAAAAGAAATAACATATCTTTTAAATATATTTTATAAAGGACACAAAATGGCAAATTGCGCTATCAATTCTTGTACAAGACTTGACCCTATTGACAAGGCTGGTCTTGAAGCCCTCATCAAAGCTGGAAAGCAAAATCCAGATGTCATAAAAACGCTTAAATGTCGCACTGTCGCTGAAGGTAAGTTTCGTCACGCAAACTACATAAGAACCCTGCCTGCATACATAGTAGATGAGCCGCCTACTTTGCTTGGAGAAGACACCGCACCAAATCCTAGCGAAGCAGTTTTAGCAGCCCTTGGAAGTTGTATAGCTGTAGGCATCCACGCAAACGCAATCGCACAAAATATAGTCATCACAAAGCTTGAAGTAGAGCTTGAGGGCGACCTAAATATAACTGCGGTTTGGGGCACAGGAGATCTTGGCGAAAAACCACTTGGATTTACTGATGTTAGAGTAAAAGTTGATTTACAAAGCAACGCCCAAAAGAGCACAAACGACGCACTTGTCGCTCACGCACTTAAGTATTCGCCTGTGGCAAATACTCTGCTTAGAAATGTAAATTTAGAAGTTAAATAATAAAGTTAAAGGATTAAAAATGGCACTACAAAAATTAGCAAATCTTGCACCACGTATCGACACAGAGGGAATTTATGCCAAAGAGATCATAAATGAACTAGGAGCTAGTGAGTATTTTAGCGTTTTAGAAAGCAGAGAAGACCTACTAAAAGCTATATCAAACATATCTAAAGTAGCTCAAATTTGTGGAACAACTGGATTTTGCATGTGGTGCCAATTTGCACTTATCTGGTATCTGCTAAATAGCAACAACGAAAACCTCAAAAACGAGCTTTTGCCTAAATTAAAAAAAGCTGAAATCTTAGGTGGAACTGCTCTATCTAATCCTATGAAAGCATTTGCTGGTATAGAAAAAAACCAGCTAAAAGCTACAAAAGTAAGTGGCGGATATATCCTTAATGGCACTCTTGCTTGGGTGTCAAATATCGAGCAAGGAAGCGTGTTTGGGGCTATAGCTTTAGACGCAGATGAGCCAATAATGGGAATTATAAGGTGTGATGAGAGAGTCAAACTAAGCTGCCACATAAAATACAGCACGCTTGAGGGCTCAGCGACCAAATCAGTAACGCTAAAAGAGTATTTTTTGCCCGATAGCGATATCTTAACAAACGATATTTATAGTTATTTAATCAAAATCACTCCTGGATTTATCTTGCTTCAAGCTGGCATTGCAGCTGGTATAATAAATGCTAGCCTAGAAGTGATCGAAAGCTCAAACAAAACCCACTCTCACATAAATGTGTATCTGCCTTTTAGCTATGAGAGTTTAAAGCTTGAGCTTGACGAACTGCTAAAAAGAGTGAAAAATGCGGCTTTTAATATAAATTTAATAAGCCCGCTTGAGATTTTGCAGCTCAGGCTTGACGCGTCATTTTTAACACAAAAAGCAACAAACGCAGCGGTTTTGTTTAGCGGGACAAAGGGGTATTTTAAAAACGCCAAAATAGCTAGAGTCCAAAGAGAGGGAAATTTCGTCTTAATAGTAACTCCAAGTATAAAGCATCTCTTAAAAGAGATAGAAGAGGTAAAAAACGGCAATGGATGCATACAAAAATGGAAGTACAAGGTTGCTTCATGACAAGAAGATATGCACTTGGATTTTTGGCTAGTTTTTTGGCATTTCATACCTCAAAAACTCTAGCTAGCAAACTCAAAATCCCCATAAAAGTAGGATTTTTGCCTATTACAGATCATCTTATTATCATAGCAAAAGAGCTTTATGATAGCCCAAACTATGAGATAATCCCAGTTAAATTTGCTAGCTGGGCTGATCTTAGTGAAGCTTTGAGAAGCAAAGCAATCGATGGAGCGTTTTTACTAGCGCCTCTTGGACTTATGCTAAGAGCAAACGGGGTTAAGATAAAAGCCGTCCTTGCCGCTCACAAAAACGGCTCGGCACTTGTTGCAAGAAACGATATATTAAATTTACAAGACATAAAAGGCAAAAATATAGGAATCCCATCTCGTTTTAGCACGCATTATTTTTTATTAGACAAACTTTTGGGAAGTCTAAATTTAAGAGGAAAGGTAAATATCATAGATATGGCGCCCACTGAAATGCCCTTTGCCTTGCTTAGTGGAAGGCTTGATGCCTACATAGTCGCAGAGCCTTTTGGTCAGCTCGCAGTATCTAAAAAAAGAGCTAGGAATTTGATTTTTAGCAAAGATATAGAAAAATCCCATATATGCTGTATTTTAAATTTTGGCGAAAATGTGCTAAGCTTAAACGGCTTTGATGAGGTGTTACAAAGCTTCAAAAAAGCTGCGTATTTTATATCTAAAAATCACGAAAAAGCAAGTCTTTTGGGTGAAAATTTGCTAGGGCAAAATCAAAAAATTATAAATGATATACTCGCTCAAGACATAGCTTCTTATGATGATTTGAGTATCAAAAAAGATGATTTAGAAGTCCTTAAAGAGTTTTTGATAAAAAATAATCTAGCAAATGATGCACTTTTTAATCTAAGCATAGATGATTATCTGGCGGTATAAAATGAAATACTTTTATCAATTTCTAACCATTTTTGCCCTACTAGGTCTTTGGCAGCTTGGAAGCGATGAGCTTATACCAACGCCAAAAGAAAGCTTCATAGCTCTTGGCGAGTTGTTACAAAAAGGCATACTTCAAATAGGCATTATAGACTCACTTTACCGCTATTTTTGGGGATTAGCTGCTGGGCTTAGCGGTGGGATTTTCATAGGATTTATTTTTGGATTATTTCCCAAAATAAGCAGTGCTTTTGATCCTATTATAAATTTACTACGCCCAGTTTCGCCCATAGCTTGGGTGCCATTAGTGCTTATCGTCTTTGGCATAGGAGACAAGCCTACTATATTTATTATATCTTACGCTGTGTTTTTTCCTGTGCTTTTACTAGCTTCAAAAGCAGTCCAAGATGTCCCAAAAGAGCTAATAATAGTATCAAAAAACTTCGGTGCTTCAAAATGGCAAGTGCTTAGCGGAGTGATATTTCCATCTAGTTTTCTTATGCTTATTTCAGGGCTTAAACTAGCCGCGTCTTTAGCTTGGATAAATTTAGTCGTGGGCGAAATGCTAGGAGCTCAAACAGGGCTTGGATACCTCATCATAGATGCTAGAAACCAGCTTAGGCTCGACATAGTTTTAGCCGTAATCTGCGTCATAGGTGCGGTGGGCTGGGCGATAAATCAGCTATTTTGCTTGATCGAAAAACAAATTTCAAGGAAGTTTGGATATGATAAAAATCTCTAATTTAAAAAAATCGTTTGGCAACGCACAAATTCTAAAAGATATAAATTTAAATATCGATAAAAACGAGTTTTGCGTGTTGCTTGGAGCTAGTGGCTCTGGGAAGACTACTTTGCTTAAGATTTTAAGTGGCCACAGCTCTTTTGATAGTGGCGAAGTTGGTATTGATGGCGTTAAATTTAAAGGACAAATCGCGTCTCATAAATCACGCCAAATCATAACCCAAAACTACTCTTTAATGCCGTGGATGAACGCAATTAATAATATCAAATTTGCTCTAAAATGCTCAGGCATAAAGGACAAAAATGAGCTTGAAAAAACAGCTCAAAAGTTCTTAAATTTAGTACATTTGGGTGGCAAAGAGAGTTTTTATCCACACTCATTAAGTGGCGGCCAACAACAACGAATCGCCATAGCAAGGGCTTTAAGCCTAAATCCAAAAGTCCTATTTTTAGACGAGCCATTTTCTGCGCTCGATCCAATAACTAGAGCAAATTTGCAAACCGAACTTAAAAATATAGCTACAAACTCAACTGTGATATTTGTCACTCATGATATAGATGAAGCACTGTTTTTAGGGGACAAAATCGTCGTTTTGCATAGTGGAGCTATAATAAAAGAGATAAAAAATCCAAGATTTCAACCAAACCATGCAAAGTATTTTGAGATCAAAGCTGAAATCTTTAGACTTATAAACGGCGAAGACAACCAAATAGAATATCAAATATAAATAGTGTAAATTTAGCTCAAATTTGCACTATTTTTCTATACATTTTTCCACAGGGATTATGACTGAATTTAGACTTTCAAAGCCACTTTTAGCCACGAAACTACCAGTTCCAAACTCATAATTAAAATGCTTTTTATCCACTTCAAACTCCCCGCATTTCACGGTTTTGCCTTGAGTAAATTCTTCAACTATTTTATTTATGTTTTCTTCTTTGTTTTGCACGCTTTCATTGTAGAAAAATGCCACCAAAAACAGAGCAATCCCGCAGATCAAAATCAAAATTCTAGACTTTAAATTTAGCCTTTGACTACCAGCGGCAAATAAAATTAGTATAAAAAGAATAAGCACCAAAAATAGAACTATTCTCACACTTCACCCCTTAACATATATGTGATATCTCCAGCGCCAAAGCCGATAACAAGCCCACTTGCGACTTTGTGTTTTACGCCAAAGCTATCAGTGAATTCAATCGTTTCACCAACCCTATCTATGCGGTCTGCGAAAACAGCATTTTTGAACTCATCTTTCAAGCTTATCTCATTTGGCTCTTCTCCAGCAGCAAAAACAGGCAAAACTATAAGCTCATCTACTTCTTTGAAGCACTCTTTAAACCCTTGTAAATTTGCCTTAAGTCTTGTGTAGCGATGTGGCTGAAATATCGCAGTTATCTTCTCTAGCCCAAGCAGTTTTGCGTATTCTTTGGCGCTTTTTAAGGTAGCACAAATCTCAGTTGGATGATGGCCGTAATCATCAATGAGAGCGAAATTTTCATTTGCTACAAGTATATCAAAACGCTTTTTTATCCCTTTAAAGTTTTTTAGATTTTCTCTTATGCTCTCAAGCCCTACTTCACAGTTCGCCGCCAAAATCGCAAGACTAGCATCGATTGCGATATGCTCTCCCATGCCCCAAGCTTCAAATTTACCAAGATTTTTTAGGTTAAAACTTGTATAAGGCTCATAGTTTCTAAGCACCATTTTAAGCTCGGTTATATCACTTTTATATAGCTTGATGCAGTCCATTTTAATAGAGCCTAAAAACTCATCATCAGCATTTATCACTCTTATTTTAGCTCGTTCCAAAAAGCCTTTATAGGCTGCGTGAAATTTATCAAGATCAAAATCATAATGCTCCATGTGTTCTGGCTCAGCGTTTGTCACGACTGCTAGATATGGATTTGAGTTTAAAAAGCTACTATCGCTCTCATCGGCTTCAAATATTATGTTATCACTTTGTTCGTATTTCATATTTGAGCCAAATTGCTTGTTTATCGCCCCTATTATCACGCTTCCACTAAGCAAACTTGATAGCATAGCCGAAGTCGTGCTTTTGCCATGAGCTCCAGCTACTGCAAAAACTCTTTTTCCCTCTAAAATAAATGGCAACGCTTCTTTCCTAGAAAGACACTTTATGCCCTTTCTTCTAGCCTCTACTAGCTCGACATTATCTTCTTTGATTGCTGCACTGTAAACCACAAAATCAGGATCTTCTATCGCGCTGCTGCAGTGTGGAACTGTGATTTTAATCCCATCTTGACTTAATTTTTTGGTTGTATTACTATCTTTTATATCTGAACCACTTATGATAAAATTTTTTTCTTTTAAAAATCTAGCTATAGCCGAAATTCCAATACCGCCAATACCGATAAAATGAACTTTTTGCATGAAAAACCTTAAGTATTTATTTTCATTATACTATCAAATTTTGACTTAAAAAGCGCCACTTTTAAGGTATTTATGATAAAATATTACATCAAATTTAAAAAGGGTATGATTGAAAAATTTATATTTTATTTTAATTTTACCAATACTATTATTAGCAAACATCAACTCTCAGTTTCAAGATCCAAAGCTTTGTTCTGCTTGTCATAAAGATGAGTATAACTCTTGGAAAAAATCCCTACACTACAAGTCTCACGATAGCAAAAACGAACTTTATAAAGCTTCTATAAACTATGTTGCGAGCCGCACAAACAAAGCAAGAGAAGAGATCTTAGTAGAATGTGCGACCTGTCATAATCCAAAAATAGAGGTCGTAAATATGGATCAAAATTATACTTTTGCAAAATTATTTGATATACAAACCTCAAAAACGAAACAAATCGATGAGCAAATAGGTGCAGATCACCTTAAAAATGGAGTTAGTTGCTATATTTGCCACAGAATCGATGATATACAAGAAGACAAAAATGGAAAATATTCTATAAAATGGCTACATGGAAACGATATGGCTGGACCGTTTGAGTCATCTTCGAGGGCTGAGTTTCACAACACTGTTCAAAGAGAGTATTTCATCAAAGGCGATAAACTCTGTCTTATCTGCCACCAAGGGCAAGGGGATAATAATAAATTTGGTCAGTATAATACTGGCAAAGAAACACAAGCAAGCAAAACAACAAAAAGGTGCGTAGACTGTCATATGGGCGAGCCAAAAGAAGCCGTAAATGCCCCTCATATCGCTACAAATCAAGCTGAGATTAGAAGAGTTAGATCGCATCTTTTTATAGGCTCTCAAGACAAAAAGCTTTTAGAAGATACTTTTAATATCTCATTTAATCAAGCCCAAAAAAAATTAATCATAGAAAATAAAATATCACACAATGTTCCTACTGGATTTGGTGGTAGAGTGGTAGAAGCAACGATATTTTATATAGCTAAAAATAAAGACATCATCTCAACTCAAACAGTCGCTTTCAAAGCAAAATATATACTAGCAAATGGTAAAGAAACACTATCGTACGTAGCTAATGGGTTAGAATCAGACAATAGATTTAAGCCTTTTGAGAAAAAAGAGATCGCCTTGCACCCTATAAAAGGCGCAGAGCAAATAAAAGTAGCGATATATTATCACAGAATATCGCCCAATTTAGCACTTGATCTTGGTGTGATAGATGGCGAATTTACAGATGAAAAGCTTATGATAGAGAGGATTTTTAATCTTTATTAGTTTGGATTTTTAGAGCATTATCTCTAAATTTCCATATTTTTTTTGCTTCGTTTAGGAGTTTTTTATCTATCTCACAAACCATCATACCCTCGTTTTCATCAAGACTATTTATGATTTCACCGTGCGGGCTGATGAGTATTGAGTTACCATAAAACTCACTACTAGCCTCATCAAATTTAGCCTTACCAAGTCTATTTGCACGCAAAATATAGATATTGTTCGTAAAGGCTCTCATCTTCAAAAGCTCATTCCAACGCTCTTTTGAGTTTAGCGTACAAGCAGTAGGAAGCAAAACACAATCAACTTTTTTTGCCATCATATCTTGCCACATAAGATCAAAATGAGCCTCATAGCCAAACATAACACCAAATTTAATTTTATCAAAACTAAATGTCATTGTTTCAAATTTACCACTTTTAGCAAAAAGCGCTTCTTCATTCCAGTGCGGGTAATTTATAAAAATATTTTGCTCTTGGTATTTTGTGCTTTGTGGGCTAAATTTAGCAATCACCTTGCATAGCTCTTTGCCTTTTAGCAAGATTATAGGAGCGATGATTGTCAATTCATATTTTTTAGCCAGATTGCTAAGAGCTAGCTTTTTGTATTCGGACTGCTCTTTTATCATTGAGCGTGGCATTTTGATTAGCTCAGTGAAAAATGAGTTTAGCACATATTCACCAAGCAAAACCACCCCAGCACCACTCCCACTAGCAAGCTTAAGATAATAATCAATCCTAGACTCACTCATCGCCAAAGTGCCAAGCTGCAAGATACAAACTTTAGCCATTTATTTCACCAAACTCTTTTATATTTAGTTTTGCATTTTCTAGTATCTCGCTTGCTTCTTTTACAAGATCTATTCCATCTTTGTATAAATTTACACTATCTTGCAAATTTAAATTTTCATCATTTAACTTTGCCAAAAGCTCATTTAATTTTTCTAGCTTTTGCTCGAAACTCTCAGCTATATTTTCTTCCATTCTAAAGCCTTTTTTACTTGCATTTCTATCTTATCAATCTCGACCAAAAACGCATCATGTCCATAGTCGCTATCGATACATTCATACTCCGCATTGCCCTTTTTACCTATATCACAAAACGCCTCATACATCTCTTTCATTAGTGTCGGCGGAAACAAAATATCCCCGCTAAATGAGAGCATAAACACATTTGCCTTTATAAGGCTAAGTGCGTTTTTGAGCGTGTCATAGTGACGAGTACAATCGAAGTTATTCATCATCTTAGCGATATAAAGATAACTTAACGGATCAAACCTTTTTGGAAAGCCATATCCATTATACTCCATATATCTATCTACTTGGTATCTACCTAAAAGCTCATAAGTTCCGTCAGTTTCTACGTACGCTCTACCAAATTTAGCATCCATAGAAGCTGGAGATAAAAAGCTAATATGCCCTGCCATTCTACCAAGCGCCATTCCCATAAGACCGTTTTTGCTTATCTCTTCTTTATCGTAGTTACCATTTTTAAATCCCGGATCACGCACGATGCCTTCAATTGCGATTTTATTAAACGCAATCGCCCATGGCTTTGTCGCATAAGTCGTCGCCATCATAATGATATTTTTAGCAAAATTTGGAAACTCAATAGCAAAACAAAGTGCTTGCATACCACCAAGACTACCACCAACAACTGCGTGAGCTTGCTTGATCCCAAGTCTATCAAAAAGCTTCATTTGAGCTTTTACAACGTCACTTATGACAAGTACTGGGAACCTAAGCCTATACTCTTTACCTGTGCTTGGCTCTATGCTAAGTGGGCTAGTAGATCCAAACGAACTACCCAAAATATTTACACAGATTACAAAAAATTTAGTAGTGTCTATAGCTTTACCATCGCCTATTAAGCCGTCCCACCAGCCAGCCTTGCTATCGTTTTCATATCTTCCAGCAGCGTGGTGTGAGCCTGTAAGTGCGTGGCATACGACTACAGCATTTGAGTGGTCTTCATTTAGCTCGCCATACGTTTCATAAGCAAGGTCAAATTCGCTTAAAATCCGACCACTCTCAAGATAAAAAGGCTCACTAAAATGAGCCTTATGGGTAGAAATTTTCACTAATTTACTCTATAGTTTGGTGCTTCTTGTGTGATGATGACGTCGTGAGCGTGGCTTTCTTTAAGTCCAGCGCTTGTTATTTCGACAAACTCAGCTTTTTCTTGGAAAGTTGGTATATCCTTACTTCCACAATAACCCATTGAGCTTCTAAGTCCACCTATTAGTTGATGAATGACTTGTCTGATACTTCCAGCGTAAGGAACACGCCCTTCAATGCCTTCTGGGACAAGCTTATCTTGAGCTGTACCTTCTTGAAAATATCTATCACTACTTCCTCTTGTCATAGCCCCTATACTTCCCATGCCACGGTAACTTTTGTATTGCCTTCCTTGAAAAGTCACAAGCTCGCCTGGACTCTCATCGCAACCTGCAAGCAAGCTTCCTACCATGATACAACTAGCACCAGCTGCAAGAGCCTTGGCAAGGTCGCCTGAGTATTTGATGCCACCATCAGCGATGATAGGCACTCCGCTACCTTTTGCAGCGTCGCAGCAGTCTGCAATGGCAGTGATTTGTGGTACGCCTACACCTGAGACGATACGAGTAGTGCATATTGATCCTGGTCCGATACCTACTTTTACAGCGTCGGCTCCAGCAGCTATAAGATCTTTGATAGCAGCTGGATTTGCGACGTTTCCTACTACTATATCAACATCTTTTATAACCTCTTTTATACTTTTTAAAGTATCAATTATACCTTTTGAGTGTCCATGAGCTGAGTCCATAACTAAAGCATCAACCCCAGCCTTGGCTAGAGCTATAGCGCGGTCAAGCTGACCTACGCCAATAGCTGCTGCTACTCTTAGGCGACCAAATTTATCTTTGTTTGCATTTGGGTATTCTTTGCGTTTTTTAAGGTCTTTTATAGTTATCAAACCCTCTAGCTTGCCATCTTCATCTACTATAGGAAGCTTTTCTACTTTGTTTGTAGAAAATATCTGCTCAGCATCATCAAGAGTGCAACCTTTTGGAGCTGTGATGAGTGGGGCTTTTGTCATGACTGAGCTTACTTTTTTTGAGTAGTCATTTTCAAATCTTAGATCTCTATTTGTAAGAATTCCTATAAGGGTATTTTCATCATCGACTACTGGAACGCCAGATATTCTATACTCACTCATAAGCTCTAAAGCCTCTTTGATACTTGCTTCTGGCTTGATAAATATAGGATCTATGATAACGCCACTCTCGCTTTTTTTAACCCTTTTTACCTCTTTTACTTGACTTTCTATATCCATATTTTTGTGAATTACACCAATACCACCAAGTCTAGCCATCATAATAGCTGTTCTATGCTCAGTTACTGTGTCCATAGCTGCTGAAACAAGAGGTATATTTAGCTCGATATTTCTACTAAATTTAGAGTTGATACATACTTGTTTTGGCAAAACTTCTGAGTATTGAGGGACCAGCAAAACATCTTCAAATGTAAGAGCTCTTTTTACTATTTTCATTTAATTTCCTTTTATCAATTTTTCTAAACTATATGCAGCATCTAGAACATTTTGCTCTTTGTATGCACCGCCAATTAACTGAGCTGAGATATTTAGCCCATTTGCGTCTTTTGCGACTGGAACAGTTATAGCTGGAAGTCCAGCTAAATTTACTCCGATTGTGTAAATATCACTTAGATAAGCATCAAGTGGGTTGCTAAGCTCACCAAATTTATACGCTACGCTTGGAGCAACTGGCATCAAGATGATATCAGCCTCGCTTAAAATTTCCTCATATTCTTTTTTGATAAATGCTCTAGCTTTTTGAGCTTTTATGTAATAAGCATCATAATATCCGCTACTCAAAACAAATGTTCCAAGAAGCATTCTTCTTTGTACTTCAGCGCCAAAGCCCTCGCCTCTTGTATTTGCATACATACTTCCAAGATTTGTGCATGCAGCGCGTCTACCATATCTGACGCCATCGTATCTGCTTAAATTCGTGCTAGCTTCAGCTGTAGCGATGATGTAATAAGCTGCTATTGCATATTTTGAGTTTGAAAAATCTTTATAAATGATATTGTGTCCAGCTGATTTTAGTTTGTCAATAGCCATATTTAAAGATTTTTTAACATCTTCGCTAGCTCCATCTACATAGTTTTTGATGACTGCGATTGTCATTTTTCTATCGCTGTTTAGCTTATCGCTTGTGCTGATAGCTTCTAAATTTGCACTTGTGCTGTCTTTTGGATCATGTCCAGCGATAATATCATATAAAATAGCTGCGTCTTCAACGCTTCTTGTGATAGGTCCGATCTGATCTAGACTGCTTGAGTAAGCACCAAGTCCAAACCTACTAACCCTTCCATAAGTCGGCTTAAATCCCACACACCCACAAAACGCTGCTGGCTGACGGATACTTCCGCCAGTATCACTTCCAAGAGCTGCGACTGCGATGCCAGCTGCGACTGCTGCTGCACTACCGCCACTACTACCACCAGGTACGCGTGAGTGATCTAGTGGATTTAGAGTCTTACCATAGTAAGAGCTTTCAGTTGTGCTTCCCATAGCAAACTCATCCATATTTGTCCTACCAAATGGCGCAAGACCAGCACTTAGTAGCTTGTTTATAACAGTTGCGTTATATGGTGCTATGTAGCCTTGAAGTATCTTTGAGCAGCTTGTTACGCTTTGGTTTTTGACTTGGATATTATCTTTTATAGCTATTGGAACTCCAGCAAATTCATCACAAATTTCACTATTTGTTAGTTGCTCGATATACGCTCCAAGCTCTTTTGTTTGTTTTATTTTGTCTTTTAGATCTTTGCGAAGAGCTACTAGCTCACTCTCGCTAAGTTTCATTGCTTCTTTTAAGCTTATCACTTGCTCTCCTTAAATTTATTAACTAAAAAAATACCAAATCCGGTTATTCCAAGCAAAATTGCTACAGTGACTATGATTAATGTCATACTAACTGGATTTTCAAACACTATTTCATCACCTTTGCACATCTTGGGCATAGGTCGCCATCGTTTTTAGCTGAGTATTTCCAGCATCTTGGACATTTAAATCTATCTGCTTTTACTATCTTGAATTTATCATTTCCTATGTCAAATTCAGCCAAGCACTCATCACTCTCAACTCCTCTTACGAAGCTCACCATATACCAATCTATAACCTCATCAAGGTCATTTGAAAGCACTTCGTTTGAGCTGGTTTCTAGGATAACTTCTAGGGTTGATTTTATGATTTTATCTTTTTTAAGAGTATCGATTATCTCGTTAAATTTCTCTCTACTAGATCTTAAAAGCTCATCTTCTATCTTGTAATCAAACTCAAGTGGCTTATAAACTAGCTCAAATACATCGTTTGCACTCTTTTTGATGATGTTTGGAGCGACCTCTAGAGCTTCATCTACAGTGTATGTCAAGGTAGGAGCGATAAGAGCTAGAAGTGATTTTGTGATGATAGCCATAGCTGACTGGGCTGAGCGGCGGCGTGAGCTTTCTAACTCATCGCAGTAGAGTCTATCTTTGCAAATATCAAGATAAACACCACTCAAATCTCCACTTAAGAAATTCAAAAGTATATTAAAGCCTTTTGAAAACTCATAGTTTTTAAAACAAATACTAACTTCATTAAATGTTTTAGTAGCTCTTACTAATATCCACTTATCAAGCATTGTGAAATTTGAGCTGATATCGTCCAAATCATTAATGTTGGCTAGTAAAAATCTTACTGTGTTGCGGATTTTTCTGTATTGTTCGCCGACTTGTTTTAGTATGTCATCGCTGATTTTAAGGTCGCTTGAGTAGTCGCTTAGCCCGACCCAAAGTCTTAAAATCTCAGTGCCGTATTTTTTGGCTACGTCAGCTGGAGCTATTACATTTCCTTTGCTTTTACTCATTTTATTGCCATTGCCATCAACGGTAAATCCATGAGTTAAAACGCTTTTATATGGCGCTTTTTGATTTACAGCGCAGCTTAGCAGAAGTGAGCTTTGGAACCAGCCACGGTGTTGGTCGCTACCTTCAAGATACATATCGGCTTGATATCCGCCAGCATCGTAATCACCACTATTTAGCACTGCATTCCAAGTAGATCCGCTATCAAACCAAACATCTAAAATATCCATTACTTTTTCTAAATTTGCCGGATCGTATTTTGAGTCTTTTGGAAGTAAATCAGCAATCTCCAAATCCCACCATGCATCAGCGCCTTTTTCATCAAAAATCTTTGCTACATTATCTAAAATTTCAGTATCAAAAATCGGCTCTTTGGTCGCACGATCCCTAAAAAACGCTATTGGCACACCCCAATCTCTTTGGCGACTTATACACCAGTCAGGGCGATTTTCTATCATAGAAGTTATTCTTTTTACCCCAACTTCTGGATAAAATTTCACTTGTTTTAACGCTTCAAGAGCCGTAGTTCTTAGAGTTTTGCCATCAAGCTTTGGCTCATCCATAGCTATAAACCACTGTTTTGTGGCTCTGTAAATGACTGGCTTGTGAGTTCTCCAGCAAAATGGATAACTATGCACAAATTTACTTACTTTTACAACGCTATCTCCAAGAAGCTCAACGATTTTTTCATTTGCTTTAAATATATGAAGCCCTATAAACTCATTTAGCAAATTCTCAGGCAAAAGCTTTTTAACCCTTAAAGTCTCATCGTATAATCCAGCCTCATCAACTGGCATAATCACTTCTATGCCATATCTCAAACTAGCAAAATAGTCATCTTCGCCGTGCCCAGGAGCTGTATGAACAAGCCCAGTACCGCCGTCCATCAAGACGTGTTCGCCAAGGATAAATACTGAGTTTCTACCATTTAGTGGATTAATTGCGTTTAGATTTTCAAGCTCTTTTGAGGCAAATTCTTTTATGATTTTGCCACTTATAATGCCTTGATTTACAAGAGTTTCTACAAGTGCAGAAGCTACGATATAGCCCTCACTTGTCACTGAGTATTTTTCATTTGGATTTAGGCTTATGGCTTGGTTTGCGACCAAAGTCCATGGCGTAGTAGTCCAAATGACTGCTTTAGCATTTTGGACGCCTATTTTTTCGCAAGCCTCTTTGCTAAGCTCAAATGCCACATATAGGCTATAATCCTCTTTGTCTTCATACTCGACTTCAGCTTCAGCCAGAGCACTTCTTGCAGCCCAGCTCCAAAAAACAGGCTTGCTTCTTTCGATCAAAAGACCTTTTTTAGCCACTTCACAAAGCGTCCTATAGATATTTGCTTCAAATTTAAACTTCATAGTAAGATATGGATCTTCCCAGCCCCCAAGAATGCCAAGAGTTTTAAACTCGTCTCTTTGGATATTTACGAAATTTGTAGCCCACGCCCTGCACTCGCTTCTGATAGCTGATTTGCTCATGGTTTTTTTAGCCTCACCCAGCTTTACTTCGACTTGTTGCTCAATAGGCAACCCATGACAATCCCAGCCTGGAGTATAGCGGACGCTGTCGCCGAAAAAATAATGAGTTTTTAGGATTATATCTTTTAGGATTTTATTTAGTGCGTGACCTATATGTAAGTGACCATTTGCGTATGGTGGACCATCGTGGATATTGAAGCTCACGCCAGCTTTTTGGCGTTTGGCTTTCATCTTTTCATAAGCTTTTTCTTCGCTCCATTTGGCATATCTTTTTGGCTCTTGTTCGCTCAGGTTTCCCCGCATAGCAAAATCAGTCGCCGGAAGTAGTAATGTATCTTTATAATCCATATTATCGACCTTGAATTTTTTTAAATTTAGGGATTTTATCAAAAAAATCATTAATATAAGTTTTATTTAGCAAGTTGAGATACAATATTTCACAAAATAACAAAGGATAAAAATGCTAAAATTTTGTCTTTTTAGCTTGCTATTTTTATCTCAAATTTTTTCATCTGATGAGCTTATGAAACAAAGCGGAGATACTCTAAGCATAAATCCACTCCAGACAAATGGCTTTATAAATAGCCCTTGGATAAAATCAGATGATGTAAAACTCCTAAATCCAAATTTGAATCTTAATAAAAATGGAGCAAATTTAAACCAAATAGATGTTTTAAACATAAATTCTTTTAGCTTTAACAACGAATATTTAGATGATTTCAAGCTAAATTTAGATAGCAAGCTAGATAAAAACGAAAACCAAAAAGACTACATATCAAACAATAATCTAGGTATAGAGCACCAAACTTCTATAATCGATTTTTTAATCAAAACCAAGCTAAATTTAAACTACAATCTCAAAGAAAACTCGCTAATAACTGAGCCAAATTTTGATATTAGCAAAGAAGTTTTATATAATACAAATTTAGGTACAATAATCAAATCAAACAAAGATGAGCAAATTAGTCCATATATCGACTGGTCTTTAAATAAGAATTTAAACCTAAATATCTTATACACACCAAAAGAAGACTCAGACAATACATATATGAATTTCAAGGTAAAATACTAGGAGCAAACATGAAGCATATTATTTTGATTGTCGGCGAAGAATTGCAGATAAATAAGCCGTTTTTGGATTATATTTTTAACAAATATGAAGAGTGCTTTGGCGAAATGGGAATGGTGGCCTATATAGAAGATAACGACAAAGAATTGCCATTTTATATAGAAAACCACTCCAAAAACTTTGACTTTGTCACTATCATGGCAAACGATAGTAATTTTTACACAATAAGCAAGATCATCGCCACACTTAGCACCGATACAATCGAGCTAAAAAACGACACCCTGATACCTTCACGTGCAGAAATCCAAGTAAAAGACAGCTTTTTACTCACGCTAAACTCAGCCAAGATAAATTTAATCAAAGCCACGCCGACAGCAGAACTCCCAGAGTTTCTCATCGAAGTGCAAAAAGACTGCAAGTTTTTTAATATACTTGATATCGATAAAGAAAGCGCTAGAATACTGCTAGAGCCATTAGCCACGACTTATAACGTGACGATAAGTCTCACCGAGCTACTTCCTGGGCTTACTTATGTCAAAGCCTCTACTAACAAATACGGTCAGATTGACGGCTTCATAGAAAGTGCTTCAAATCTCTTTGCCAATAAAATCATAAACGAAAAAGATATAGTCTCTTTCATCGCAAACAAACTCATAGAAAAAAATCTCAAAATCACCTTTGCAGAGTCTTGCACTGCTGGGCTTTGTGCTGCTAAATTTGGAGCGGTTTCTGGCGTGAGTAGCGTCTTTGACGGCTCAGTTGTAACCTACGCAAACCATATCAAACATAACTGGATAGAAGTCAGCGATGAAGTCTTGCAAACTTATGGCGCAGTGAGTAAAGAGTGCGTCGAACAAATGTGCCGTGGGGCGTTAAGGCTTTGTGAGTGTGATTTTGCTATCGCTATTAGTGGCGTCGCTGGGCCAAATGGCGGAACTAAAGAAAAGCCAGTAGGCACGGTATTTGTCGGCGTAGCAAACAAAACCGAAGTCCAAGTCCAAAGACTGCTTTTATCAGGCGATAGAAGCTACATAAGAGAGCAAAGCGCCTTGCACGCATACGCACTTTTACTCAGAGCCAATCCAAGCTTTTTTGAATAAGGCGTGAATTGCGATTTAGAATAGACTTTACCAGTCTATTCTTCTATTTCCTTTTGGTGCGTTATCACTATTTTCGCCACCTATATCCATGACTTTTCCATGCTCTCCGCTTCCAGTCCAGCCGCCCTTATCTAAGCTATAAAATGTCGCATTGAAGCTTGTATCTATTGGCTTTTCATCATTTGGAACAAATTTATCAAACAGCAAATACTTTTTAGCTTCATCATTTGGGGTTATTTTGATATTTATTGTTTTTGGAAACTCAACGCCATTATAAGTAAGGATTAGCTTTTCTTTTCCGTTTTCCTTTACAGCAGCGTTATTCTCGCTAATTGTCAAATTCGCACCCAAATATTCGTTTGTGCTTTCGCCGCTAAATGCTGGATTTATATAGTAGTCTTTGAGTTGTGGGATTTTGCACTCTTCTAGCGTTTTTGTCTCATTTGACGTGATGAAATTTTTTATTTTTTCTTTATCCTCTTCGCTCTCATCGCCACTGAAATAAACACCATAATACAAACTCACTTCGCCACTATTTGCGTATATATCATAGTTTGGTGCAAAAACCCTACCATAGTAAAAATTCGCCTCACTATCACTCGCAACTACACCTTTTTCTAATTCTACATTATCTTCATCTTTTCCACTTAGTGTAAATATATCAGGCGTAATATTTTTATAAGCTTTTGGCTCATTGTACTTTCTGCCTAAATTTAGCTTCAAGCTCACACTAGCTTCACCAAGATAAAAGGCGTCTTTTGAGATAGTAAATTTACCGTCGTTTTTTTCTTTGGTCGTATCATCATCTTCTGCCGATTTAATTTTGATAGCAAATTTATCACGTTCATCAGCCGTCTTCTCAACTCCGTAATAATAAACTTCTTCAGTGAGATTATCTGTCACATCTAAATTCACATCTTTTGCGTAGTAGTTTTTTGTATATAGCTTAGGAGTCGTGCCATCAGCCAAAGTAGCGTTTAAATTCAACTTCAAATCAGCTGCCATCATGCTTTCTAACCGCTCTTTTGATTTTGTATAAACATCATCTTTGAGATAGTAAGTCATATTGGAAAATTTATCGCTCAGCTCTTTTGATTTTAGCATAATTTTATCAAGCATAAATTTATAATAGTCACTTTGTAGTTCTATATTGCACCCTATTTTACCATCACTATTAGCCACATTTCCGCTCTCGCCCTCTATACAATCGCCGTCATGATCGATCGCAGTCCAAGTATCATCATATATATTTATCGTAGTAGGTCCGATATCTGGGTAAGAAAAATAACATTTATTGGCATTTATATTATCGGCATTTAATTCTATCGCTTTTTCATTATCGTAACAAACATTATAGCTAGAACCAAGCCCACTATCAAATTTAATACGCATATTTGTTATTTTATTTGGTTCGATGATATTTTCGCCATCTTTGCATTTTTCATCTTGCGTCCATTTGATGATATTTTTTTCATTTAGGGTTTCAAGCATTGTGTTATATCCTAGAACTTTGTTGTTTAGTTCATCTATGGCTTTTATATCATTTAGATTTTGATCTCTTGTTCCACCTATTTTTGTATTTCCGTCTAAATTTGAAACATACCCTTTTGGTCTAGCAGAAAAGCTATCTGAATATCCAGTATCTATAACATTATTTGTCTTATCCAAAAGCTCTATTTTAAATTTCAATGCAGGAGTTATATTGCTCTCATTTTTTATAACAATATTATTTATTTTAATACTTGAAGTATTTAATGCTTCAAATTTATTTTGATTTATATTAATGACATTGCCTCCGCTTCCACTTGTGAATTTTACAGCTTCTCCTTTATCATTTACTAAAGTTAATTGTAGTTTTCTATCAGTAAAATCAAGCTCATCAGCCAAAGCTTTATATAATTGCAAATCAAATGGCTTTCCTATGATTTGAGTATATAACTTACCATTTTGAGTAAATGAATTTGATAAATTTATATTTCCACTTATAGTGTCGATTGATGATTGAAGTGGCTCTATTATGATAGTAGCAGAAAATCTATGAGCAATGTCTCTAATAGCTGCTTCAAAGTTTGGATTTAATTCTATTAATATATTAACATCTCCGCCAACATACGTTCTAGCAGAGTAAGTTTGACTTTGATCATATAATACATTTATACTATTGTTTGGGAATTTCGTCGTATTAGTCAAATGTGAATCATAACATATTCCGCCATAATTTTTATTCTTGTCAGAAGTAGAAAGACCACTTGCACTGTAGTCTGAAGATAAAACTCTATAATACAAAATTTCTCCAGCAATATCACTCGGATATTTAGTATACCACCTTTCACTATTATTTAATTCTTTACATTTATCTGCTTCACCCCAACACGCATCTATACTATCTATTTTAAATGTCATTTTACCAGCAAAACCAGTATAAAAACGCACAGAAACTTGGTTCCAGTTAAGAATACCATGCTCTCCACGTATATTATCAGCGGTTAAATTAAATTTATAATACCCTTTATCTTTAGCTACATAGCGAACTTGTGCACCATTATGTGAAAAATTTTTCCGAAAATTTTCCAATGGACTTATTATGACGGTTCCAATTGGAACATTGTGTTCTATTAATTCTAATTTTGAATTATAAGTATCATTGCAAAAGACATCAACACCCAAAGACTCCAATGCAAAAAATCCCAAAAAACCAAAAATCAAAAATATCTTTTTCATAATCTTTTCCAAATTTAATAAAATAATGTTTATTATGGTAAACCAAATAAGCTTAATAATAGTTTAGTCTGTGTTTAAATTGTATTGATTGATTAATATTTCAAAGATTATGGAAATACTTAGGGAAATGGTGACCCCTACGAGACTCGAACTCGTGTTACCAACGTGAGAGGCTGGTGTCCTAACCGCTAGACGAAGGGGCCAACAATAATAAAAAATGGTGCCCCGTGTAGGGCTCGAACCTACGACCCCATCATTAAGAGTGACATGCTCTACCAACTGAGCTAACGAGGCAAGATCATCTAAGCTTAGCAAATGCTAATAATGGCACGTATGTGTCGAAAAACTAAAATGGCGCGGCGGACGGGACTCGAACCCGCGACCCCCGGCGTGACAGGCCGATATTCTAACCAGCTGAACTACCGCCGCAACCGTAAATTTAAATGGTGGTCGCTATAAGACTCGAACTTATGACATCCACCTTGTAAGGGTGGCGCTCTACCAACTGAGCTAAGCGACCAAATTTGATGGCGACCCTTGTAAGATTTGAACTCACGTTTTCACACAGAGAATGTGACGTCCTGGGCCAACTAGACGAAAGGGTCAAAACCCTATGACAATATAGTGGTGTCCCGCGTTGGATTCGAACCAACGGCCCCCTCCTTAAAAGGGAGATGCTCTACCGACTGAGCTAGCGAGACAAAAAAATGGCGCGGCGGACGGGACTCGAACCCGCGACCCCCGGCGTGACAGGCCGATATTCTAACCAGCTGAACTACCGCCGCAACCGTAAATTTAAATGGTGGTCGCTATAAGACTCGAACTTATGACATCCACCTTGTAAGGGTGGCGCTCTACCAACTGAGCTAAGCGACCAAAAATAAAACAGTGGTGTCCCGCGTTGGATTCGAACCAACGGCCCCCTCCTTAAAAGGGAGATGCTCTACCGACTGAGCTAGCGAGACAAAATCATTTGTGGATATAAGCTTTAATGTGTATAAATATCGCAACATCTCAAAAATGAAGTGAAATTATACAAAAATAAAATTATTTTGTCAAGTAAAAATCAAAGATATTTGTAAAAATTTGTCAAAAAATGATTATTTTTTTAATGCGACAAATCACAAATAATTATCGCAAAAATAGATTTACGGTTTATATTTTATTGAAATTTAAAGTTATTTTATATTTAGGTTAGGTACAATAAGCAATCTTTAAACCAAAGGTGGATCGATATGCAAAACACTCACGGTATATTTACTTGGAATAGCAAATTTGAAACTGGCATAGAGCTTGTAGACAAGCAACACCGCCATTTGGTGGATCTCATAAACGCTCTGGGATACAAAATATCACAAGATAAAGTGCTGAGCATAGATGAAATAACACAACTATGTAATGAGCTATTTGACTATGCGAAATATCACTTTGGCACAGAAGAAAAGCTAATGGCTGAATATAAGCTATCTCATGAGTTTATCAAAGATCATGTCTCAAACCACCAAGCATTTTTCGTGGAAGTAGATACGCTGTATTCTGAGCTAAACAAAGGCACTATGGAAAATGTCAAAATAAAGAATTTGCTTGATTTCTTGGTGAATTGGCTTGCTTTTCATATACTTGGTCAAGATAAAAAGATGGCTAAACAAATAGAACTAATCCAAAATGGAGCCAGCAAAGAAGAAGCCTATAATATAGTAAACTCACAAAGCAGCTCCGAAGAGGTCGGCCCACTCGTAAATGCACTAAATAAAATGCTTGAAATGTTATCTAAAAGAAATAAAGAGCTGCTACTACTCAAAAACGAACTTGAAATAAAAGTAGAAGAAAGAACAAAAGAGCTTCTAGTGGCAAACGAACACCTAAAAAGGCTATCAATAACCGATCAGCTAACAGAACTGCCAAATAGAAGATATGCCATGCAGACTTTGGATATGCTATGGAAAGAGAGCTTGGAATATAACTTTCCGTTATCTGTTTTGATGATGGATCTAGACCACTTCAAAGCGATAAACGATACATACGGACATGACGCTGGCGATATCGTACTAAAAACAGTAGCTATAGCGCTGAAAGATTCTGTAAGAACTGATGATGTGATATGTAGGCTTGGCGGGGACGAGTTTTTGCTGATATGCCCAAATACCAAGCTTGAAGGTGCGATACAAGTAGGAAATACAATACTAAAAAACGTAAAAATGCTCAATATAAAGCTAAAAGAAACCACATGCAAAGCACATATAAGCATAGGAATCGCATCAAAAACAGACTCAATGACTTCATATAATGAGCTTATCAAACAAGCAGATACACAAGTCTACAATGCCAAACATAATGGAAAATGCTGTGTAAGTTACGAAATGTAACATAGCGAATTTGATATTTGGTTTTGTTGCGTCAATAATGTGTATAAATCTTATGCGGTAGAGTTGCGTTTTTGTATTTTGGGTGTAGATTTTTGGTTTTGTGCTATGACTAGGATAATAAAAGCGGATTTATACTTTAGATTTATAGAATATGATATGTGGGCAATCTTAAATCCTGCAAGGATAAATTTGCACAAAGCAACTCCAACAACTGGTAGGCTTTCAACTCAAAGTTTCAAATCCTACAAGGATAAATTTACACAATTTCATCAAAAATGATGATTACGAACAAGCAAAAGGTTTCAAATCCTACAAGGATAAATTTACACTTGTGACATTAGTATTTTGAGTATATGGAACAGTTAGTTTCAAATCCTACAAGGATAAATTTACACAGTAAAAAAATTAAGTGATGTCAAGATGAATATAGTTTCAAATCCTACAAGGATAAATTTACACCAGAACTTTCAAGGATAAAATAATGATATACGAGTTTCAAATCCTACAAGGATAAATTTACACCTTACTCATTTTGGAATTATAGCGAAATATCTTCACGTTTCAAATCCTACAAGGATAAATTTACACCAGTTTTTTTGGGAGGGGTAGGTGTCCGTAGGTTTCAAATCCTACAAGGATAAATTTACACGCAAACTTTTAGCCACTTTATCAAGTGCGTGAAGCTCGTTTCAAATCCTACAAGGATAAATTTACACTTTAAACTTCTTTCTACCACTTTGCTTTTTGATAGTTTCAAATCCTACAAGGATAAATTTACACTGAGACATTCAACAAAGAAAGTCATGGTAGCAGTTAGTTTCAAATCCTACAAGGATAAATTTACACGAAGCCTTGAGCTTCATTCCAAAAAGAATAGAGGCGTTTCAAATCCTACAAGGATAAATTTACACCCCATTTCTTAGCATATATCTCATTTCCTTTTACAAGTTTCAAATCCTACAAGGATAAATTTACACGTACTAAACCTCGGAAGAGTTGATGGCTCTTTGCTCGGTTTCAAATCCTACAAGGATAAATTTACACAATACTCAAAAACGCTGATTTGTGGGAAAAATCTAGTTTCAAATCCTACAAGGATAAATTTACACTGAAACACAATGCTTTTTTGCTAAATCTCTATGGCGTTTCAAATCCTACAAGGATAAATTTACACACAAACTTGAAGCAGTAGCTTTAGAAAACGTGAGGTTTCAAATCCTACAAGGATAAATTTACACCAAATATACCCTATTTTGCCATTCTTAAATACCCGGTTTCAAATCCTACAAGGATAAATTTACACAGACTACAGGCGTATGGAAAGAGTATAGAGAACCGTTTCAAATCCTACAAGGATAAATTTACACTTTTCTTTGTTTACGCCAAGCTCGTCATATTTGAATTGTTTCAAATCCTACAAGGATAAATTTACACTACTACGGCTATAGATGCTATGTCTTGTGTCAAGTAGTTTCAAATCCTACAAGGATAAATTTACACAAAAGCTATGACCTGCCTAAAAACAAACAAACAAAAGTTTCAAATCCTACAAGGATAAATTTACACAAAGCTAAGGATATAGACAGATATAAACTTGAAAAGCGTTTCAAATCCTACAAGGATAAATTTACACCTAGATTTTACCACAAAGGGCTTAACTGAAAGGGTTTCAAATCCTACAAGGATAAATTTACACTTACACTTTAAAAAGTGATGAGAGAATAGAAGATAGTTTCAAATCCTACAAGGATAAATTTACACTATCATTTTTCATAGCTGTAGTGATTGCTTCGCTGGTTTCAAATCCTACAAGGATAAATTTACACTATCATTTTTCATAGCTGTAGTGATTGCTTCGCTGGTTTCAAATCCTACAAGGATAAATTTACACTCAAGGCTTTATAAAAGATATATTCAAGCCAAAAAGTGTTTCAAATCCTACAAGGATAAATTTACACCAATTTAGGGTGCTAGATTTAGCTTATGATTTATTGTTTCAAATCCTACAAGGATAAATTTACACTTGTATCTCTTCATTTTTCAAAGATTTTGCTAAAGTTTCAAATCCTACAAGGATAAATTTACACTTGGACTGAGTTTGTATCAAGCAAAAAACTAGAAAAACGTTTCAAATCCTACAAGGATAAATTTACACAACAAAAGATGATTAAGAGTTGAGCCTTTAGGCTTCAGGTTTCAAATCCTACAAGGATAAATTTACACAAATCACGTTTATTGAGCTCGTTTTCTATATAGGCGTTTCAAATCCTACAAGGATAAATTTACACTCTGTTGATCTCTTGTCAAAAACAACTCATAGAAGGTTTCAAATCCTACAAGGATAAATTTACACAGCTCTATGGTCTTACTCTCTTTATCAATTTCACGTTTCAAATCCTACAAGGATAAATTTACACTAAAGCCTCTTTTGTCTATCTCAATATGGCTAAAAAGTTTCAAATCCTACAAGGATAAATTTACACTTATTTGGCGTTGCACGGTATTCTAATACCATTGAGGTTTCAAATCCTACAAGGATAAATTTACACAAGCTATTTATTGCTCTATTGATGAGGATTATGTAGCGTTTCAAATCCTACAAGGATAAATTTACACTAATATCTCTAAGCACTCCTTGAAGCCTTCAGGACGTTTCAAATCCTACAAGGATAAATTTACACAATTTAAAACTTCAACTTGTGTGTTTTGTGTTGTGAAGTTTCAAATCCTACAAGGATAAATTTACACGATATAAGCAATGGCGATTTAGTTCATTATCAAAGTTTCAAATCCTACAAGGATAAATTTACACATTAGAGATTAGCACCATAAGCATACCATTATCCAGTTTCAAATCCTACAAGGATAAATTTACACGCTAGTGTTTGCACTCAAAGACGAACCATATGTAGTTTCAAATCCTACAAGGATAAATTTACACGAAAAATGATAGATAAAACAGAGCAGAGTTATATTTGTTTCAAATCCTACAAGGATAAATTTACACGAATGCTGGGGTTATCGAGGGCGAGAATTTAGAAAAGTTTCAAATCCTACAAGGATAAATTTACACCGAAAATTCAGAATAAATGGGCGTTTGAACACCCGTTTCAAATCCTACAAGGATAAATTTACACTTTGTTTTTATTTTAAGTATTAGGATTATCTTTTACGTTTCAAATCCTACAAGGATAAATTTACACTAGCCATTTACATGGTCCTATTATTATATTATGAGTTTCAAATCCTACAAGGATAAATTTACACCGCAGCTACATCTATGTATGCATCTAAGCAACAAACGTTTCAAATCCTACAAGGATAAATTTACACTTTTGTTTTAGAATTATATCAAACTTATGCTAAAAGTTTCAAATCCTACAAGGATAAATTTACACACAAAATATCTGAATATCAAGAAATGAGATAGAGCGTTTCAAATCCTACAAGGATAAATTTACACCCTATTTCATTTGGATTTGTTTCTTTAGAATTCGGTTTCAAATCCTACAAGGATAAATTTACACCGCAAAGGCTTATTTGATGTTTTTGAAAAATGTTGTTTCAAATCCTACAAGGATAAATTTACACTCCATAGTCTCCCATGACCTTATTAACAAAATCCAGTTTCAAATCCTACAAGGATAAATTTACACAAATAAACGGCAAGTCACGCTATCAATAGTTTTGCCATGTTTCAAATCCTACAAGGATAAATTTACACCTTGGATCATTATAACAGTTTTTATTAGACTCCAGTTTCAAATCCTACAAGGATAAATTTACACCCATTTTTAAAGCATATTCAGAACCACTTATAATGTTTCAAATCCTACAAGGATAAATTTACACCCTTTTGAGATTTGACAAGCTCATCAAATTGAGCGTTTCAAATCCTACAAGGATAAATTTACACTCTAAAGCATATTGCCAGTTTAGAATTGTTTCAGCAGTTTCAAATCCTACAAGGATAAATTTACACTTACTCCATTTTTGTTCAATTTTTTCGAACTATTAGTTTCAAATCCTACAAGGATAAATTTACACGATGACAGGTTAGGAGTTTGGGTAGCACTCAAACGTTTCAAATCCTACAAGGATAAATTTACACTCTAAGCTACTATCAAAAACTATCAAAAATATTACCTTGTTTCAAATCCTACAAGGATAAATTTACACATTTATTTATTTTTTCTTCGCCACCAAATGGCATGTTTCAAATCCTACAAGGATAAATTTACACTGTAAAAGCTCAAAAGATAAGTTTCTACAGATTTGGTTTCAAATCCTACAAGGATAAATTTACACTTAGTTTATGGCAAAGATGACACAGTTCGCAAGGGTTTCAAATCCTACAAGGATAAATTTACACGGACAATCTATCTGCTTGAGCCACTCAAAGACTATTGTTTCAAATCCTACAAGGATAAATTTACACAGATACTAGTATCACTATTGGTGAAACCACAATGAGTTTCAAATCCTACAAGGATAAATTTACACGATAGCTGAGCAAAAGGCTTTAGTCCAAGCAAGAGGTTTCAAATCCTACAAGGATAAATTTACACGTTTTATATGCTTAGAGATACTTTGAGGGATGAAGGTTTCAAATCCTACAAGGATAAATTTACACGATAGTTGAGTAGTATCTACAACGCAACCACCGCGTTTCAAATCCTACAAGGATAAATTTACACTACAAACTGGAAGGTTAGACAGTGTCTTATATGGAAGTTTCAAATCCTACAAGGATAAATTTACACAAATTGGGCGGTATCGCAACAGGCAAAAAGCGTTGGTTTCAAATCCTACAAGGATAAATTTACACGGCGACAATAAAACGTATGGCTTGCTTAATGACCCGTTTCAAATCCTACAAGGATAAATTTACACTGCAAAAGCTACTCACACAGAAAAATGAATGGTATGTTTCAAATCCTACAAGGATAAATTTACACAGATTTAAGTCTTGGATACCGTTGCGAATATGAATTGTTTCAAATCCTACAAGGATAAATTTACACCGGCACAAAAATCACACTTGATAGCGAAGCTTTGAGTTTCAAATCCTACAAGGATAAATTTACACCGTAGTAGCCACCTTGACTGGTGTAGCTGGAACGCGTTTCAAATCCTACAAGGATAAATTTACACACAAACTGGAAGGTTAGACAGTGTCTTATATGGAAGTTTCAAATCCTACAAGGATAAATTTACACGCTATTGATTTTTATGTTCCAGAGTTTTGGCTTGGTTTCAAATCCTACAAGGATAAATTTACACTTGATATTCTCAAAGCAAGGCTTAAAAGCTTCAGGTTTCAAATCCTACAAGGATAAATTTACACTAAAATACTACTTCCATTTATACTCTTTCAAGTATCTGTTTCAAATCCTACAAGGATAAATTTACACTTTTTTCAGATAATAAGTCGTGCTACAATACCAGAAAGTTTCAAATCCTACAAGGATAAATTTACACTTTCCCATTGGCGTGTGAGATAGGCTACCACACAAGGTTTCAAATCCTACAAGGATAAATTTACACAAAAGGTTGTAAATGTCACTCCGTTTGGTGTAGGAGTTTCAAATCCTACAAGGATAAATTTACACTACAAATGCTATCTATAAACCAACCTTATCTGCTACGTTTCAAATCCTACAAGGATAAATTTACACAATAACCTTAATTTATAGAGAAATTGCAAAATATTTGTTTCAAATCCTACAAGGATAAATTTACACGTTGTAGTAGCTAGTAGAGTGGCTATGGACTGGCGTTTCAAATCCTACAAGGATAAATTTACACTCAAGCTGATGCGAAGATAAACTATGACTATGTAGGTTTCAAATCCTACAAGGATAAATTTACACTGGGGTCAAATCGGCTCACTTTTTTAGCTAAAATTTACGTTTCAAATCCTACAAGGATAAATTTACACGTAGATTAAAGTTTGATCAGTGGCAAGATCAAAATGGGTTTCAAATCCTACAAGGATAAATTTACACCCACTTGAATGTCTAAGACTTCAAGGATTTAGTGAGTTTCAAATCCTACAAGGATAAATTTACACTGTTTCGTGTCTTTCGATTGCAGTTGGAAGAACATTGTTTCAAATCCTACAAGGATAAATTTACACGGAGAAGCTATCATTTATGTCAAGGGAGAAGATTTAGCGTTTCAAATCCTACAAGGATAAATTTACACGAAATACAGCTATAGCAGTTACTAGAAAATTTACTATGTTTCAAATCCTACAAGGATAAATTTACACATTGCCTAGCATTTCCATTGCTTCAACTACAATACGTTTCAAATCCTACAAGGATAAATTTACACTCTTTAATAGAGTATTCATTTTGTAAGAATAGATCGTTTCAAATCCTACAAGGATAAATTTACACCCCCTTAAAGCGTCACGAAAGCAACCATTTAGGGGTTTCAAATCCTACAAGGATAAATTTACACTACAAACAAAAAGGACAAACGTAAGAAAAACTGATAGTTTCAAATCCTACAAGGATAAATTTACACTCGTATGTATGTTGCCAAATTTTCTCCTTTATTTTGGTTTCAAATCCTACAAGGATAAATTTACACAAACGCTGATCTAAAACTCATCAACGAAAATACAAAGTTTCAAATCCTACAAGGATAAATTTACACATTATCAAAAAATCATAGCAGCAAATCCGTCTAAGTTTCAAATCCTACAAGGATAAATTTACACCAAGAAAACCACGCGTAAGTTCCACGCAAACGATTGTTTCAAATCCTACAAGGATAAATTTACACTAGTTATGAGATGGGTGAGTTTATTTTAGCAGAGTTTCAAATCCTACAAGGATAAATTTACACCTAACCCATAGTCTTTAATCGGTTGCATGATGCCAGTTTCAAATCCTACAAGGATAAATTTACACACTTTTATTGTACGCTAGACGGTATTTTGATACGAGTTTCAAATCCTACAAGGATAAATTTACACTCCAAGAAAACCACGCGTAAGTTCCACGCAAACGATTGTTTCAAATCCTACAAGGATAAATTTACACCAATCTCTTAAATTCCAGTCACTAGCCATTGATTTGTTTCAAATCCTACAAGGATAAATTTACACCGAATTTGGCGAACGCTCAAGCTCTTTTTTAAGGCTGGTTTCAAATCCTACAAGGATAAATTTACACGCCATACGGCACTAAGCTCCATAATCTTACCTTCGGTTTCAAATCCTACAAGGATAAATTTACACCTATATTCTCTTTATTACTCTTACGTTGCGTATCAGTTTCAAATCCTACAAGGATAAATTTACACTACAGATGAGTATAAATACGCTTGCTATATAATCGGGTTTCAAATCCTACAAGGATAAATTTACACAGAATTAGTTTGCATTGTCTTAGAGTGATTTTATGTTTCAAATCCTACAAGGATAAATTTACACTAACTTCAGATATGACATATACCCACAGTATAAATCGTTTCAAATCCTACAAGGATAAATTTACACATATTATAGTGATTATATTACAGAGGATTACGCGGGGTTTCAAATCCTACAAGGATAAATTTACACTTAGCCTTAAAATGGAGCGACGTTGATTTTGAAAAGTTTCAAATCCTACAAGGATAAATTTACACGCTTTAGTGAGTGTTTTGGGTGGCTTAGGTGTAGTGTTTCAAATCCTACAAGGATAAATTTACACACCATCTGAACCATGGTCTAACTCTCGCCAGTCATAAGTTTCAAATCCTACAAGGATAAATTTACACAGTAGGATAGTGTGCTTCAGTGAAACTGAACTTAGTTTCAAATCCTACAAGGATAAATTTACACGCTAAGGATATAGACAGATATAAACTTGAAAAGCGTTTCAAATCCTACAAGGATAAATTTACACCTTTCTTCAGTGAGCATTCTAGTTTGCAAGGCTGGATGTTTCAAATCCTACAAGGATAAATTTACACTCTCCTAAAATGATTTGAGAGAGGGTTTAAAATGAGTTTCAAATCCTACAAGGATAAATTTACACTATTTTCATTTAACAAATTTACAAAATCATCATAACTGTTTCAAATCCTACAAGGATAAATTTACACGAGTAAGCGTAGAACAACAAGAATGGCTAGAAGCTTGTTTCAAATCCTACAAGGATAAATTTACACCAACTGACCTTATGCCGTTATCCCCTGGATGAGTTTTGTTTCAAATCCTACAAGGATAAATTTACACAAGACTACATTAAAGGGCTTGAAACTTTATCAGCTATGTTTCAAATCCTACAAGGATAAATTTACACCCGAATTACTAGCATAAGCATTTATCCCCAAATTAGTTTCAAATCCTACAAGGATAAATTTACACAGTATTGGCTAGTTTCAGGGAGGAAAATTCATAAAGTTTCAAATCCTACAAGGATAAATTTACACCTCCAGCGTCTGTAAATAGGCGTATTAGATACTCGTTTCAAATCCTACAAGGATAAATTTACACTAAAATTTTGTCTTGATTGGTTAGCTTATATATGGTTTCAAATCCTACAAGGATAAATTTACACTTAGTCTTATTTCTAACTCTCTTATATACTGGTAGTTTCAAATCCTACAAGGATAAATTTACACGCCGATTTGTGACAAAAGAGCCACGTCCTTACTATCGTTTCAAATCCTACAAGGATAAATTTACACCCTGAAGACTTCAAACAAAAATTTTTGATAGGAGAAGTTTCAAATCCTACAAGGATAAATTTACACTCAGCATCATTATATTGCCATAGCAACGCTTGAAGGTTTCAAATCCTACAAGGATAAATTTACACCTGCCTCCATTTTAGAGGCATCGCCTGTATAAGTGGGTTTCAAATCCTACAAGGATAAATTTACACATTTCTGGCTCGTTGTCAATACCTGCTTTCATAGCAGTTTCAAATCCTACAAGGATAAATTTACACTCTTGTCATATTTTCGTTTGCTCATTACATACCTGTTTCAAATCCTACAAGGATAAATTTACACAAGCGGACTACTAGCAAGTGCGACGGTGGATAAGGGTTTCAAATCCTACAAGGATAAATTTACACAAAGCGGTGGCGATGTCGGCAGTTTTCAAAGTAGCGGTTTCAAATCCTACAAGGATAAATTTACACACTTCCAGCAGGTATTACGGTTCCTGCTACCCCTGGTTTCAAATCCTACAAGGATAAATTTACACAATTTCATCAAAATCGCTCGGCATTTGATATTCGCGTTTCAAATCCTACAAGGATAAATTTACACCTTTGGTCGCCGTTGTTTGCCTTTCGATTAACAAAGTTTCAAATCCTACAAGGATAAATTTACACACACAAAGCACCCCCACCCAGCCGTTTAAATCTAGCGTTTCAAATCCTACAAGGATAAATTTACACTCGCCGTTAAAGTTTGGTTGCGTTTTTGGTCCTAGTTTCAAATCCTACAAGGATAAATTTACACTGTAGCCTTTGCAATGCTTTCTAATTCATCGCCATGTTTCAAATCCTACAAGGATAAATTTACACCATCTTTATATCCAAAGCACAATTAATCTCATAAGGTTTCAAATCCTACAAGGATAAATTTACACGTTTTAAACAAGCTTGATAATGCAATTGTGATTAAGCGTTTCAAATCCTACAAGGATAAATTTACACCGAGGCAACTTTTCAGATTAATACCTTAGTGAAATTGTTTCAAATCCTACAAGGATAAATTTACACTTACCAAGTGGGTTAAATACTGCGAACAAAAAGGCTTGTTTCAAATCCTACAAGGATAAATTTACACCTGAACTAGCGCATCGACTTTTTGAGAGATACTCTCGTTTCAAATCCTACAAGGATAAATTTACACGAAGAGGCACAATTTAAGACCGCAACCGTAACATAGTTTCAAATCCTACAAGGATAAATTTACACCTGCACGATAGAGGGAATTATTTCAAGGTGAAAAATTGTTTCAAATCCTACAAGGATAAATTTACACAGCAAACAAACAAAGCTATTTTCAATGCCTTATTTAAAAATTGCAATATTTATTTTATTTAAAATATGCTTAAAATAAAATTTACCAAACTCATAATTCCCATTTTATCACTACTCTTAAAGCTTAAAAGTAGCTTTATAATCGCTACAAGTCAGGTACATCTTCAACCTTGCTCGCATTTACATCATTTTCCAATACCGCACAATCGACCATAAAATAAAACAAAAATCAATAAATACCAATTCTATTTTGCCGATTTATATATCAAACAATTAAGGAAAGATAATGCAAGTAGATACGAATTTATCAACAATCATCAGCCAAAGTAGCTCAACTGGAAATTTATCAATCTCCAAGATAAATACAAAAGAAAATGCAATGCAAGGAGCAAGTGGTGGCGTAGGTGGAGCTAGCTCATCTCAAAGCTCCGCAGATGAGCTACAAAAAAGACTAGACAAACTAAAAGAGCAACTAGCCAAAATCGAAGCTCAAATCTCAAAAATGCAAAGCAATGACAATCCATACGCAAAAGAGATGACAAACTCCCTAAATGCAGAACGTGCAAGCATCATGGCTCAGATACAAACTATCTTAGCCCAAATGCTAAAAGCTGCCAAACAGCAAAGCGCTTAAGCTTTGGCTTTTATATAAAATAGCATGGCTTGGGCTATCATCATGATTTTCATGACTAGCTCACTAGCCTTGTGCATTTTAGCAAACTCCACGCTGCTAGTGGCCTGGGCTCCTAGCTTTTGGGCTTCCACTACGTACGCACTAAAGTAAAATATAAACGCTAAAGCTAAAATAAGCGCGATGAGTGCTAGCATAAAACTACTTATTTTTTTAGCGAAGCTCTCATCTTTGTTACGCAAATTTAGCCCCTCATAAACAATAGCCACCACCGAAACTACAAGCAAAACGTTGTTAAATTTCAAAAAAACCTGAGTCATAAGCTGACCGCTTTGGAAGTGGGTAAGAACTCCTTCACCTATGATACTAGCTGGAAAAAACACAACCGGAGCAAGAAAAGCCCCTATAGAAATCTCCATGCCAACAATCATCGCAAGTAAAAAAATGTAAATTTTTCTCATATTATTCCTTTATTTTTGCTACAAATCCACGATCAAACCCAGCCAAATCTTTGTAAAACTCATACTCAAATCCGCAATCTTCAAGCTCTTTGCTAAGACTTGCTTTTTGATCATAGCCGATCTCGCAGATCAGATATTTGGTGCGAGTTTTGGCTAAATTTATGATTTGTTTTAGAAGCTCATCGCCCTTTGCTCCACCAAACAAAGCCGTTTTTGGCTCATTTTTTACCCAAATATCAAGCTCATAATCATCAGCTATATATGGTGGATTTGAGACGATTATGTCAAATTTGTCATTCACGCCATCCAAAAGTGAAGTGTGATTTATCTCTATTTCTACCCCAAATTTATCTATATTTTTGCGAGCAAATTTGATAGCTTCAAGGCTTATATCAGTGGCACTAAATTTAGCTTTTTCAAGCTCTAAAGCAAGGCTAATGCTGATTATTCCACTACCTATTCCGATTTCACATATTTTTGGGGTAGCGTAATTCTTAGCTACATTTAGGGCTTTTTCGACTAAAATTTCAGTTTCAAAACGTGGTATCAATACGCCCTTGCCCACACTAAACTCACGCCCCAAAAACTCACAAACACCAGTTATATACTCAAATGGCTCGCCGTTTTTATATCTATTTATAAGGCAGAAAAACTCGTTTTCATTTTCAAGCTCTAAATTTGAGTTTAAAAATACCCACTCTTTTGGCTGCTTTAGGTAAAAGCTCAAAAATCTCCACGCTAAATTTGAGCTATCAAGCTCTATTTTTGTGCTCTTTAAAGCTTCAGAGATTTTCAAGTTTTTTCGCCCTTTCATAAAGGCTTGGGTGCGAATGATAGACAAAACTATAGACAGGATGAGAAATAGGAAAGGCCTTATTCTCTTCGCCAAGCTTTTTAAGAGCAGATATCATATTTTTAGCTCCACCACTGCTAGCACCAAACTCATCAGCACCAAACTCATGTGACCTTGAAAATGCCGACATCAAAGGCTCAAAAATAGCCGAAATTATAGGCGAATACAAAAACAAAACCAAAAAGAAACTTCCACCGCTGCTATCTAGCCCAAGAGCCTCATACACGCTATTTGGAATATTTCCAAACACGCCAAAAAGCACAAACAAAATCACAAACATAAAAGCGATATTTTTTATCAAATCTTTGTGTTTAAAATGCCCAAGCTCATGACCAAGGACAGCTATAATCTCGCTTTGGCTAAGTTTTGCTATCAAAGTATCAAAAAGCACAACCCTTTTTGTGCCTCCAAGCCCGCCAAAATACGCATTTAGCCTTTTATCTCTTTTACTCGCATCGATGACAAAAACCCCACTACTTTTAAACCCACACTTTTGTAAAAGTGAGTTTATAGCCTCTTTTAACTCCTCATCGCTCAAAGGCGAAACCTTGTTAAAAAGTGGAGCTATGATAGTCGGATAGATCAAATTTACTAGCAAAATTATGCCAAAACTAAGCCCAAAAGCCCAGATCCACCAAAACTCTCCAAGCCACGCAAAGCAAAGCAAGATCAAATATACAACCAAGCCACCAAAAATCACGGTCAAACCAAGAGTTTTAAGCGTATCAAGTATAAAAAGTTTTGGGGTTAAATTTGAAAAGCCAAATTTTTTGTCTTTTATGAATTTTTCATATATATCAAAAGGCAAATTTAAAAGAGCCGAAATCACCAAAAATACCACGACTAAAAGCGTGTTTTGCCAAATTATGCCATTTGGTGCGATTATGCTTTGTAAATATCCAGCTCCCCACGCAGACCAAATGATAAGCAAAATCATCTGATAAATAGAGCTAATCACGCTTAATTTTTCATTTGCTAAAGCTAGCAAACCAGCTTTTTGGTAGTCATCTTGAGCTAAAATAACAGCTGGTTTATTTAAATTTTGCTTCACAAAGCCTATTTGAAGCAGGCTTAAAAATACTTTATAAATAGTATAAATAAAATAAATTCCTATTAAAATTTGTAACATCATAATCCTTAAATTTGATAATGCAAAGCAAAATACTATCTAAAATAAGTAAATTTATTTTATAAAATTATCGTAAAAACTGCTTACAAAGACTACCAAAATCAAAAATGGAATGATGTATTTTATGTAAAAAAACCATATATTTATGATTTTGTGAGCGCCGTTACTACCAAAGAGTATCTCTTTTTTGGCCTCATCGCCAAGCACCCAGCCCACAAAAATCGCACAAAGCAAAGATGTAAGCACGAAAAATATCGTCGCACTTATCGCATCATACGCATCAAAAATATTTTTGCCAAAGACAGTTACATCGCTTAGTAAATTTGTAGCCATGAGTGATGGAATATTACCCAAAATAAATATTCCGCCAAGAGTTATAAATATCGCTTTTAGTCTTTTGATTTTAAACTTTTCTTCCAAAACAGTTATCAAAACCTCATAAATAGGAAGCGAAGTAGTAAGTGCTGCTATCATAAGCAAGCTAAAAAACGCAACAGCCAAAAACTCCCCAGCAAACATATGAGAAAATACGATAGGAAGACTTTTAAAAACAAGACTTGGACCACTATCAGGTGCCACGCCAAATGTGAAAAGTGACGGGAATATCATAAATCCAGCAACGACTGCGATAAGAGTATTTAAAACTCCAGTTATCACTGATGTTTTTACTAAATTTTCATCTTTTCTTACAAAGCTTGAAAGCGTTATCATCACGCCAAATCCAAGTGAAAGAGCGAAAAACACCTGACCCAAAACATCTATGAATAACTTCGCGCTTATCTTGCTAAAATCAGGAGTTAGATAAAATTTAATCCCTTCTAAAGCTCCGTCTAATGTAAGATTTCTGATAACCATTCCTATCATTAGCAAAAACAAAATCGGCATCAGATATTTAGCTGCTTTTTCTATCCCAGCCACAGCTCCACGCACCAAAATAACAAAGTTTATAATCACAAAAACAAGAGTCGCAATGCTTATAGCAAATGGTGCATTTATAATGCTTTTATCATAAAAGCTTGCTGTCAAATCAGCACTAACCACACTTGTTAAATTTAAATTTCCAAAGATTATATTGTAGATATAATTTAGCACCCAACCGCCAATAACCATATAATACGCCATAATACCAAAAGCTCCACAAAGCCCCATCCAGCCGACTATTTTCCAAGCTTTGTTTATCTTTTTACCATTTGCCATGCCGCCAAAAGCATCAACTGAGTTTATATGCAGCCTCCTACCGATGGCATTTTCGACCAAAATCATAGGGATTCCTATCACAATCATCGCGATACAAAATGTAAGCACATAAGCCCCACCACCGTTTTGACCGACCAAATACGGAAATCTCCAAGTAGCACCAAAGCCCACAGTAGCACCAGCCACTGCCAAAATATATGTGAGTTGCGAACTCCAAGTCTGTCTTGCGTCCAAAATTTATTCCTTAAATTAATTTAATTTTGTGAAAGTTCAAGCACTTCAAAATACTCATTTTCAAGGTTGTTTAATTCGCCCTTTTTCTCTTCAAGCTCTTCAAAAAGAGTCTGAAGACCAACTTTTTGGTAAATTTCAGGCGTTGAAAGTGCGTGATTTAGCTCTTTTATACGTTTTTCCAAGTCTTCTATCAAGGCTGGATAATTTTGCAAAATTTGATTTTGTTTGTATGAGAGTTTGACAGTGGCAGTTTTTTGCTTCTCTTTTACTGGCTCATCTTCGTCAAACTCTTTTTCCATAGCATTTAACTGCTCAAGCTCCTCTTCATAGTCAAGATATTCGCTATATTCCATGTAAATTTGCTCTATCTTGCCATGCTCGTAAGCCCAAAGTTTGTTTGTGATTTTATCTATAAAATACCTATCGTGGCTGACTATCAGCACCGCTCCTTCAAAGCTTAGCAAATACTCTTCAAGAATATTTATTGTAGCGATATCTAAGTCATTTGTCGGCTCATCAAGTATCAGACAGTCATATTCTTTTGTAAATAATAGCGCTAGAGCAAGGCGGTTTTTCTCCCCACCACTTAATACAGAAACTGGCTTATCTAAAAACTCTTTTGGAAACAAAAAGTTTTTCAAATAGCCATAAACATGGTAGTTTCTACCTCGCACCATGATATGATCGCCACCATTTGGACAAAATAGCTCTATTAGTGATTTTTCTTCATCTATGCTTCGCCTATTTTGGTCAAAGTAGCCTATTTTTATCTCGCCTCTATTTATGGTGCCGCTATCTGCATCAAGCTCACCCAAAAGTATCTTTAAAAGTGTGGATTTGCCACTTCCATTTCTGCCTACGATACCGATACGCTCACCTTGTAAAACACGAGCATTAAAATCTTTAAAAAGCTCTTTTCCAGATAGTGTTTTTGAAAGATTTTTGCACTCAAAAAGCATCTTTTTGCGGTTTTGATTTATCCCACCTTGATTGAAGCTCTTTGAAGCACGTTCTAACTCAAGTTTGACTCGCCTTATCACGCCAGGATTTTTCTTCGCCTCTTCACGCATCGCAAAAACTCTTTGCTTACGCCCCTCATTTCTTTTAAGCCTTGCTTTTACTCCACGTCTTAGCCACTCTTCTTCGCTTTTTAGCTGTTTTATAAGAGTTTCATGGGTTTTAGCTAGTGATTTTAAAATTTCTTCTTTTTTGGTTAGATAATTCGCATATCCACCCTCAAAACTACGCAAATTTCCATCTTCTATTTCAACTGAACGCGTCGCAAGTCTATCGATAAAATACCTATCATGGCTGATAAAAACTATAGTTTGATTTGAGTTTAGCAGTAGCTCTTCTAAGAAACGAACCATATAAACATCAAGGTGGTTTGTCGGCTCATCTAGCAGCAAAACGTCTGGTTTTTTGAGTATCAAAGCGCCAAGTGCCACGCGTCTTACTTCACCACCGCTCAGACTAGCGATAGGTCTATTTTCATACTCTTTAAGCACAAAGCTTTCAAGCACTCTTTCTATCTTGTTTTCGATATTCCAGCCGTCTTTGCTCTCGATAAATTTAATCAGTTCATCTTGCCTTACAAGTAGCTCTTTGTTATTTTCATCGCCAGAAATTGCATGAAGCACATCTTCATACTCTTTTATCGCATCAAAAATCTCTTTTAGCTCGTTGTTTAATGCTTCTCTTACGCTAAATTTAGAGTCAAATTTAGGCGATTGGGCTAGCATTTGGACGCTAATTGAGTTTTGAGTGATGACTCTGCCATTATCAATCTCATAAGCCCCACACAAAATCTTCATCAAAGTGCTTTTGCCGCCACCATTTTTGCCTATTATAGCGATACGTTCTTTTTCATTTACGCTAAAGCTTGCGTCTTTTAAAATCTCTTTATCGCCAAATTTTTTGCTTACTTCAATTAGATCGATTAGTGCCATTTTTAGCCCCTATTCACATCTTTTCTATATTTCATAAACCAAATAGCACAAAATATAGAAACAAAGCCCAAAAGCACCATATAATAAGCCAGATACATCGGATCAAATTTATGCACCATAGCCACTGCAAACGGCGGCGTCACACCGCCAGCTATGGCATAAGCGATATTATATGAAAATGAAATCCCGCTAAATCTGATTTTATTTGGGTATAAAGCTATCATAAAAAACGGCGCTCCACATGGTCCAATACAGCCAAAAAATCCAGCAATCAAATAAAGTGTAAGCACGGTATTAAATCCAGCTCCATTATACAAAGCATAAAAATAAGCAAAAACTGCTACGATAAAAATCCCACTAAAGCCTATGGTTGCTTTTGAGACACCAAATTTATCACTAAATTTGCCATATATAAAGCAGCCAGCGCACATTAAGACGATACAAACCATTTGCATATATATCGTTGTAATTCTACCGACTTCGATTCCGCTTTTTTCAAACGCTCCTGGCATGAAATTTGGCATCAAAAGTATCATTACGACTATACAGCCAGTCAAAACCCAGCTTACTAGCATAGACATTAGATTGTCTAGTTTGTGGTATTTGATAACTGTTTTTATAGGCATTTTTTCTATATCATTCATCTCTTGCATCTGTTTAAATACTGGCGTTTCACTAAGATAACGTCTAAGATATATCGAAATCACACCAAAAATACCACCAATGATAAATGGCAAACGCCACATTCCGCCTTGTATATCAGCGTCGCTATAAACATTTTTTACTATCATTGTGACTATACTACCTAGCAAAATTCCAGCTACGACTGCTGAAGTCAGCACACCTACGCTATAATAAAGCCTATTTTTTGGAGCGTGCTCACTGATAAATACCCAAGCACCAGGCAGCTCACCACCTATTGCAATACCTTGAAGCAGTCTTACAAGCACCAAAAACACAGGCGCTGCGTAACCAATAGTCTCAAATGTAGGCATAAGACCTAGCGCAAATGTCGGTATAACCATAAGCAAGATAGACAGCATAAACATATTTTTGCGGCCATTTTTGTCCCCAAAATGCGCCATGATAATGCCACCAAGAGGCCTAGCAAGGTATCCAGCAGCGAATGTGCCATAAGTGTTTAAAAGCGACCAAAATGGATCCAAAGTAGCAGGAAAAAATAGATGTGAAATATAAGAAGCAAAAAATACAAAAATAATAAAATCATAAAACTCAAGCATACCACCAAGCGATGACAGCCCTAAAATTTTGATATCGGATCTGCTAAAACCCCTAGCCATAAACTTCCTTTAAATTCTAAAAATCCAAGATTATACTAAAAATTTGTTTAACTCACCATAAAATAGAGATTTAAATTTAAAAAATACAGGCTTTTGCAAAAAAAAATTAATTTCGCTAAAATGTGCGAAAATTTTAAGGATAAATATGCAAAAAAATAAAAGAACAAAATTACTTCTAGCCATACTTTTAGGGCTTGTTTTGGGTAGTGTTTGTGGTATTATTTTTGCCATTTTTGTCCCTTCACATTCGCCTTTGTATGCCAGCGCATTAGAGATAGCAAAGCCATTTGGGCTTGTGTTTATCAACTTGCTTAAAATGATAGTGGTTCCTGTCATTATCTTTACGCTTATTAGTGGAGTTGCAAATATTTCGCCATCTAGTCTTGGTAGGGTTGGGATTAAAATCATAGCTTTTTATCTTATAACTTCTTTATTTGCTATTATCATTGGCTTGTTGCTTGGAAACGCCTTTGATATAGGTACTAGCATAACACTAGAAAGCACAAATACGTCCAACATAAAAGCCCTAAATCCGCCATCTTTGATAGACACATTTATGGCTATCATTCCTACAAATCCATTTGCAGCTATGGTTAAGGGCGATGTTTTACCTATTATATTTTTCTCTATTTTATTTGGTCTAGGCATAGCATTTACCAAAGACAGCACAAAACAAAGCGTAAAAGATAGCGCAAACACTGTTTATAGCTTTTTTGACGGATGCGCGCAAGTGATATTTAAAGTAGTTGGCTGGGTAATGTTATATGCTCCAATTGGAGTATTTTTCTTGATTTTTCAAGTATTTGCTAGTAATGGAGTGAAAGCTTTTGGACCACTTTTAGAGGTTAGTTTTGTAGTTTATCTGGGGCTTGGTATTCAATTTTTATTAGTATATTTGCTTATTGTGTGGCTAAATGGACTTAGTCCTTGGCTATTTTTGCGTAGAGCTTTTGAGCCGTTTTTGGTAGCTTTCATAACTCGCTCATCAGGCGCCACACTACCTATATCTATGAATGTAGCTGAGCGTAAAATGGGTATAAATAAAGGAATTTACAGCTTTACCTTGCCACTTGGAGCTACTATAAATATGGATGGAACAACCATATATTTAGGAGTTTGTGCGATGTTTATTGCCAATGCTTGCGGCGTTGAGCTATCATTTGGTGCGCAAGCCGCTATGGTAGTGACTGCTGTTTTGGCTTCCATTGGCACTGCTGGAGTTCCTGGTGCTGGGGCTATTATGCTTATTATGGTTTTAGAAAGCATTGGGCTAGATTTAGCCAATGATAATGTAAAACTCGCCTATGCTATGATTTTAGGTATTGATGCTATCTTGGATATGGGTAGGACTGGCGTAAATGTAGCAGGAGATATGTGTGGCACTTGCGTGGTAGCTAAACAAGAAGGGCAGCTAGATGAAAGCAAATGGAAATAACGCAAATATAGTTATAATAGACGATGAAGCCGATCTTTGCGAGCTTTTGGAGTATAATCTTAGCAAGGCTGGATTTAATGTCACTACATTTTTAGACACTAAAAGAGTTGAGCAGTTTTTAGAAGAAGAGAGTTGCGATATTTTGATAGTAGATCGCAATCTTGGCGGTATTGAGGGAAGTAAATTTGTAAGTTCTTTAAGAGCCAAAGGCTACAATGAGCCAGTTATTTTTTTAACAGCTAAAAACTCCAGCAAAGAAAAACTCGAAGGCTTTGAGAGTGGCGGAGACGACTACATCACAAAGCCCTTTGAGCTTGATGAGCTAATCGCTAGAATTACAGCACTTTTAAAACGCTATAAAAAAGAGAGTCAAATATATAAATTCAAAGAAATCACGCTAAATTTAACCACCCAAGAAGTAAAGATAAATAAAACAAGCTTAGAACTAACCAAGCTTGAGTTTGCCCTGCTTTTGGAATTTGTGAAAAATAAAAATATCTTGCTTAGCCGTGATGAGCTTTTGGGCGATGTTTGGCAAAACGATATGGCAAATGAAAAAACAGTAAATATCGCTATCAAACGCCTAAGAGCCAAGCTCGGAGATGCAGGAGAATGCATCAAATCAGTTCGCGGCGAGGGCTACAAGCTTTGCTAAGAATAGCATTTTATTATCTAATATTCATCGCCCTATTTTTCTTTTGCTTTTGGCTTGTTTTGGGTGAAAATTTTCTTAAACATATCTATATTATCATCGTTGTAAGCCTGTTTTTATCCATGAGTCTGACCTATATAGCCTATGAAATTTCAGCTTATCAAAACAAGCGGATAAAAGATGCACTCATAAGAAAAGATAGAAAACTACGCAAGCAAACAGCAAAACTCAGGATAAAAAACGCGCAATTAGAAAATCTGCTAAGTGGGATAAGTCATGAGTTTAAAAATCCGATCTCAGTCATCAAAATGTCAGCTCAAACCCTCCTAAACGACGCCGATATGCATCAAAATATCAAGCATAAATTTACAACCAAAATCATATCAAATAGCAATAAAATGAATAATATCTTAAACAGATTAAGAATTGGTTTTGGTGGTGATATAGAGCCACATTTAAGCGAATTTGACGCTAGAAAACTTTGTCTTGAAGTATCTTCCAATCTTGAAACAAACGAGCAAAAAATCATCATAAACGGAGAAAAAACACTAAAGGCTGATTATGATATGATATATCAAGTCGTGCTAAATTTAACCCAAAACGCCCTAAAATACTCCAAATCCGATGTCCAAATCGATCTAAACGAAAACGGAATTTTCATCAAAGATAGTGGCGAAGGCATAGATGAAGATGAGCTAAAACTAATCCAAAAGAAATTTTACAAATCCAAAGTTTATGACTGGAACAACTCTTTAGGACTTGGACTATACATAGTCAAAATCATCTTAAAGCTTCATAATTTCGAGTTTGTCGTCCGCTCACAAAAGGGCGTGGGATCGATATTTGGCTTTAGAGACAAAATATCAACTGCTTTTAGACTCAAAATCACAGATGAAGCTTTGCAAGTGAGTAAATTTGAATAATCTTAGCCTAACTCGCCTTGCCACGCCTATATTTTTTGATATGCTTCTTCGCACGCTTACGCTCATCATCAACACAATCATGGTCGCAAAAGTAGATGTGAATCTAGTCGGAGCCATGGGCGCTGGAAACCAGATATTTAATCTTTTTGTAACTGTTTTTAGCTTTCTTAGTGTGGGCTGTAGCGTCGTTGTGGCTCAAAGTCTTGGAGCTAGAAACACCAATCTAGCCTCACGCGCAATCCACATAAGCCTTAGTTTTAACGCTATTTTGGGGCTAGTTTGTGCATCTGTGATCTACTTTCACACTCACCTCGCGCTTGAGCTTTTGCAGATCCCAAGTGCTGTGATAGAGGAGAGCTATAGCTATCTTCATACTCTTAGCATTGCGCTATTTTTAGAAGCTGTTGGCATAGTAATCGCAGCTATTGTGCGTGTTAAAAACTTTGCTTTTCACATCATGCTAATCTCTGCTTTTATGAATGTTTTGACTGTCATCGGCAATGCCATAGCGCTTTTTGGCTTTTTTGATCTACCAAATTACGGCCTAGCTGGAGTTGGGGTTTCGGTTATTTTTGCAAGAGTTGTTGGCGTGATTTTGCTAGCTTACGTACTTGTCAAAGTAGCCAAAATCCACATTCACTTTGGGCTATTTTTTAAATTTAGCAAAGACATAATAGCCAAAATCCTAAAAGTCGGGCTTCCAAGCGCTGGAGAAAATCTGCTCTGGATAGGTCAGTACATGGTCGCTTTTAGCTTCGTTGCTAGTATGGGCGAGCAAAGCCTAAGCGTGCAAACTATCTATTTTCAAATTTCGATGTTTATATTTTTAGCCGCGACTGCCATAAGCATAGCCAATGAAATCATAGTCGGGCATTTAGTGGGGGCTATGGAGTTTGACAAAGCCTACAAAAAGGCCTTTGATAGCCTAAAAATCGGCGCACTTATCACGTGGAGCGTGCTTTTTATATTTTATCTCAGCCGTGAAGAGATAATGAACGGCTTAAGCTTAACAGACGAGCTAAAAGCCATAATGCGACCACTTTTTACGCTCTCACTCGTACTTGAAAGTGGCAGGGCTTTTAATATAATTATGGTAAATTCCTTACGCGCTAGTGGGGACGCTAAGTTTCCTTTTGTCATGGGCGTTTTGTTTATGTGGGGCGTGAGTTTGCCTTTAGGCTATCTTTTGGGTATTCATTTGGGATACGGAATAATCGGCGTTTGGATAGGATTTTGCGCTGATGAGTGGGCAAGAGCTTTGGCAAACACTCTTAGGTGGAAAAGTAGAAAATGGCAATCAAAAAGACTAGTGTGAAACTTGAGAGTTTCAACGTCCAAATCACCTATAAAGCAGTCAAATATCTACGCCTAAAAGTCACAAAAGACGGATTAGTGCTAGTTAGTGCACCGTTTTTTACAAGCAAACAAAGCATTGTAAATTTAGTAGAAAAAAATAGAGCCTGGATATCTGGGACTCTTGCCAAAATCCAAATCCCAAGCGATGAAATCAGGTTTTTAGGGCAAGCTTACAAGCTTAAATTTGATAAAAATATAAATTACGTAAGTGTAGAGCAAGGCAAGATCATAGCTCCAAACCAAAAAGAACTAGATAAATTTATGCTCCAAAAAGCAAAAGAAATATTCGAAAAATATATAAAATTTTATTCACCAAAAATAAACAAACCAATAAACCACGTCAGTATCAAAAAAATGACTACTCGCTGGGGGAGTTGCAACTCCAAAAAAGGCTATATAAATTTAAATCTAAATTTAATCCAAAAAGATGAGAGATTTATCGAGTATGTCGTGCTTCACGAGCTTACTCACCTTATCTATCCACACCACCAAAACAGCTTTTATGAATTTATCCAAAGTCTAATGCCAGATTATAAATCAATAGAAAAATTATGATTTTAGTTTATTTAAATAATTAGTTTTTTATATTCTTTTTGGCATAATGTTTTTCCCAAATTTTAAAAATAAACTTAAATAAAGGAATAATATGCAAACCATAGAAGTAGATTTTTACGGCACTTTAGTCGTAATGGTTCTTGTTTTGTTGCTTGGTATTTTCATCATCAAGCGAGTCAAATTTTTACAAGATTACAATATCCCAGAACCAGTCGTCGGCGGTATCATTGCGGCGATTTTCTTTTTGTGTCTATATAGTTTTGGCGGTATCACGCTTAAATTTGATGGCTCACTAAAAGATCCGCTTATGCTAGCGTTTTTCTCGAGCATTGGGCTTTTGGCTGATTTTGCTTCGCTTAAAAAAGGCGGCAAAAAGCTAGTTATATTTTTGTTTGTCATAAGCGGACTTTTGGTCTTGCAAAATGTAGTTGGTATCAGCGTGGCTCTTGGGCTTGGCGAGAATCCTCTTATAGGATTGCTTGGAGGATCTGTCACTATGAGTGGCGGGCACGGCACTGGAGCAGCTTGGGCTGGGGAGTTTATCAAAGAGCCTTATGGATTTAGCGCTGCTTATGAGGTAGCTATGGCGAGCGCGACATTTGGTCTTATTGCTGGAGGTATCATAGGCGGACCAGTTGCAAGATATCTTATCAACAAAAATAGTCTCAAAACTCCAGATTCAAACGACAACGACATATCATCTCTAGGCGAATACGAAACCCCACACAAAGAGAAGCTCATCACTCAAAAAAGCTTCATCGAGTCTTTAGCACTTCTTGCGTTTTGTCTTCTTATAGGCAACCTTGTAGCTGGCTTGATGAAAAGCGCAAACATCGGCTTTACCTTGCCTACATTTGTCTATTGTCTATTTACTGGCGTTATTTTAAGAAACGTGCTTTCAAGCCTTAAAATTTACCAAGTATTTGATAGAGAAGTCTCAGTTCTTGGCAATGTAAGCTTATCACTTTTCTTAGCTTTCGCGCTTATGACGATAAACCTTTGGCAGCTTGTAAGCCTTGCTCTTCCTATATTTACTATTCTTGTTTGTCAAGTCGCTTTAATGGCGGCGTACGCGATATTTGTGACATTTAGATTTTGCGGGCGTGACTATGACGCAGCTGTGCTCGCTGCTGGACACTGCGGATTTGGACTAGGCGCCACTCCGACAGCTATGGTAAATATGCAAACAGTGACAAACCACTACGGTATGAGCCACATGGCTTTCATCATCGTTCCGCTTTGTGGAGCGTTTTTTATCGATATCGTAAATGCACTAGTGATAAATGGATTTTTAAGCTTTCTTGGATAGCATTTGACTATTATAAAGGCTTTTAAAGCTTATTTAAAAGCCTTTTAAATTTACTACACTTTATCATAAAAACAGCAAAACCAAATTCTAACAGTCATTGCGAGAAAATCTTTGATTTTTGCGGCAATCCCTCAAATTCACACAGTGAATTTGTTAATCTGCACGCAAGCGCAGCAACTTTGAAGCTTTTACAGGGAGATTTTGCTTCGTTACACTCGCAACTGCAAGCAGACGGGGATTGTCAAGGGGATAAGGGGTAGTGTCTGCTAAAAAACGTCCCCTTGATGAAATAAAAAAGAGTTTGAATTTATTGTTAAATTTAATTTGTGAATTTAAAGTTTTTCTTTCTTAAGGGAGACAAGGGAAGAACTCTTTTTATTTGACTGCATTACAGTTCTCCTCTTATCTCCCTTAAAATCCTCAATCCTCTCTCCCCGAACGTATTTGGCTATAAAAGTGGTTGGTTTATTTGAGTTTTGGTTTATTGTGAGATTATGTTTTGTCATTGCGAGTAAGTGAAACGAACGTGGCAATCCAACATTATAAATATTAAATTTAGATTGCCGCGAAAATCAAAGATTTTCTCGCAATGACAAATAAACGTTTTGCAAGATTAATCTATAAATCTCTTCAAAAGCCCATCATATGCATCAATGCGGCGATCGCGTAAAAACGGCCACCACCTACGCACTTGCTCACAGCGTTTAAGATCAATCTCGACAATGCTTGATAGCTCATCAGTGCAATTTGCTCTAAAAAGCTCTTCGCCTTGAGGACCAAAAACAAAGCTATTGCCCCAAAATCTTATAGAGCCATTGCCATTTGGCGCTTCTTCAAGTCCTACGCGGTTTACTGTGATGACTGGCAGACCATTTGCTACTGCGTGACCCCTTTGGACTGCGACCCAAGCTTCAAGCTGGCGAGATTTTTCATCTTCGCTGTCACCGTCAAACCAGCCTATAGCAGTAGGATATATCAGCACCTCAGCACCCTTTAATGCCATAAGTCTAGCAGCCTCAGGATACCACTGATCCCAGCACACCAAAACCCCAAGCTTGCCCACGCTTGTGCTAATTGGCTCAAAGCCTAAATCTCCAGGAGTGAAATAGAACTTTTCATAGAAATTTGGGTCATCTGGAATATGCATTTTGCGGTATTTGCCAGCTACCCCGCCGTCATTATCAAAGACAACTGCTGTGTTGTGATAAAGCCCAGAGCAGCGACGCTCAAAAAGTGAAGTCACAAGCACTACTTTAAACTCTCTTGCTACTTCGCTCCAGTACGCCACGTCGCTTTCATAGTCGCTTGCTAGCTCAAATGTATCTACGTTTTCATCTTGGCAAAAGTAAGAGCCTTGATGAAGCTCTTGCAAAACAACCAAATCAGCTCCATTTTTAGCAGCGTCTTCTATGCGTTTGGTGGTTTGTCTGATTGTCTCTTCTTTGGAGCCATAAAATTTATGTGCGATGAGTGCTGTTTTCATATCTCTTCCTTATCCCTGTCATCTTCGATATCAAAATGCGTATCAAAAACCCATTTTGTGTTATTAAATTTAGCCTTTATGTCATCTTCTATCTCATCGCCTATCTTGTGAGCTAAGCTAAGTGAAATATCTGGATCAAAGACCAAATGAACGCTAAAATAACTCTTATCTCCACTTTTTCTAGTTTTTAAATAATGGTAGCTTTTTATATCTGGTTTGCTATTTATAATCTCTATTATCTCTTCTACTTTGTCAAGCTCAAGTGAGCCATCTAGCAAGATATAGACGCCCTCTCTCACAAGGCTAATGGCACTAAAAACGATATAAATGCTTATCCCAATCCCAAAAAGCGCGTCGATAATCTCATATCCACTAAGCCAAATCGCAAAAAGTGCAGCCAAAATAGCGGCGTTTGTGATCAAGTCTGTTTGGTAGTGAAGAGCGTCGGCTTTAACTATGAGATTACCAGTTTTAGTATAAACTGATTTAAGGTACAATACTAGAAGTCCAGTCATCACAAGCGAGATTATCATCACGATAAATCCAGCTCCCACATCTATGCTTTGCTTTGGATTTATGATCTTTTCCACACTACTATAACAAATAAAAATACCAATACCAACGATAAAAGCACCCTCAAACAAAGCAACTAAGGCCTCAAGCTTACCATAGCCGAAGTTAAATTTAGCGTTTGGGTTGGCGCTGGATTTTTTCATCGCAAAGTAATTCAGAGCTGAGACCAAACAATCTAGCAAAGAGTCAATGGCGGAGCTAAGGACTGCCATGGAGCCACTGGCTAAGCCTACGCTAAATTTGATTATGGCTAAGACTACTGCTACGCTTCCTGCGATAACTGGTGGGTGAAAACTCATCTGAGCCCCTTAAATCTATTTTGGCTAGAACAGTGCAAAGAGCCGTTTTGGCGGATAAAAACCCTGCTATCCACGCCAATTATTTTTAAATTTGGTAGTGCGTTTTGGAGTGCGTTTAGCGCAAGCTCATCAGCCTTTTCATCGCCGTAAATTGGCACGATGAGAGCTCCATTTACAAAGATAAAATTACAATACGTCGCTCCAAGCCTTCTGCCTTCAAACATCACAGGCTTTGGAAGTGGCAAAGCTACAAGCTTAAATCCACTGCTCTCAAGCTCTTTTTTCATCAAATTTAGCTCACCGTAATGCTCGTCGCTCTCATCATCGCAAGCTGCGTAAGCTATGGTGTCAGGAGCGATAAATCTAGCCAAAGTATCGACGTGGCTATCTGTGTCATCGCCTCTGATGAAGCCATGATTTAGCCAGATGATTTTTTCTAGCCCAAACAGCTCTTTTAGGTGGTTTTCTAGCTCAAATTTACTCAGGTTATTTCGGTTATCATTTAGTAGGCATTCGCTTGTAGTAAGCATTACGCCATTGCCATTAAACTCTATGCTTCCGCCTTCTAAGATTAGCTCTATTTGCTTTAGTTCGCCTTTTAAGGTGGCAAAAAGTTTCTTATTTAGTGCGTTATCTAGCTCACTCTCAAACTTCCCGCCCCAAGCGTTAAATTTAAAATCATAGCTTATGGTTTTATCGCCGCTTCTTACATCGATCGCACCATAATCCCTGATCCAAGTATCGTTTGTCTCAATCTGCAAAAACTCTACATTGTCAAATTTAGCAAATCTCTCAAAATCGCCTGAATTTGGCGCTATTAAAAGCACTTTTTGGTATTTACTGACAGCCTTTACAAGCTCTTCATAGCTACCTAAAATCTCTTGCAAATATGGATTCCAGTCAGTTTTAGCGTGCGGAATACTAAGAAGCAAAAGCTCTTGCTCATCCCATTCGGCGTAAGTTTTTATCATAAAAGCTACCTTGAAACTATAAATTTATAAGTTTGCAAGGATAGCATATAAGGATTTAAGATTTGATAAATCAGTCTAAAAGGCGCTTTATTTCGCTATCAAAAGCTGACTTTGGATAAAGCCCTAAAAACTGCTTAGTTGCCCTGCCATTTTTATCAAAGACATAAGTCACAGGCGTCCCCATAACTCCGCCTACCACGCTTGAGAGATAGCTTACTGATTTTGGCACTGAAGTAGTGGGGAAGTTTATATTTTTTTCTTTTAACACAAAAATATCGCTATCAAAGCCCTTTGTATCGCCCATGATGCCATATACTTTTATATTTTCACCATACTCTTTGATGAGTTCGTTTATGATAGGCACTTGACTCTCACAAGCCCCACACATGGTAGAGAAGAAAAATAACATATATGGCTTGTCCCAGCCAGATATTTTAAGCTCTTTTTGTTCCACATTATATGTCGTGTCAAAGCCGTTTTTGTCATTTAAGCTCATATGGTGTCTTGAGCCGTCCCCACAACTAGCCAAAAAAAGCCCAAAAATAGCCAAAATTATTAAATTTTTCATCTTAATTGCTCGATTCTATCAAGTTTGCCATGTTTTAGATATACGACTTTATCAGCGTATCTTCCTAGCTCTTCATTGTGAGTGATGAGAAGCAAGGTTTTGCCTTCGTTTTTTAACTGTTTAAAGGCTTCTAAAACCACCTTTTCGTTTGCTTCATCTAAGTTTCCAGTAGGTTCATCTGCGATGATGATATCAGGGTCATTTATGAGTGCTCTTGCGATGCAAACTCTTTGCTGCTCTCCACCGCTAAGCTGACTTGGTCTATGGTTTAAGCGGTGGCTAAGCCCCATTTTAGCTAACATTGCCTTTGCACTGCTTTCATCTACGCTGCTGTGATAAAACTGGCTTATCATCACGTTTTCTAGCGCACTCAAATATGGCACAAGGTGAAACTGCTGAAAAACAAGCCCTATTTTATTGCGTCTAAACTCCAAAATCTGCTCATCGCTTAGTGAGTTTGCAAGCTCACCAGCAAGCCTATACTCGCCACTAGTTGGATTATCCATAAGGCTTAGGATATTGACTAATGTGCTTTTGCCACTTCCACTTGGCCCCATTATGCTGACCCACTCGCCTTTTAAAACGCTTAGATTGATGTCATCTAATGCCCTTACATCTCCAAAATATTTTGAAATTTGATTTAAATTTAACACTTCCATTTTATTCCCTTAAAAGATTGGCTATATTTTGATTTAACGACTTTTTGATCGGATAAAAACTAGCCCCCAAAGCAAAAACAAGGCTGATAATAACAGCCAAAACAAGACTATAAATACTAAAATCCACTCCACTAAAAAATATAATATGCCCTAAAAATATAGCAAGAATGTATCCAAATAACGCCCCTAAAATCGCCCCACTCACGCACACTACAAAAACCTCGCTAAGTATGAGTTTAAGCAAGGATTGCTTGCTAGCTCCTAGTGAGCGAATAAGAGCAAACTCTTTTATCCGTGAAAAAAGTATAGAAGATAAGGTGGTGTTTATCCCGACTGAAGTTATAAGCAAAATTGTTAAGCCAATAAGCAACATTAAAAGCTTGATTTTGTCTAAAATCACGCCTTGAGCTTTTGAGATTTTGCCTATGATTTCGAATTTAATATCTTTGCTATTTATCAAATTTAACTCGTCCAAAATGCTCTCATGATCGCCGTTAATTATGGCGTTTGCATAGCTTATTAGACCACTTTTGCCAAATATCTCTCCAGCCAAGCTTAAAGAAATTATAAGCAGATTATCCTCTTTTTGCCCATCATAAACCACGCCTTTTATGCGTACTTTGTGGACTTCATTATTGGCTAAGATTTCGATTATATCGCCAGTTTTAGCACCTATTTGCTTAGCAAGTTCTACGCCAATGAGAGCAAATTTGTCCCCGCCAGTGACAAACTCACCACTTTTTAGATCAAGATAAGGCATTATTTTTTTGAGATTTGCAAACTCCACGCCCATTACAACTGCGTTGCTTACGCCTAAATTTGCCACACCAAAAAGATATTTGTTTGACGCTTTTAGATTTTTTACCTTGCTTAGAATTTGATCTAGCTCATTTTCATTTATGTAGCCATTTTCTAAATTAACTGGGCTTATTACTACATTCGCGCCATAGCTATTTAGCTCGCTACTTACCTTTTTATCAATGTCTGTGTATAAATTTATAAAAGCTGAGCTTATCGCCGCACCAAATAAAATAGAAGCGAACATTACAAGGCTCGCACTTTTGGAGCTTAGTATGCTTTTTAAAACTGCTTTTATGAAAAATATCTTATTTTCTACCATATAACACCTCTGCTGGGAGTGAGTTTATCACGCTTTTTAGTGGCAAGATTGAGCCGATTATACATATCAAAAAGCCAAAAACTACGCTTAAAGGTAGCACCATAAAGCTCATACCTACAAAACTTCCAAATATCTGATAGCTTAAAGCAAAGCTTAGAGCATATCCCAAAACGCAGCCAAGCAAAGCAGCCACCACGCAAACTACGAAAATCTCAGCTACAAACTGCATATAAATGATGAAATTTCCAGCTCCTAAAGCCTTTAGCAGTCCTATTTCTTTTTTGCGTCTATACATTTGTGAGCTCATAAGACTTGTTATGCAGATACTTGAGACTACAAGAGAAAGCAAACTAGCTATTCCCATTAGACTTTGGATTTTTTTGGTTATTCCACTTTGTGCTTCGCTCACGCTTAGCACCGCCTTTGCCGCTGCGTTTGGATACTCTTCGCTAATCTGATAAGCGATTGAGCTGACATAAGCAGAGCAGTACCATTTATCATAAGCCACGGCGTCCAAACTCTCCAAATCCCGCCTTGCTTTTACTGACAAGTCGTTTTCTGGGATTGTCATCGCAGCGACCTCTGCTTTGTCTATTAAATTTGGCTTGTTTGCTAAAGCTTGAGCTAGTTTTAGACTTGTTATTATCTTTTTGCTCTCATTCTCGCTTGAATGAAGAATGCCTACTACTTTTACATTTTTGTCGCCCAAATTTATAACGTCTCCAAGCTTAAGCCCAAGCTCAACTCCGGCTAGCACAGCGTCCATGCTATCATCATCTGGATACCTGCCATCAACGACCCAAAACGGATATAAGCTAACAACTCCACTCCTAAAATCAGGCTCATCGCTCACTCCAGCAACCTTGTCAAAATACGTCCCCAAAATATCATAACCACTCAAATTTAGGCTCAAAAACGGCGCAAATGCCGTGATATTGTTTCGCCAAAAAATCTCTTTTATCCTATGCAAGTCGCTTTCTAGCAAATAATCATCATTTTTTAGTGGCAAAAACTCCTTGCCACCGATCTCTATGCTTAGATTTCTTGATTTTGGCAAGACAACTATGTTTGAGCCATAACTCCTTAGCTCGCTTGCTACCTTATCGCCTATATTTAGAGTGATATTTAGCATGCAAGCTATCAAAGTCACGGATAAAAATATCGTGAGAAATGCTAAAATCTTGCTGTCATTTGAGCGTAAAATCGATGATTTTATAATACGAAAAAACATTATTTAAGCTCCTTTAATACGCCGTTTGTCTCGGTATAAATTTCTGGATTTTGCTCGAATTTAGCTTGGTTTTGCTCGTTTTGAAAAAAGTATGTTTTGCCATAATAAACATAGCTAAATTTGCTATCATTTGAAATTTTATTTCTACTGACTGGATCGGTGACCACTTTTCTCACGACTTTAGAGAAAAATGTAGAGCCCTTTTCAATGGCTTCTAGGCTGATTTTTATCTCTTTTCCATCAAATTTATATTCAAACGGGATTGGATTGCACCCACCTGGCTTTCCCACGCTTGGCAAGAAAATCCGCACATTGCAACTTATGCAAATTAGATTATCTCCGCTTTTTATGTAGCCCATATCGCCACATATCGCGCACGCATCAAAAACAGCCACTGGAGCTAATTTGTCCTTGAAGCGATTAACGATAAAAAATCTTATCTCTTTGCCATCATCGCTGATATAAGCAAATCTATGGAGTTTATTATCTCGCACTAAATTTGCATCAAACCTAAACTCGCCATCCACTGGCTCTACTATATCTGGAGTGCTTATTTGTGGTGGTTTGGAAGCCACCAAAATATAAAACAAGCTGACAAAAGCAATCAAAACGCTTAAAAAAACAGTATAAAAAACCGCTTTAAAGCTAAATATTCTTTGAGCAACGTTTATCCTGTATAAAACGACATTGCTCCTATCTATTTTGCGTGGCAAGTAGGCTAGAGATATGAAAGAAATAATCATTAAAAACGCCGACAAGATAACAGGCAAAAAGCTATCAAAATATATAATCTTAGCCACGATACTAAGCAAATTTGAGTAAGTCTGCAAGATGCCTTCTTGCATCAAACTAAGAGCCAAAAATGAAACCCTACTAGCCAAAAATAAAATCACAAAAATAGATAAAAATGCGTATTTAAACGCATTTGGAATGGCTTTTAAAACTGATTTAAAAGCAAAGTAAATCCCCACTAGCAAAGCAGATGCAAAACAAACCATAAAAAGATTGCTAAGACTAAGGCTATCAAGCAAATCTCCAGCAAAAATAGGAAAGTTCATACTGATAAACCCGTACTCATAACCATACCCAAAAGCTAGAAAAAAGCTAAATAAATTTACAAAATATGAGCTTTTAAATTTAATGCAAAGCGGCGTTAATAAAAGCATAATTATGCAAATAATGTCAAAAAATATCTTGCCATTATCGGTATTTATGGAGATTTTAAACAGCCCAAATACAAAAAGCGAAAGACAAAGCCCAAAAAGCGAAGGCAAAAGATGGTTTTTGACACTATTTTTATGCTCCAAAAACGCTAAAATCACGCCTACTGGAAAGAGCGCAAGAACAACTTGATAAAAAAATATGCTCATAAATTTCCTTGTTTAAATTTAAAAAATCTTGGCAAAAGACCTTTTAAATTTAAACCCAGCCAAAGCTGGATTTAAGCAGCCAAGCTTAGCTTTTTGGTGCGCCTGTGTATTTGAATGTGTATTTCACATCAAATGGTGCCCACCATTTTGCCACGCCTGTTGCTTTATCAGCGTGACGACCAAAGCCTTGTGTGCTTGGATTGTCTATGTGATAGGTTAGCTCATAGTTACCAACGCCAGTATCCATTTTGATATTTGCACCATAGTGTGGGCCATCGCTTGCTACCATTGGCATAAATGTGCCTTTTTTGACCTTGCCATTATCAAGGTTTTTTAGCGTATAAGCGATCTTCAAAAACGGTATCCACTCGCCCTCACCAAATCCGTTTGCATTGCCAGTAATGGCGTGAATATCAGCTTCAAGGTGAATATCAGCCAGACTTGGGGCTAGATCGATGCCTTTTGGTTCCATATCGATTGGTTGCAAATAAACTGCTGCTATCTCCATTCCATTTATCTCAACTGGTTCGCCGATTGGTTGCTCTGCTGCTGCCAAAACTGAAGTAAGGCTTAAAGCCAACATTCCTGAAAGTAATTTTTTCATACTTATTCTCCTTTATTAAAATTTAATTGACGTTTTTTGATTATAAATATTCCTGCTATCAAAGCTAAAATCATCATGCCTTGAGGCACCAAACTCTCATAATATGGATAAATTCCAAGCCATGAGATAGTAGGAACGCCCTCTATTATGCTAGGCACAAAAAGTTTGCCCTCGACTAGCTCCATAACTCCTTTTCCAACAAAAACTATAGACATATAAAATATAATCATCGAAGTTGCTATAAAAAACGGTTTTATAGGGATTTTCAAAGAAAATGCTTTTATCACAAAATACGCTATAAGCAAGATAATGATTCCAGCCATAAAACCGGCTCCTATCATGCTAAAATCTAAATTTGAACTTGCATCAAAGATTAACGCTTGATAAAACAACACAGTCTCAGCTCCCTCTCTATACACTGCTAAAAACACAGTCCACCAAAGTGCCTTGCTATCGCCACTGCTTAGGCTATCTTTGATATGTCCAGCTATGTAATGGCTCCATTTTTTGGCTCCTGCATTGCTAAGCAGCCAAAATCCAACGTAAAATAAAAGCACAACAGCCACAAGCATCGTGATTCCTTCTAAAATCTCTCTGCTTTGTCCTGCTAGACTTGAGCCAAATATTAAATTTATAGCATAAGCAGTCACAAAGCTTAGAATCACAGCTATGCTAACTGAGCTATAGACCAAATTTAGATGCTTTTTATTATCAGTTTTTAGCAGATACGCTACGACTGCAGCTACTATGATAAGGGCTTCGAACCCCTCTCTTAAAATAATGCTAAGAGCGTAAATAAATAACGCCCAGCCGCCTGTTTGCTCGCTTGCTTTTTCTAAGCTAGTTTGGAGTTTTGAGTAAAGCTCGTTTTGCTCGGCTATGATTTTATCGCTACTTGCTCCGCTTTTCATTAGTGAAACTATCTTGCTAAAGCTAGCTTCGGTGGCGGTTTTAAGTGGATTATCGATCGCTCCTATTTTGTTTTCCATGCCACTAGCTTCATACTCATCAAAATAAATATCACCAACATCGCTTATAGCCTCGCCCATGTTTCCACTCTCATAAAGCTTAAGAGCATCGCTCATTTTTTGTTTTATGTTTTGGACTGTTGGAGCGAAATCAACCTTTTTCTCCTCTATTTTTATCTCTGGAGCAAGCGCGTAAGACTCTTTTGGAAGCTTTATTATTGCAGTTTGGATTAGCTCATCTATGTCTTTTAGCGATTGCTCTAAACTCTCTTTGTTTAAATTTAGATTTTGGCTTATTACGTTACCCATAATCTGTTGTATCATCTGATCCATTTTGCTATTAGCATACCTTCTTATGGCGATTTCTAGCTGAGTGTTTCTGTATAGATCAAATTTGATTTTATTCATAGCGTTTTTTATAGCCTTAGCGTCGCTACTGTCATAAGCGTTTGAAACGCTTTGCAAATTTGAGCTTATTTGATTGTAAATATCACTCCACGGATTATTATTTGCCTCAATTCCTGCAGCACTAAGCCCACCATCATCGCTTTTTTCAGCCACTAGTTTTGCGCCAGTTTTTATGACGGGCAAGATCTCTTTAATCTCGGCATTTAGACTATCTATCATTGTTTGAATGCTCTGCTCGTCTTTTGAGGCTTTTATGGCTTTTCTTATCTCGCCAAATTGCTTTTCCATAGCGTAAGCTTTTTTCTGACCTAAATTTATACGAACGCCAGCTTCTAAATTTTCAAAATGGCTAAAATACGCACTTTGAGTTAGCTCTCTTGCCTCTTTTGAATTGCCCTCTTTGTATAGTTCTACTACTTTTACAAAGATCTCTTCTATGCTACGAGCCTCTTTGTCATAGTCCACACCAAAAAGATGAAGTTGCATAGATATAACTAAAATAAAACTAATAACTATTTTCATAAATAAAGCCTTAAAAATATAAAAGTAATGAGAGTTATTCTCATATTTGAAATGGAAATATACATCTTTAAAGCTTAAAATTAGATAAATATTGTAAAAATTTATTGATAATAAATATTAAATTTAGAATATAAATCTTGCTTAAATATAGTTATATTAAGCAAGATTACCTTATAACGCTATCGTCTTTTACATAGAAAAAATCAATAGCGCAAATGAGTATAATAAAAGCAAAAATAACAAACGAATATATCATTTTAATTATCTTTTAAGCTGATTAACGATTTGAAGCATATCATCACTTGTAGTGATAGCTTTTGAGTTGGCCTCATAAGCACGTTGTCCAGTGATAAGATCAGTCATCTCCTCGACAAGCTGGACATTACTCATCTCCACAAAGTTTTGTTTAACCTGACCAAAACCATCCACGCCGCCATTTCCTACTACTGGCGCTCCACTCGCTGCTGTTTCAAGAAAATTATTATCTCCCATAGCATGAAGCCCAGCTGGATTTATAAAACTCGCAAGCTCGATCTGTCCGATTTGAGTCATTTCTTGGTTGCCTGGTTGTAAAACAGAAACCGTCCCATCGACACCTATAGATACATCAGTCGCGTCAGCTGGGATATTCATCTCAGGAAGCAGCCTGTAGCCATCGCTATTTACTATATTTCCATCGCCGTCAAGCTTAAAAGCACCATTCCTAGTATAAGCAGTCGTGCCATCAGGAAGTTGGATTTGAAAAAATCCATTTCCAGCTATAGCCATATCAAGCTTATTGCTAGTCTCTTTGAAGTTTCCTTGAGTAAATATTTTGGTGATAGCTGTAGGTCTTACACCAAGTCCTACTTCCATGCCTGTTGGACTCATGGTTGTCGTACTTGTCGGAGTTCCAGCGTATTGCATAGTTTGATACATAAGATCTGCAAATTCAGCACGATTTTTTTTGTAACCTATAGTATTTACGTTTGCGATATTGTGTGAAGTTGTGTCTATTTGGGTTTGTTGAGCCACCATTCCTGTGGCTGCTGTATAAAGTGATCTTATCATTTATGCTCCTTTTATGCTTTTATAGAAGCTAGTTTGCTTGTTGCTTCTTGATTTAGGTCTGTCATGTGTGATGTCATGACCTTTTGGTACATATCTACAAGGCGATTTGCCTCGATTAGACTTACCATTTCTACTACTGGATTTACGTTCGAAATTTGAGTATATCCTTGTGCTACTGAGCCGCTATTTGCATTATCTCTTATGTCGTTTAAATTTGATAGAATAAACAGATTATCGCCCTCTTTTTTCACATCTCTTATCTCTCTTGGTTGAGCTATATATAATCTTGCTATATTTTCGTTATTTACATATATTGCGCCATCTTTGTCTATGCTTAGCTCTGAGCCTTGTGGCACGACTATACCTCTAGTTTGGGCTGGTTGGGCTTCGTAATTACTCGGCAAAACTCTATAGCCCTCTTTTGAGACTAAATAACCATCATTATCTAAATTAAAAGCCCCATTTTTAGTCATTCTTACACCATTTGGAGTTTCTACTAAAAAAAATAGATCTTTTTTGCCAAGTGAGAGATCAAGTGGATTATTTGTAAGCTTCATCCCACCCTCGCTAAAATCAGTGTATTCTTCATTGATATGAGGAACTCTGTCTATGGTTCTATTTAGAAATTTAGCAGCGTCTTTTGTATTATTTTCGAGTGGTAAAATATCTCTAGTTTCTTTAAAAATTCTCTCAAAATCAGCTATAACTACATCGTCTCTTTTGTAGCCAATTGTATTGACATTTGCTAGATTGTTGGTTATGACATCGAGTCTATTAAACTGCGTTACCATTGCGCCAGTGGCTTGATAGTAGCCGTTTTGCATACGCTCTCCTAAGTTGAACTTTTCTTGTATTAAGCAAGTTGCGTTCCATATCTGCCAAAACAACTATTTAGATGATTTTAATAAACATTTGGATATAATCCCTAATTTTACAGAATATCTTAAATTTACAAAGGAGCTTTATATGAGTGCAGCAAAAGAGATATTTGCACAAATTGAAGAGTTATTTAAAGAAAACTCAAAAGGTTATGTTACCTTTGAAAAGCTTATTAGACTATTTGACAAAGCTCCAACAGCAAGTGGTATCAAAAAAATCGAAGCATTGGCAGAACTATACAAAATACAACTTATAAGTGCAGTTGAAGCTGCTAAAATAAAAAACATACAAGATGCCAAAAGAATTGAAGAGAGTAAAATAACTTCCGCAGAAGCTATTATTGAAGAAGAATTTGACCTAACAAACGAAAATGAACTTCTTGAGTGGTCAAGGTCTGATAGCCCTGTGAGAATGTATCTAAGAGAAATGGGGCAAATTTCGCTCCTTACAAAAGATGAAGAGGTAGAAATCAGCAAAAAAATCGAGCTAGGCGAAGACATTATTATCGATGCGTTTTGCTCTGTGCCGTATTTGATCGATTTCATACTTGATTATCGTGAGCCACTTATCAACAGAGAAAGACGTGTAAAAGAGCTGTTTAAAAGTTTTGACGATGATGAAAGCGAAGATGAAGCAGAAGATGAAATAGCAGATGAGTACGAATATGATGAAAATGAGGATTCAGAAGCTGCAAATCAGGCAAAAAAACAGTCTAAAAAACTAGATAAAAGATCTGAAAAAGTCATCGAAAGCTTTAAAGCTCTTGAAAAAGCAAAAAAAGAGTGGATGAAGATAGTTTCTAAGCAAAATATAGCCATAGAAGAAGAGGCTAGCTTGCTAGAAAAGCTAAATTTATCTTTTAAAAAGAAAGTTTTGAAAGATAAGCTCATGGATCTTGGCCCAACAAGTAAGCTTATAAATGAGATAGTAAAATCAATGGAAACTGCGCTAAAAAGCGATGATGACTTTGATAAAGAGCTAAAACGCTTAGAGTACCGCTTGCCTATGTTTAGCCCTGAGCTAAAGAAAAACCACCAAGGCATACTAAAAGATATAACAAAATTATCAAAGGAAGACATTATATCAAGGGTTCCTGAAGCTACAATGGTTTCTACTTATGTCGAGATCAAAAAGCTATTTCAAACAAAAGAAGCTAGCAAAACTGGATTTAACCTTGAGCCAAAAGAGCTAAAAATAGTCTTAGATCAGATAAAACGCGGTAAAAATATAAGCGATGACGCAAAAGCTAGAATGGCAAAATCAAATTTGAGACTCGTCGTAAGCATAGCCAAACGCTACACAAACCGTGGGCTTCCATTTTTGGATTTGATCCAAGAGGGCAATATCGGTCTTATGAAAGCAGTTGATAAATTTGAATACAAAAAAGGCTATAAGTTTTCTACATACGCTACGTGGTGGATACGTCAAGCTATAAGTCGTGCTATAGCCGACCAAGCTAGAACCATTCGTATCCCGATACACATGATAGAAACGATAAATAGAATTAATAAAATAAACAGAAAGTACCTGCAAGAAGAAGGCAAAGAGCCAGATGTAAGCGTCATAGCTGAAGAGGTCGGACTAAGCGTTGATAAGGTCAAACAAGTCATAAAAATAACAAAAGAGCCTATAAGCTTAGAAGCTCCAATTGGCAGCGAAGATGATGGCAAATACGGTGATTTTGTTGAGGATAAAACAACTCTAAGCCCAATGGAGCAAATCCTAAAAGGCGATCTAAAAGAGCAAATAGATGACGTGCTAGATCAATTAAACGATAGAGAAAAAGCTGTTATAAGAATGCGTTTTGGTCTACTTGATGATGAGAGCGATAGAACTCTTGAAGAGATAGGAAAAGAGCTAAACGTAACTCGTGAGCGTGTCCGTCAAATAGAAAGCTCAGCTATCAAAAAACTTAAACACCCAAAAGTTGGTAGAAAACTTAAAAACTATATCGAGGGAAATTAATCCCTTCTTGTTTATATGTAGCTTTGGGTTTTAAAGCCCAAAGCCTCTAAATTTAACCTAATAATTTTCCCATTTGACTTTGCAACATTTGCATATTATGTGCAGCCATCAAAGTAGAACTATTGATTTGTAAATTTGCATTATTGAAGTTTGTGACGTTGCTTGCAAGGTCGTTGTTTTGTAGCTGGCTTTGACGAGCAGTAGCTGAAGTAGCAAATCCAAGACTAGCATTTATTCCACTCATAAGATTATTTTGAGTACTTCCTATATCTGATCTTAGCAAATTTACACTATCCATAAAACTTGAAATACTTTTTTGATTTGTTATATCAAGTGAGCTTATGTTTGGAGAGCTTAGATTTATGCTAGTTTGTCCGCTTCCTGTTTGGAAATTTAAAGTCCCACCAAAGATATTATTGCCGTTAAAGCTAGCTGAATTTAATGAATCTTGCATAGAAGTTTTTATAGAATTTGCTTCACTCGTTAAAGCACTTCTTCCATTGCTTCCTAAAGCTGCATTATTCATTCTTACTGAAAGTTGATTTAATTTATCAGCAGAACTATTCAAATTTTGCAAAGTGGAATCGGCTATTTGAAGCATACCAATTGCATCATTTGCATTATTTACGCCTTGCATTGTACCATTTGCTTGACTTTGCAAAGAGTCAGCTATAACCATATTTGCACTATCAGTACCACTTAAAGCTCTATTTGCGGCTATATTTTCAAGTGCTTTATTGGCATTATTTTGTGCACTATTTAAATATACATTTGTCTGATTGCTAGACATACTATTTATTTGCATGATTGCCTCCTTTTATAGGCTTTTATCAAATTTTACTGCTTTATCTTTTAAGATATTCTTAACTGTCAAATCTTACTTTCACAGAAAGCCCATGAGCTCCAAGCCCCTCAGCTTTAGCCAAGCTCATGCAAGCCTCACCAAGCTCATCAATACCTTGCTTATTCATAGATATAATAGAGCTTTTTTTCATAAAATTACTCACGCCAAGTGGAGAGAAAAATCTAGCGCTTCCACCAGTTGGCAATGTATGATTTGGACCAGCTAAGTAATCGCCTATAGCCTCAGGAGTGTAATGTCCTAAGAAAATAGCGCCTGCGTGCTTGATGCGTGGAAGATAATCAAAAGCATTGTCTGTGGCGATTTCAAGGTGCTCGACCGCCAAAGCATTCATAAGCTCGACGCATTCATTCATATCTTTTGCCACTATGATAGCAGATTTATTATCTATGCTCGCTCTTGCTATTTTTTCACGGCTTAAAGTTGGTAAAATAGCATAAATTTCATCTTTTACACTATTTGCAAATTGATCATTGAAAGTGACTAAAAAGCTACTTGCAAGCTCGTCGTGCTCTGCTTGAGATAGCAAATCAATAGCGATATTTCTAGGATTTGCACTATCATCAGCTATAACGCCGATCTCGCTAGGGCCAGCTATCATATCAATATTTACATCGCCAAAAACTAGTTTTTTAGCAGTCGCGACAAAGATATTTCCAGGTCCAGTTATCACATCAACTTTTTTTATAGTTTTTGTACCATAAGCCATCGCCGCAACTGCACTTGCGCCACCTACTTTGTAAGCTTCTTTAATCCCAAGAAGATGCATAGCAGCTAGTAAAAGCTCATTTACCTTGCCCTCAACTGCTGGAGTACAGACCACGATATCCTTAACTCCAGCTACGATAGCTGGGAGGGCATTCATAAGTAGAGAGCTTGGATAAGCTGCCTTTCCACCAGGGATATAAAGTCCAGCGCGATCAACTGGAGTGACCTTTTGACCCAAAATACTACCATTTTCTTCAAAGCTAAGCCAAGTTTTTTCAAGTTGTTTTTCATGGTATTTTTTTATGCGATCGCAAGCTATTTGCAAGGCGTTTTTTAGCTCATCAGATATATTTTCATAAGCCTTTTTCATCTCATCAGTGCTTATAGCAAGGTTGTCTTTTACTTCCCAACGATCAAATTTAGCAATCTGTTCACTAAGAGCTTCATCGCCTCTATTTTTGATATCGTTTATTATATTTGTGACTATGCTCATAACATTTTGCATATCCAAATTTGAGCGATTTACTAATTTATCGAATTCTTCATTAAAATTTTTATCATTACTATTTAGAATTTTCACTTTTTCTCCTTTATTATATTATAACATATCAAATTTAAATTTTCTCTCATATCTCTCAAGCAAGCTTTGATTGCCTATCATTCCACCTTGGTGAATGTAGAGAATTTGATTTGTAAATTTATCTAAATTTGCAAGCAGGCTCAGCCAACCAACGCTATCATAAAGCAGCTCAAACTCCACGCCTGTAGTGTCTTTAAGCTCTTTATAAATATCAAATAGCTCTTTTTTTATATCCCCAAAATGATACTTTTTCAAAAGGTTTAAAATTTGCACTTTTGAGTGCTTATCAAGCTCAAATATCATCTTAGCAAGGTAAGCACTATCCCCCACGCAAGGAGTCGTAAAGACGTTTGTATTTTTTAGATTTTTAGCCAGATAAGCAGCACTCGTGCCAGTTCCACTTGGCAAAAACACGTCAAATTTAGTGCCAGTTTTAGTCATAAACTCTTCTATCAAATTTGCCTGAGTTTGAAATCCAAGCTCAGCCTCACTCATCGCCACGCCCTCTTTTATGAGGATATCACCGTCTTTTAGTGCCATTTTGGCGGCATTTACTCTGTCTTTAGCTTCATAAATTTGCATACCATTTTTCAAAGCATAAGCGTAATTTCCATTTGGATTTTGCTTTAAAAATGAGCTTATATGATCTGTAAAATATATAAACTCAAGATTTTTAAGTCTTGCAAAGACGCTTATAGAATACATAGCGTTTGACTGGTTTGAGCCATACGAAATTATACGTTTAATGCCCTTCAAATCAGCGTTTAAGAAGTATTCTAGCTTTCTTGCTTTGTTACCGTTAAACTCGCCACCGATCAGATCATCTCTTAAAATCCAAAAATCCCTACCACGAAATTTGATTAACTGAAACTTATCTATTGTTTTGCTCCAAAATTTGTTCTATTTCTTTCATGGCTGCTTTATTTGAAATGCTAAATTTGATCTCGATTCTTCTTGAAGCGTCGTTGTCTTCTTTGCCATCTTTGTAAATCAAATCATTGAAGCTTCTTCCACTTGCTATAAGGTATTTTTGTAGTTCAGGATTTTTGTAAAATGAGTAGATAAATTTCATAACCTCATAGGCTCTTTTTTGAGATAATTCAAGATTGTAAAGGTAGTTACCAACGCTATCAGTATGACCTTCGATTGTGATTCTATCGATATTTGGTCTGATCTCATCACTTAATAAAATATCAAAATATGTGCTTAGTGTTCTTCGCAAATCAAACCTAGCGCTATCTTTTAAGGCAAATGAATTTGTATCAAAAAGCACGCTTGAAGGCAGAGAAATCGCACCCGAATCCATATCTATTTTTATGCTATTTCCAAGCTTTTCTTTGAGAGTCGTGATGACCTTTAGTCTAATACCGCTAAGGCTTTTTATCCGCTCTTTTGTGGAGTTTAGGTCAGATAGCAACAGACCATAATCTTTATCTTTTTTGCTAATACTTTCTTGCAAGCTAGCTATGAGCTCATCTTTGTTTTGTAAGGTTGTATTTAGTTCCAAATTTAGCCTATCCACGTCATCAAATGCATCTCCAGCATTTTGCAAGGCTAAATTTAGCTCCTCAAGCTTTTCATTAAAAATAGAGTTTATCTCTTCTAAGGCTAAGTTTTTGTTTTTTTCAGATTCTAGCTTTTGCATAAACTCTTTTATGGCATTTTCTCTTTTAGAAAGCTCTATTGAGTTTAGCTTTAAGGCTTGTTCTTGAGACTCTATATCGCCTTTTAGCAGCTTCAAATCGCTTTGAGTTAAGACATATTTGACAACGATCGCACCAACTAAAAGTATAAATACAAAAAGCAATCCAGCCATCAAATCGGCATAAGCGATCCAAAAATTACTGTTTTCATCTTTTTGATTATCTAGCTTCATCTGGCTTTGCTTCTAATTTTTCTAAGGCCAAATTTGCCTCTTCGTCTATCTCTTCTATACTTTTTTTAAGCTCATTGATTATCTCTAAGCTATCATTTTGACCAGCTCTTTCATCGTCAAAAACCTCTCTAAAGGCTTTCATTCCATCGATCATTCCAGATTTAAACCCATCAAGTGCTAGTTTTTGCTTGTCTAAAATCTCGCTACTAAAGTTTTGCAAGCTTCCTTCAAATTTGGTTATATTATTGCCAAACTCGCTAACTGATTTTTCAAGCTTAGAAATCTTATCATCGCTGGCTGTGTGAAGTCTGACATAATGCTCATTTACATTTAGCTGAAGCTCTTTTAAATTTGAGTTAAAAGTGTGAAGGACATTTAAAATATCTGCATGAACTTTTACGATATCTTTTTGATCCCTGCTTGCTTTAAGAAGCGTTCCCATGGTGTATTTGACGTGTTCGCTACTTAGCTTGACTGCGTCTTCTTCGACTTTTAGCATATCGCAAAAGTTTTTAAATTTACGCTCAACCGTCCTATCAAGCTCTTCAAAAAACTCTTGTTTACTTACGTGGTCAAAGATGACTCCGATCTTCTCAAAAGTGCCAAGAGTTTCTTGCATATATCTTTTTTCTATCTCTTCTTTATTCCAAAAAAACGAACTGGTTGCGTTTTTTTGTCTGTTTATGAGCTTTTGAAATCTATTCATTCCAAATCTCTCAAAAAATATCCACCAAAGTGCTAAAAATATACCATAAATCGAGATATAAAAAGCAGTTCCTACGCCATTTAGCAGCATAGAAATTTCATTTTCCAAAGCCACTGCATTTGTAGAATTAAAGCTTGGCATAGAGATTGCAATGCTTAAAAATGTTCCCAAAATACCAAGCATAGGGAACACTCCAGCACCCACAAGAGCGTAGTTATCATTTCTTACATCGGCTGAATATTTTTTTACAAACTCGTCGAAATTTCCATTTGATCTTCTCTCTTTGCCGATGTAGAGTAGGCTTTTTAATATGAAGTTTTTTAACTCTTTTTTAAACTCATCTTTGCGTTGTTCAAACACAAAACAACCAAACTCAGCACTATGTCTAGCAAATATGAGAGCTACAAAAAGTATAAAGCTCATCATCAAAATCGTATGCAATTCAACGTAAAAATTTATAATTTTTAAGTATCCAAGCAAGAATATAAGATAAACAAAAATTGGTAAAAATATGATTTTAAAATAAACTAAGATTGATTTTCTATTATTGCCTTCTGGCAAAGTGAATTCATCAAGAGTATCGTTTTTTTCCATACAAATTCCTATAAATTTATACTAAATTTAACAAGATATTTTTAAATTTAGTATAAATTTGGTAGCAAAAGCTACCAAATTTTAGTTTCTATTCATACAATTAAGATTTTCAAAGGCTTCTAAAAGTCTGTTAATCATACTTTCTTCGCCACTTCTTAGCCATTTTCTTGGGTCATAATACTTTTTGTTTGGCTTTTCATTGCCTTCAGGATTGCCGATTTGTCCTTGGAGATAATCGTGGTTTTTAGCCTCGTACTCTCTTACTCCATTCCAAAAAGCCCACTGAGTATCAGTGTCGATATTCATCTTGATTACGCCGTAACTAACAGCGTCTTTGATGTCTTTTAGCTCACTTCCGCTGCCACCATGAAATACGAAATTTACAGGTTTTTCGTCGCTCAAACCGAATTTATCTTTTATAAATTTTTGAGAATTTTTGAGAATCTCAGGTCTTAAAACGACATTTCCTGGCTTATAAACGCCATGAACATTGCCAAAACTAGCAGCTATACTAAACTTATCACTTATCTTGCCAAGCTCTTCATAGGCGTGAGCTACTTCGTGAGGCTGAGTGTATAAAAGTGCATTATCTACATTTGAATTATCCACGCCGTCCTCTTCTCCGCCAGTTACTCCAAGCTCAATTTCAAGGCTAATCCCAAGCTCACTGAGCTCTTTTAGATACTTTTTGCAAGTTTCAATATTTTCTTCTAAGCTCTCTTCGCTAAGATCCAGCATATGAGAGCTAAAAAGTGGTTTTCCAAAAGCTTTTTTATGCTCCTTGCTAGCCTCGATAAGTCCATCTATCCATGGAAGAAGCTTTCTAGCAGCATGATCTGTATGTAAAATAACAGGAATGCCATAAGCCTTGGCTAAAAGATGAACATGTTTTGCTCCAGCAATAGCACCTAAAACGTCTGCATTTGGGCAAGCCTTGCCAGCGTAAAATCCAGCTCCGCCATTGCTAAATTGAACAATCACAGGAGAGTTTGCTTTTTTAGCAGCTTCTAATACGGCATTTATAGAATCACTACCTACAACATTTACAGCAGGCAGAGCAAAGCCCTCTTTTTTAGCGTAAGCGTAGAGTTTTGTAACGTCATCGCCGCTTAAAACTCCTGCTTTTACAACATCCAAAACTCCCATTGCAAATCCTTATTTATACTCTATTTTTGCAGCTTTTTTAAGCTCATCAACTTTCTTTTGCATTACATTTCTGAACTCATCAGTTTTAAGTTGAGTTTCGATTTTGCCTTTTACTTTATCATAAGCTAGAGCAGTTTGTGGTTTTGAATCTTCTTTTAAAATGATGTGGTAGCCAAATTCGCTTTGAACTGGTTGTTTTGTCATTTCGCCTTTTTTAAGCTCGAAAGATGCTTTGCCAAATGAAGGAACCATTTGAGACTCACCAAACCAGCCTAGCTCGCCACCATTTTGTGCTGAACTTTTATCTATTGATTTTTCTTTAGCTATTTGGCTAAATTTTTTATCTAATGCATCGCCTTTTAATCCATTTAGACTTTTAATGATATCTTTAGCTTCTTTTTCGCTTGCAACTAATATATGTTTTGCTTTTGCTTGAGCTGGAACTACGTATTTGTCTTTATTTTGTTCGTAAAGATCTTTTACTTTTTTCTCATCTACTTTTAAGCCTTCAAATTGTTTTTTCATCCATATATTTACAGCAACATTATCTGTGATATCTGCTATAGCTTTTTTATATTCAGGATCTTGGTTGATACCATCTTTTTTAGCTTGTTCTACCATAAGTTGTCTCTCGATAACTCTGTCTAGTAGGTTTTTTTTCATTTCTGCAGGTATTTTTTCAAGTTCACTCATATGAGAGCCAAGTGCTGGAGCTAGATCTTCATCAGTGATATTTTGTCCATTTACTGTTGCTAAAACAGCTGCGTTCAAACTCATTGCAGCAGCCAAACTTAATGCTAATGCTAAACCTTTTTTCATACTTATCCTTTGTAAGTTAAATTTAAAAACGTGTCATTATAGCTAAAAGCTTGTTAATATTTTGTAAAATTTATTTATTTTTGGATAGAATCATGAAATGAGAACTATAAAAGATACAAAAGAAATTAAAGAATTATTTTTACATAACTTTAACGGTGCTAGAAGTGAGCTTAAATTTAAAAATCTATACGAGCTTATAGTCTGCGTGATGCTCTCAGCCCAGTGCACAGATAAAAGGGTAAATTTAATCACACCTGCACTGTTTGAAGCCTATCCAGATGTCGTCTCGCTCGCAAATGCAAACCTTAGCTCGCTCAAGCTTTTTATAAATTCATGCAGCTTTTTTAACAACAAAGCAGCAAATTTAATCAAAATGGCAAAGTCAGTTGTAGAAAATTTTGACGGTCAAATCCCGCTAAATGAAAAGGATCTAACAAGCCTTGCCGGAGTAGGACAAAAGACTGCTCATGTCGTTTTAATAGAGCATAATGAAGCAAATTTAATGGCAGTTGATACGCATGTTTTTAGAGTTTCGCATAGGCTTGGACTAAGCAAGGCTAAAACGCCTGAGGCTACAGAAATAGACCTGACAAAGGCGTTTAAAACTGAGCTAAACACACTTCATCAAGCAATGGTTTTGTTTGGAAGATACACTTGCAAAGCCGTAAAACCAAAGTGCGATGAGTGCTTTTTGGCTAAGCTTTGCAAATCTAAAACTATCTCCTAAGCTCACCCAAAAGCTCATCTAAAACCCTCACTACAAGCTCCACTTGTTCTTTGGTAATGATGTATGGCGGCATAAAATAAATGGTGTTTGCCAAAGGGCGGAGCAAAAGACCTTTTTGCAGTGCTCTTTTATAGATTTCATAACCCGTTCTAGGCTCTTTAAATCCCACAAGATCGAATGCTAAAACCATACCAGTTTGTCTAAAATTATCTATAAAATCGTATTTTAGAAGTTTACTAAACTCTGATTTTATAAATTTAGATAGATGTAAGTTCTTTTCTATCACATTTTCTTGCTCGAAAATATCCAAAGTCGCATTCGCACACGCGCAAGCTAGGGCATTTCCAGTGTAACTGTGAGAGTGCAAAAACGCCTTTTTGCTCTCATAAGTATCATAAAATAGCTCATAAGTCTCATCGCTAGTCACAACCACGCTAAGAGGCAAATATCCGCCAGTTATACCCTTGCTAATACACAAAAAATCAGGCACCACGCCACATTGCTCAAGAGCAAACATACTTCCAGTCCTACCAAATCCCACCGCAACTTCATCAAAAATAATATCTATGTCGTAGCTTTTTGCCAAATCGCAAGCTTTTTTGATAAAATCCCCGCTATACATATTCATATCTCCAGCGCACTGGATAAGCGGCTCAAGAATAAAAGCTGAAATTTGGTCGCTGTATTTTTCTAGTGTGATTTTTAGGTCATTTAGAGCTTCTTCATCGCTTACTTCATTGCCTTTAAAGCTCATAGGAACCGATGTCTGAACTGTTTTGATAAGGATATTTTTGTAGATTTTTTTATACAGCTCGACATCACCGACGCTAAGAGCAGCGATGGTTTCGCCGTGATATGAATTTTTTAAATTTAAAAATAGTGGCTTGTTTTTGCCTTTTATCAGATTTTTGTGGTGGCTCATTTTAAGAGCTATTTCGATAGCACTACTTCCATTATCTCCATAAAAGCACTTATTTAGCGGTTTTGGAAGGAGATCCACTAGTCTTTTTGAGAGTTTTATAATGCCCTCATGACTAAAACCAGCCATTATAACGTGCTCTAAATTTGAAGCTTGTTCGCTAAGTTTTGCGTTTATATAGTCGTTTGAATGCCCAAACAAATTCACCCACCAGCTAGAAACACAGTCAATATAGCTATTGCCATCAAAATCGCTAAGAATAGCACCTTTTCCTGATTTTATCGGAATGATCGGGAAGTTTTTGTGATCGCTCATCTGAGTGCATGGATGCCAAATATGCTCCAAATCAAGCCTTGATAACTCTAAATTTGTCATTTTCTACCTTTATTAATTTTGAGAAATTATACAACAATTTAAAGGTGCAAGCCAGCCAAAACCTAAATCCGCCTATCAAAATTTCACATAAATTATCCAAATTTTTAATTTTTATCTAAAAATTTCATAGATTTTGACATAAATTCTAAAATATTTTCAAAAAAATTTAATTTGCCTAATTCTCCAAATACAGTGTTACAAAAATATCATAAAATCATAGTATAAATGCCATAAATTAACATCATAATAATCTAAAAAATCTAATAAAATAACTAAATAGTGATATTTTAGTATTTTATATATAATTAATTTATATATTAGAAAATAGAGATTTTAAATTTGTATTTTTTGCATAATTCTACAATTCTAACTTAGTTATTACATATACAATTAATTAACAAATAATAATTATTATAATACGGAAAATTTCTTATTTTAAATTTATTTAATTTTGTATATTATTTCAGTTACATTTTAATCATGATAAATAAAAGAGTTTATTTATCTACGAAAGGGTTTTGAATGAGAAGTAAAATAAATTTGCAATATACAAAAATTATGTTTAGCATACCTTGCGTGCTGCTTATGTCTTGTAGCAATATAAATGCTACTGGATTTTTGACTCAAAATGTCTATAATGATGATGTAGATTTTACATTTAACAATGCAGATCTGATACAGACATATGCGACTGAAACATATCAATTCAATGAAAATCTAAGCGTAACTACGACTGGCGGGCAACAAGTCGTATATGCAATGGAAGGCTCAGATTTAACATTTAATATAGCCCAAGATAAAACATTTAGTATCAATGGATATAAAAATGGTAATATTTTAAGATCAAGCTCAAATAATTCAGCAAATCCTGCCACTTTTAATATAAATGGCGGACATCTTTTTATAGATCAAACTTCTTTTAATAAAGATATAGGTGGATTATATACTGATAATAATGGATATATAAACATAAACAACCAATCTATCACTATAAATAATGTAGGCAATGCAATAGAGCTAAAAGATCAAAGTAAATTTAATATCACTACTGGCAATATAGAAATCACCAATGCGTATAGAGGTATTGCCATGCAAAGCAACGTTGGAGGATATACTGCTCCAAATATACTAAATTTAAACTCAGCAAATAATATCTCCATAGAAGCTATGCAAACTAATGGAGCTGGGATATACGCCTTAGCCTATACCGGCTTGGTTCCACCAAACGTAATCACACTAAAAGCAAACAATGATATAAAAATCGATAGTGCAGCGCAAGGAATCGCATCATTTGGTAAAAATGAGATAAGCTTAGAAGCAAAAAATATCGATATAGACGGTGGCACAAGGGCAATCTATAGTCGTGGATATGAAAACCTAGATAGCTTAGTAACTTTAAAAGCAAATAATAGTATAAATTTAACATCAAACGATACTGGAGTATATAGCTATAGAAATAGCACAGTAAATTTGAACGCGTCTGACATAACAATCAATGCTACAAAATACGCTATATATAGCAATGCCATTGCAGATACAGCGACAAGCTTAGTAAACCTAAATGCAAATAGCATAAAACTTGGCTCTTCTGATAACTATGTTGTGTATTCGGCAAATGACGGTTCAGTTGTAAGCCTAAATGCAAAAGATGTAAACATAAATGCCGTTTGGAGCTTATTTGCCGACAATAGTGGTAAGATAAATATCACTTCAGATATTTCAAATATCAATATAACAAATGACGCTCTAAGAGCTTATAATGGTGGTGATATAACTATAAATACAAATACAAACATACTAAATAGTGGTATAAATGCCATACGAACCAATACTAATGGCAAAGTCACCATAAACGCTCCAATCAATCAAATCAAAGGCGATATGTATTCTGCTGGTGGCGGAGAGATACGTACAGCTTTTAGCTCAAATGAGTCTAAATTTACTGGTTCTACTGATATAACTACCGGAGGCATTATAGATCTAGCATTTAGCAATGATGCTACTTGGTATAATATAGATGATAGCACTTTAAGTCATCTAAGACTAAATAAAGGTATAGTAGATATGTCTCATACTAGCGGGGGTCAAGATCTAGTTGTTGCTACAGACTTTAGTGGTAGCGATGGAGTCTTTGTCTTGGATATTTCTCCAGATGATATAAATCACGGTGGGACACAAACAGACTTTATAAGTATAGCTAGCGCCTTAGCTCCAGCCTCTGCTAAGATTAGAATCTCTAGCTCTTCTATCCCAAGCCTTAGCGAGTATGACTTTAGTGGTAGCAATAAGGCTATATGGTTTGGAGATGTTCATAATAATGTAACTTTTACAAGCGTCCAATCTAAAAGCATGGATGATGTGTATGATTATGTATTCCAAACTGATATAAATGTCAGGGGGGGGGGTAGCGTAAATGGAAACAACTGGTTTTTAGTAGGCTATGGCAAACGACAAAACGAAGCAGCAAATTCGATCATAAATGATTCCATACTAAGATATTTAGACATTAGCACACTTGAACTTGACTCTTTACACAAACGCCTTGGCGAGATACAAAACTATGATGAAAAAGACGGAATCTGGGCTAGAATAATAGGAGCCAAAGGCGAATATAACGACGCAAATATAAATTTCAACAACAAATATAATATGATCCAAGCAGGTTATGACAAGAGATATGACAATGATTATGGGGATTTCTTTAGTGGATTTGCTTTGAGCTATAAAGACAATGATATGGATTATAAATTTGGCAAAGGCGATAGTAAAAACATTGGTCTAGCCTTGTATGAATCATACTTCAATGAAGATAAATATTACATAGATTTTATTCTAAAATACAATCATATAAGAAATAAATTTGAAGCATTTAACGACATAGGTCAAACCATGCAAGCCAAATATAATACAAATATGGCAAATATAAGCTTAGAGCTAGGAAGAAAGCTACAAAATGAAGATGGATACTTTATCACTCCGCTTGGACAGATAAACTATGGGTATGTTAGAGGTGTTGATTACACAACTTCAACAGGTATAAAAGTCGAGCAAGATAACATAAATAGCCTTATAGGAAAACTTGGATTATACGCCGGTAAGGACTTTGAGCAAAGTAGCCACTACTTCAAATTTGGAGTTTTAAAAGAGTTTATAGATGAATACGGCGTATATATGCAAGGTAAAAAAGAGTCTTTGCATAAAACAATAAATATAGATGATAACTGGTATGAAGTCGGTATCGGTGGAGATATATGGCTAAACGATGATAAATCAAAAACCATATACTATAGCCTAGAAAAGACTTTTGGTGGCAGATATGAAACCAAATGGCAAGCCACAGCTGGATTTAGGTATTTGTTTTAGACTGTGCTAAGGCACGGTCTGTATATAATTTAGTTTTTATGCGGATAAAATTAACAAAATCGATAAAAAAATGAAAATTAACGTCAAATCTTATAAAAGAAATTTACTACTTTTTGTTATATAACCTTGCATAAACGTGTATTTAAAGCCTCATAAGGATAAATTTATACCGTCCTTTACGCTTTTCTTTGCTTAGCATTTTGTTGGTTTCAAATCCTACAAGGATAAATTTATACTACATCTTTGGTTGTATATGACACATTTTATAGTGAGTTTCAAATCCTACAAGGATAAATTTATACTGATTTTTTTAGTTTCGGCTTAGTTTCTGATTTGTGGTTTCAAATCCTACAAGGATAAATTTATACTGATACTTCCAGTTCCCCCACCAGCTCCACTAGTGCGTTTCAAATCCTACAAGGATAAATTTATACAAGCGTACAAAAATCGATAAAAAAGGTTCAAATTTAGGTTTCAAATCCTACAAGGATAAATTTATACGCAATCTTCTTCAGAAAAGACATGAAATTTTGATTCGTTTCAAATCCTACAAGGATAAATTTATACTTGTAAAATAATATTTACCAAGTCGCACATAAAAACGTTTTAAATCCTACAAGGATAAATTTATACTTATATCGTCCATAATCTATATAGCGTGGGCATATAGTTTTAAATCCTACAAGGATAAATTTATACTTTCCAGTCTATTTTGCAGTATTAATCAGTCTTGAGTTTTAAATCCTACAAGGATAAATTTATACAGTATATGCTAATGTCTTGATTTTTTACATAAGCGTTTTAAATCCTACAAGGATAAATTTATACAAAGGATTAGAAACATCTTGGTTAATATCACTAGGAGTTTTAAATCCTACAAGGATAAATTTATACTATTGTTCTATTTGGGCTGCATAAGTAATTAAGTCGTTTTAAATCCTACAAGGATAAATTTATACCTAAATCATTAACAGTTGTGGTATTTTCATCTGTGGTTTTAAATCCTACAAGGATAAATTTATACACTATTTGCTATAGAAGCTGGAACTACTGTCAAATCAGGTTTTAAATCCTACAAGGATAAATTTATACTGATCGGTTGCGAGAGGGTAGTATATCAAACGCAAGGTTTTAAATCCTACAAGGATAAATTTATACGTAGAGGGCAGAAAATATTCACTGATTTACAGAGTTGGTTTTAAATCCTACAAGGATAAATTTATACCTAAAAGCAGAACTTGACGCGAAATATAACATAGGTTTTAAATCCTACAAGGATAAATTTATACTCATATATTGTTGGAGTAAGTCCAAGAAAACTGAGTTTTAAATCCTACAAGGATAAATTTATACGTCTTTATTTCGTTATTTAGCTTTTGCATTGTGTCGGTTTTAAATCCTACAAGGATAAATTTATACTTAGCTCATCACCTTTAAATCTATGTAGATAATAAGCGTTTTAAATCCTACAAGGATAAATTTATACCTTGGTATATTTAAAGCAAATAAACTATTGCTCAAGTTTTAAATCCTACAAGGATAAATTTATACCGAAGAAAACTTTGTAGAGGTAAACAAGCCAGAAGGTTTTAAATCCTACAAGGATAAATTTATACATTTGAGTTTGCTACAACCGATGAACCTATCAAATTGTTTTAAATCCTACAAGGATAAATTTATACCCATAATAAATTATTTTAAAAGTGGAATAACTACCAGTTTCAAATCCTACAAGGATAAATTTATACTAAGCAATTGCAACTTTTGATTTATGAGCCAGTTGTTTCAAATCCTACAAGGATAAATTTATACATTATCTCAGAGATTGGCTACTAGAAAACCCAAAGTTTCAAATCCTACAAGGATAAATTTATACCAAATTCAATGTCTAATTGTTCTTGATAATATTTAGTTTCAAATCCTACAAGGATAAATTTATACTACAGCATTATCACGCATTTGAGCTTGAACCGCAAGTTTCAAATCCTACAAGGATAAATTTATACTATGGCTCAGCTAGGGGAAAAAGCGAAGCTACAAAAGAGAGTTTCAAATCCTACAAGGATAAATTTATACTATGGCTCAGCTAGGGGAAAAAGCGAAGCTACAAAAGAGAGTTTCAAATCCTACAAGGATAAATTTATACATTTTTCAGAGAAACTCGTGCAAGTTGGTGGATAGAGTTTCAAATCCTACAAGGATAAATTTATACTTTTATAGTTTGCTAGCAAGGGGCTTTCAATGTACCCACGTTTCAAATCCTACAAGGATAAATTTATACAATGGCGAAATAAACGGCTTTCAATGGACTTTAGTTTCAAATCCTACAAGGATAAATTTATACTTATCTGTTTTTGGCTTATTTGCTTGATTTTATCGGTTTCAAATCCTACAAGGATAAATTTATACTTATTAAGAAGTGCAGTTCTAATCTCATCTTCATTTGTTTCAAATCCTACAAGGATAAATTTATACAAAACGGGTGTAATAGTTCGAGAAACATCAGAACGTTTCAAATCCTACAAGGATAAATTTATACGAATAACATTCAACAGAATCATAAGAAGAACTAACAGTTTCAAATCCTACAAGGATAAATTTATACTCGCTGATTTTATGTATGTTACAGATAGTAGCGGGTTTCAAATCCTACAAGGATAAATTTATACCAAAAGTTGTTAATTTAGTTGTTAGTGTTTCTGGGCGTTTCAAATCCTACAAGGATAAATTTATACTGCTCTTTTGGATTACTCAAAAAAAGATAAACCTGGTTTCAAATCCTACAAGGATAAATTTATACGCTTCTATTTTAGACGGTGCGAAACCAAGCTCTTGTTTCAAATCCTACAAGGATAAATTTATACTAATGTACATCGCTACACAACTCAAAAAAAGGAGGTTTCAAATCCTACAAGGATAAATTTATACCCTTAGCGTTGCTGAGCTACACCACGCAATACCTAGGTTTCAAATCCTACAAGGATAAATTTATACCTGTAACTTGCTTTATAGGATTAGATAGAAGAGGCTTGTTTCAAATCCTACAAGGATAAATTTATACTCCAATAAGTGATTGAATATCAGCTTCAGAGCCGTTTCAAATCCTACAAGGATAAATTTATACGAGCTTGTCATATGGACAGCAGGAAGTGGCATAGGGTTTCAAATCCTACAAGGATAAATTTATACGCTAAGGATATAGACAGATATAAACTTGAAAAGCGTTTCAAATCCTACAAGGATAAATTTATACCAAAAACAATGGCAAAAAAGCCAAAAAACGCATAAGTTTCAAATCCTACAAGGATAAATTTATACCGTGAGATAAGAGCTATTATCAAGAGCTTAACCAGGTTTCAAATCCTACAAGGATAAATTTATACCTACAAAGCTTTTAAGCTTAGGCAATGAAATCTATCGTTTCAAATCCTACAAGGATAAATTTATACGGTCTGATAGCTCTTCAGCTGGGCGGTAAACCATAGTTTCAAATCCTACAAGGATAAATTTATACCTGATGGCGTGGTAGGAATGCAAACGATTAAGCTTCGTTTCAAATCCTACAAGGATAAATTTATACCTTAGCACGGCTTTTTTACTCCCTTTTTTTTTGTTAGTTTCAAATCCTACAAGGATAAATTTATACTAAAAAAAAGGGACTAAATGGAACTAATCAAACCGTTTCAAATCCTACAAGGATAAATTTATACACAAAGCTTTTAAGCTTAGGCAATGAAATCTATCGTTTCAAATCCTACAAGGATAAATTTATACTATGCTGACTTGGTTGTAGGAGCTGATAGCACTAGTTTCAAATCCTACAAGGATAAATTTATACTTTGAAAACAGCAATCTCGATAAGGAAGAGATTGGTTTCAAATCCTACAAGGATAAATTTATACAAGTTCCGCACAAACGATTTAATAGCCAAAACATTAGTTTCAAATCCTACAAGGATAAATTTATACCAGCCTACGCAATTGCAAATTTTCCATAAGTTGGATGTTTCAAATCCTACAAGGATAAATTTATACCTGATACATCTCTACCCATACGCCCTTCATCGACGTTTCAAATCCTACAAGGATAAATTTATACGGATTTAGGGCTAGAGTGTATAAAGATAGTCTTGGGTTTCAAATCCTACAAGGATAAATTTATACGTAGAACATTCGACCAAATCGTACCTACAAAGCTTTGTTTCAAATCCTACAAGGATAAATTTATACAAAATGAAGCCATTCGCTATACAAAATATAAGATGTTTCAAATCCTACAAGGATAAATTTATACTATGTATTTATTATCTTCAAGCTCTTTTAAGGCTGTGGTTTCAAATCCTACAAGGATAAATTTATACAAAGCCCCCAAACTCAAATTTAAACTCATCACAGGAAGTTTCAAATCCTACAAGGATAAATTTATACCTTTTTGGCTTGAATATATCTTTTATAAAGCCTTGAAGTTTCAAATCCTACAAGGATAAATTTATACTGTCTGCTACCTTAGAGCAAGTACTTAAGACTATGTTTCAAATCCTACAAGGATAAATTTATACAGTGTGGGAGGCATTAGCAGGGGTAGTTTCTCCGGTGTTTCAAATCCTACAAGGATAAATTTATACTTTTTGTTTTGGGGCTAAAAGAAAAATTCTTGTATGTTTCAAATCCTACAAGGATAAATTTATACTTAAGCTAATCATTAGCCACCTTTAAGAGAGAGGAGTTTCAAATCCTACAAGGATAAATTTATACCAGTCGTGGCGATAGCGAACAAGACACAACGCCACCTAGTTTCAAATCCTACAAGGATAAATTTATACTAAATAGAAACTAGCTCCTAAACGGATATTTGGGCGTTTCAAATCCTACAAGGATAAATTTATACCATTTTGATTATGATTTGCTTACAAAAGAACCTAGTTTCAAATCCTACAAGGATAAATTTATACTTTAGAACTTTATTCAGCTTAAGCTTTATTTTAGCAGTTTCAAATCCTACAAGGATAAATTTATACATTTCAAGACTAATCTCTTTTGATTTTCATTCAAAAGTTTCAAATCCTACAAGGATAAATTTATACTGCTAAGCCCAAAATCATTCGCCGTTTCAAGATGTTTCAAATCCTACAAGGATAAATTTATACCACAAGCTTTGGGGTAGGAAAGGTTGGAAATGGCATAGTTTCAAATCCTACAAGGATAAATTTATACTTTATCTGGGTACTCCACAAACTGAAGAGAGTATCTAGTTTCAAATCCTACAAGGATAAATTTATACAATCGCATTATAGATACTACAACAGATACAAATCGTTTCAAATCCTACAAGGATAAATTTATACAGGGAAATAGCGTGAGATTTTCAAAATACAACGCGTTTCAAATCCTACAAGGATAAATTTATACAGAACCCTACCATATCAAGGAAACGGCTACAAAAAGTTTCAAATCCTACAAGGATAAATTTATACTAGTGTTTGCTCATCTGCGTTCCCAAATAGCGGTGTTTCAAATCCTACAAGGATAAATTTATACGAACTACAATACAAACTTTGAAAAAAGAACAGTCGGTTTCAAATCCTACAAGGATAAATTTATACCGGTATAAAGCCGTTTATCTACACAAATATTCGATGTTTCAAATCCTACAAGGATAAATTTATACTGCTAGTGATGAGAGTGAGTTTTTGGAAAACTTGCGTTTCAAATCCTACAAGGATAAATTTATACGCCGACCAAAAAATAGAAGTTCCAAAAGAGTATGGTTTCAAATCCTACAAGGATAAATTTATACTTTTTCGTTTATAATAGTGGCTGTAGCTTTGATAGTTTCAAATCCTACAAGGATAAATTTATACCTTTTTTAGCTCATCAAACTGAATGCCTACGATTTGTTTCAAATCCTACAAGGATAAATTTATACAGCAATCAAATATTCTGTCTACAAGCAATTGATCTATTTATACAGCATATTATTATACTTTAAATAAGCTTAACCATATACTTACAAACAAAAATATACCCAATTTTACTAAATTTAATATTTCTTATAAATAGCTTTATTTGGATTTAGATTTTACCATCCCCCCTCTTACTTATATTTTAATTCTATTAAAACCATCTAATCTTGATTTATATTTATACATCTTATTCTTATTCTATATTATCTATTTACCTTCACCCTTATCCTTGCTTACCTTACTCTTGCTTACTTTATCCTTCTTCTCTTTACCTGTTCTATCTTTTTTAATATCGCTATTTATCTTATCTTTCTTCTCTTTAACCTTTTTACTACTTTTACTACTATTACCTTTAGATTTTAAATTTGATATATCATTGTCTCCATTTATAGATAGATCTGCTTTTATAGCTTCATATCTTTTATCACCTATACCTTTAACATTTTTAATATCTTCTATAGAATTAAATTTGTTTTTATTTCTATAATCTATAATAGCTTCAGCCCTGCTCTCTCCAATGCCAGGCAAAGCCATTAGCTCCTCTTTACTTGCTGTATTTAGATTAACAGCTCCATAAACTAAGCTTGATAGTAAAGCCATACTAGATACAAACTTAAACATCATATTCATTACTTATCCTTTTACTAGAATTTACTTGATTATAAGCATATATTTTAAAACTAAACTTAATAAGCTTGTTTGATGTAATAATTATATAATCTATGAGAAGAAAGGTAACACTTGGGGGTTAGTTAAGTAGATTTAAACAATAATACTATTTTAGTTTAAGAGTAATAAAGTAATATGATGTTTTGCATATAATGTTTATGGTTTTCCATTATAAAATTTAAATATTTTAGCTCTTTTGATTAGCTTATGTATTTCCCCTTATATGATTTTAAACTAAAAAAATAGCACAAAGATAAATAATCTTTAATGAGGATGCAAATTTCTTTATTTGATTAGAAATAAAAGTATAGAACCAATTGATTCATTCTATTTTAAATAAGTAATCTTGTGATTGTTCTTATGGTTTGATTTGCTAACATTGTTTGAAATCTACTTACTGGATTTTGGCTTATACCTTGACTTAGTTTCTCGCCATTAAATCAATAAAAGATAAATTAATAGAATAACTTAAATTTATTCTACTAAGATGTAAATACATATTAATATCAATAATATTAATAGCACCAATAACCTATCATTTCATATATATACCAAACAAATAGCCTAATATTATAAGAGCATAAACATAAAATCAAACATATTGATCAATAAGATTGAATTAATAATATTTGCAAATAAGACAACTTGATATAGATAGTAATAAAAATATTAAATTTGCAAACAAGCATAAAAAATCTAATAGGCAGCATTAAATATCTAGATAAATTTAATAAGTAATAAAAAGTAGTAAGACATTGTATTAATAAAAAATATTAAATTTAAAATAAGACTATCATATCATAAGAGCTTAATAAATAAAATAAGATTTTAACTAATAAAGAAACGATTTGAAATAAAAAAGATTTGACTAATTAAAAGAAATAAATTCATTAAACATTTACTCATACATAAAATTCAATTAAAAAGTAATAAGACTAAATTAATAAAAAAGATAATTTAATATAAAAATTTGATTGATAATAAGCTAAAGATTTTGATCGATAAATAAATGGTTCTAAATCAATAAAAGATAAAATTCAACATAAACATTTGATTAATAATAATGCACTACATCAATGGTAAAACATTAAACTAATCAATAGAATTTAATTTATATAAATAAAGAACTAAAAATAAAAAGTATTATTGAAATAAATAAAATATTGGTTGGTAAAAAGATTTGATTGAAATAAAGTGAATAATAACACAAAGCCCGCAGCGACCTACTTTTCCACATCCCAGTAAGAGAGAGTATCATCGGCCATGATGAGCTTAGCTTCTTGGTTCGAGATGGAGCAAGGCGTTTCCTCATCTGTATAGCCACGGGCAGTGTTAAATAAAAGAATGTTTAGTTATTCTCTTATTTAACACTGTTTGTGTTAGATAATTATCGTTAAAAGTCTTTTTAGTTTTAATTGGTAAAACTGATTTCTTTGCAAGAATATAATTTATCCTTAACAAGGAAGTGATGCTTATATAAAGATAAGCAAACGAGCTATTAGTACTGGTCAGCTAAAGGACTTTCATCCATTACACACCCAGCCTATCAAACTAGTAGTCTACTAGAGCTCTTAAAAGAAGATTCATCTTGGAGTTGGCTTCGAGCTTAGATGCTTTCAGCTCTTATCACATCCCGGCTTAGCTACCCAGCGATGCTCTTGGCAGAACAACTGGTACACCAGTGGCCAGTTCGACCCGGTCCTCTCGTACTAGGGTCAACTCTCCTCAATCTTCTTACGCCCACGGCAGATAGGGACCGAACTGTCTCACGACGTTCTGAACCCAGCTCGCGTACCGCTTTAAATGGCGAACAGCCATACCCTTGGGACCTGCTCCAGCCCCAGGATGCGATGAGCCGACATCGAGGTGCCAAACCTCCCCGTCGATGTGAGCTCTTGGGGGAGATCAGCCTGTTATCCCCGGGGTACCTTTTATCCTTTGAGCGATGGCCCTTCCACACAGAACCACCGGATCACTAAGACCGACTTTCGTCTCTGCTTGACGTGTATGTCTTGCAGTTAAGCTGGCTTATGCCTTTATACTCTACGAACGATTTCCAACCGTTCTGAGCCAACCTTTGTAAGCCTCCGTTACATTTTGGGAGGCGACCGCCCCAGTCAAACTACCCACCAGACATTGTCCTACCTAAGGATAACTTAGGCTAGTTAGCTACCCGAATAAAGAAGAGTGGTATCTCAACAATGGCTCACTATAAACCAGGGTCTATAGATCAAAGCCTCCCACCTATCCTGCGCATCTTTATCCAAGTAGCAGTGTCAAGCTGTAGTAAAGGTCCACGGGGTCTTTCCGTCTTGCCGCGGGTAGGAGGAATTTTCACCTCCACTACAATTTCACTGGATCTCTCTTTGAGACAGCTCCCATCTCGTTACGCCATTCATGCAGGTCGGTATTTAACCGACAAGGAATTTCGCTACCTTAGGACCGTTATAGTTACGGCCGCCGTTTACTCGGGCTTCGATCAAATGCTTCGCAGAGCTAACATCATCAATTAACCTTCGAGCACCGGGCAGGCGTCACACCCTATACATCCACTTACGTGTTAGCAGAGTGCTGTGTTTATGGTAAACAGTCGGGAGGGACTCTTTGTTGTAACCTTCTTTGCTTTGTAGAGTAAATCTACTAACAAAGTTAGGCACACCTTATACCGAAGATACGGTGCTATTTTGCAGAGTTCCTTAAAGAGAGTTCTTCCACGCGCCTTAGAATACTCATCCCACCCACCTGTGTCGGTTTACGGTACGGGCAATTATTACTAAACTTAGAAACTTTTCTTGGCTCGATAGTATCATGGATTCTCATTCAACTCCGAAGAGCGTCGTGAGCCTTTGAGGTCTCGGATAAAGAGTTACGGATTTGCCTATAACTCAACCTACGCCCTTAGACTAGCACTTCCATCCGCTAGCTCCACTAACTTTAAGCGTCCTTCCATCGCACATAATAATTGGTATTGGAATATTAACCAATTTTCCATCGCATACCCCTTTCGGACTTTGCTTAGGACCCGACTAACCCTACGATGACGAGCATCGCGTAGGAAACCTTGGGTTTTCGGCGTCTAGGATTCTCACCTAGATTATCGCTACTCATGCCTGCATGCTCACTTCTATCCGCTCCAGCACTCCTTACCGGTATACCTTCAACGCTGAATAGAACGCTCTCCTACCACTTAGTTAAAAACTAAGTCTAAAGCTTCGGTACTCATTTTAGCCCCGTTATATTTTCCGCGCAGAATCACTAGACCAGTGAGCTATTACGCTTTCTTTAAAGGATGGCTGCTTCTAAGCCAACCTCCTGGTTGTTTAAGTAACTCCACATCGTTTTCCACTTAAATGAGATTTAGGGACCTTAGCTGTTAGTCTGGGTTGTTCCCCTCTTGACGACGGATTTTATCACTCGCCGCCTGACTGCTGTGATTACATTATAAGTATTCGGAGTTTGATAGGGTTTGGTACATTGGTATATGCCCTAGCCCATTCAGTGCTCTACCCCTTATAATTACGACACAACGCTATACCTAAATATATTTCGGAGAGAACCAGCTATCACGATGTTTGATTGGCCTTTCACCCCTATCCACAAGTCATCAGGAGCCTTTTCAACGGCCGTCTGTTCGGTCCTCCACTGGCTCTTACACCAGTTTCAACCTGCTCATGGATAGATCACATCGTTTCGGGTCTGCAGCATCTGACTATACGCCCTATTAAGACTCGCTTTCGCTACGGCTCCGGGTTTCCTTAACCTCGCCAGACACCACAACTCGCAGGCTCATTATGCAAAAGGCAGTCCATCACACGTCATAAAGAATCGTGCTCTGAATGATTGTAAGCAAATGGTTTCAGGTTCTATTTCACTCTGATCACCTCAGTTCTTTTCACCTTTCCCTCACGGTACTTGTGCACTATCGGTCTAGTAGTAGTATTTAGGGTTGGAGAGTGGTCTCCCCAGCTTCAGACAGGATTTCACGTGTCCCGCCCTACTCAGGATACTGCTAAGTATAAACGCACTTTCATATACGGGGCTATCACCCACTATGGCTAACCTTTCCAGGTTATTCTATTAGTTTGTTTAAGTCTATGTTGCAGTCCTACAACCCCGTTAGTAAACTAACGGTTTGCCCTCTTACGCGTTCGCTCGCCGCTACTAGCGTAATCTCTTTTGATTTCTCTTCCTGTGGGTACTAAGATGTTTCAATTCCCCACGTTAGCTCTGTAAATACAGTAGTTAATATCACTATTAACTGGGTTGCCCCATTCAGAAATTCCCGGATCAAAGCCCCTTGACGGCTCCCCGAGACTTATCGCAGCCTGGCACGTCTTTCATCGCCTCTACTAGCCAAGGCATCCACCATTTGCTCTTAGTAGCTTACCTTTTTTAGTCTTCTCACAAGAGCAAAGCTCTTGTTCCGATGGGAAGTGCAAGCACTCCCTCAACCCACCTAAAGCACAACACAATATAAATATTGTGTTCATTTTCCATAAAGACAAACTTAATACTAAATTTGGTATTTCGGAATTGAGAAGTTTTTATATTTTTGTTTAGATTATTATTCTAATTTGCATCACTTCCTTGTTAAAGATAAAAAATAAATTTGATAATTTATATTTTACAATATTTAAATATATACTATAAGACGGAAAGCATTAACTACTACTAAGTAAGTTTTAAAACTTAATAGATTGTGATGTTAAACTTGATAGTTAATATTTTAGTTATTGGGATAACAGATTGTTTAATTAACTATTTGCTAAACTAGTCTATATTTAAAGCTCTAACAAGTCCTGTAAAATTGTTTTATTTATTAAAACTTGATTGTGACTTTTAACAATGATAATTTAAATAACTTTAGACAAAAGTCTAATTTAAAAACTAATGTTAGTTCTTAAATTAGACTTTTATAAAATATTAAACTATTGGTGGAGAATAGCGGGATCGAACCGCTGACCTCCTGCGTGCAAAGCAGGCGCTCTCCCAGCTGAGCTAATTCCCCAATATAGCAATCTCTCAAACCTAAACAAGTGTGATTGAGACCTCTTTCTTAACTAGCAGTTGTGAGACTTACTAGTATGTACTCTAGAAAGGAGGTGATCCAACCGCAGGTTCTCCTACGGTTACCTTGTTACGACTTCACCCCAGTCGCTGATTCCACTGTGGACCGTAGCTAGTTTAGCATTCGGGCTTCGAGTGAAATCAACTCCCATGGTGTGACGGGCGGTGAGTACAAGACCCGGGAACGTATTCACCGTAGCATGGCTGATCTACGATTACTAGCGATTCCGGCTTCATGCTCTCGAGTTGCAGAGAGCAATCCGAACTGGGACATATTTTATAGATTTGCTCCATCTCGCGATATTGCATCTCATTGTATATGCCATTGTAGCACGTGTGTCGCCCTGGGCATAAGGGCCATGATGACTTGACGTCGTCCACACCTTCCTCCTCCTTACGAAGGCAGTCTATTTAGAGTGCTCAGCCGAACTGTTAGCAACTAAATACGTGGGTTGCGCTCGTTGCGGGACTTAACCCAACATCTCACGACACGAGCTGACGACAGCCGTGCAGCACCTGTCTCTAAGTTCTAGCAAGCTAGCACCCTCATATCTCTACAAGGTTCTTAGGATATCAAGCCCAGGTAAGGTTCTTCGCGTATCTTCGAATTAAACCACATGCTCCACCGCTTGTGCGGGTCCCCGTCTATTCCTTTGAGTTTTAATCTTGCGACCGTACTCCCCAGGCGGTATACTTAATCCGTTAGGTGCATTACTGCCGTGACTAGCACAGCAACAACTAGTATACATCGTTTAGGGCGTGGACTACCAGGGTATCTAATCCTGTTTGCTCCCCACGCTTTCACGCATTAGCGTCAGTTGAGTTCCAGCAGATCGCCTTCGCAATGGGTATTCCTGGTGATCTCTACGGATTTTACCCCTACACCACCAATTCCATCTGCCTCTCCCTCACTCTAGATTATCAGTTTCTCAAGCAGTTTAACAGTTAAGCTGTTAGATTTCACAAAAGACTTGATAATCCGCCTACGCGTCCTTTACGCCCAGTGATTCCGAGTAACGCTTGCACCCTCCGTATTACCGCGGCTGCTGGCACGGAGTTAGCCGGTGCTTATTCCTACAATACCGTCATGGTTCTTCTTGTAGAAAAGGAGTTTACGCTCCGAAAAGTGTCATCCTCCACGCGGCGTTGCTGCTTCAGGGTTTCCCCCATTGAGCAATATTCCCTACTGCTGCCTCCCGTAGGAGTCTGGACCGTGTCTCAGTTCCAGTGTGACTGATCATCCTCTCAGACCAGTTATGCGTCAAAGCCTTGGTGAGCCATTACCTCACCAACTAGCTGATACAATATAGTCTCATCCTACACCGAAAAACTTTCCCGACTTAACTTATGTTAAGAAGGAGTATGGAGTATTAGCAGTCATTTCTAACTGTTGTCCTCCAGTGTAGGGCAGATTAACTATACATTACTCACCCGTGCGCCACTAAGATTTAAAAAAGCAAGCTTTCTTAAATCTCCGTTCGACTTGCATGTATTAGGCACGCCGCCAGCGTTCACTCTGAGCCAGGATCAAACTCTCCATAAAATTTATGCAAAAGACTTTTTATCTTGCAGATGAAAAGTCAGCATAAATTTGGGATAAACCCAAATTTATTATGAAGTTTTTAATCTAAAAACTTTTAAGTTTTATATATTAATAAGTATAAAGATAATATAATTATTTTTATACTATAGAACTTACTTTAAAAAGTAGTTCTGGCTCAATCGATCACTTGTTTAGATTTCAAAGATTGACTATAAAAAATAGTTTAACATTTATAATTTTAAAAAACATCGAAAAGTGAAGTGATTTCTAATATCTAGAAGAAGATAGAAGGTCTTTCTCATTTCGTGAGCTGGAATTATACAAGAGACATACTTAAATATAGCTTAAAGAATTGGGGAAATTGAGAAAAGTTGGGGAAAATGTATTTTTAGTGGAGGATAAATTTAAATACTTACATTAATAATATAAATAAACTCGCGTAAAAGAAATACTGAGTTTATTGCCTCAAAAAGTCAAGTAATCAATCCGTTAATTAAATATAAATATATTTTTTGATAAAATTACGCAAATTTAAGCGGGATAATTATGCAAAAATATATTGATATTTTAAACAAAAACGGACTTTTGAAGATTATAGATACACCTTGCGATATCGATCTTGAAATCGCTCATTTAAGTTACATAGAGGTCAAAAAAGATAGCTCAAAAGCTCTTTTATTTACTCATCCAACAGATAAAAATGGTAAAAAATTTGATCCAGTTTTGACAAACACATTTGGAAGTTTTGAAGCCTTGAATTTAATACTTGGCAAAGATAGCAATGAAATTGCAAAAGAAATACAAAGTTTGTTAAAACCTAAAAAACCAACCACAATCAAAGAAAAACTTGACTTTTTTTCCAAACTATTTTCACTCAAATCAGCTCTTCCAAAAAGACTAAGCTCACGCGGTCAGTGCCAAGAAATAGCCCAAAACGAGCTAAATTTATACGATTTGCCGATCTTAAAAACATGGGAAGAAGATGGAGGAGCCTTCATCACAATGGGTCAAGTCTATACAAAAGATCTAAACTCAAACACGCAAAATCTCGGAATGTATCGCCTCCAAGTACATTCAAAAAATGAGCTTGGAATGCACTGGCAAATCCACAAAGACGCCGCTCATTTCTTCCACGAATACAAAAAAGCTGGAGTCAAAATGCCAGTAACTGTCGCAATTGGCGGTGATCCACTTTACATTTGGTGCGGTCAAGCGCCACTGCCTAAAAATATTTTTGAGCTTATGCTTTATGGATTTATCAGAAAAACTCCAGCCAAACTCGTAAAATCACTCACAAACGATATTTTTATTCCACACGATGTAGATTACGTCATAGAGGGCTTTGTCGACACAAATAGACTAAAAGATGAGGGTAAATTTGGCGACCATACTGGATTTTACACTCCGGTTGAGCCTTTTCCTGTTATGGAAGTCACCAAAATCACTCACAAAAAAAATCCTATTTTTCACGCTACTGTCGTCGGTAAACCGCCGCTTGAGGACAAATACATGGGATACGCGACTGAGCGTATTTTTATGCCACTTTTGCAAACCACAGTTCCTGAGCTGATTGATTATAAAATGCCTGAAAATGGGGTTTTTCACAATCTAATCTTGGCTAAATTTAAAGAGTGCTATCCAGCTCAAGCAACTCAAATGATGCACGCGTTTTGGGGCGTTGGGCAAATGAGCTTTGTCAAACACGCCATTTTTGTGCCAGAAACTGCACCAAATTTAGACGATTATGCAAATTTAGCAAGGTATATTTTGAATAAATTTAGCCCAAAAAGTATGCTTATAAGCAGCGGCGTGTGCGACCAGCTAGATCACGCTAGCCCAAACTCATGCTTTGGTGGTAAGCTTGGAATCGATGCGAGTATTGATTTTGAGCCTGAGACTGTAAATTTGCTAAGCGATGATGAGCTTTTGGCTAAATTTAAAAGCATAAATAAAAATATGTTAGAAGTCAAGCAGCATTTTACAGATACGAAAAACCCGATTTGTTTTGTTAAATTTGATAAAGATAAGCTTGTTAAAAGTGTTTTTGATGAGCTATGTAAATTTAAAGAACATTTCAAAATCTTAATCTTTATCGATAACGATGTAAGGCTAAATAACCTTTATATGCTTGTTTGGAGAGTAACAAATAATATTGATGCACTGCGTGATATTTTTATAAATGATGAGCAAATTTGCGTGGACGCGACTAGGAAGCACGAATGGGAGGGCTACACTCGTGGCTGGCCAAAGGAGACTAATTGCACAAGGCAAGTCGTAGAAAAGCTCATAAATAAGGGTCTTTTGGAGCGTGACGAACAGCTTTTTGAAAAATTTGAGATATTTGGTTAAAAGAAGTTTGAGAGATGAAAATAGCAGTTTTTGACTCAGGTATAGGCGGACTAAGCCTTTTAAATGAAGCTTTAAAAGCCTTTTGTGGCGTGGATTTTATATATTTTGCTGATAACTTAAACGCACCTTATGGCACAAAAAGCAAAGACGAAATAACAAAACTCACCATAAATGCGGCTCAATTTTTAGTAGAACAAAACGTAGATATGATAGTCATCGCTTGCAATACAGCCACAAGCGCCGCAATATGCGAGCTTAGAGCTAGCTTCAGCCTACCAATAGTAGGAATGGAGCCAGCCATAAAACTAGGCGCAAACTCCAGCGGAGACATACTCGTAGTCGCCACTCCAGCCACGATAAAAGGCAACAAACTCTCAGATCTCATCCACAGAGTAAATTTAGAAACAAAAACTAGACTTTTAGGTATGCCAAAACTCGTTGAATTTGCTCAAAATATGGATTTTGATAGCATAGAAGTAAAAAAATATATCAAAGATGAATTATCCAAATTTGACATTGATAAAACTGAGCTTTTGGTTCTTGGATGCACTCATTTTAACTACTTCAAAGATAGTTTTAGAGAGCTTTTGCCAGCTCACGTCAGCATCATAGATGGCATAAACGGAACGATAAAAGAGATGATGCGCAAACTTGGAAATATAAGTAAATTTGGCGAGAAAAACAAGCTTAGATATTTTTCATCCTATGAAGAGATGGATACAAAACTCATCGAGCCATATCTAAAAAGGCTCGATGAAATGAGTAAAATCAGCTAAGGTTTTCTTATCACAAATCTCAAAGTCGGGCCATCTTGCTCGACTGCTAAGACTTCAAATCCCCTATTTTTAGCATCAACTGGGATTGAGTTGATAGCTTGTGGACAGTCGCAAAGTACTTCAAGCACCTCGCCCTTTTTCATCTTTGGCAACACTTCAAGAGTCGCAACTGCTGGCATCGGGCAAGCCTCGCCTTGGATATCAAGTGTATAAGTAATTTCAACATTTTCTAGATTAGCCATTAGTAGCCTCCTTTAGCAAAAAATCGTTTTTTGTAAGCAAAAATTAGTGCGATTGAAAGTAGTAAAAGCCCCACATTTAGAGCAAGTCCTGGCAAAGCACCAAATTCATTTAAAAACTGGATTTTGGCACCAGCTTTTAGCCATGCTGGAATTTCGTCATAAATAAGCGCTAAAACCGCAGTTCCAGCGAAATTTGCTACGCCAACTATCATAAAGTGCATTTGACCCTCAGCTGCCCTATAAGTCCATCCGCACTCACAACCACCAGCAAACACAATACCAAAACCAAACAAAAATGCCCCAAGCGCAACAGCAACTGAAAAGCTTCTCACAAACGCAGTGTAGCCGTTTAGCATAAGTACAAAAACTATAAATGTGGCAATAATCATTCCATAAAATGCGCCTTTTGCTGCGTTGTCACGGCCAAACAAAAATAGATCGCGAAAGCATGAAGTGAAGCAAACTTGACCACGTGAAATAATAAAACCAAAAGCAAGACCAAACATAAGCCCAAGCGGCACAAATGATGCCTTATTTTTCAGTGCAAACGGCTCAGTGGTCGCAAAAAGATAGACAAGCCATGCAATGGTAACGACTAAAATCGCAATGCCGTATCTAAAATGGCGTTTTGCACGTGCTTTGTCATGCTCAATGCCTTTACCATGCACGCCACAGTTTTCTAAAGTGACTTTTGGCATAAAAATTCTAAGCTTACCGACCTTTGTAGCAGTCCAAATACCAAGCACCATAAAAATGGCAAATTCCCAAGTATGCAAAGAAAAATATGGCAGACCAGTGAAAAAATCAAGCAAGTTACAACCAAATGCAAGCCTAGCACCAAATCCAGATAAAAGCCCACCGATGATAGCTTGAGCTATACGAATGTGTGAAGCTGGAAGGCGAAATTTGACTTTGTTTGCCCAAAGAGCTGCTATGGTTGCACCAAGGAACATACCGATAAGCACCATTCCCTCATATCTGGTAAGCGGATTGCCTGAGAGATTTGTCATCTGATAATAGCTATATTTGCTAGTATCAAGCCCAAAAAGCTCCAAAAACTCGCCGCCCCAGCGCGTCATCTCGCCAGTGACTTGCCAACCTGTACCAAAAAAACCAAAATATATTGAAGCGATTATGGCAAGCGCTACCATGGCCTTTGCGGTATCCCAAAAATACACAAGATACTTTTGTTTGAATTGATTCAAAACAGAATTCATCGAATTAACCTTTAAATTTGTTATATGCCAAACTGGCATTTAAGGGCGTAATTGTAATAAAAAATACATTTAATACTATTTAAATAAAAGAATTAAATTTATAATAAAAGCTAAAAGATAATTTACGTTAATTTTACGTAGCTGATTTAAAATTAGACTATATTTTTGTAAAAGGAGTTCAAGGTGGCAATCTCTAGAAGATCATTTTTAAAAACAAGCACAGCCATTGGAACATTAGCAGCATTTGAACTAAATTTAGGAGCAAAAAGCTCATTAATAAATCAAAGCTCAAAACTAGTTCCAAGTGTTTGTGAAATGTGCTCAACACGCTGTCCTATCGAAGCTCAAGTCATCGATGGAAAATGTAATTTCATACAAGGAAATCCTAAATTTAACGCCAACAAAACCTCAGTTTGCGCAAGAGGTGGGGCTGGATTAAACCAGCTATATGACCCAAAACGCATCGTAACACCGCTTATAAGAGTTGGACAAAGAGGAGAGAATAAATGGCGTGAAGCTAGCTGGAAAGAGGCTTTGGAATTATGTGCTAAAAAGCTTGATGAGATCAAGCAAAAATACGGTCCACAAAGCGTTGTTTTCACATCAAAAAGCGGAGAAAGCCATACTCAAATGACAAATTTCGCCTGTGCTTATGGTAGTCCGAATATATTTTCTCACTGGTCTTGCTGCCCTATTACATATAATATGGTTTTAAGCCACACTTATGGCTCAGGGCTTAGCAGAGACTACGCAAATGCAAAATATATAGTAAATTTCGGACATAATCTTTTTGAAGGTCTTGTCATATCTGACACTAAAAAACTTGCCAAATTTGCTAGCAAAGAAGACGCAAAGCTTTTGGTTTTAGATCCAAGATTTAGCGGAGTTGCAGCAAAAGCAGATGAGTGGCTTCCTGTAAAGCCTGGAACTGATTTAGCATTTTTAATGGCTCTTATTCATGTTTGGATAAGAGATGAAAAATATGATAAGAAATTTATCGAAGAATACACTATAGGCATAGATGAAGTCATAAAATCTGTCAAGGAAACAAGCCCAAAATGGCAAGAAAATATAACAGGTATCAAAGCAAAAGATGTCGAAAGAATAGCTGATGAAATTTGGGCTAAAGCGCCTCAAGTTATCATCGACTGGGGACACAAAACCACAACGACAAAGGCTGAATACCAAAGAACAAGAGCCATAGCTATAGCAAATGCCCTAATGGGAAATCTTGAAAAACGAGGCGGAATATTCTTTGGCAAAGATGCAAAAACATTTAACAAATTATGTGGCGAGGAGCTATTTCCGACTTTGGCAAATCCAGATGCCGCATTCAAAATCCCAAAAACACAGAGAATAGATGGATGTGGCGAAGAAGGTCATAAACACTTCTTCATCTCAAGAAAACATGGTGTTTTGATGGATATAGCTCCAGCGATTTTAAGCCAAAAGCCATACCCTATAAAAGGCTGGGTAAATACAAGATTTAACCACCTTATAAATGTCGCTGGCACAAAAGATACTATAAAAGCCATAAAAGAGCTTGATTTTGTCGTGTCTATCGACGTCTATTTAAATGACTTTTCAAATTTAGCTGATGTGGTTTTGCCTGAGGCAACATACCTGGAAAGAGATGAGAGTATACAAAACAAGTCTGGCACCGCTCCAGGATATTACATGAGAAATAAAGCAATTGAGCCAATAGCTGGTACAAAAAGCGGATATGAGATATTTAGAGAGCTAGCTAGACTTATGAAAATAGATCAAAACTACACTTGGAATACTATAAATGAATACAGAATGATCCAAGCAAAAGGCAACGACAAGCTTGTAGCAGATCTCATAAAAGACGGATATGTAAACTGGAAAGTCCCGCAAGTTTATTACAGAGAAAAAAGCTATGTGTCTAAATTTGTCGAAAAATATTCAAATGCGGCGCAATTCGTAGATGAAAATGGGCAAATGAGTTCACAGATCAAATTTAAAACACCAAGTGGAAAAATAGAGCTATTTTTAGCCAGCATAGAAGAGAAACTTCCTGGCGAAGGCTCACTAAACACAAATAACATGGACGTTTATGGCGGTCATGAGTTTTGTTTGATGACTGGAAAAACAGCTATTCACACAAACGGTCATACTCAAAGCCTACCTATATTAAATAATCTAATGAGTTTTTCTCCGCTATGGATAAATACCAAAGCAGCCAAACAAAAAAACTTAAAAGATGGCGATAAGGTTATACTAAAAAACGAATTTGGCGAAGTAGAAGCCACTTTGATGCTTACTGAGGGAATCAGAGAAGATACTTTATTTTTATATCATGGATTTGGTCACATTACGCCTGATTTGACAAGATCAAATATGATAGGAACCAACCAAAGTGTTATTTTAAATCCAGCAGATGGAGTAGTTTGTGGAACTATGGTAACAAATGTTGGCGTAGATATAATCAAGGCTTAGGAGTAAAATATGAAAAAATTTGTAATGATTCATAATGAAAATTTATGTATAGGCTGTCAAGCTTGCTCTGTAGCTTGTAGAAACGAAAACAAAGTCCCAGATGATGTATATAGGCTTCAAGTTCATATAAAAATGAGTGGAACATTTCCTCATTTAAAAAGTGATTATACAAGACATAGTTGCGTGATGTGCGAAGATAGTCCTTGCGTATCTGTATGTCCTACTGGGGCTAGTTTTAAGACAGAAAACGGCATAACTCTCATAGATGACAGGCTTTGTGTTAGCTGTAAATACTGTATTTTAGCCTGTCCTTATGATGCAAGATTTGTTGATCCTATCACAAAAGCTATAGGAAAATGCACATTTTGTTATGAAAACAGGCTTTTAGAAGGCAAAGAACCAGCTTGTGTAAGCGTGTGCCCTACTGATGCTTTGGTATTTGGCGATGCCTTGGATCAAAATAGCGAGGTTAGCAAACTCATAGCTAAAAAAAGCATAGAATACCCAAAAGCCTACCTAAATACAAAACCAAGACTTGGATTTATAAAAAACACAAAAGGAGGACGCTATGAATAATATGTGGGGAAGCACAGCACAATTTGATGCGATTTATTGGCCTTGGCCCATTGCTATTTATCTATTTTTAGCAGGGCTTAGTGCTGGAAGTATTATGGTTGCTTTATTAGTCAAATGGAATAAGCACGAAGACAATGCAAACTCGATATGGGACGCAATGGTTAAAGCTGGAGCTATCATAGGACCAGTTACTATCTGTCTTGGTCTTTTGCTTCTTATCATAGATCTTGGAAAGCCACTTAGTTTTTACTGGCTGCTTATAACTTATAATATAACATCAGTCATGAGTATAGGTGTTATCTTCCTTTTGGCTTACACTCCATTTGCATTTTTGTTTGCAATGATGATATTTGAAAAAGAGATAGAGCAATATAAGATTTTTGCCGTTTTGCGACCTTTGACTAAATTTATCAGGTCATTTGCTAAAATATCAAAAAATATAGAATACATACTATTCGTTCTTGCAATCTGTGTTGCTATGTATACTGGATTTTTACTTGGTGCGATAGAAAAAATTCCTTTGTGGAACACCCCTATTTTGCCTATTTTATTTTTAGTTTCCGGATTTTCAAGTGGAATTGCTGCAAATATACTTATAGGAATGTTATTTTTCAAAGGCTCATTAAACAAAGATAGTATCAAATACTTGCTCGTGCTTGATTTAAGAGCTATTTTATTTGAGATACCGCTTTTGATAATACTCTTTTTAGGATTATATCTTGGAGGTGCTAAAGAGTTTGCCAATCTAGCACTTAGCGATACATTTTATGGCACAGTATTTTGGATAGGAGTTGTTTTTGTAGGGCTCTTCTTACCAGTTTTGATAGCTGCTACAGCACTCAAAAATCATGCCTACAAACCTCTTTATATAGTTATAAACTCTTTAGTAGTTTTAGTTGGAGTTATAATACTAAGGTATTACGTCGTTTATGGCGGACAAGCTCTTATTTAAAATATTTAAGTACAATCTGGCATAAATTTAGTTTGCCAGATTGGAGTTAGTTTTGAAAATTTTACTTCTCGAAGATGATTACGAATACCAAATAAGCGTAAAAGAGTATCTAGAAAACTTAGGATATGAGATAGATGAGGCAAGTGATGGCATAGAAGCTTGCGATAAAATAGCAAAAAATAGCTATCATCTTTTGATACTAGATATAAAAGTTCCTGAAATTTCAGGACATGAAGTTATGAAATATGCCAAAAATCTAAATTTACAAGCCCCAATCATGATAATGACATCATTGACAAACATAGAAGACATAAGCACAGGATATGAGCTAGGCTGCAATGAATATCTCAAAAAGCCATTTAATCTAGCAGAATTAAAATTTCGCGTAAATGAGCTAATGAGAAAATACTACTCAAAAGATGACAAAAATATAATCAAAATAGCAAAAAATTTTGATTATGATACAAATTTAAAACAGATAAAAAACGGTCAAAATATAGTAAATTTAAGCCAAAAAGAGATAAATTTGATAGAGTTTTTACTCAGCAGAGTTGGAATGTTTTCAAGTATCGATGATATAAAATACGAAATTTGGGAAGATAAAGAGATAGACGATGCTGGAATAAGAATGCATATAAAAAACATAAGAAATAAAACAAGTGATGATTTTATCATCTCTCACAGAGGCATGGGATATAAGATAAATGTTTAATCAGATAAAAATCCCAATCCTTGCTACGCTTATTTTGATGCTTTTATTTGTAGCGCAAGGTATTCAAACCATAAATTTAAGCATAAAAAACGAGCAAAACAAAGACATAATCTTGCTTACAAACAAAAGCAGTTATTTAGAGCAAAATATACAAAATCTAAAAAATGAAGATAGCTTGATATATGAGTTTGCCCTTTATGACTGCAACGAAAATATCATCATCTCAAAACTAAGCAAAAATCCAGCAAATTTAAACTTCCAAGTCTTGGTAAATAGTGGATTTATATACTATAAAACTGCCCTATTTTTAGATAAAAAACTACATTTTTTGGTTGTAGCAAAAAAGCAAAACTGGTACAAAATAGCCCTTATTGGCGCCTTGCTTTTTGTTAGTACGATCATCGTTATTTTTATATCAGTATACTTCGTATATCACAGTACGCTCAAAATTCACGAGAAACAAAAAAAGATAATGGACTCATTTTTTAATGACGCAATGCATGAGTTAAAGACTCCACTTGGAGTAGCCACCATAAATTTAGAGATGTTAGAACTAAAAAACAAAAATACACATCGAATCAAATCAGCTCTAAAACAGATGAAGATAACCTATGAAGATGTTGAGTTTTTTATCAAACACTCATACGAAAATTTTCCAAAAAAAGTTATAAACTTTTCAGAGTTTTTAGAACAAAGAGTTAGATTTTTAACCACGATAGCAAGGTCAAAAAATATAGAAATCAAATATTTAATAACTCCAAATTTAAAAGTTTTTATGAGCGAGATAGAGCTTACTAGACTCATAGACAACAATATATCAAACGCTATAAAATATTCAAAAAGCGCAAATAAAATAGAAATTTATCTAGATAAGATAGATAATCAAGCAGTATTTACAGTAAAAGACTATGGAAAAGGCATAAAAGATACTAAAATTATATGGCAAAGATATGCGAGAGAGGATCTATCTCAAGGCGGGTTTGGTCTTGGACTAAATATAGTTTTAAATATTTGCAATAAATACAACATAAAATACAATGTCGAATCAATCCCAACAAAAGGTAGCAAATTTACTTATAAAATCTCTTTATTCAAAGAAAAACTTATCGATTCTTTAGTTAAGAATTCTCTCTAGTCTAGAAGTGGATATGACGTTATCATTATAGTGCAAGACTATATATCCAATTTTATTATTAGATATGTCTATTAGTGGTTTTGAGTAGAAATAATCATCGCCAAGTCTAGAAAATTTTAGATTTTCATAGTTAAATCTCCGTAAATTTGGCAGTAAATTTACATTTGATATATTTTGGTTTAATATATAATGATTTTTTAGCAAATTTTTATCTATATCTTGTATACAATCACTATCAAAGCTTTTATCTAAAAGTATGAATATATTTAGTCCTTGATTTTTAGCAACATCATCGAGGGCTGAAAAATTCAGCATTACTTCCAAACTCCCCATAAATTTATTTTCAAAAAATATAGGAGAAATCCCACGTATAAACATTCCACATCTTCCGACTTCTATGCCAGAAAGTGGCTGCATATTGTTTTTGATATCATTTAGCATATATCTAAAGCCACTAAGATTATCACCAAATTTAGTATCATCCCAGCTTCTTGCAAGGCTTATGACATCTGCATTATGCATATGTATATTGACATCTTTATACTTTGGAATATGTCCAATGATACCGATAAACTCTTTTGCGGCGTTCATACATATCTCATGATTTTGTGTAACGTAGCAGTTTTTTATAGTATCACTTTTTGAAAGAAGTATAGATATGGCTAGAGCATTTAGACGTTCATTTTCTAAAGATCTAGCCATGAGTTCTGAGTTAAAATCAAAGTATTTTTTTATGGTTTGCTCTTTTTGTGATTGCAAATAACCATAGTAAAAAACAGACAACACGACTAGGCAAACAGATATAAAAATAAAAAATATTTTAAAAAGTTTACCCAATCTCTTCTCCTAAATTTATCTCACAAATAATCTTACTCTACAGTAACGCTTTTTGCAAGGTTTCTTGGCATATCCACGTCATTTCCAAGTCTGATAGAAATCTCTAAAGCAAAAAGCTGAAGCACTATCATCATCTCAAAAAACTCACTCATAGGGTGCTCATACGTATTTGTCTGAATAAAATCATCACTAAGCTCAAATGCAACTGGGCTAATAGCTGTGATATTCGCGTCCCTTGCAGCTAGCTCTTCGACGTTTGATTTGGTTTTTTCATACAAAAGAGTTGAAGGCAAAAGTGCTATAGTATAAAGGCCATCATCAGCTAAGGCAATTGGCCCATGCTTCATCTCTCCAGCAGGATAGCCCTCAGCGTGCAAATAACTTATCTCTTTTAGCTTTAAAGCGCCCTCTAAGGCAAGCGGATAAAATATATCACGCCCAATAAAGAAAAATCCATGACCATGCAAATAATGCTTAGCAAGTCTGTAAATCCTCTCTTGAAGTTTTGGATCAAAGTGTACCACGCTTGGAATATTTCTAAGTGCTTTTAGCTCATTAAGCATTGTTTTTTCATCTATCACGTTTCTAAGTTTGGCTAATTTTAAGCTCAAAAGCCATAGGCAAATGACTTGAGTAGCAAACGCTTTTGTACTTGCTACGCCCTTTTCTATTCCAGCACGGGTCAGCATAACCTCACCAGCGAGCCTAACTATACTTGAGTTATCAACATTGCAAATCGCCATTGTTTTTAAGCCATGCTCCTTTGCGATTTTTAAGGCCTCAAGGGTATCGGCTGTCTCGCCACTTTGCGATATGACGATGAAGAGTGAGTTTGGTTTTAAAAGCGGCTCTTTGTATCTAAACTCACTTGCGATTTCGACTTTGGCTCTGATTTTGGCAATTCTCTCAAACAAATAACTAGCAGTGATTGCGGCATGATAGCTCGTACCACAAGCACAAAGCACAACCTCATCTATACCATCAAAAACATCATCGCTCACTTCTAAATTTACATTATCATCTTTAACTCTACCCATCAAACATTCGCTGATGACTTGACTTTGCTCGTAAATTTCTTTTTCCATGAAAAATCTATAACCATCTTTTTGAGCGTATCCTTTGTCCTTTGGTAGCTCTGTAAATGATAGTTGCAAGGCTTTTAGGTTTTTATCAAAAATCTCAATAGCTCCTAGTTTAGCGTGTCCGATGACGCCGTCTTCAAGGTACATTGCCTCTTTTCCAAGACCGATAAGTGACGCATCTGAGCTAGAAAAATATATCTCATCGCCATTTTTAGCTACGATAAGCGGAGCTGCATTTTTGGCAAAAAACACTTCACCATAAGCTGCTTTTGTGATAAGCAAAGTAGCGTAAGCTCCCCTTAGTCTTGCTATTGTTTGTTTATAGGCTTCAAATGGGCTTTTAGCTGTTTTGTTGTATCTCTCAAAAAGATGAACGATGACTTCAGTATCTGTTTGAGAGATGAATTTAACCCCCTGGCTTTCAAGCTCATCTTTTAACTCTTTATAATTTTCTATTATGCCATTGTGTATCACGAAGCTATATTCGCCAAGATGTGGGTGGGCGTTTATCTCTGTTGGTTTGCCGTGCGTCGCCCAGCGTGTATGACCTATAGCCACACCAAAACCCTCACTGCTAAAATCGCTCATTTTATTTGATAAATTTTCAAGCTTTCCAACTGCTTTAAAATAATGTATATCACTGCAGCACTCGCCACTCATGATGGCCATTCCAGCACTATCATACCCACGGTATTCAAGCTCTTTTAAGCCGCCTATTATGACTGATTTTTTCTCTTTAGATCCTATGTAACCAACTATTCCACACATAAATTTCCTTTTTATCTATCTACTTAAATTTACTGATCTTTTGTGACTATCAAGTCTAAGATCTTTTTATAATTTGCTTCTAAGCTATCGCTTTTTTGTATCAAAAACAGATTTCTGGTTCTATTTTTAATGGTTTGAATTCTAGCATTAGCAACCTTAATATCAAATTCCTCAAACACTTCTAAAATATAAGCCATCAAACCACGCTGATCTTTTGCGTTGATGTTGATTTTAGCATAAATTTCAGAATGATTAATATCAAAGCTAATTTCATTTTCCAAAATAACTGGCTTTGTGGTATTTGCCCTTTGCTTATCACAAAGTGCTGCCATAATGATGATTTCTAAATTTTGCATTTCAGCTATGCTTGCTGGATTGTTGTACTCAAGCTTGACGAAGCATTTGTTATCAAATAGCTCAAATATCTCCATATAAGCAAGGTCTAGGTGGGCTAATTTACTTAGCACCATAGACACGTTCCAGCCACGTTTGGTGATGATTTCTATACAAAAGCCATCTTTGTTATTTGTGTTTATGGCTATGTTGCTGCAATTATCAGCAAAAAGCGCTATACGTATAATCTCGCTTGGCGGGTATTTGATAAACAATAAATTTGAAGGTATAGAAAATATTAGTTCTTGCTTATCTTTGCTAAGCTCCAAAAACTCTTTTTGCTTTTTGATAAGAGCGATTTTTTTGGTTCTTCTTGAAGCCTCATCAAGCAAATTTGCCTCACTTTTATCAAAACTACTCATTGCTATCTCGTAAAGCTCTCTTAAAAGTTTTGCATTATATGAGTTGTAAAAGCCATCATTTGTCGCATTAATCTGACAATAAGTAAGGATATAAAGCAATTTTATAGCTTGTTTGTCATGGAAATTTGAGATGAAATTCAGTATAACTTGCTCATTGTAAATATCTTCTCTATTTGCTACGTTATTCATCAAAGTATGAGTTTTAATGAGCGTGATACCCATATTTATGGCTTTTGGGCTTAGTTTTAGCTTGTTTGCGTAAGCTCTGAAGATATTTGCTCCAGTTATGAGATGATCGCCACTCAGCCCTTTTCCCACATCGTGCATCAATGCGACAAGTTTTATCAGCGTTTTGCCGTCGCTACAAAGGTCATCATGCAAGCTTTTTATAAATTTATCATTTATGTTTTCAAGATGATAAACGCAAAGCAAGCTATATTCATCAACGCTGTATTTATGATAGTCATCAAGCTGCGCTAAATGCCTTGTATGCTCCATTGGACGAACGAACAAAAACAAAAGCTCAGCATCAAGCAAAGCGTTTAATATCCCAAAACAGTGCTGTCTATGAAATATCTTTTTAAACTCAAGCAAAGATTTTTCTATGCTATCTTTTTTGATGAGCGATCTTTTCATATAAAATATGGTTGTTATATCAAATTTAAGCTCAATATCTGGAAGTCTGTTTATATCTTTTATCAGAGCACCTATCTCTTTTGATTTTGCGTGTTTTGGGACATAAACCGTGCTTGAAATATTATAAAAGCCGTTTTTGAGCCTAGAAGCTCTTTTTTGGAAAAAGCTTAAATTTGAACTAAAATGAGTGTAAAAAAGTGATTTTGCAAGGTATCTTGAATACACGCCGATAGTTTGCATACAAGTTAATGCCTTCGTAACTAGCAAAATATCAGTGCCTAGCATCTTTTTTTCTTTAGTTTGCATGACATCGCAAACCTCGTGCAAAAACTCACTCTTTAGCTCGTCGCTTCCACCACTTATATGAAGAGCCGATCTTAGTGAGCTTATGAAATCAGCAGCTAAATTTATCTCGCTAATCTCTTTTTCGCTTATGACTTTTAGGGCGTGTGATTTTGGCGTATTATCATCAATTGAGTTTAAAAGCCAAAAAATCCTTTTATAATCGTAAAATCCACCATAACCTTTTTTTAAATCTGGCTTTTGGTTTAGGAGTTTAATCCTGTCATAAGGTGCTAATTCTTTTAAATGAAATTTGATAAATTCATCTTTTTTGTACTCTTTTAGTTCATTTATCTTATCTCTTGTGAGCTTATAAAGCTGTTTTGACGCACAGACAAAACGGATTTGATAAAACATAGTTTTAAGCTCCATATCGCCTTTTAGCAGATCAAACATCTCATCTATCTCATAAATTTTATAGTTTATATATAAATTTATATCTTTTAAAATTTTGATATAGCTTTCTACTATAAGCCTTACATTATATCCTGGAACATTTTTGTATGAGATAAAAAAATCTATGCTACTTTTAACGCTCATTTCATTCATTCCATAGCTTCCTATGGCTATAACTGTTATTGGAATTTGGTCATCATCTGGAGCAAAAGAGTCGAAATACTTTATCTTTACAGCCTCAAACGCACACTTAAAAAAGTTATCTATCTCTTTGCTTTGGTACACTCCAAAGCTTCTTCCGCCAAGCTTTGCAAACTGTTTTTTTAAGTTATTTTTACACCTTAAAACATTATCTTTACAGCTTTGTAAGATATCGTCTTCATCTTTTGATTTTAAAAGTTTTATACTGCTTATTCTAGCCATTTAACCCCGCCAAAATGTATTTCAGAAATTTTATCAAAAAAATCCAAAAAAAAAGCTTTTTTAAGTCGGGTTAGCGTATAATTAACCCTTAAATTTAAAAAGGTAAATTTGAATAATGAATATAATTGATAAGCTTGAAAATGGCGTTAGATTAGGTCTTGATGATGGTTTAGAGCTTTATGAAATGGATCTTTTTACACTTGGTAAATATGCAAATTCCATAAGACAAAAATACAACTCAAATAAGGTCTATTTTAACATCAATCGCCATATAAATCCTACAAATTTATGCGCTGATACTTGTAAATTTTGTGCTTTTTCAGCTCACCGCAAAAATGATAATCCATACACAATGACCCACGAAGAAATAATGCAAATCGTAGATAACACCGTCAAAAACGGTACAAAAGAGATCCACATCGTATCTTCTCACAATCCATTTGTAACTTGGCAATGGTATCTTGAAATCTTTAAAATGATAAAAACTAAATATCCATTTTTGCATGTCAAAGCAATGACCGCAGCCGAAATCGACTATCTCAAAAGAAAACATGGATTAAGCTATGAAGAGACTATAAATTTGATGATAAGTTACGGCGTAGATAGCATGCCTGGCGGTGGTGCTGAGATATTTGCCGAAAATGTAAGAGAAAAAATCTGCAAAGGCAAAGTAAGTAGCGAAAACTGGCTAAAAATCCATTCATTGTGGCACCAAAAAGGTCGCCAAAGCAACGCTACTATGCTTTTTGGGCACATAGAAAGTAAAAAAGATAGAATAGATCATATCTTAAGGCTTAGAGATTTGCAAGATGAGAGCCTAAAAAGACAAAATGGCGGCGGATTTAACGCATTTATCCCACTTGTTTATCAAAGAGATAATAATTACTTAAAAATAGACGGGATTTTGGGCTCGGCAGAAATACTAAAAACTATGGCAATTAGCAGGATTTTGCTTGATAATATCAAACATATAAAGGCTTATTGGGCGACTTCTACTCTAAATTTAGCCCTTGTAGCCCAAGAATTTGGCGCTGATGATTTGGACGGTACGATAGAAAATGAAAGTATCCAAAGCAGCGCAGGAGCAAAAAGCAAAAACGGACAAAATATCAAGACTTTTATAGAGCTTATTCAAACAAGTGGCTTTGTGCCAGTTGAACGCGATAGCTTGTATAATGAGATAAAAATTTATAGTTAAGGGGAATGAGTGAATTTTTTTAAACTAGAAGAAAATAATACTTCTGTCAAGCAAGAGTTCAATGCTGGGCTTACTACATTTCTAGCCATGATGTATATTGTGCCAGTAAATATGCTTATCATGGGAGATGCTGGAATGCCAAAAGACGCACTTCTGACAGCAACTGCGGTTATCACGATAATCTCTTGTATATTTAATGGCTTTTGGGCAAACACTCCAGTCGCACTGAGCGTTGGAATGGGGCTAAATGCTTACTTTACTTATGGACTTGTAATAGGCATGAAAATACCTTGGCAAACAGCTCTTGGCGTAGTTTGTTTGAGTGCGATTATATTTGTCTTGCTTAGCTTTACAAATTTTCGTATATGGATAATGAAAAACATCCCAATCGATCTAAGACGAGCTATAAGTGCTGGTATCGGAGCTTTTATCTGCTTTATCGGGCTTAAGCAAATGGGCTTCATCGTAGATAATCCAGCGACTTTAGTTTCTATAGGAAACGTTAGCGATCCAAAGGTTTTTGTCGGTATCATCGGGCTTATTTCTATCATATCATTTTGGGCTTTGAAGCTTAAAGGTGGATTTATACTTTCAGTTATTGTCACTTCTATCTTTGCTTGGGTTTTTGGGATTTATGACGCTCCAAAAGAGTTTTTCTCAGCTCCAGCTTCAATAAGCCCTATTTTTATGCAGCTTGACATACTAGATGCATTAAAACTAGCTCTCATTCCAGCTATCATAACATTTTTTGTAACTCACCTTTTTGACTCAGTTGGCACGCTTACAGGCGTTTGCAATAGAGCAAATTTATTTGACGAACACAATGAAGAAGGCACTCACAAACTAGCTAAAAACCTAGAAAGCGACGCCATAGCAAGCGTGGCTGGCTCTATCGTAGGAACTAGCACGATTACAGCTTTTGCTGAGAGTGCAAGCGGTGTTGAAGCTGGTGGCAAAACTGGACTAACAGCAGTATTTACTGGACTTTTATTTATATTTACGCTATTTTTGTTACCACTATTTAGCGCTATTCCAGCAAATGCCATATATCCTATTCTTGTGATGGTCGGCGTGCTTATGTTTAGCGAACTTGGCAAGGTAAATTATAATGACCCAGCAATCTGTGTTTCTACATTTTTGACAGTTTTGCTTATGCCACTTACCTACTCTATCACAGTTGGTCTAAGCATTGGTTTCATATCGTATTTTATTGTAAAACTAGTCCTTAGGAAGTGGGAAGATATAAACTCAGGTATCATAACTCTAACACTTATTAGCTTATTAGCATTTTTAGTTACATCAGCACCAGCATTTTTTGGTAAATTAATCGGTGCAAATTAAGGAAATTTATGACATATTATAGTTACTCATCATTTGAAAAAGACGTTAAAGTCTTATCTAGTAAAATCCAAAATGACTTCGCTCCAGAAGTTATCTTAGCAGTGGCAAGGGGTGGACTGACTCTAGCTCACGCTATAAGTATGAAGCTAAATAATAGAAACTGCTTTTGTCTAAACTCAATTCACTATGAAGATACAAAAAAACTTGACACTATCAATATTTTTAATGTACCAGATCTAAGTAAATTTAAAAAAGTGCTTATCGTCGATGATATGGTAGATAGCGGAGAGAGTATTGTCGCTATAAAAAGAGAGCTTTTAAGCAAATATCCAAATTTAGAGCTAAAAATCGCTACTATTTTTTACAAGTCAAAAGCACTTCTCATACCAGACTACAGCGTCAAAGAGGCTAATGACTGGATAGAGTTTTTTTGGGAAAGAATAGATTAAAAGGATAGTTATGAATAGGCTAGAACTATTGGTTATGTACTTTTGCACAGGGCTTACTTTGTGCGTGCTTTATGCAACTCAGCCAATAGGTCCGGTTTTTGAAGTCGAGCTTGGCATAAGTAGGACTGAGGCGACGCTATTTACGACTTCTATGATGACGCCACTTGCTTTTGCAAGCATATTTTATGGATATATTCTTGAGCGAGTGGCGATCAAAAAACTTCTTATTTTAGCATTTTTACTTCTTGGGGTTAGTGAGATTATTTTTAGCCTTTCAAGCTCGTATTTTTGGATGCTTAATATCCGTGGATTTCAAGGGCTCTTAGTCCCAGCGGTTTTGACTGGAATCATGAGCTATATCTCTACTGCATCAACCAAAGAAAACGTCGCAAGTGCCATAGGAGCCTACATAGGCGTTACTATCATAGGCGGATTTTTAGGTAGATTTTTTAGCGGATTTTTTACAGATTTGTTTGGCTGGAGAGTGTTTTTTATAATGGTAGGGATTTTACTTTTGCTAGCTGCATTTTTGGTATTCAAATTTAGCAGCAGTATCAGCGCTAGTTTCATAAAACCAAAACTAAAAGACATAATCCACATACTAAAAATAAAACATAATTTATACATTTACATGATGATATTTGGTATCTTTTTCTCATTTCAAGCTATATTAAATTTCATACCATTTGAGCTTACAAATTTAGGCAACGAATACAGTGGCAGCAAGACTGGAATGATGTATTTCGGGTATGTTCTTGGAGTTTTGATATCATTTAATCTAAAAAAAATAGTCGCAGTTTTTCGCACGGCTCAAAACGCCATAATATTTGGAATTATAGTATTCTTAATCGCTCTTCAAATTTTTAGATTTGAGAGTTTTTTAGTGATGTTCGTGGCTATGCTTGTATTTTGTATCGGCAACTTCATCGCCCACTCTGTAGCAAGTGGATTTATAAACAAAATGGCAGAGTCACACAAAGGCATCTCAAACGGGCTTTATGTGAGTTTTTATTACGCTGGCGGGGCGCTTGGTAGCTTTTTGCCAGGATTTATTTATATGCAAAGCGGCTGGGGCGCGTTTCTTACGCTTATCACAGCTATTAGTAGTCTGTCGCTTGTCATGATTTTGGTGCTAAAGTATGCAAAACAGAGCGTTTAATCTATTATGGTTAGTTGCGATTATAGGGTTAAATTTAGCCCTTTTGCTCTTTAGTATTTCAAGCCTTAGCATAAGCTATGATGAAGCAAAAATATTTTTTTTAGGCGACACTCTTTTACACAAAATCATAAATTTATCCACCACTTATTTTGGGCAAAACGATTATGCCTTAAGGCTTCCATTTCTCATAGCTCATTTTTTTAATATCATTTTGCTATACAAAATCTCAAATTTATATCTCAAAAGATACACAGATAGGCTAATTTGCGTTGTTTTATATATGTTTTTACCAGGAGTACTAGCCAGCGCGATACTTGTAAATGAAGCTAGTTTTATCATACTTATCACACTTTTGATTATATATTTTGAGCAAAAAAGTTTGCCTATACTAATGATTGTTTGCATTGTTTTATCATTTTTTATCAGCCAATCATTTGTGAGCTTATACATAGGACTTGCTCTATTTGGCTTATACAAAAAACAAAAACTAAGCCTCGCAACTGGAATTATCGCTGCTGTTATTTGGTTTTGGCTTTTTGGATTAGAAACTGATGGAAAACCAAAAGGGTATTTGATAGACACATTAGGCGTTTTTGCCGCTGTGTTTTCGCCACTAGTATTTTTGTATTTTATCTACACGACTTATAGAATTTGGATAAAAGAAGATAAAAATCTACTTTGGTTTATCAGCACGACTGCATTTTGTGTATGCTCCTTGCTATCTATCAGACAAAAACAGAGCCTAGAAATGTTCTTGCCATTTTGCGTGATTTTAACCCCACTCATGGTGAAAGTTTTTTTCAACTCATATAGAGTTAGACTGCCTAAATTTAGGATTAAACATAAGATTTGCACCATTATAGTTTTATCATTTTTAGCCATAAATTCATTTGCGAGTATATTTCATAGCGTCATATATCTGTTTTTAGATGACCCCAAAAAACATTTTGTTTATAAATATGATGTCGCAAAAGACCTTGCAAATAGGCTAAAACTGCTTAGGATCCACGCTGTGAAAACAAACTACGATATGGCTATCAGACTCCAGTTTTACGGTATCAAAAAAGGAAATGAATATATCCTTAGCCAAAAAAGGCAAGATGGTTGCGACAATAGTTTAATCAAAATCACTAAATTTGACAAAGTCATAGCCAGATATTACATTTGCAAAGCCCAGTAAATTTATGATATACTTGAGATTATGAAAAAAGCATTTACATTATTAGAATTAGTTGTAGTCATCGTGGTAATCGGCGTGTTGGCAAGTGTTGCTATGCCTAGATTTGATAGAAATAATCTCCAGCTAGCAGCCGATCAGATCCTCAGCCATATTCGCTACACTCAGCACCTTGCTATGGTTGATGATAAATTTAATCCAGTAGATGCGAATTGGTATAAATCAAGATGGCAAATATATTTTAATACTTATAATGGGGAGCAAACATATACTATATTTTCAGATTCACCGACATACAGTGGAAATCCAGATGGTAAAGAGATAGCTAAAAATCCACTGAAACCAGATCAAATGCTTACAATTGGACACTCTGGAATTTCTACCATAAATCCAAGTCCAGAGTTAAATTTAACTAAAAAATATGGAATAACAAATATTACTCTTTCTAGCGGTTGCTCTGTAAGTGGAAGTAAAAGAATAACATTTGATGAGTTAGGTAGACCGTATAAAGGAAATATAAAATCAAATTCAAACGCATATCAAAATGCTGCAAGTGATTGCTCAATCAAAATTTCAACAAAAACAGAGTGTATCAATATAAAAGTTACATCAAGAACCGGCTATGCTTATATTGATACTGCTAAATGTACCCTATAAACTCACTCATTTCTAAGAGTTGTTAAGATATCGACATTGCTGGCTTTTTTAGCTGGGTAATATGATGAAAAAGCAACGATAAAGATCGCTCCAACCACTATCATCACAAGATCTATTAGCGATAATTCCATAGGCAACTTACTGCTTCCATACACGTCAGCTGGCAAATTTACTATATCAAAACTTCCAAGCAACCACACTCCAAAAAGCCCAAGCACAAGACCGAAAACTATTCCGCTACCGCCAACCACTAATCCTTGAGCAAAAAAGCTCTTTTTTATCTCGCTTTTACTAGCTCCTAAGGCTAACAATAAGGCTATTTCTTGGCGACGATTCATCACTGTCATAAGAAGTGAGCTTATGATATTTAAGCTTGCTACTAGTATAATCAGCATCAAAACGATAAAAAGTGCCCGTTTTTCAAGCGCCAAAGCACTAAAAAAGTTTCCATTTTGTTCCCACCAGCCTATGGCTCTTTTGCCTATAGGAAGAGTTTCGTTTATTTTTTTTATGTCAGCTCTTGGATTTTGTGAGTAAATATGGATGCCATCATAAGTCCCATAATCATAGCCAAGGACTTTTCTAAGTGCATTTACATCAGTGTAACTATAAGCCTTATCATAAGCTATAAGACCTGAGCTAAAGTCGCCAACTACGCTAAATCTCTTCATCTTAGGCACGACAGAAAACCCGCTCGGATCGTTTTGCATAAAGATCAGAGTGACCTTTTCATCGCCTCCAAGTTCATTTTTCATACCTTTACCAATGATGATTTCAAAACCACTTGGAATTTGACCTTTTAAGGCTTCATTTATGACTGAATTTATCTGTCTTTCATCTTCAAAATCCACACCAAAAACAAGCCCACCCTCCATAGAGTTGCCACTTTTTACGATAGTTTGAGCATTTATGTATGGGCTAAATTTAAGCTCTGGAAACTTTAGTTTTAACTCTTCTACATCTAAATTTGTTATATTTGCCTTAGAGTGGCTCATGATTGTGATAGGATAGTTCATAGTAAAGAGTTTTCGCTCAAATTCTTTATCAAAACCATTCATTATTGCCATAGCCACGATAAGCACCATAAGCCCAATGCTTACGCCTAAAAACGCAAGCAAAGCCGAAAGGCTGATAAAAGGCTGTGTTTTATCAAATCTTAGATATTTTAAGAGTAAATACTTTACCATTTAAGCAAAAATCCCTTTTTTAGGGCCACTTTTGCCGCAACACTCTTTATATTTTTTACCACTTCCGCAAGGGCATGGATCATTTCTAGCTATTTTTTTTGAGCTTTGAGCTTCTTCTTTACCGGCTTCTTCTCTTTGGCTCTCTTCTTGATTTTCTTCAGCCGCAGGAGCTGCTTTAAATCTTATGATTTGCAAGGTTTTAACGCTTTCATTTTTAAGCCTGCTAACAAGCTCCATAAATAGATTGTAGCTCTCCTTTTTATACTCAGTGAGCGGATCTTTTTGGTTATATCCACGAAGTCCTATGCCTGTTTTCAATATATCCATTTGATACAAATGCTCTCTCCAAGCGTTATCCACGACTTGCAAGTAAAGAACTTTTTCTATATTTTTTCTTTGTTCATCATCTATAGGTGACATCTTTTCTTCATAATCGCTCGCTAGTTTGTCTGCGACCTTTTGGACTAGTTCTGCGTGAGTTAGCCCCTTTAGTTCATCTTCACCAAGCTGTGATCCAGTCTCGCTATAAACCACATTTACAAGTTTATTTAGATCAAATTCATCACTTAACGCACCGTCAAATATCTCAGCAGTATCAAGCAGTGTTTTTACAAAATCATCTCTATTTGAAATAATCTTATCTTTTAGATCAAACTCAGGATTTAGAAGCTCATTTCTATATTTATAGATTGTTTTTCTTTGCTCATTTGCCACATCATCATACTCAAGTATGTGTTTTCTACTTTCAAAGTGCAAGCTCTCGACTTTCTTTTGAGCGTTTTCAACAGCTCTTGTGACAAGTCTGCTTTCGATACTTTCGCCCTCTTCTATGCCAAGCCTATCCATGATAGCTTTTATCTTATCGCTACCAAAAATTCTAAGCAAACTATCTTCCAAACTTAGGTAAAAACGGCTCATTCCAGGATCACCTTGACGTCCGGCACGACCTCTTAGCTGATTATCGATACGGCGGCTCTCATGGCGTTCAGTTCCTATGATATAAAGCCCACCTATAGCTCTAATCTCATCGCTTATACGGATATCAACACCACGTCCAGCCATATTTGTAGCTATCGTTACTGCGCCTTTTGCACCAGCTTCAGCGATGATTTGAGCTTCTTTTTCGTGGTTTTTAGCGTTCAAAACAGAGTGAGCGATTTTTTCTTTGGCTAACATTTTATGGAAAACTTCACTCTTTTCTATACTTGCAGTTCCTACAAGCACAGGCTGACCTATGGCATTTGCTCTTTTGATTTCTTCAATTACAGCTTTAAATTTCTCATTTTCGGTTTTGTAAATCAGGTCATCTTTATCAACTCTTTTTATCGGTACGTTTGTTGGGATTGATATAACATCTAACTTGTAAATTTGAGAAAACTCAGTAGCTTCTGTTTGGGCAGTTCCTGTCATGCCTGAGAGTTTTTCATACATTCTAAAGTAATTTTGAAATGTAATATCGGCTAGAGTTTGGCTCTCTTCTTGGATTTTGACACCCTCTTTTGCCTCAAGTGCTTGGTGAAGACCCTCGCTAAATCTCCTTCCCTCACTCAAACGTCCTGTAAACTCATCTACGATTATTACTTGCTCATCTCTTACTACGTAATGCACGTCTTTTTCAAATAGATTGTGAGCTTTCAAAGCTTGATCTAGATGGTGGCTAAGAATGGCATTATCAAGGTCATAGAGATTTTCCACGCCAAAGAGCTTTTCTGCTTTTGAGATACCAGCTTCTGTTATCATTATGGTGCGGTTTTTCTCATCTACAGTAAAATCTCCAGTTGCTTTTTCTTGTGGAGTGGCTGCTGGAGTACCTTTTACTAGTTGTCTTGCCACTGCGTCAGCCTTGATATATCCATCAAGTGTGCGATTCGTTGGTCCGCTGATGATAAGTGGCGTTCTAGCCTCATCGATCAAGATACTATCGACCTCATCGACGATTACGTAGTTATGCTCTCTTTGCACCTTTGAGCTAAGCTCAAATTTCATATTATCACGCAAATAATCAAAGCCAAATTCATTGTTTGTGCCGTAGGTTATATCACTATTATAGGCAGCTTTCCTCTTCTCATCGTCATATTCGCCACCAAGCACAACTCCCACGCTAAGACCTAAAAAGTTATAAATCGCACTCATTTGAGTGGCGTCTCTTTTTGCAAGGTAGTCGTTCACTGTCACTACATGCACGCCTTTGCCGTCCATAGCATTTAGCACAACTGGCAAGGTGGCAACCAAAGTCTTACCCTCACCAGTCTTCATTTCAGCTATCTTGCCATCATTTAAGACCATACCACCTATTAATTGCACGTCAAAATGACGCATATTTAAAGTTCTTTTACTAGTCTCTCTGACTATCGCAAATACATTGTTTAATATATCATCTTTTGTTACTTTACCACTATTTAAATCAGCTCTAAGCTTGTCAAATTCAGCCCTAAGCTCATCATCGCTCAAATTTGCATATTTGTTTTCAAGGTTATTTATCAAAGCGACTCGCTTGAAATATTTCTTTACTTCCTTATCATTTCTAGTGCCAAAAATCTTTCTTGCAATAGCTGTTATCATCACTCAACCTTATTTTAAATTTATAGTCTGATATTTTATCTAAAAACGGTTAAATTTTTTCTTTATGGCTATTTTTATTAGGTTATTTTGGGTAAAATATGGTAATTTAAAAAATCAATAAATAAGGTAAAAAATGAAAAAATTTTTAGTAGTTTTATGCGTCTTAGCTAGCTGGTTAGTAGCAAACGAGCTTAGCTTCACAACACTTTCTAGCAACTTTACTCAAACAGTCCAAAGCCAAACAAAAAAGATAACATATAGTGGATATTTTGTAGCTAAAAAAGATATTGGAGCATTTTGGCATTACAAAGAACCTATCAAAAAGCTTATATATTTCAACTACGGAAGAGTGACTATACTAGAACCAGAGCTAGAGCAAGCTATCTTAACTGATCTTAAAAACTCTCCAAATTTAACCGATATTTTATCAAGTGCGAAAAAAATCTCAAATGATAAATTTGAAGCGTTGTATGATGATACAAAGTACATTATCACAGTCAAAAACTCTCTTCCAGCAAGAATAAGCTACACTGATAAATTAGACAATAAAGTAGATATTTCCCTTAGCCAAACTAGAAAAGACGAACCCATAAATGAGGGGCTTTTAGAGCCAAAGATTCCAGAGTATTATGATATTTTAACAAACTAATTCTCACCAAAATCATTACCAAAATTTTTATTTAGCTCCTTTGTTATGTCATTTGGAGCTAACGTCTTTTCACCGCACAAATCTCTATCTTTTATAGCTTTGATTATCTTTTCTATGTCTATTTCATTTACGATTTTTAGGCTGATTATATAGATCTCTTCTATCTCTATTCCATGTTTTTTTGAAGCATATTTTATAAGTGTTTTTTTGAAATTTTCCTTGCCAAGCGAGGTTAGCATATCTTCAGCGTAAAAGCTACTAACTATGATATTTATACTATCAAGCAAGGCGGCTTTATTTGCGTCATCATGTCTTGTTTGTATATCTAGGCTCATTGAGATTTTTTTCATATTATTTGCACCAGATTTTGAGTACAAATCACTTTGAAAGTCATTTATGCTGATTGTGTTTGCCGATACAAATATTGCCACGCATAGCGATAAAAGAATTTTTTTCATATGTTTTCCTTTATAAATTTAGTATTTTCGTAAAAATCCCTAACTTCATTATCGATTTTAACAACGCTTTTTAAGTAATTTTGAAAATTTGCACTTTTGCCATAATAAAGATAAAGCCCATTTGGATTAGTAGCTCTTGAAAGCGCCACGTAAAGCTGACCGTTGGCAAATATATGATCCAAACTACAAGCAAAACGCTCTATGCTCATGCCTTGAGATTTGTGTATCGTAATGGCGTAAGCTAGTTTTAGTGGGAATTGCATGAAACTCGCTCTAATGTTTTGCGTAACCTCATCGCCGTCCAATCCAAAATCATAAAGCTCATATTTACAAGGCTCCACTTCGATGATAACGTCATTATCCTTTTTGACTAGTATGCTTTGAATTATATTTTCATTTTTGATAAAATCCACAACCACGCCTTGCTCGCCATTAAAATATTCGCCCCATTTATTAGCCAAAAACATCACCTTAGCGCCTATTTTTAGCTTCAGCTCATAAGGTGAGTTTAGATTATTTATCCATTTATCAATCGCTTGATCACTTAACTTGGTATCGTAAATATCCACACTAGCGACTAAATTTTCAAGCTTGGCATCTATTTGGCTAAGCCTTTGCTCATTTAGTCTATCGGCGTCATAATTCCTACCAAAAAGTACAGTCATATCATTTGGGATTTCTTCAACAAGTCTGCTATTTAAAAACTCACAAATCTCACTATCAATCTCACCTATTCTAATGCGTGAAAGTAGCTCATAAAACTTCAAATCGCTAGTTCTTTTAGATAGCAAAAGCTCTACATTGCATAAATTTAAGCCATTCCAAGCAGATGAACTAAAAGCATAATTAAAACTAAAAAGTGCATTTGGATCAGTTTTTTTCACTGGCGGAAGCTGATAAAAATCCCCAACAAGCAAAATCCTACCCCTAAATTTAAACGAAATCAGCCTATAATTTATCATCTCCATAAGCTCGCTACTTATCATAGAAACTTCATCGATGATAAGCAAATCGCAGCTTTCTATTATCTTTTTTAGTTCGCTTAATTTTCCTCTTTGCTTGCGGTCAAGCAGTTTTAGCTCTTCGAAATTTGAAGATATTCCAAATTTAAAAAAGCTATGACAACTCACGCCACCTATCCCAACTGCGCTTATGCCAGTACTTCCAAGTATGACTATGTTTTTTCCAGCTTTTTTGTATGCGTGAATGATCTCTTTGGTGATGTAGCTTTTGCCAACACCACCGCCACCAGTTAAAAACAAATTTGAACGACTTAAAATTTCTAAAATCTCATATAGCAAAACAGTTCCTATTTTTTGTTATAATTATACAAAAAAATCATAAGGAAAAAGTTGAAACCTATATTTTTTATCATAAGCGTCATCTTGATGTGTGGTTGCAGCCTAAAACAGCAACAACAAATTTTGGATCTTGGTTTTGAGCAAAATGCAACAATTTTGCCTAAATTTGAAGACAATATCACTATAAATCACAATGTCTTGCTAAGCAAATATTTTAGCGTCTGGAGTGAAGAAATCACGCAAAATCAGGGTGATTTGATGTGGGCGTTTAAAACGTATAAAAACAGCTCCAAAAAGACTTATTATGGCGAAAGTGGACTTCCAAGAAGCCAGGAGTGGTTTAAAAAACAAAAGCAAAATGCGAACTTTGATGAGTTTAAAACGATTTTGCAACCAGCGCTAACACTAACAAACACCGTCATTCGCAATTTTCCGACCTTTGACAAGTTATTTTTGAATGTCAAACAAGCTGGGGAAGGATATCCATTTGACTATCTTCAAGACTCGATTATTCCAGCTTTAAGCCCAGTTTTGATATCTCATTATAGCAAAGACAAGGCTTTTGCATTTGTTAGAAGTGACGCTATTTGGGGATTTGTGCCTACTATAAATTTAAAAGTGCTAACAAAAAATGAAGTTAGTGAGTTTAAAAATTATAAATTTGGTGCGTTTAAGTTTGATAATTTTCCGGTTTTAGACACAAATAACCAGTTTAAATTTAGCTCTCGTATAGGCGGGATTTTTCCATATAATGATGAAAATAAAACGCATTTTGTGCTAAAAAATCAACTTATAATTTCAAAAGATTTTTCTAGTAAATTTGAAGAATTAAACGATGAAAATATCAAAATTAGATTAAATAATATGCTCGGTCAAAACTACGGCTGGGGTGGCGAAAATGGACTAAGGGATTGCTCTTTATTCTTAAAAGACTACTTTGCTTCATTTGGAATATGGCTACCAAGAAACTCAAAAGAGCAAGGCAAAATAGGTCAGGTAATCAACCTGTCAAATTTAAACAATGAGGAAAAAGAAAAAATGATAAAAAAATATGCAATTCCATTTTTGACATTACTCTATATGCCAGGACACATAATGCTTTACGCTGGAGAAGTAAATGGCTCGCTAGTAGCCGTGCATGATGCTTGGGGGATAAGGACAAAGGATGATGGCAGAGCCATGATAGGTGGTATCGCAATAACTGATTTACAAATCGGCAAAGATGAGCCAAACATCAATAAAAAAGCCCTTTTGCTCTCAAAAATCAAATCCATGAATACAATAATCACAGATGAAAAATCAGCTTTTGAGATGGCTTACAATATAAAAATTGATGGCAATACGCTTAAATTTGAAGATGGATCGCAAATGAGCTTTGATGATAATCAAACAAAAAATTATGATAAATACTTAAATAATCCAAGCATTAAAGATATGCTAGCTTATAAATATCCGCTGCTAGAGCCACTAAACTCGCTGCTAAGCGACGCTGGAAGATTTAGAAATAGTGAGTTTTTTAATAAAATTTACGGCATGGATAAAGAGAGCGTAAAAGCAAATTTAACTGAAATAATTTGGTTAAAAAATAGCGTGAATAAAAAGTTTAAATTTAACTCTAAAAATGGAGCTGCAAAAGCACTGCAAAAAGTCAGCAACGAGCTAGATATTTTGGTGCAAAATGAGCCTAAATTTAAAAAATATCTAGATAATCCATCAGGCACATTTAACTATAGAATAATAGCCAAAACAAACCGTCTTTCAGCTCATAGCTGGGGTATCGCAATAGATATAAATACAAATTTAAGCGATTATTGGCAGTGGAGCAAAGATGGCAAATACAAAAATCAAATCCCAAAAGAGATAGTAGAAATCTTCGAAAAACACGGATTTATCTGGGGAGGAAGATGGCAGCATTTTGATACAATGCATTTTGAGTATCGCCCAGAGTTTAGCGTATATACTAACTCTAGGCAAGAAAGTTTTAATCTAATTTAAAGCGATTTATTGCTGGTTTATCTAGCTCATCTGGATCGATATTTATATCATATCCAGAAGCTCTTCTGTATGAGCCAAATATGCTTTGCTCTTTTTTCTCTGGCAAAACTTCTTGAGTGATTTCAGGTTGTTTGGCTTCGTTTTTATCTGCAAATCCAGTAGCTACAAGTGTTACTTGAACCCTACCTTCACTCATAGACTCATCACATAATGTTCCAAAGAATATATCTGCATCTTCATCAGCACTATCTTGGACTATTTCCATAGCTTCGCTGATATCGCTCATAGGGCAACTTGGGTGAAATTTGAAATGCACCAAAACGCCCATAGCGCCTTTTATATTCATATCATCTAAAAGCGGAGATTGGATAGCGTTTTTGAGTGCTTCTTGAGCTGCTTCTTCACCTTCAGCCTCGCCAACGCCCATAAGAGACAGACCCCTATGACTCATTGCAGTTCTTACATCTGCAAAGTCTAGGTTTATATCGCTAGTTCCTGAGCTAAGAACTATAGAGCTCATACCGCTCACAGCGCGCGCTAGTATATTATCAACTTGTTTGAAGCTATCTTTTATACCTGCTTTTTTATCGATGATACCCATAAGTTTTTGGTTTGGGATGACGACTATGCTATCGCACTCTTTTTTAAGCTCATCAATACCCTCAAGAGCAAGCCTCATTCTTTTTTTGCCCTCAAAAGAAAATGGGGTTGTGACAACGGCTACTGTTAAAGCGCCTATTTCTTTTGCTGCTTGAGCGATTATAGGAGCAGCTCCAGTACCAGTACCACCACCAAAACCAGATGCGATAAATACTATATCAGAGTATTCTAAAGTAGTCTTAATCTCTTCGTAACTCTCCAAAGCAGCGTCCTTGCCGACTTCTGGAACCATACCAGCACCAAGACCTCTAGTTTTTTTCTCACCAAGCTGAATTCTAGTAGTTGCACTTGAATCTTCTAAAGCTTGAGCATCGGTGTTCGCAGCTATTAAATCAACTGTTTTCATACCGTCTTGATTGTTTATACCCTCTCTTACGATATGATTTATCATGTTGCCGCCACCGCCGCCGACACCAACAACTTTTAGCTTAGCTCCATAAATATTTTTATTTTCTTCTACGGTAAAATCGCCCATATCATCTCCCTCTTAGAACAGGTTTTTTAAGTAATTAATAAATTTAGAAAAAGGATTTATTTTATCCTTTATATCGCCAATATCACGTTTATTATTTTTTAAATCTTCTTTATCTATTTTTAAATCTAAACTATCATACGTTTGATCTTGCGTTGGCGCTATGATAGGTTCTTCTTTTATGGTTTCAAAATCATTATCTATCTCATCTCTCATCTCTCTTATAGAAATCAAGCCTTGATTTTTTATTAAAGGCTCTTCTTTGTATCTGAGTTTGCGTTCAGAATCTATCTCATAAGGAGTAAAAAATCCAGCCCCATAAAGACAAAGTCCAATAGCGCAAGAATTTGCCGGATCTCTTAAAACATCTATAAGACCATCAAATTCCTTTGGTCTAGCGATACGAACTGGCATACTATCAAACACAGCAGATGCAAGCTCTCTAAGCCCATCTAGCTTTGTCATTCCACCAGTCAAGACAACTCCAGCGCCAGCTAGATCCTTATAATTGCTCTCGCTAAGCATTTTAGCAAGTATCATCAAAGTCTCTTCAACTCTCATATATATAACTTTTGTTATTACGCTTATTCCAACTTCGTGGGTTGAGTTTTCATCCCCAAGATCTGGCAAAACTATGAGTTGGTTTTCTTGATTTTTAAGCGTGCCATATTTTACTTTTATCTCTTCAGCCTTAGTAGGTGGAGTATGTAAAATAGTCGATAAATCTATGGTTATATTTGATGAGCCAACGCCTAAAAATTCATTATATCGTATAGAATTTCCAGAATGAACGACCATATTACAACTAGCACCGCCCATATCTATAAGCACAGCTCCGAGAGCTTTTTCATCTTCATTTAGTGTGGCGATAGAAGATGCATATCCAGAAAGTACAACATTATCTGCTTTAAGTCCAGCCTTTTCTATAGCTTTTCGCAAATTTAAAAGAGCTGATTTTTGGACTACAATTATATGGGCTTGAACCTCTAATCTCGTACCATTCATTCCAAGAGGATCTTCTATATTATCTTGTTCGTCTATTTTGAAATTATATGGTAAAGTGTGTATAATTTCATAGTCATGCGGGATTTTGACTTTATATTCTGCTGAGCTTATGGCGCGTTCGATCTGTTTTATATTTACTTCACGTTCTGGAATATTTATAACATCTTTGCAGTCTATATTTTTCGCATCTTTTCCAGATATCGATACGATTACCTTATCATATCTTGTTCCAGCAGTTCTCATCACATTGTCAACTGCTGCTTTTATAGAGCTTGATGCTAGTTCTATGTTTGTTATAGAACCTTTTTTAAGCCCTTGAGATTTGACAGTGCCAATTCCGATTATTTTTATAGCATTTTCTATATTTGTGCTATTATTTTCGCATTCAGCCATAACAGCGCAAATTTGCGTAGACCCAATATCAATGCCTAGTATCTTTATTCCCACAACTATTACCTTTTATAGTACAATTCTACATCATAACGCTTTTGCAAGGCCATTAATAAATCTTGACCCAATTGTCCGTTTTTGATCGCATCGGCGTTTTTTGTTAGTAATTCGTTATACTCTTTAATCTTGTTAGAATCAAGCAATTTTTGTTCCATAATGTTGTAAATAACGGCTTTATCTTCTAAAACTATATAACCTTTTTTGTTAGTAGTTTCAAACAGCCTCATAACAAATTCCAAAAACTCAGCGTCACTTAGTCCGTTTACGCTTTTTCTAGTATCTCTGCTAATAAATCCTATATCTGTTCCATTAGATGTATCAACCATACTTTTTGCTTTTGCCTCAAGGGCGCCTTTGGATTTTATCTTTTCATACTCTTTTATAACGTTAGCTTTTGCCTCTTCATAGCTCATAACTTGTGGTGTAGCTACTGTTTTTAGTTTTACTATCAAATAGCCATTTTTATACTCAAAAGGTTTTAAGACATCACCAGCTTTTGCATCTTTTAGCTCAGCGACAGGAAACTCTGTGCTATCTTCTAAAACGCTCATTGAAGATGTTGGATTTGATTCACCTTTTTTAATTTTTAAATACTCTTCAAGTGCAAATTTTCTAGTATTTTTAAGTGCAAAATCCTTTTTTACACTTTCTAAAGCATCTGTAAATGATAAAAGTTTATCTGAGCTATCTCTATATTCGCCCCTATTTTCTTCGTAAAACTCCATCAAAACAGTCTCATTTGCATCTACTTTTACAGGTTCTATAAAAGTCGTATCCATATCATATTTTGCTTTTGTTAGGTAGTTGTTTTTTGTCTTTTCCCAAAGCTCTTTTAGCTCATTTTCATCTATACTTACAGAAGTTTTATCGGCTTTTAAAACTTGGATAGAAACTCTATCTTGCATAAAGTAGCTAGATCCTAGCATATCAATATCCTCAGTATTCGCTTTTAAATTTAAAGCACTGAATAATTTATTTAGCAAGATTTTATTTTTTAGTCCATTTTCATAGTCTTTTGGAGAGATTCTAGATCTTCTTAAGGCCTCTTCGTATGTGGCTCTATCAAATTTGCCATTTACTTGGAAGTTTTTATCTGCAATTATTGTTGCTATCATATCTTCATTTGTCACGCTAAGTCCTAAGCTATCAGCGAAATTTAGAAGCATTGTATCTTGTATGATTTTATCTAAAGCTATCTTGTCTAAGCCCATTTCATCGGCTTTTTCTTGAGTAAATTGCCCATTGGATAAATTAGAATAATAAGCGTATAATTCTGAATAAGTTTGTTGAAATTCTTGAATGCTTATACTTCTATCTCCAACTTTTGCAACAGATTTTGCTCTATTGTTATTCATATCGTAAGCACCCCAGCCAACAAATCCAGCGCCCACAAACGCAATAGTGCTAATCCAAATAGTTATAACCAAATATTTCTTATGCTTTTGCATCCAAGTAATCATAAATTTCCTTTATTATAAAAAACTATAAAACATCACAATTTTATCAAAATTCTGTTTAATATACCTTAAAAACAAGCCTTAAAATGAAATTTTGTAAAATTTTACTAACTTTTTTACTAACTTTTACTAACCAAATTTGGATTAATTAAAACTTTTTGCGTAATAAAGCAATTTGCAGCTATTTTCTAGCAGTGCGACAGTCTTAGCAAGGTCGTAAGCTGTCCTTTCATATACATACACTCCATAACCTTTTATAACCATTACGTTTGTATTTTTTTCGATCATAAATCTAGCTATTTCAGATGGTGCTCTTTCGTACCAGTCATCAAACTGCTTGATATCATAAACAAAAATATTATCAAATTTCATAAAACCAAAATAATCCTTTGGCTCTATGCTTACGTGATCTATGCTATAAGCCGTGAGATATGGCGGCATCGCGTAGCAGATGTATTTCGCTTCGCCTATATTTTTGTATATGTTTAAGTGAATGTCACTGTCTATGCTCGCATCATTCCACCTATAATCTTTTTTTGAGTATAAAAGTGTCAAATCATCATTGCTAAGTCCGTCAAAAATCGCATCTTTTTTATTGATAACAAACTGATTATGCTCGATTCTAGCAGAAATTGAGCCATGAAATACACCAAAAAAGTTTTTCTTAAACATCGAGCTAGATATTCTTTTAATCTCATTTATTGAGTATTCTACATTCATAATTAGTCCTAAATTTTTATGAATTATAACATAAAATTAGGTCGCTCAAAGTAGTTTTATTCCAACTTAAAATCTATTATGTTATTATAAAGCCTAAATTTACACCCAAGGAAATCAGTTGCAATCACCTCATATCCCAGTCCTTTTAAATGAAGTAATAAGCTCATTTAAAAGCATCGAAAAAGGCACTATTTTAGACTGCACATTAGGATATGGCGGACACTCAAAAGCCCTGCTCGACGCAAATCCAAATTTAAAAATCATAGCCTGTGATAGAGATGATACTGCGATAAATTTCTGCAAAGAAAAGTTTAAAGATTATGGAGATAGGATTTCTATCTATAAAAGCAACTTCGCAAATATCATAAATTTGATAGATTTAAGTGATATTAAAGGGATTTTAGCAGACATCGGAGTTAGCTCTTTGCAGATTGATTTAGATGAACGTGGGTTTGGGCTAAATAGCAGCACTCTTGATATGAGAATGGATAAAAATCAAAGCTTTGATGCGAAAGAGCTTGTAAATACATATAGCCAAAGTGAGCTAGAACGTATTTTTGTCCAGTTTGGTGAGCTTCCAAATGCGACTACTGTAGCCAAAAAAATCATTGAAGCAAGAAAAATCTCACCTATAACAAGTGCAAAAGAGCTAACAAACATAATAGGCAAATCAAATTTAAAAAATCGCTCCGTAAGTATCGCTATACTTGCGTTTCAAGCCATAAGAATAGAAGTCAATAAAGAGCTTGATGAGCTAACAAATTTACTAACTTCTATAAAAAACTCAAACATTAATAACGCTATTTTAACCGTTATTTCATTTCATTCATTAGAAGATAAAATAGTAAAAAGCCAGTTCAAAGAGTGGGAGAAAAGCTGCATTTGCCCTAGTTTTGCTATCCGTTGTGAATGCGGCAACAACCATTGCATAGGCAAAATCATCACTAAAAAACCACTTCAAGCCACAGATGAAGAGATAAAACAAAACTCAAGAAGTAGCTGTGCTAAACTAAGAAGCTTCAAGATAGAAAGGCAAAGATGAGCGACAAAGACGAACTCCTCCAAACTCACGATGAAGAGCTAAAAAAAGAGCATAATCTATCTTTTCAGCACCTACTAACTGCGTATTTGATGATACTTCTTATCCTTGCAGTGACATTGCCAAAAATATATATAAGCAATGAAATATATTATACAAGTAGGGATATAGCAGAGCTTAGAAACAAGCTAAATGTCTTACTTGAAGAAAACAAAGAACTCAACTCAAAACTAGAAAAAATAAGGTATAAAAACCAAATCATAGACAATATGAGCTACTAAATGCTTAAAAATTTTATCAAAACATACGATCCGGCAAATTTCGGTCTGACATACGCTCTAAAAGCGTCGATATCATTCATACTTTGCGCTAGCGTATCTTACTATTTTTTTGGATTTCATGCCACAGTCTTTGCCACAAACGCGTCTATAAGTATATTTTTTATAAACTCACTTGATGGCAATGACAAGGCAAAACTAAAATACCTATATCTTTATATATTTTTATCTTGCCTCGCTCTGCCTTTTGTGGCGTATTTTTACGAGCTTGGATGGTGGCTTGTAGTGCCTACTTTTTTGTGGATGAGTTTTGTTGGGATTTGCGCGATTTTTAATCCAAATTTAAACAAAGTCCTCTCCATTGTCAATATGACTGGCTTAGTCGCTTTAATCGTCCAAAGCAACGGTGAATTCGACATTCAAAGCTCGATTTATGGAGTTATCGTTGGTGGGGTTATAGCTTCTACTTTGAGAGTTTTACATATCGGAACTTATGGTAAATTTACCAAAAAAACATATAATTTGCTTCTAAACGACACTACAAAAATGGCTCAAAATCTCTTCGATCAAAAAACATTTGACGAAATTGCCCTGCAATGCGCAAACCACATAGACAGTATCAAAAAAATCTTCGCAAACCAAAGTGCAAATCTCAAAGACGCAAGGCTAATCATCCACCACTCAAAGGCAATATTTTACTTATATAAAACAGAAGATATATTTTATTCTTTAATATCTTTAAAGAGATATTTTATCAATATCAAGGACAATTCACTACTTTTAGAGGTACAAAAAGAAATTCTCCACAACCTAAATGAGCTAAAAAATATATTTAAAGATGAAAAGGTAAGCTTAAAAAGTGAGGCTCTAAACAAGATCCAAAACTCTAAATTTAGTATATTTGCAGCATCTCTTGAGGTCTTATACTCTAAATTTGAGCTTATAAAAAATGGTGGCGAAGACAAAATCAAACTAGAAAAAAAGAGTTCAAAAAGCCTAAAAAGTATCATATCTGAGATAAATTTACAAAACGATACAGTCATAAACTCTCTCAAACTCGCGCTTGGCGTCTCCATAGCTATCTTCATCACTCAAGTTACAAAAATCGACCATGGAGTATGGATTGCCATAGGAGTTTTGAGCGTGAGTAGAGCCACTTCATATATGACTAGAGTCGTTGGATTTGACAACATAAAAGGCGCAATGATCGGCATTTGCATAGCGTTTGCTCTCATTTATACGCTCAAATCAACCGTGATCTTCGTGCCACTCATAATGCTTTTTATATTTTTAACATTTTATCTTAAAATATTTCCTACTATATATTTTTCATCTGTGTTTATGGCGACTTTTACACTTGTATTTTCAGAGATAAAAGCTGATTTTTTGGAGCTTGTAGTGGCTAGATTCGCCGATATTTTGATCGGATTTTTTGTTGCTTTTGGGGTGACGTTCTTGCTATTTAGAAAGGCTTCAGCCATAAAGCTAAACTCAAATTTATCCTCAGTCATAGCAAAGCTTAATGAACTATCAAATTTCTTCAGCCAAAGCCAAAAGGCTAAATTCATAATCAGCGAAAAAAGCGTCTTAACTAGCTTAAATATCTACAAAAAAGCTATTTTAGAAAATGATAAAAGAGAGTTTAAATACTTTAAAACATCTTTAGAAATTTACAAAAATCTTGAAGAGATAAACGGCTTAATTATAAATTTAAAAGACTATATCAAATCCATAAAGCATGACAAGCTAGACCTCATCAAGCTAGCATTGGAGTCCGATATAAAGATAATTTCCACAAGATTTGAGATGATAGAAAAGAAGCTAAATAAGCTTCCTTATTATTTTTACGATAGTGTAGAAGATAAGCTAATGTGTCATGATAAGACTATAACTTATCTTCTAAATTTGATTGCTTCAAAGCAAACCAAAGTCATGGATCTGATTTAAAACTCCCACCTAAAGCCGACATTTACTTGCCAGTCTTTTTGTATGGTTGCTCCAAGACTTCTTTCTAGATCGGCGTAGAGATGTGTTTTTTCGCCGATTTTTTTGTTTAGTCCAAGCCCTATTTCTACCCAGCTATCTCTGTAATTTTCGCCAAAGCTCATGATCTCGCCATTTGCAGATTTTAGATCTACATTTCTATCTGCTTTATACTCTCTCATCCAAAACGCCTTGAAATACACGTCGCTATCATCTGCGATCTGTTTTCCGGCATTAAATCCAAGCTTAGATATTAAGCTTTTTATAGCGCTCTCTTTTACAATCGTATTTCTATCAGTAGTGTAGTTTTCTGATTCGATATTTGAGTAGGTTAGTTGAGCTAAAGGCTCTATAAACGAATTGTTCTCAAATCTTATAGTCTTGCCATACTCCAAGCTAGCAGCGTAAGCCAAACTGCCGTATTTAGCATGGTCTGGGAAGTCACCGCTTGTATTGTATTTTGAGTTTATCTTACCGTATTTTAGCACCGTATCAAGATAATGTCCGTTATCTAAATAGTTTGTATAGTATAGACCGACAACTCTTTTTTCTCCATCGCCTTTACCATAAGTATAGTCTTGGTTGCTGTGTTGGCTGTCTATAAATAGTCCATATATGTGGTTATCTATAGCTTTGTCGATTCCTGCTTGCAAGGTGTAGTAGTTTTGGCTATATCCCTCTCCACTAAATCTACCACCATAAACCCTAGCCCAGCTGCCTTGCTTACTATCATCATAACGCAAATCGCCTAAACGCTTACGAAGTGAGTCATTTGATATCCTATTCCATTGGTTATAGACTGCTACTTGTCTATCGCTTAGTATTACTGTAGTATCGTTATTTGCTTCTTTGGTGAAATTTGCTAGATACCATTTATTTCCCTCTTTGAAAAACGTAGGAGCATTAGTCTGCCATAAGCCACCTTGATTTAATGCTTTACCGACAAACTCATAGCCAACGTCATTCTCATCAGTGATAAGCAAAAGCTTTTTGACTCCAGTTACTTCTGCTCCAGTATATAGACTCTCATCTGCTACTTGCACCCCATGTACTCCAGCTGGAATACCACCTGTGATTATTAGTTTATCGCCGTATGTCTCTTCACTTCCAGCAACTGCGCTATTTAGATCAGTATCAAATACAAAGTTTCCGCCATTTCCACTTAGTTCTTTAACTGTCAAGGTCTCATAAGTGCGTGGATTTGAGTATGGTGTTCTGTAGTTGTTAGCTAGAACGACATGAGCGGTGTCGTTTAAATTTAGCTTATCAACAAAGCTATTTTGAGCCACTTTCCACTCTGAATCATTAAACATATCCACATTTGCTTTTGTTGTGGCTAATGGCTCTAGTGCACTACCTTGCCATCTAGAATCATGACGAAGGGTTACTTTTGAGTTATCGGCGGTTATTTTTATATCTCCTTGCCATTTTGAGCTACCTTGCATATCGACGCTGCTTGTTCCAGCACTAGCTATATAATCCCCATTGAAAGATGCCGCATGATAGAAATTCGCATTGCTAGTCCCACCAGTGACTTCTATATCCCCAGCGTAGTTCGTATATCCATTAGCGTTTATCGTACTAGTTCCACCAGTGACTACAGTATCTGCATTTACTACAGAGTAATCGTCAAGTTTTACAGTCGCTGCTCCACCAGTTACGGTATTTGTCGTGCCGGCTTCCCAAGTAGAGTTTTCATTTAGATCTATAATATTTATTCCACCAGTTGTAGTGCTGTTACCACTAAATTTACCAGTGTCGTATAAATTTATTCCATTATCTCCGTTATTGACTGTTACATCTCCAGTGTACGATCCGCGATCATTTATGTCTATCCTGCTATCTCCACCATTAACCACAGTATCTACATTTCCTACAGAATAATTGTTGAATTCTACAGACGCCGATCCTCCATCTACTGTGTGTGTCGTGCCGGCTTCCCAAGTAGCACCGTTCCAAAAAATTATCAAATTTGATCCACCAGTCGTAGTGCTATCGCCGCTAAATTTACCAGTGCTAGATATTTCCATATCATTAGTTCCACTAGTGACTTTTATATCTCCAGTATAGCTTGATGAATCGCGAACTCTTATAATACTATTTCCACCATCTACTGTGGTATTTGCATTCATTTTAGAATCAGCGTTAAGAACCAAATAAGCCTTTCCGCCTGATACTTTGTTTTCACCAGACTCCCAAATAGAGCTTTGAGACGTTGATATACTATTGATTCCGCCAGTTGTAGTGTTATTTCCTTTAAATACACTGTTATCAGCCAAATATATCGTATTTTCACCATTTGATACTTCGTTATTGCCAGTCCACTGAGTAGTACCGGTTAATAATATATTCATTGTTCCGGTTCCACTTACTGTATTATTTCCAGTCCAAGTAGCGCCATTGTAAAAACGAAAATTACCTCTACCGTCTGATAGTATATAATTATCACCGTTAAAAAAAGACCCAGCTCGTTCAAATTGCACTTGCACAGCACCCTTAGAGTTTTGGTTTTTTATATCTCCAGTTATCTGGACTAGTGAGTGGTCTGCGCTGTTTGTGCCGCTACTTATATTTACGAAACTATAAAAATCATTAGTATATGCTGCATCTTTAAGGTCTATTGCAGTGCCGGTTCCACTATTTATGATTACGTCGCCTCTTGCAACTACTGCGCCTCTTTCGATATATATACCAGTTCCGTTGCCGTTTGATGTATTTATATTTATATTAGAGTTTATATCTGATTCTAGCGTACCTCTTGATGCCGCACTATCTGAAATCAAATTTACACCTTTAGAGCCAGCTCCAGTGGTTGTGATGTTTAAATTTGAGCCATTTTTTAGATATGCATATGAGTTTTTATTGACTTCAAGTCCTACGCTATCATCTTTTTGCATATTTATAGTTAGTTTTGCATTATCGGCATCTAGGTTGGTATTTTGTTTGATAACAACTCCGTATCCATTACCAGCAGTAGAAACAGTAGTTTCAGAGCCTCTACCTAAATTTAACCTAGAGTTATTTTCAAGATGTAAAGTTCTAGCTCTATCTGTATTAACATTATTAATTAAATTTGTTGTTCCGTTGAAATTGACAGTATTGTAACTACTAGCAAAAATAAGGCGCGTATTACCAGTATTAGTGCCATCAGCTTCTATAGTGACAGTCGAACCGCTATTAAAAGTGATACGTTTGCTCCCAGAAGCACCTATAATATTAAATTCACCCCTCTTATTTAAAGCAGGAGCTTTTACCGAGCTTACCCCACTTATAACGAGGTCATCTGGCAAAGAATCAAGGACGACTGCCCCCCCCACCACCAGTTTCGGTATAATTCGATGTGGTAGAATCATAAACATAATCCTTATCTGCAATAGCAATATTTGCTTGCAAGCCAGAAATACACATACAAACAGCCAAACTCGTGGCTACAAAAAATCTGTCACTCCTGCTTTTGAAATATAAAATTTCTTGCATATTGATCCTTTAAAATTAATCTTATTATAAAACCCATGCTTTCATGGATTACTACAATAGAATTTGATTTTCTAAATTTATACTTGTTAATAAACTTTATTATTAACAAGCACATTATAGCACTTAGTAAATAAAATGTATATAATAAATCGGAAAATTTGATAAAAAATGTTTATATTTTACAAGATAGTTATAAGTTTACTTAAAATTACAATAAATTATAACCATCTTGTAATGTTAATGGAGTTGAGTATGTAAATTTACTTTTCAGATGATACGCTAAGGACTAGCTGGTCAAGGACGTATTTTTCTAAATCTTTTTTAGGTATCTCTTTTTTAATAGCTTCATTGTAGATGATTTCTATCTTTGATGAGTATTTTTCATAAGGAAAATATGGAAAATGCACCTTCCAAGCTTTCTCAATAAGCTCTTTGCTTATGCTTTTTCTAGCCCAAATCTTAAAAAAGTCAAAACCCACAAAAATCAGTGCAGTCATAACCATAGTCGCGATGATAGAGTAGTGGAAATCCACTTTTTCAAAGAATTTATGCAAAATGACTATCAGAATAGACAAGCTAAACAGACAAGCTATACCATATATCACGTATAATCTACCGTTTCTAAATCTGAAATTTAGCTTCGATGGATCTACTAGCATACCTTCATTAAACAAGCAATTTACCTCTAAAAGGTCTTTGAACAAAACTGGTTGTTTTGAAACTACGAACAATTTGTCAAAAATCAGTCTTTTAAATTTTTCTAGCATATTTTTACTTTTTTACGTATTTTTAGTGATATATTATATCAAAAATAAGTCAAATGTAGATAAAATAAGAGTAAATTTTTTATTAGGAGCAGAAAATGGCAGTTCCAAGTGCCTCAAAAATAGTGTATCTAAATGGCGAATTTATGGATAAAAACGACGCTAAAATCAGCATTTTTGATCGCGGATTTATATTTGGCGATGGGATTTATGAAGTAG